>JAEWBG010000101.1 GCA_023391335.1 Pseudomonadota bacterium | reverse complement strand
CCCGCGGCCCCCCGCCGGGCGCCCGCGTTCACGATGAGAAGCCTCTTAGCGCTTAGTAGAGGCTCGCACCTTCGCGCAGGATGCGTGGAGTCACAAAGATCAGCAGCTCGTCCTTGTTGTCCGTTTTATTGGTTGTCTTGAACAAGTGACCGAGCACCGGAATGTCGCCGAGCAATGGGACCTTGGTTTCCGATTCGCGGCGTTCCGTTTCCAAGATACCGCCAAGCACCACGGTTTGGCCGTCGTTCACGAGCACCTGAGTGACGATCTCGCGTGTATCGATGCTGGGTACGAAGCCGCCAGTTGCGCTCGCCACGAGTTGGCCGACACTGTCCTTCGAAACGGTGAGATCCAGAATGATGCGGTTGTCCGGCGTGATCTGTGGAGTCACCTTCAGGCTCAATACCGCCTTCTTGAACTGAGTGGTCGTCGCACCGCTGGATGAAGACTCCTGATACGGAATTTCGACGCCCTGCTCGATCGTAGCTTCGCGCTGGTTGGCAGTAATCAAACGTGGTGAAGACACGATCTCGCCGCGGCCTTCTGCCTGCGCTGCGGAGAGTTCGAGATCGACCAGGTAGTCGGAATCCAGCAGGGTGAGTGCGATGCGGCCCGCGGGATTGGCGACTGGCAGGTTGACCATGTAACGGTCTGCCGGGTCTGGCTGCACAAACCCCGTGCCCGCGCTAGCAGCGGCAGGGTTGGGAGAGAGCACAACATTGTTGTCGGCAGTCACGAACGGTCCACCGGCCACAATCCCCTGACCGTCGCTTCCGCCGTGGTCGAACGCAACCGTTGATCCAAACCGAACACCGAGTTCTCGACTGTAATCATCGTTGACGATGACAATGCGAGCTTCGATGAGCACTTGCCGAACGGGAATGTCTAGCGTCGACACTAGACGACGGATATCGGCAAGTCGATCGGACGTGTCTTGAAGAAGCAAGGTATTAGTCCGCTCGTCAATCGCAACACTCCCGCGCTGAGACAGCAGAGAACTGTTTTGACCTGATTTGATCAATGCTGCAAGGTCTGCGGCTTTCGCATAGTTGACCTGCAAATACTCGGTACGCAAGGGAGCAAGCTGCTGCACCTCTTTGCGCGCCGACAGCAGCTCTTTCTCCCTAGCTGCTATTTCTGCAGCAGGCGCGATAAACATCACATTGCCTTCCTTGCGCATGTCGAGACCCTTGGTGCGCATGACGATATCGAGGGCCTGATCCCACGGCACGTTCTGCAAGCGCAACGTGACGTTACCCCCGACCGTGTCGCTGATCACCATGTTCTGACCGCTGGTATCGGCCAGCAACTGCAACACAGCTCGTGTTTCAATGTCTTGGAAGTTCAGCGTGAGATGCTCACCGGTATATTCCTTTTGATCTTGCAGTTCAGGAGGCAGCTTGACGACCGGCTTGATCTCAATCGTATAGACGTTGTCCGATTGATAGGCGAGTTGCTCGTAATCGCCACTCGCTGCGATGACAAGCCGCGTTCCGTCAGCGACGCGCATAGCGTCGACGCTGCTGACCGGTGTCGCAAAGTCGCCCACATCCAGGCGCTGCATCAGATTGTCGGGAAGGGAAGTCTTGGCGAAATTGACGACGATCTTTCCGCCCTCTTGGCGCAAATCTGCAGGCACCTTGGAGTCGGTAAGCTCAACGATGATGCGACCTGCACCGTCGGAGCCGCGTCGGAAATCAATGTTGCTCACGCTTCGAGTGCCGGACACGGGCATGGCTGATCTAGTCCCAGTCGCAGCAGCCATCGCTGGGGAAGTCGATGGGAGCGAACGTTGCGCTGGAGACGCTGAGGATGCACCAAGACTGACAACGATGGTGTCACCTTGAACGCGCGTCTCGTAGGGCACGAGGCTATCGACGTTTAGAACGACGCGTGTACGTCCATTAGCTTCGGCAACATTGACGGTGTCCAGCACGCCTTGCTTGACGTCTACTCGCCGCGAGCTCATCGCGACTGTCGTATCGGGCAGATCTAGAGCAATGCGAGCTGGGTTATCGACAGTGAACGTTAGAGGCGTGGGAGCCGCCTCGCTCAACTTGAGCGTGAGCTCAACTTTGTTGCCGCCCGTGGCGCTCGCTTGAATGCTTTCCAAGCGATTGGCACCTTGTGCGAACACAGATGCAGTTGCGAAGCTGGCAATGGCAGCCAAAGATGCACCGAGACGCCGCCACCGCGTCGCGGCGCGAAACGAATCCTCGCTTAGGCGAGTAGCGCCACTGAGCCCATTTCGATTCAAAGAAGACATTCTGAGTTTCTCCCTGGGATCATTCAGTCAACGCCAGTGCGGCTGGACGTTCGATGTATCCGCCAAGACCGTCCGGGACGATCTCGATTATTGAAATTTTGGTGCTTGCTATACCGACGATTCGACCATCGTTTTGCCCGATGAAATTGCCAGGCAACACACGATGAACTAGGCCATCCTTGCCCTGCACTAACCCGTAATTGCGGCCTTGCAACTGCAGTGTGCCCACCATCTTCATGGTATCCAGTGGGAATTGTTCGAGGAACTCGCGTGCGCGCTTGGAGTCGGGGCGTACTGCACTTGCTACATCGTTCCTGGCGGGAGCGCTGGGAATAAATGGTGAGCGCAAGCTGCTGTCAGCATAGACGTACGCCTCGTAGGGTTTGATTTCCGGCAGGGGTTCGATCCGCTCTCCTGGCCTGCTCTTAATCTCTGCGACTTTGCGTTCCAGCTCATCCATGTGGGTAGAGCATCCGACGAGCGAAACGACCGCCAGCATGAGTAAAAGGAGGTTCGATGTGCTGTGACTCATAATTGCGGGATCTCGAATGCCGTTAGCCGTTTGGACGAGACGCGCGTTGCGGCTGCTGCGAGCCTTGTTCTTCCTCATCAAGATATCGGTAGGTCTTCGCGGTCACGTCCAGTTGCAACAAATCCGTGCCCGCTGCTTTCGACACTGGCGTGATCTCGATGTCATGAAGCGTGACGATACGCGGAAGCGCGGCGATTCCGCTCACGAACGCCCCGATAGCATGGTAGGTACCGGTCAGACGCATCTTGATCGGCAGTTCAGCATAAAAGTCCTTGTTGACCTGCTGGCTGGGCTGAAACAATTTCTGATCTAGTCCAGCTCCTGAACCCTGCTGAGAGATATCGGTGAGCAAGTTCGGCACTTCAGTCTTGTTCGGGAGCTTGCGTAGCATGGCGCCAAAAGACTGCTCCATTTCAGCGAGCTGAGCCTTGTACGCATCTAGATTCGCAGCCTTCCGTGCCTTCTGCTCCAGCGTGCCCAGTAGTTGCTGCTCTTCCTCACGCGCAGCATCTAAATCGGGCTTCTTCGGTTTCCAGGCCAAGAAATAGGCCATGAGGACCACAGCGACGAGAAAAATCACTCCGATTGCGCCTAAGCGAAATGTCAGGGGCCATCGGCCAGGATCGTTCGGGTCAAGCTCACGAATTTGATCGAGTACGTTGCTCATTTAGCAGCTCCTCTGCCTGCGCGCGCGGGACCTGCCGCAGGCCCAGAATCGGCAGACTGAGCAACCTGCGGATTTTCCTGAACAGCATTCAACGTGAATTCAGACCCAGCGTCCGTACTGCCCTTTGTTTCAAGAATGTCCAGCGATGGGTCAGCCAGCCACTCGGATGAATCGATGTTGCGCATGTAAGCGGCAACTCGAGTGCTCGACTGGGCCACACCTTTGATTTGCAGCTTGCGATCGGTTTGCTTCACCGACGTCAGGTAAACGCCATCTGGTATCGTTCGAACGATCTGATCCATCACATGGACGATTTCCGGCCGGCTGCGCTCGAGTTGCTCGATGACTTGAATTCGAGCCTTTAGGCGTTCCTTCTGTTCCTCGAGCGCCAGTATCTCGGTAATTTGCTTGTCGAGGTCAGCAATCTGATTTTTTAGATATTGATTACGATCGTTCTGCGCATCGATAGCGGCGCTCATCTGCCAGTTGACCGCCAGTGCAATCACGCCGGCCAAAATCAGCGCACCAACTGCGCCGACGCCGAATTCCTGCCGTTTGCGTTTGCGCTCGGCTTCGCGCCAAGGCAATAGGTTAATGCGTGGCATTAGTCGAAGCTCCGTAACGCTAGACCGCATGCGGTAAGCAGCGCAGTCGCGTCTTTCTTCACGGCCTGTGCCTTGGCCTTTTGGCTCACTTTCATTTGGCCGAGCGGATCGCCGCGTTGTGCCTCGATTCCGACTCGGCTCTGGATCATCTCAGCAGCGCCGGCGATGTTCGCGCAGCCACCGCAGATCAGGATTTGCTCGGGTTGCTCGCGACCTGCTCCGGATGCAAGGAAGAACTGCAAGGAGCGGCTCACTTGCTGACACATGTCGTCGATGAAAGGACCGAGAACTTCGGTTTCGTAATTCCCGGGCAGACCGCCTTCTTTCTTGGCACGACCCGCCTCTTCCATGCTCAACCCGTAAGTACGCATCACCTCTTCGGTGAGCTGCTGACCACCGAATGCGAAGTCGCGCGTGTAGATCACTTTCAGATCACGCAGGACGCTAAACGTTGTACTGCTGGCACCGAAATCGACCACGGCGATGACCCGCCCCAAGCCGCCATCGGGCATTTGATGAGTCAACAAGCGGCAAGCGTTTTCTAGGGCGAATGCCTCAACGTCGACGATCCGGGCGGTGAGCCCCGCCGCAGCACACGCGGCAACACGCTGCTCAACGTTTTCCGATCGGGTCGCGACAAGCAGCACATCAAGCATGTCGGGATCTTTCTCCGATGGGCCGATCACTTCGTAGTCGAAGCTCACTTCCTCCATCGGAAAGGGGATGTACTGATCGGCCTGCAATTCCACTTGGCCTTCGAGCTCGTTTTCGCTCAAGGTCCGCGGCATCTGAATCACTTTGGTGATCGCAGCATCACCGCTAATAGCCACCGCAGCTTCTTTAGCACGCGCACCCGCGCGCTTGACTGCACGTTTGATGGCCTCGCCGACGGCATTGGCATCGACGATAGCCTTCTCATTAATTGAGTTCGGTGGCGTCGCTTCGGCGGCGTACGATTCCACGCGGTATTGGCCGCCGCTCATGCTCAATTCGATGAGCTTGACGGAGGAGGTGGTGATGTCCAGACCCAGGAGCGGTCGGGATTTGGCGGTTAAAAGCACGCTACTTCCCTTTCTTGATCAGACACTTAGGTGACGATCGGAGATCGGACACGAAACACGGGCGGCAACTATATACAGGCGCGAGTTAAGTTGAATGTGAGCAGGCTCACGAAATACCATCGCGACAATCCCGCAAGAAAACGGCGTTTTTTCCTGCATTCTGTGGGCTCAGCGCGTAGCGCAGGCAGCTAAGTGGCCGTCTCTTAAGTGTTTTGACGTCGAAACTGCATCGCAACGGAACGATGATCGGGTCTTTCGGCCCAATGCTCTCATCGTCCGCCGGCAACCCCGTTGTTGCGTTAGCAACCGCGTCATGCGCGGCTTTGGACCTTGCCGGACGGTTCAACTTGCCATCTATTTCGCGGCTACTATTGCACACGGCTATTTTATAAAGCAAGGACTTAGATCATCTTCCTACCATGCGACGTTACCTTTCAGCTCCTTATCGCCTGACTGTTGCTGCCCTGCTCACGCTCCTCGGTGCGCTTGTCCTGGTCATTCTTGGCACGTACCAGTACCTGCAACCCTCCTTGCCCGATGTCAGTACGATTAAAGACATTCGGCTGCAGGTGCCGCTCAGGATCTACAGCCGTGACGGCAAGTTGATTGCCCAATTCGGCGAGCAACGACGTATTCCGCTCGCGTTCGAAGCGATTCCCAAGCGCATGGTCGAAGCCGTGCTCGCGGCCGAGGATGATCGGTTCTTCGAGCACAACGGCATCGACTACCCGGGGTTGATCCGCGCCACACTCCATCACCTAGTCTCAGGCGATAAGTCGCAAGGCGGCGGGACGATCACCATGCAGCTCACCCGCGGCATCTTCTTGAGTCCAGAAAAAAGTTATCGGCGTAAGTTGCAAGAAATCTTTTTGGCCCTGCGCATTGAACGCGAGCTCACCAAGCAAGAAATCCTCGCGCTCTATTTGAACAAGATGTTCTTGGGCCAGCGCGCGTATGGCATCGGTGCTGCAGCGGAAGTGTATTTCGGCAAGCCGATCGATCAGCTGTCGTTACCTGAAATTGCATTGATCGCGGGAACGTTTCGCTTGCCTTCGCGCGACAACCCAGTCGCGAATCCGGAGTTTGCCCGTCAACGACGCGCTTACGTACTGCGGCGCATGCGCGAGAAAGAATTCATCACTCAGCAAGAACATGATGCTGCGGTGAACGCACCGGTCGAATCGCGCCTGCATGGCCCCGCGGTTGAGGTCGAGGCGCCGTACGTCGCAGAGATGGTACGCGCCGAACTGCTTTCGCGCCTCGGAAGCGACGCATACACCGCCGGCTTTGAAGCGGTCTCGACGATTGATAGCCGGCTGCAGCAAGCTGCCGTACGAGCATCACGTGCCGCACTCATCGAGTACGACCAACGACATGGCTATCGAGGACCCGCAAGCCGTGTTGCACCGGCTGTTGCGAGTGCCGGAGAGAAGCAGTGGAATCAGGCGCTCGAAGATCTTCCTGAACGCGGTGGATTGCAGCCTGCCATCGTACTGTCGGTCGCGGACAAAAGCGCAGTGGCTTACGCGCGCGGACGCGGTCGCATCAGCTTGAATTGGAATGCGGTGAGTTGGGCGCGAACGCCCCTTGCGGACGGGACTGTCGGACCGCCGCTGCAGCAAGCCTCCGATGCAGTTGCACCCGGAGACATCATCTATATTGCGCAGGAACGAAGCGGCGAGTGGCGCATGGTGCAAGTCCCACAGGCGCAAGGTGCATTTGTGGCCATGGATCCTCAGGACGGTGCCATCGCGGCCCTCACCGGAGGATTCGATTACTTCGCAAGCAACTACAACCGAGCAGTGCAGGCCAAGCGCCAACCTGGCTCGTCATTCAAACCTTTTCTATATTCCGCTGCTCTGGAAAATGGTTTCACTCCTGCAAGTGTCGTGAATGACGCGCCGCTCGTCATTGACGATCCCGCGTTGGAAGCGAGTTGGCGACCGCAGAACAGCTCGCGCGAATTCCGTGGACCGATGCGGCTGCGTGAGGCATTGGTACGGTCCCGAAATCTGGTCTCGATTCGCGTGATGAACGCACTCGGCCCTGCTTACGCAACGCAGTACATCTCACGATTTGGATTTGCCGAAGATACGTTGCCGAGAAATCTATCGCTGGCGCTAGGCACGGCCCAAGTCTCGCCACTGCAGATGGCAAGCGCTTATTCGGTGTTCGCGAACGGCGGCTACCGCGTGGAGCCCTATTTCCTGCAGCGGATCATCGGGCCCGATGGTCAAACGACATTTGAAGCAGACCCCAAATTCGCGTGTGCTGAATGCGTGACGACACTGCAAACTGCAAACGGCGATCCGGCGAGCGATGCACCGATTCGCACCCCAGGGTCAGATGAATCCAAGTGGGGCGGGCTGACCTACGTGCAAGAAAAAGATCTGGCGCCGCAGGTCATTTCGCCGCAAAACGACTACCTGATGGCCGATATGATGGCCGACGTGATCAAGCGCGGCACGGCGATTCGCGCTCGCCAATTGCAGCGCGACGACATTGCCGGCAAAACGGGTACGACAAACGATCGGCGCGATGCTTGGTTCTGCGGATTCACGCCTTCGCTGGTTGGAACGGCTTGGATCGGATTCGATCAAGAGCGTTCGCTTGGGCCTGGAGAAGAGGGCGGTCGCACCGCGCTACCGATGTGGATTTATTTCATGAGCGAAGCATTGCGGGATGTCCCGGAACAAAAGCGCGTGCCGCCACCGGGCCTCGTGTCGATGCGCATCTCCGCTGACACTGGAATGGCCGCACGCCCAGGCGAACCCAATGCGATTTTCGAAACGTTTATGGCTGGGCATTTGCCGCCGGAGCCGCAAAGCGATTCAGTCAACCCGAACAACGACACCCAGACGGAGGAACCGAACACCAACGAATCCCTGTTTTAGCGTCACAGCCCGTGGAGCGTTTTATGACCAAACGAACCAACCCCAGAGCAGAACAACTACGTCGCGCGTTGGCACAAGAGGCTGCGCGCTTGATGGCGGAACAAGGGATCGACGATTTCGGGCTGGCGAAACGCAAGGCGGCGGAACGACTGGGCGCGACCGATATCGCCGTCTTGCCGAAGAACACGGAAATCGAAGCGGCTCTTGCCGCACATCATCGTCTCTTCGAATCGCACAAGCACACCTCGGCGCTCACGCAACTGCGGGAGACTGCTTTGCAAGCGATGAAGCTGTTAAAAAATTTCCAGCCGCGGCTAGTCGGACCGGTATTGAGCGGCACTGCCTCGGCGCACTCGGAAGTGAATCTCCACATCTTCGCCGAAGGGTCCGAAGCAGTGGCGCTGCACCTGATGGAGCAGGGGATTCCGCATCACATTGCGGAACGCCGCTTGCGCTACGAACCCAATCGGCTGGTCGCTTACCCTGTGGTGCAGTTCGTCGCGGGTAATCGTCAAATCGATGCGGTCGTATTTCCCATAGACGGCATTCGACAAGCGCCGGCCAGTCCAGTCGACGGCAAACCGATGCGTAGAGCCGATCGCGCCGAGCTGGAATCTTTGCTCGCCGAATCTGAGCAAGAATCCAGCGCCGCTTGGAATTGAGCGCGATCAACCGCGCTTGGACATTTCGACGTAGTCGCGCTGCGTGGGGCCAGTGTAGAGCTGACGCGGGCGGCTGATCTTCATGGTCGGATCCGAGATCATTTCCTGCCAGTGCGCCACCCAGCCCACGGTACGTGCGATGGCAAACATCACTGTGAACATCGACTGCGGAATGCCGATGGCGCTGTAGATGATGCCGGAATAGAAATCGACGTTCGGGTACAACTTGCGCTCGACGAAATATTCGTCTTTGAGCGCGATCTCTTCGAGCTTCAAAGCAAGTTCGAACAACGGATTGTCAGACTTGCCGAGCTTCGCCAACACCTTGTGACACATGGCTCGAATGATCGTGGCGCGCGGATCGAAGTTCTTGTAGACGCGATGACCGAAGCCCATCAGGCGGAAGTTGTCGTTCTTGTCTTTCGCCTTAGCCAAATACTTCGGCACATTTTCCACCGTACCGATCTGCTCCAACATCGCGAGCACGGCTTCATTCGCACCGCCGTGTGCTGGACCCCACAGCGCACTGATGCCCGATGAGATCGCCGCGTACGGATTAGTACCCGTGCTTCCAGCTAAACGCACTGTGGAGGTACTCGCGTTTTGCTCGTGATCGGCATGCAAGATGAACAACAGGTCAAGTGCCTGTGCCTGCACCGGATCCACGTTGTACTGCTCGCAGGGAACCGCGAAGAACATGTGGAGCAAGTTCGAGCAGTAATCCAAATCGTTGCGCGGATACATGAACGGCTGACCGAGCGCATGCTTATATGCGGCGGCTGCAATCGTTGGAATCTTGGCAACGATGCGATGTGCGAAAATCTCGCGATGGCGCGGATTATGGATATCCATTGAGTCGTGATAGAACGCCGCCATCGACGCCACCACACCCGAGAGCATCGCCATCGGATGCGCGTTCGCTTGGAATCCATTGAAGAATCGCAACAGCGATTCATTGATCATCGTGTGGTACTGGATCGAGTGTGTGAATTCTTTGAGTTGTTCGTCGGTCGGCAATTCGCCGTTGATGAGCAAATAGGCGACTTCAAGAAAGTTGCTCTTTTCGGCGAGTTGCTCGATCGGTATGCCGCGATAAAGAAGAATCCCCTTCTCGCCGTCAATAAAGGTGATTTTGCTTTCGCACGACGCCGTGACCATGAAGCCGGGATCGAAGGTCCACATCCCGTGATCGCGCGCTAAAGAACCTATATTTAGAACATCCGGACCGAGCGTGCCGCTCTTGATTTCCGCGGTGGATTTTTTCCCTGTGGCCAGATTGGTCAGCTCGAACTTGTTCTCAGACATGTGCTCATCCCGCAAAAACTTGGACACGCTGCAGAACCGCCCGCGCCCGGATGCAATGGGACGCGCAGACTTACATGATGACGAGATCGAATCAAGCTCATCGGCCGGAAGTAAGCACTGGAGTCTATTGCACTATTTTGATGAGCTGGCCCGCCTTGGGCTCCTTGTCCGGATATAGGTCGTTCAACAGACGCAGTGTTTCAACGGGGTACTTGGTGATGGGTGAATTCTTCGCCAGATCCTCGATGCGCGTCCCTTCTTTCGCGCGGACGATAGTGATGTGGAACGGCTGCGCCAGTTGAAATTCATTCTGCTTCAAACGGCGGAATGTCTTGATCGACGACATGAACAGCGCATCCGCAGAGGGAACGCCAGAGGAGCCCTTGCTTGCGCCGATGAAGACGTAGGCCAAATTGTTGTAGTAGATGACGACGAACCGTGCGGGCACGAGGCCGAAGTTAGTTGGAGCGGCGCGCACCACTGCCGTGTAGGCCTGCAAACCATTGATGTCCAACGACTGTGCCTGGCTCGCGCTTTGCCTTGCTAAGAGCCGCGAAAGGTATTCCTTCGGTCCTGTATTTGGCGGAGGCGCATCGGTCTGCATCTGCAAGACGCTGTCTTTCATCGGCGAAACCGCGAGCAGCCGGTTCGGTTGATTCTCGACGTTCCAGCCGCTCGGAAACGCCATCGTGAGCCCGAGATCAGCGTGATAGAAACGGTTGCCGCGCAGCACGCCTTGGGCACGACTGGTCCCCACCGGCAGGCCTTCGATCATCTGCAAATATTTCTCGCGGCCCGGGTCGATCTTGTCCTCGGTACCCTGCAGCTTGTCAGCCGCAGCAACCACTTCTTTTAACCGCTGATCGTTATCCGGGTGCGTGGCAAAGACGCCGTGATAAATGTGTGGTTCGCGTTTTTCTTCGCGAGCCTCTTGGATCTCCAACAATTCTTGATTCTTCAGCAGCCGCACCACATCGATCATGTGTTGCGGGGCTAGCCCCACGCGCGCGAGGTATTCGGCACCGAGCCGGTCCGCTTCGAGTTCTTGATCTCGCCCGTACCCGCGAATCAATGCAGCGCCGGCGTAATTCGCCAGGCCCGCCAGATCGCCGCTGCCGGTCAAGACCCCGACCGCCACCGCGCCAATGTTCGAAAGCGTCGACTGGGTTTGCTGGCGTACCGGATGACGCGCCGTGACGTGGCCGATTTCGTGGCCGAGCACGGCCGCCAGCTCCGCTTCGGAATTCAAATAACTCATGATTCCGCGGGTGATGTAGACGTAGCCGCCGCCGGTGGTGAAGGCGTTGATCTCGTCACTATCTAGAACGGTGAACACGTACTCTAGATTGGGGCGGTGACTGACCTTTGCGGTCCGCTGGCCCACTTCATTCACGTAAGCCTGAACCTTGGGGTCGTCATAGGCACCGCCGAATTGCTGCACCATGATCGGGTGCAACTCTTTGGCCTTTGCGATCTCGCCTGCTTCCGATTGCATGACCAGGTCATGGCCGCCCGAAACCGGATTAGAAGCACAACTGGTCAACAGAGCAGCCAAAGCAAGTGCGGCGGCAATCTGCGATGCGTAGCGACGTGTCATGGAGATGTCCCGCAGGAAAGAGCGGCTGCTCGCGTTATAAACCTGCCAACGAGGCACGGACAAGCCAGAGCTGGAAGCTTGGAACCGCGCTTATCTAATGAGTTCCTCGCACAAATAAAAAGGGCGCCTTGCGGCGCCCTGTTTCGGAATCATCGCTGCGATTACCGCGCGTACTTCTTGCGGAACTTGTCCACGCGTCCGCCGGTGTCGACGATCTTCTGCTTGCCCGTATAGAACGGGTGGCAGTTGGAGCAGACTTCGATCTGCAAATCGTGGCCCAGGGTGGAACGCGTTTGGAACGTGTTGCCGCAGGTACAGGTCACGAGCGTGTCTTTGTACTCAGGATGGATATTCGGCTTCATGGGTCACCGCGCTCGAAGCGCGCCGGGCAGATAGAAAAGGGCGCGCAGTGTAGCGATGCAAATGGGGTTCGGCAAGAAAAAATCGACCCGTCTTCGCGGCGATTTCGGTTTGGTGCGGCGAGCCCTCGGTTATCCACAAAAGCTGTGGATAACTGTGTGGATGACCGTGCTCCACGCGTGCCGCAAAGCCTTCAAAAATGTGACACAGCCAAATTGGTCATTTTTTAGCCACCCCATTTCTAGCTGCCGCATCAATGAGTTACAAGCGCGTGTTCAGGCACCGCGTGCAAATTCGTCATCAACGCTAGGCCAGCTGGAAAATAGTTCCCGCGTGTGCATAACAACTGCGCGCGAGCCCTGCGCGAACCCCTCGCTGTCAGGAAAATTTGTGCGCCAGTTCACGAACTTGCGCGTTCTGTCACATCGGCACCTGAAGTGTGGGGAGCCGCCTTTTGGGCTCGCCAAGCGGCAGAAAACGCTCCTGTAATTCATTCAAAAAACGCCGTCCGAACTCCGTCGGAACCCACCGCCCCTCCCGGCTTTCCAACAAGCCCTCCCGTTCAGCTCGGTCTATTTGGGAGGCGATGCTTGCGGGAACCTGTCCCGTGCGAGCCTCGAATAACGCCTGCGTGGTCCCGCTCGTGAGCCGCAGCGCGTTGAGCATGAACTCAAAGGCGCGTTCCTCGATTCGAACCGGAGTTCGAGACTCCAGTCTTTCTGCTGCAGTCGACGACAGATAACGATGCGGCGATCGAATGCGCGTCGTACGCACGATGCTCCTACCGGCGGCCAGGGTGATCTTTCCGTGCGCGCCCGCGCCGAGGCCCAAGTAGTCCCCATACTCCCAATAGTTCAGATTGTGAACGCAGTGACGGCCCTGGCGCGCGTACGCAGACACTTCGTACTGTCCGTACCCCGCTGCGGCCAAACGCTGTTGCGAGGCGAGCTGAATTTCCCAGATGAGATCGGGATCAGGCAGCGCAGGTGGGCGGCGATGAAAGGCCGTGCCCGGCTCGAGCGTGAGTTGATAGTGCGAGATGTGCGCAGGGCCCGACGCAATCGCGCGTTCGATGTCGCTTGCAGCCTGCTCACGGCTTTGATCCGGCAAGCCATACATCAAATCCAGATTGAAGTTGTCGAGCCCTGCCTCTCTCAGCTCATCGAGCGCTCGATCGACATCGCCCGCCGAATGGATGCGGCCCAAGGCACGCAGATGCGCGTCGTTGAACGACTGCACGCCCAGCGATACACGATTCACCCCTGCATCGCGATAGCCTGCGAAACGGCCGCGCTCGATCGTGCCGGGATTCGCTTCCAACGTGATCTCTGCGCCTGCAGCGAACCCGATGCGCTCGCGTGCGCCGTGCAAGAACGCGCCAATCTCAGCCGGCGAAAACAGGCTCGGCGTGCCGCCGCCGAAAAAAACCGATATCACTTGCCGACCTGCGACCGAGGTCAGATCAAGTTCGAGATCTTCCAAGAGTGCGTTGATGTATTCGCGTTGCGGAACGACATCGGGCGCTCGATGCGAATTGAAGTCGCAGTAAGGACATTTGCGCACACACCACGGCATGTGCACATAGAGCGAAAGCGGCGGTAACTCAGATGTCATCGCCGCGTACCCTTATTGCGATCCTTTGATCAGCTCGAGCATGGTCCGCAGTGCTTTGCCACGGTGGCTGACGCGATGCTTTTCTGCGGACGCAAGTTCCGCAGCGGTGCGCGTATCGCCTGCGACTTCGAAGATCGGATCGTAGCCAAAGCCGCCCGCGCCGCGCGGCTCGAGCACGATGCGTCCTTCCCAGCTCGCTTGGCATACGAGTGGCGATGCGTCGGTGTCCCATCTCATGTAGGCCAGCGCGCATTGATAGCGCGCAGTTCGCTGAGAAGCCTCGAGTGGCGCGACGGCTTGCAGCAACTTCTGCAGGTTGGCCTCGTCGCTAGCGCCCTGCCCGGCAAAACGTGCGGAATAAATATCGGGTGCACCGCGAAGTCCATCGACTTCCAGGCCGGAATCATCCGCGATCGCAGGCAGACCCGATGTCCGTGCGGCGAACCGAGCTTTTAGAATGGCGTTCTCGATGAAGCTCAAACCCGTCTCATCCGCCGATTCGCGAGTGAAGTCAGACAGCGGCACCACTTCCAAATGCAATGGCGCCAGCAATTCGCGGAATTCCCTGAGCTTCCCTGGATTGGCGGTGGCAAGCACGATGCGCATGGCAAAGCTCAATCGGCGTTGAGCGCTTCCAACTGCCGCGCGAGCAGTTGACCGATGCCGTTCGCGCCCAAGTTCAGCAACTCATCCAGTTCGTTGCGGCGAAAGGCATGGCCTTCCGCAGTACCTTGCACTTCGATGAATCCGCCGCCGTTGTTCATGACGATGTTCATGTCGGTCTCGGCGTCGGAATCTTCCGCATAGTCCAAATCGAGAATCGGCTGGCCGGCCCAGATACCGACCGAGACCGCTGCGACCTGACCGTGAATCGGACTTTCGCGCAGCACACCGCGCTTCACCAAAGAATTGGCTGCATCCACAAGCGCAACGTAACTGCCTGTAATCGCCGCAGTGCGCGTGCCGCCATCGGCCTGTAGCACGTCGCAGTCCAATGTGATTGTCCGTTCGCCGAGCGCCTTTTGATCGACGACGGCTCGCAAAGCGCGGCCGATCAGCCGCTGAATCTCGAGTGTGCGACCGCCTTGTTTACCCGCCGCCGCTTCGCGCCGGGTTCGATTGTGAGTGGCGCGCGGCAACATCCCGTATTCCGCGGTCACCCAGCCTTTGCCGCTGTTACGCAGAAACGGCGGAATCGTTTCCTCGACACTGGCAGTGCACAGCACGCGCGTATCGCCGCACTCGATCAGCACCGATCCTTCAGCGTGACGGGTGAAGTGTCGCGTAATGCGCGTAGGTCGCAGCTCATCGAGAGCGCGACCGCTCGGACGTTGTTTGCTCATGAAAAATTCCAGGAAATGCGCTTGCCGTGAGGAGCAAGCTTACCTATGCCGGCGAGAAAATATCGCGGCTCACAAGGGATTCTGAGATAGGTTCTAGTTACCCAACCAGCGCAGCACCGCCGCAGTGGAATTATCGCTGAAGGGTGAGGACGCCTGCACGGCGCGCCGACCCAGCGCTTCTAACCACGCGCGCAGCTGCTGACTGTCGTCGCGGAAGAATCCGGCAATGTCGTCGTCTTTCAAATTCGCCCAAATGCCGTCCGTGCAGAGCAACAGGACATCGCCGGACGCCAGCACGTGACGCAATCCGATCGACATTTCTGGAATGGCCGGATCGCCGCCCAAGCAGCACTCCACGAAATTGCGCATCGGGTGATTCGCAACTTCGTCTTCCGTGATCTTGCCTTCCCGTAGCAGCAACTCGACGTGACTATGATCGCGCGTGCGCTCGAGTGCTTTGCCTTGGCGAATGAGATAAATGCGGCTATCGCCGACATGCGCCCAATAGGCGGCGCCGTCCTGCACGAGGCACAGTGCAATCGTGGCACGCGGGCGCGCATCCATACTCTGTCCGCTACCGAGCCGCGCGACATCATCGTGTGCCCGGCTCAACGACATATGCAAGAAACCCAGCGGATCGAAGACCGGATGCGAGGTCTGATGAAAAGAATCGAGCAGGCTCTTGAGCGCGGTGTCGGCCGCGCGGCTGCCGTCTGAATGGCCGCCCATACCGTCGATGACGATCATGAGCGCTGCTTTGTCCGTCGCGGCGACCGTTACGCGGTCCTGATTGTCCTCGCGATCACCGACAAGGCTTAAGTCTGCATAGTCGATCCGCAAGCCCAGGCTCCGGCCGAAGTGGCGTCAGCGTTACGTTGGCGGCGCTTTATACACTTATGCAGCCTGACAGTTAAGCAGGCGTTTGCCTTAAGCACCGCGAGGGGTTTCGTTTCGCATAAGATACCGGCCCCGCACACGCCCCGTGGCGGGCCGACCGCACACTTTTCGAACCTGCCTTAAGTCGCATCCGTCAGAAAACATTGGCCAGAGAAGATTCCATGATCCGCAGCATGACCGGTTTTGCTCGACGCGAGCGGCAGGAGACGTGGGGAACGCTGATTTGCGAACTGCGGACAGTGAATCATCGCTACCTCGAGATCTCGCTGCGCCTGCCGGACGAATTGAAGGCGCTCGATAACGACATCCGCCAAACGATCGGCTCACAACTTCGCCGCGGCAAAGTCGACGCCAACTTGTACTTGAAGAGCGCGGCGGGAGCACGCCGCAGCTTGGAACTGGACTCTGCTTTGCTGGAGGAAGTCTTACGTCGCGCGACCGATGTGCGAGCCCAGGTGCGCGATAGCGCGCCCATTGACGTGCTCGACGTGCTGCGCTGGCCCGGCGTGGTGCGTGAAGCGGAACTCGACGTTGCACCGGTTCAAGCGGCAGCGCTGCAACTAGTGCGCGAGTCGCTGAAGGAATTGAACGACACTCGCGATCGCGAGGGGTCGCGCATTCGCGAACTGATCCTCGCGCGCTGTGCGTCGATGCGCACCAATGTGCAAACCGTAAAAGCGCGACTGCCGGAAGTGTCACGACGCTTACGCGAGCGCATCGTCGAGAAAATCTCCCAGCTCGGCGTGACGCCGGATCAAGAACGTCTCGAGCAAGAACTGGTCCTGTACGCGCAACGCATGGATGTGGATGAGGAGCTGGACCGGCTCGAAGGTCACCTCGTCGAAGTCACCAACGTCCTCGATTCATCGGAACCCGCCGGTCGCCGCTTGGATTTCTTGATGCAAGAACTCAATCGCGAAGCGAATACGCTGTCCTCGAAATCCCAGGATGTGGAGACGACGCGCGCCGCCGTCGACATGAAAGTGATGATCGAGCAGATGCGCGAACAAGTTCAAAACATCGAATAGCGTTCACCTCTTAAAATGCAGCTCTCGCGCGGACATCTCTTCGTCATCGCCGCTCCTTCAGGTGCAGGGAAAACCTCTCTCGTGCGCGCCTTGATCAAACGGATGCCCGAACTTCGGTTCTCGATTTCATATACAACCCGCAAACAACGTGCGACCGAACAGCACGGCCGCGACTACTTCTTCGTCGATCCGGAACGGTTCAAGCACATGATCGCGGCGGGCGAATTCCTCGAGTACGCTCAGGTCTTCGACAACCACTACGGCACCTCGCGCGCGCAAGTGGAACAGCACTTGATCAGGGGCGAGAACGTGCTGCTGGAAATCGATTGGCAAGGTGCGCAGCAAATTCGCCGCGCCATGCCTGAACACAAATCGATTTTCATCCTGCCGCCAACGCGCGCAGCGCTGGAACAGCGCCTGCGCAGTCGGCAAACCGACAGCGAGGAAGTGATCGCACGGCGTCTGCGCGATTCGATTGCAGACATGTCGCACTGGAAAGAATTCGATTACGTCGTCGTGAATGACGATTTCGAACGTGCCACGGATGATCTGTGCGCCATCGTGAGCGGACGCGGCGAGCACCTGCGCTCCGATCGATCCGATCTACAAACGTTGGTTCGTACGCTTTTGGGTTAAGGCCCGGAAGAAATATTTCGCCGGCCGAGCAGCGAACTCGCAGCGCTGCGAACTGCCCAATGATCATTGCCGCCTGCGCGGCTTTAAGTCGAAGGAGACAACCCGTGAAGCACTCTTCCTGGATCGCCGCGAGTCTCGCCTCCACGGCGCTGTTGTTAGGCACGCAACTAGTTCATGCCGATGAAATCCGCCGCAGCATCAACGTGAGCGGCCAAGGCGAAGTCAAAGCCGAACCGGATCGTGCGACGGTCACACTAGGCATCGAAGCGCGCAAGCCGAAGATGGAAGACGCTCGCAATGAAGTCGCGAAGGGCGTCGATGCAGTGCTCAAGCTCACGCGCGAACTGAAGATCGATCCGAAGCTCGTCCGTGCGACGCGCATCAATATCCAGCCCGAGTACAACTGGGACAACAACGCCCGCGAACGCAACTTGATCGGCTACTACGTGACGCGTCAAATCGAAGTCGATCTGCGCGACTTGGAAAAGCTCGGCACGTTGATCGAACGCGCCGTGGATCTCGGCGTGAATCAGATCGGCGATCCGCAGCTCGACTCGAGTCGTCGGCGTGATCTCGAACGCGACGCGCTCGCGAAAGCGGTCGAAGATGCGCACGCAAATGCCGAAGCCGTCGCCAAAGCAGCCGGTGCTCGCGTGGGCGCGCCGCGTGTCATTTCCGCTAACTCCGGATTCGTGCCGCCGCCGCAACCGATGCAGTTCAAAGTCGCCGCCGCGCGAATGGAAGGGTCCGATGCGGCACAGAGTTATCAAAGCGGGCAGCTCGGATTTACAGCGAATGTGCAAGTCGAGTACGAACTCATCGTGAATTCGCCCGCAAATCCCTAGCGGGCCGCCGGCACGGGAGCGAAGCGAAGATGAAACTCGATACGCGTGGGCTTCTGTTGAGTGTTGTCGTGCTGTGTGCTCAGCAGAGCTTGGCGATTGAAGCGCCCAAAGCCAACGCGCCGGCACCGCAACCCGCGGCACCGGCGACACCAGAGCCGACGCCGGCGGCGAGCGATGAGTCTGCGTTCTATCAGCGGCTGCAGTATTCGACGCACTTCGTCAATTTGCGCGATCTGTCGGTGCCCAACGATGTGTTGGTCGCGTTGTCGCAGGGCCACGCCGACGTTGCGGTGAATGCATTGGAAGCCAGCGCCGCGAAAGGTAGCTCTTCAGCGAACATTGCGCTGGTTCGAGTCCAACACTGGTGCGCAAGTGCGGTGCGCCCTGGCGACGATCCGCAAAAGCAAATTGCGGCATTGCCGAAAGACTTGGCGCCTGAACGCACCGCGCGTGCTGCCGGAGTGATCAACGCGCGCGCATCTTTTTTGCCTGAAGCGATGAATGGATGCCGTGACGCCAGCTTCAACTATCGTGCAATCGAAGCGCGCCTGCGCTCCGCCGCCGAGGCGGGCGATGCGGCCAGCGCAACAGAACTTGCGCAGTTCGTTCGCGATCCACAACAACGCGAAACGTTGCTCAAGACTGCCGCGGCGAAAAACTACGCGCCCGCCCTTTATGCGACGGCAACTCAGCACTTGATGGCGGTGCAACGCGGTCAAACGACGGAAGATGTCGCTTCGATTCGCCTGCAGCTCAAACAAGCGGGCCGTACGTTGGCGCGCGCCCGAGTGGATCTGGCCAATTGCATGGCTTTGGGCTGCGATGGACATCCTGCCGATGCACTGACGGCGCAAGCGTTCGGTGTGGATGCCGCTCGCGACGGAGAACCGATCGCATTCCTATCGATGCCGCGCATGCCGTGGGGCTATCGCTTATCGCGTGCGCAACTGCTGGCGTGGCAGATGTTCGGCGATCGACTCAACGAGCAAGGATGTTTCGGTGATGAGTATGTGGGCGCCGCAATCGCCTTTGCGCAAACGATTAAAGGTCTAGAGCGCGAACAGGATCCTGCCGTGGTCGATCAAGGTCGAGCCGCGGCTCAGACGCTGTGGAAAGACAATGCAGAGAGAGTGATGAAGGAACGCGGCTGCGCAGATCCGCATTGAACGTGAATTGAGCGCGACCGTCGCCGTCGCGGCCACAAGGGACTCTGAGATAGGTCTTAGTTCACGCCGCAACGCGATCGACGAGCAACACCGTTCCGTCGACGCCCGTCACTCGAGCCTTCGCGCCCGGAGGCAAGTTTGGACCGCGGATCGGCCATTCGCGATTTCCCAGGCGAATCTTTCCAGTGCCGTTTTGCAGGCCACGCTCCAACACGACGACCTGACCGATATGACTGTGCCCAGAGCGATGGCTCGCCAACGGGCTATTGAGCTCGCGCTGATGCTGGCGGTATTGACGCCAGAAGTACAAGCCGAAAACGGTCGCAGCGAAAAGGACGAACCAGGTCATGAGTTTCTTGGAGTGGAGGCAATGCGCGCGCGAAACGTAACAGAAGCGACGCGGTTAAAACGATGAGCACGGTCACAGCTGCATCGGCCATTTGCCGCGGGACTTTACGGAATCTGGCGCCTGACGACGGATGCGTCCAACGCCGTATAGGTTTTTCAGATCGCCTGCTGGGTGACAGCGCTTGCGTGGCGCCGCTTTAGATGCACGAGCAGGATCGAAATCGCGGCCGGCGTGACGCCAGGGACTCGCGAGGCCTGACCGACCGTGGTGGGCCGCGCTTCGCGCAACTTCTGTCGTACTTCAGTCGACAACCCACGCACCGCTGAGTAGTCGAGATCGACAGGCAACTGCGTTTCTTCGTGACGACGATGCCGCTCGATCTCATCTTGTTGACGATCGATATATCCGGTGTATTTCGCTTGCACTTCCAATTGCAGCGCGACTTGTTCGTTCAGACGTTCGTCGGCATCGGCGCAGTCCATCCACTCGGGTCGGCCCAGCTCGTTCAATGACGTGAGCACGGCGTACGACACCTCGGGACGACGCAACAGATCGAACGCATGCGTCGCTCGCACAAGCGGCGTGCCCAATGCGCTGCTCACTTCATCCACATTTTGATCTGCGTGGATCACGCTCGAACTCAATCGTGCACTTTCTTTCTCGATGGCTTCGCGCTTGCGTTCGAAGAATGCCCAGCGCTCATCTGAGATGAGGCCGAGCTCGCGGGCCCTGGGCGTGAGTCGCAGATCGGCATTGTCCTCACGCAATGACAATCGATATTCAGCGCGGCTCGTGAACATTCGATAGGGCTCGCGGGTGCCGCGCGTAATCAAATCATCCACCAGCACGCCGATGTACGCCTCATCGCGCCGTGGCGACCAAGCATCTTTTCCGGCGGCTTTCAGTCCCGCATTGATGCCCGCGAGAATGCCTTGCGCAGCCGCTTCTTCGTAACCCGTCGTGCCATTGATTTGACCGGCAAAGAACAAGCCGCCGATGAACTTGGTCTCTAGCGTCTCGCGCAGATCGCGCGGGTCGAAAAAGTCGTACTCGATCGCATAGCCCGGCCGAGTGATGTGCGCGTTCTCGAAGCCGCGAATCGAGCGCACCAGTTCGAACTGTACGTCGAAAGGCAAACTCGTCGAGATGCCGTTCGGATAAATCTCGTGCGTCGTCAGACCTTCGGGCTCGATGAAAATTTGATGCGAAGTCTTGTCCGCAAAGCGATGCACTTTGTCTTCTACGGACGGGCAATACCGCGGACCGACGCCTTCGATCACTCCCGTGAACATGGGTGAACGATCGCAACCGGCGCGAATGATGTCGTGGGTACGTTCGTTCGTCGCCGTGATATGGCAAGCGATCTGCTGCGGATGATCGCTGCGGCGGCCGAGATACGAGAACACCGGCGTCGGTTCATCGCCCGGCTGCACCGTCAAGCCTTCGTAGTTGATCGTCCGGCCATCGATTCGCGGTGGCGTGCCGGTCTTCAGACGTCCGACACGAAACGGCAATGCGCGAAGCTTTTCCGCCAGACGATTCGAAGGCGGATCGCCCGCGCGTCCACCTTGGTAGTTCGTGAGGCCCACATGGATCTTGCCGCCCAAGAACGTGCCCACGGTTAGCACGACTGCGCGAGCGCGAAATTCGATGCCGGTTTGGGTGATCACACCCCGCACTTGTTCGGATTCGACGATGAGATCCGCTGCTTCCTGCTGAAACAGCGTGAGATTCGGCTGGTTCTCCAGCATGGCGCGGATCGCGCGCTTGTAGAGAACACGATCGGCTTGAGCTCGCGTGGCGCGAACAGCGGGTCCCTTGCTCGCATTCAGGGTCCGAAATTGGATGCCGGCGCGATCGGCTGCGATCGCCATCGCACCCCCGAGCGCATCGATCTCTTTGACGAGATGCCCTTTGCCGATGCCGCCAATCGCCGGATTGCAGCTCATCTGCCCGAGCGTCTCGATGCTTTGAGTCAGCAACAGGGTGCGCGCACCCGTGCGCGCCGAAGCAAGTGCTGCTTCGGTGCCGGCATGGCCGCCGCCCACGACGATGACGTCAAAATGATCCGGAAAACGCATGGTGAGGCCGAGGGCCGGGTTGCAAAAGGGCGGCTATTCTAGGCGAGCGCATCCTCGGCGCCTATCCGACGCCGCCCGAGATGACAAAATCACAAGATTTATGCAGAAGGCGGCGGATGGCGAAGCCGTTTGATCAACGACAGCGCCATCGCAATCAGGATGCCCACACCCGTAATCAAACTGCCCCAGAGCACGATCAAGCGCGTCGGTGTTTTGCGGGGAAGCGGTTGCAGTGCCTCGTCACCGCCGAGCACGACCGACGCGCCGGGTGCGCCCTCGGCCGTGAGCTTTGCGCGCTCCTGGGCGGACATATTGGCCAGCAGTGAACCGCAGGGCACGAGCTCCGTGTGGTCAGCCCGACGGCTCCCAAACGCAACCGTGTAGGGCGCGGCGCCCTGGGCGATGAACTCCAGTCGATTCGGCCAATAGCCCAATTCGAGCGACAAATTCGTCGCGCTGCCGCGCGCAATATGCACACGCCAATAGCGATCGGTCACTCCAGCCAGTCGTACAGGATCGCTCTCGCGTCGATCGCTCGTCGTCGTCACGACATAGCTCTCGCCGCTCCAGCGCGGGATCCACGCAGATTTCGCACTGCTTCTCGTGGCAATGTCGGTTTCAACTGAATAGTTGTCGAGCGGCACTCGCAGCCGAACGAAGCTGATCGGCGCGACACGACCGGAATCGAATTCCAGGTCGGCAGGGTCGGTCGTGTGCACGGGTTGTGCAACGATCCAGAGCGGTTCGATGTCGCTCTGCACCGTGACCGTTTCAGCGCTGACGGAATCCAACTGCAGAGACGGACCACCATCGACTCGCCGCACACGCAAATAGTCGTAGCGCGCTTGCGGTAGTCGCACCCGGTCCCGTCGCAACTGCTGTTGTGAGCCGCTTGCACGCAGCAACGTCGTACTCGGCACGACGACGCGCCAGGCGTCCAAGTCCGAGCTGCTTTCGATACTCACCTTCACTTCCGAAGCGTGATCGCTGCTGGACCACTCGAAAGTGATTGCGCGAATGGGGGCATCGGCCTGACGCGCATCGATCAGAAAACGCGTATCGGAAGTCGCAGAAGCATTCTGCTCGTCCACATTGACGCGAGTACCAGCGTTGGTTTGCACCTCGACCGAAGTCGATGCTTGATTCGTCGTCGAGGGCTTGGATTCGAAGATGGGCAGCGTCTGCTCCGCGATCTGCTCGGGCTGGCTATGCGCTGCCGCACAGATTGCATGCGGAATGGCGCTACCGTCTGCATTGAACACCGCGATGTCAGCAAGCGAAGGCGATGTCGCAACTTGGTAAACCTCATCCGGTAAGTTGACGACGATGAGCGGCTGCCCCGATTCAGCCTCGATGCGAACGCCGCGGGCGAAATCATCGAGAGTCGATGCCGCCAATGCGAAATTGGCCGTGACACATCCCGCGATGACAGCGATCGTTCTCATGGTTACTCCACCGATTCTGCGGCATCGCCTGCGCCCGAGCCGGCCTTGGGCGGCAAGGGCGCAAAGTATCCCGTCACCAACAGCAACACGCCGACGCTAATGAACGAGGCGATGCGAGCGACGGTGCCGACGTTCGACAAGTCCACCAAGAACAGTTTTGCGACGACGACGATCATCAGTCCTGCACCGACCATCCACAGATAACGCCAGTGGCGCTGTGCCGCCAACATCATGGCCGCAAATCCCAACACGCCCCAGAAAATCGATAGCGATGCTTGTACCAATGTCGAATGCGCAATCCCGTGCGCAGTGAGCGGCGCGCCGAAGTTGTGATGGAGCGAGCGCACCAATGCAGCGTTCAACCACAGGAAGATCACGCTCGCTGCGATGGCAATCAACGCTCGCAGATCGCCGCGCCAGCACATCTCGCGTTGCTCCCTGGACAACGAAGTCCACCAGAGCGCGATGCTCAAAAATGCGAGCACCACACTGACATCCAACGGATTTAGTAATGGCAAGTAAGGCAACCATCGCGGATCGCCACTCTGAGAGAGATTCGCCCAGACACTCCAAGCACCGATCGCAATGGCGAGCGGCGCCGCCGCACGTACGCGGAACGCATGCTCATGTGCGGCACAAGGCCAAGTTGGCCGCAGCCGGCGTTGTGCGATCCACGTCAGCGCAAGCGCCGGGATCAAACCCCACGGCAGCGCAGCCCAAACGCCCACCGTATGCAGAGCGATGTGCCAATGGGCTTCCCACGCGAGTAGCACGCCGAGTAGCCACACTGCGCCCGCATGCAGCCAATCGATGCCGAACACCTCGTCCTCGCGGTGCCGGTACAACCAGCCCCAATGCGCGGCGAACAGCGAAAGCCATCCCAATGCACCCCACTTCGCAAACGGATGGTCGAACTCACCGAACGCAAAGAACAACGCGACAATGCCTGCGACCGCGCCGAGGTACGTTGCGATGGATTGCGGCAACGGCCATTGGCGCTTCAGACCGATCACACCCAAGATCACGACCGTACACGCCACATAGGCCAACGCGCCGCCGAACCACGCGCTCGGCAGAAACAGATCCAACTCGCGAATGCCCGCATGCAGCCACCACGCGAGACCCCAGAATGCCAAGATGTGATCAGCGCCGGCTTCGTACGACGCTTGTTCCGAACGGTTCCGCCACAGTGCGTGAGCGCTGAACATTCCCGCAAGCGCGATCATCATTGAGCCGATGAATGCACCGTTCGCGATCGGGATCACGGCATGTGCGCCAACGTGACCCAAGTACCCGAGCCCGCCCGCGACTTGTAACAACACGCCAAACGCGCGCACCAATTTGCGTTGCTGCGAAACGCCCAACCACACAACGCCTGCGCCCTCGACAGCCCACATCGCGGCGGTCGTATTGGCATCGAACGCAAGCGGAATGGCCAGACTGCCGAAGATCACCCCTAACGCGGCGAACGCCTCGACCAGCAGACGGAAATTCTCGCGGCCGGTTCGAAACAAAGCCAAGGCCAAAACGAAATAGAACACACCGAGTGCGAGGGCACTCCAAGCAAGGGCGTATTCGATGTGAGAAATCATGCTGGCGTGCAGCCCGAATGCGACGACGGGCAGGCCGAACACGAGCGAACCTGAGACGTAGCCTTTCAGCTTCGGCGGTTGATGAACGCAATTGAGGATCGAGACCGCGACGTACATCAAGAAGAACAAGATCAGAAATGCGTCGGTCGCAAACAGATCGGCCGATTCGTAGCCGTTGCTTCTCCACAGCCCGGTGATCGAGAAGGTGAACACGAAGCTGATCACATTCAGAACACGCCACGTTCTGAACCATGCAATCGTGAACACCCCCAAATTCAGCACGGCGTAATAGGTGAACAGCGCGATGTAATTGCCGCTGCCGGACGACACCAAGATCGGTGCGAGAAATCCGCCCGCTGTGCCGATCACCGCCAACGCGAGCGAATTCTGTGCCACTGCAAGGATCGCCGACGTCACAGCGACTGCAATCAACAGCGCCAACGCAAAGCCCATCGGTAACAAGTGATAGAGCCGCGTCGCTGCGAACACCGTCAGATACAGACCCGCAACGCCGCCGCCTTGCAGAAGTTGTGCGTACCCTTCGCGCTTATCGCGTAGCCGCCAGCCGACGATCAACAATGCCATGGCGCCGATCGCCAATCCCATAAAGCGCAGCTCAATCGGAAACAGACTGTGTTCCGCGGCGTACTTGGCTAAGAACGTCGCGCCGAAAAACAAGATGACGATGCCGATGCGTGCGAGTGGATTGCCTCCTTTGATCCACTCGATCGCTCGTTCGATCGCTTGATCGATGGGCGTCGGCTTTGCAGGTTCATGAACGGATGCCGCTGCCGACTGCGAGAAGGTGCGGGTTGCTGGTTGCGGGCGCTCAGCGCCTGGCGTTGATTGCGCAACCGTGGGAGCGACTGGCCGCGGTTCCTGCTTTGGCGGCTGCTGTGCTGTTTGCGGCGCTGGCTGGACCACCGGTGGCCGTGGCGCGGACGGCGACGGTGATTGCTGTGCGGCTGGCGAGCGCGCGTCGCTCAGCGCTTTCAGGACTTCGTACTGGAAGTCGAGTTGCCGAACTCTTTGGCGCAGGTTCAATACCTGCGCCAACAGGAATCCGAGTAACGCGCCTGAACAAAATCCGAAGAGGCCGTTATCGAGGGATGCGCCGATGACACCCAGAACCAGCATCAAGATGATGCTCATCGGCTTCGACGAAGGAGTTTGAGCAGCCATGGCACCCGCTTTAATTAATTGTGCGGGCGGATGCTAGCTGCTTGCGGGTGTTGCGGCTACGTGCTGCTTGCGGAATTCGGACGCAACACAAAGCGCGCAAAGATAGAAATGAGATTACGAAGGTAGGCACCGGTCGCCTTGCATCGCTCTCACTCTATCTAGTTTGGTTTTGCGATCTGTGTTGTGTCTGAATCAGACCTCATGCCAAAACACTCGATGGAGCGGAAGCCGGGCGCAATCTGGATAGCGAGTGACTGAGTTTGGGCTTGCCCGAAGGCCGGGCGGCTGGCTTGCGTGGAGATTTGGTTTTTTGCTTGCGTTCATGCGCTCGCAATAGCTGCAGCGCGAGCTTCTCGAGTTGTCTCGGGCTCAAGGCACGCTGCGGAATGTGACGATGCAAATGACCTTCGCGCCAGGAGGAAAACACGACCGGGTTGATGTACGACTTGCGACAGACCGCGGCCGTATTGCCCAGTGTGCATGCAACTTCACGTGCGGTCGCGGCGACGCAGCGCTTGAACGCCGCTTCGCTCAAGTCAGGATCGCAAGTTTGCTGAGCGAGGTGTGCAATCGCCCGCAGCGTGCCACCCCAGGTGCGGAAATCTTTGGCGGTGTACGCGTCTTCGCCGTCGCACATAGCGGATCGCAAATACTCATTGACCATTCCGGAATCGATCGGCTGGCGCTGACCGGCATCATCGATATATTGAAAGAGCTGCTGTCCAGGAAGTTGCTGGCAGCGGCGAATCAAGCGTGCAAGCCGTTTGTCGTCCAGGGTCACTTCATGCGTGCGTCCGCTTTTGCCGCGGAAGCAGAAAGTGGCACGACCGTCGCGCAAGAATTTGACGTGCCGATCGCGTAGCGTCGTGAGCCCATACGATTTGTTCGCCTTGGCATATTCCTCATTGCCGACGCGAATCAAGGTTTCGTCGAGCAAGGTAACGACCACCGCCAGCACCTTGTCCTTCGGCAAGCCGGCGAGCCGCAGATCTTTTTTCAGCCGGCGACGTAATAGGGGTAAGCGCTCGGCAAAGCCAATCATGCGCGAGAACTTGCCCTCGTCTCGGGTGGTGCGCCACTGCGCGTGATATCGATATTGTTTGCGGCCGCGTGCGTCGCGACCCGTCGCTTGCAAGTGTCCGCGCTCGCGCAGACAAATCCAAACATCCGTGTAGGCAGGCGGAATGGCGAGTTTACGAATGCGGTCGAGCGTCGCTTGATCGCGCACCGCTCGCCCGTCCGGATCGAGATACCGAAATCGCTTGCCGCTCGGAACTCGGCGAATTCCCGGCTCGCGATCGTCGACGTAGATCAATCCGCTGGCACGCGCGTGCGCTTTGGCTTCGGCTACAGCGGCCGGAACGTCGGCACTCGCGCTGGCGCCGTTCACGGGCTTGATGAATGCGAGAAGTGTTTGATGCCGCCCCAGACGATCAGCACCAGACCCGCCAGCAGCAACAGATGGATGGCACCGACGGCGATCTTCACGCCCAACCACAAGATGCCCCACAGCACTGTGAGTACGATTCCAATCCAAAACAGGGCTTTCATGACACTCTCGCGATTTGCTTGTGTGCAGCAGCAACGCCGTGAGTAAAAAGGCGGTTCCGCCCGCGGTGAGACGTGAGAAAGTGAGGCGGTGAGATGCGCGGGCCAAACTTGCACTTCACCCGCTCTGCTCACTTCCTCACTCCCTCACTCCCTCACTGGCCAGCTGTTTTAATATCCAGTTTGCGTCATCATTAGCATCATGAACGCCGCTGTCAGTAATTCCCTTGCCGAGTTTGCCCCGCATCTGAACGCCGCCCAGCGGCAAGCGGCAATGTTCGGACGAGAAGAAGACGGCAAGTTTGTCTCCGATCCCTTGTTGATCGTTGCGGGCGCCGGTACCGGTAAGACGAACACGCTCGCACACCGCGTCGCCCATCTACTGCTCAATCGTGTCAATGCGGAGCGCATCCTATTGCTCACGTTCACGCGACGAGCCGCACAAGAAATGCAACGGCGTGCCGAGCGCATCATCGCAGAGACCCTGCAGCGCTCAACGCCGGGCACATCGATTCCCGCAGTGCCTAAGCTCGCTTGGTCAGGAACCTTTCATTCCATCGGCAATCGGCTGCTACGCGAGTACGCCCAGGTGCTCGGACTGCAACCCTCGTTCTCGGTGTTGGATCGCGGCGATGCTGCGGATCTGATCGATCTAGTGCGCCATCAACTCGGCTTCTCGAACAAAGACAAGCGGTTCCCGCGCAAGGACACTTGTCTCGCGATCTATTCGCATCGCGTGAATAGCCGCCGTCCCTTGCTGGACACATTGAAGGAAAACTTTCCCTGGTGTGCCGATTGGCACGACGATCTCACGCAACTGTTTCGCAAGTACGTCGAGGTCAAACATACGCAGCAGCTGCTCGACTACGACGACCTGCTGTTGTACTGGCACTTGCTGATGCAAGAACCTGCGGTGGCGCGCGAGATCGGCGAGCGCTTCGATCATGTTCTGATCGATGAGTACCAAGACACGAACATTCTGCAAGCCGAGATCGTCCACGCGCTCAAGCCCCATGGTCGCGGCGTGTGTGTCGTTGGCGACGATGCCCAAGCGATTTATTCGTTCCGAGCTGCGAGTGTCGAGAACATCCTGCAGTTCCCGGATCGCTTCGCGCCGCGAGCGCAAATCGTGACGCTCGAGCAGAACTATCGGTCGGTGCAGCCGATTCTGGATGCAGCCAATCAACTCATGAGCGAAAGCGCGCGGCAGCATCGCAAGCAGCTATATTCGCAGACGACTGCACAGCGCAAGCCATCGTATGTATCGGTCCAGGACGATCAGGCGCAGGCGCTCTACATCGTGGAGCAAGTGCTAGCAGCGCGCGAACAAGGCGTCCTGTTGCGCAAGCAGGCGGTACTCATGCGCACCTCGCACCATAGCGATGTGCTGGAGCTCGAACTCATTCGTCGCAACATCCCGTATGTGAAGTATGGCGGGCTGAAGTTCTTGGAGGCCGCCCACGTCAAAGATGTGCTTGCGGTGCTGCGTTGGGCCGATAACGCGCGCAATCGGATCGCGGGTTTCAGAGTGCTGCAATTGCTGCCCGGTATCGGACCGACCACGGCAGACCGCTGCCTGAAGGTGTTCGAAGCGAGCGGCTTCGACTGGTCAGTGCTGTCGCAGTACCAGATGCCCCCAGCCGCGAGCGAGGATTGGTCAGCGCTCCTGGGCATGCTCGAAGATTTGAAAGCGACCGATGAATGGCACGGCCAAATCGGCCGCGTGCGCCAATGGTACGAACCTCATCTGCAGCGCATCTACGATGCCGCGGCCGTTCGCGCTGCAGATATCGAACAGTTAGAGCGAATCGCGGGGCAGTACACGTCTCGCGAGCAGTTCGTCACCGAACTCACCTTGGATCCGCCGCAAGTGACGGGCGATCTCGCAGGGCCGCCGCTATTGGATGAGGACTATCTGATTCTCTCCACCGTGCATTCCGCGAAAGGCCAGGAATGGGATTCGGTGTACGTGTTGAACGTAGCCGATGGCAATTTCCCGAACGAGCACGCAGCCGGGCGCCCGGATCTCATCGAAGAAGAACGGCGCTTGCTTTACGTCGCGATGACGCGCGCCAAGCGGCACTTACATTTGATCGCACCGCTCAAGTACTACATCACGCAACAAAGCCGCACCGGCGATGCTCACGTCTACGGCGCTCGCAGCCGCTTCATGACGGAGAAGCTCATGCAGTGCTTCGAAAGCAAAGGCTGGCCCGAAGCGCCGGGCGGCGTGCGCGAAACGGCTGCACACAGTGCTCGCATCGATGTGGCAGCGGCGTTGCGCAAGATGTGGGATTGAGTAGGAAGGTGAAAAGGTGAGAGCGAGCAGCAGCTCGCGTGAGAGCTGCGCGTGAAGTGCGAACCAGCGTGCCAACCTTCACCGTTCACGCGCAAAGCGCTTTCACTCCTCACCCCATCACCTCATCACGCGGAAAAGAGCATGGCCGCCAGAGAGACAGGATTCGTATTTCACACGGAGAGCACGGAGATTGGATGCAATGGGATGTGTGCTGCGCGTGAAGTGCGAACCAGCGTTCCCAACCTTCACCGTTCACGCGCAAAGCGCTCTCACTCCATCACCCCATCACCCAGAAAAGAGCATCCTTGTGATCTCTGTGTTGCTCCGAGTCTTTGTTTGCGTTGCAGCCGAAATCATCCGAGATCAAAGCGCCTCAAAACGCCACGTGAGTTCGATTTTTGCGGTGCCCTGAGCGTTGGCTGAGAAGGGCACGTTGCTCCCGTTCGGCTTGCGAAGCGTGATGGTTGCTTGGCGCTTGCCGCTCAGCGGGGCTTCGCGCAACTGCGAGCTCACCCAGCCGAACGCTTCGCCTTTCAGCGGCAGTGTTTCTTTGATTGTTTGCGTCTTCCCCTTCTCCGTGCGCGTGATCTCACCTTTCACGTCGAAGACGAGCAAGCCATCGGTGTACATGAGCTCCTTCTGCGTATCCACGACCACGTTGGTTTGCGTGCAGAGCAGTTCGCGATCTTCCTTCGTGCCGGCATAGTCGGCATGCGCTTTGACTTGGAACGGCACCGCACCGTTTACGTCTGCGTACGAGCCTTCGGTCGTATCGTCGACCTGCGTTCTCATCGTGGCACCGCAATTGGAGTAGCCGAAGTACTGCAGGAAGTGGCCCGCACCGGAAGCTTCGTCGGATGCTTCGTCCTGCTCCGCCGGTTCGCCATTGAGTTGCGCCCCCCATTGCGCCGCTTCGTCGCTGAGTTTCAGCAGGCATGCCGAATCGCCATTACAGGCCTTGGCTTTCGCTTCCAAATAGACCTGCATCTCCTCTTGAGTCTTTGCCGGCGCTTTCGAACCCTTTGCTGCGGCAACTGCCTGAGTCACCTTGGCGGCCTTCTGCATTTGCTGCTCGCCATAGTTGGGATCCTTGGGGTTGAAATCGACGAGTTCTCCGTCGCTCTTCACGAAGGTGGTCAGCGTCAGATGCTGGGACACCTTCACCTTTGCTTGATCGCTGCTCTTGCCGATGCCGCGCCAAGTCTCATCGCCGGTGACTTGGACTTCGATGGTCAGCCGCGCCTTGCGCTCGGCGGCAAACGCCGCATGCATACCGGTAAGGGCAGCCAAGGTGGCGATACAAAGCGAAAGATGGTGAATCGATTTCATTGTGAACTCTTCGACTGATAGCGGATGTCCAATGGCTAGAGTGCAGCAGTGCCACGCAGCATTCAACGCGTAGGCACTACCCATCGGAGACGTGTACTCGGAACTGGATTGCGCAGTCAGCGTTTCTGCACCGGTAAGTACTCATCAAAGGGGACTCACATGGCGAGAACAACATTGCGAAGCCGCTCTGGGACCAAGCTGTATGCAAAGCGCTCGAAGACCGGCCGGTTCGAAGACATCCAATCGTATAAGCGTGCACACGGACAGGACGTGAAGCGCTCGAGCGCGGCGGAACGAGCTGCTGCCAAGAAGAAGGCAAGCAAAAAGAAGACTGCTCGCAAGAGCACTCGGAAGACCGCAAGCAGAAAGCGCGCTGCCGCCTAGAGCGCACCACTATCCGGCGTGTTCGACTCGATCGCTCACGCCTCGCGCACAGCAGCAACGCGCGTTATTCTGCGGGCCCTTGCAACATCCAGGGCTCGTTATGCAGATTGTTCGTGTTGTGCTCGTCGGCCTGGCTCTTGTTTGCGCCGCGGATGCCGCCAATGCCGAAGAACTCGTTGTCGGCAATGCCAAGCTCACGGCCAAGGACGGGCGCATCACCTTGCAAGAGCAATCGCGAGAGCTGTTCCGGCTCAGCGACATTCGCTTCAACTACTCGAGCGCGACCGGCTGGAAAGTCACTCAGCACGATGGCCAGCACATCGTTCTCGTCGGTGAGTTTCCCGCTACGGCCTTCTTCTACCAGCGTCCCGAGGACACCGCCGCGCTGCCGGTGGAAGTGACGATTTCCAAAGAGGCGCATGGCTTCCGGCTGTTCGCGAATCCCCAGTGGGCGCACCAAGTCACGCTCGAGTTCGATGCGTTGGGCGATCACTTCTTTGGCTTATCGGAACCGCTGCAGCCTGACAACCGGCTCTCTCCTGACCTCAGCGGCACATCGATCAACGTCGATGTCGCGAGTGAAGGCGAGTCGATACACGAGAACTACGCGTCCGCTTATTCCGCTTTTTATATGAGTAGCGCCGGCTACGGCGCATTCTTCGACACGTTCGCCCGCGGCCGTTACGAGCTTGCGATCAACAACAAGACTCGCATCCATCACGAAACGGGGACCTTGGATTGGCATGTGTTTCTCGGCGAGGATGGCCGTGAGATTCAGCGCGCGTATTTCGATCTGATCGGCGCACCGAAAGCCGTGCCGATCTGGGCCATGGGTCCGGTCGGCTGGCGCGATCAGAACAACGGCGGTGCCGCAGAGATCCTCGATGACGTGAAGCGCATGAGCGAACTGCGCATTCCGTTTACGTCATGGCTGGTCGATCGGCCATACAGCGATGGCGCTCACGGCTGGTCGCACATGAATTTCAGTCCGCTGTTCGCGAATCCCGCGCAATGGATTGCGAGCTTGCGCGAACAAGGCCTGGCGTTCATGACGTGGGTGACGCCAGCGACATTCGGAGATGCGCGGCTACCGAAACATCTCGCGGGGAAATTCACGTATATCGATCTCACCGATACGCCGTCCGTACGCGCTTATCAGGATGAGCTGCAGCGCAATCAGTTCGCATTCGGGGTGAAGGGCGTGAAGATCGATCGCGCCGATGAAGTGTTCCCGGAGTTCGAGGATTGGCGCGACGAGAGCGTGACGCCCGCTGCCAAACGCAACACCTACACTTATTTAATGGCCAAAGTGCACGACGATGCGCTGAGGTCGTCGTTCGGCGATGACCAATTCACCTTTGCGCGGGCCGCGATTCACCGCACTCAACCCTATCTGTCGGCGCTCTGGGGCGGCGATCCGCGCACGAATTGGGAAGGACTCAAAGGCAACTTCGCGAACGCCGCACGTGCCTCTTTCATGGGCTTTCCGGTGTGGGGTTCGGATGTCGGCGGGTATCAAGGCGAAGGCTACATTCCGCAAGCGTTCTACGCGCGCTGGCTGCAGGCCGGCAGCATGAGCGGGCTGTTCGAAATCAAGCTGGATGGCGCCGGCGGCGAAGGGCGCGATCGTCTGCCCTGGCACTACGATGCCGAGCTACAACAGCTCTTTCGTGCCGCATGCGAAGAACGCATGCGTTTACTGCCGTATCTCTACTCGCTTGCGCGCACCAGCTCGCAAACCGGCACCTTAATGCAGCCGCTTGCTTACCGGCATTTGCAGGACGCGAAAACCTATGACATTTGGGACGAGTTTTACTTGGGCGATGCCATCCTGGTCGCACCGGTGTTCGGTCCCGAAAATCGACGACGTGTTTATCTACCCGCAGGCGAATGGCACGACTATGACAATGCCTCTCTGCGTTACGCCGGCGGTAAGTTCGTCGATATCGACGCACCTTTGGCGAAGCTGCCGCGCTTCGTTCGCGCCAACAGCATTTATGTGACGGGAAATGTGTATCGCGGCAACGATCGCGCGTGGAGTTCATCCGCACCTGAACTCACGATTCACGCGTTCCCCAGTTCACGGGGCGCCAACGAGTTCATCTATGTCGATGTGAACGATGGCAATCAGTCCAAACCCATTCGGCTCTCGAGCGAGCGCAATGCAGTTCGACTCACCGTGCCGGCACTGAAAGGAACCGCGGCGATTGAAGTCGTCTTGGCACGCGCGCCGAAAGCGGTGTCCCTCAACGGCATGCAAGCGCAATCACACTTCGATGCTGCAGCCAACACGTTGCTCGTGACGCTCGTCGCCGGAAAGAGTAACGACCTGACTATCGCACTGTGACGATCTGCCGCATCCCTGCGGCAGATCCGCCATTTTGATTACCAGCCGCCGAACCATCCGCGGTTCGGTTGCCAACCCGTGACTTCCAAGACAACGCCGTGTCCGGTGATGTTGTGTTGGATGCTGATGAAGTAGCGACGTCCAGTGCCATCGAAAAAGCCGCCAGTGGGCTCGGCGGTGAGATCGTTGAGCGTCGCAGCTTTGATGCAGCCATCGCTCAAATGATCTGAGTCTTCGCCGTCATCCAGGCACGCCCAGATATCGTTGTTGCGCGGTGGCGAGTAGATCGGACCCTCGCCGTCTTCGGTCATCACGAAGAGGCCGCGTCCAGGCTGAATGTCGATGTTGTCAGGCATCGCGAAGTCGCCGGTGCCAAGAATCAGCGGCTGATACTCAGGAATCGAAGCGATGTTGATGCCCGTATCGATCGCAGTCGCACTGGCGGCTTCCACCGATTCGTCGGTCAGGCAATAGACTTCGCCCCAATGGTTGTCGCCTTCCAGCCCCGGCACATCTTGGCCGGTGTTGGTACCGCACACGCGTACGTTGCCCTCCTTCAACGCCTTCAGATCCACAGACATATCTTCGGGCCGATAGAAGCTCGTCAGCTTCAGGTCTTTGGCGGCTGCGCGCAGATTGATCGGCGCGGTACCCGTGATTTCAACCCACACGCCGCGGCCATATTCATTGCCTTGGCCGACGTCGGTGTTGTTGCCGTTCCGTCCCAAGCGCAAGCCGTAGATGCTGCCTGCGGCCCAGGGCGACTGGTCGAGAGATGCAATCGAAGGATTGCTCGGATTCCACAGGGTGGAGGGAATGAACTTCACGACTGCGCCACCGGGATTGCCGAGACCGCCGCTGCCGGGGCGATTTTCATCGGTGTAGTACACGACACCGTTCGGCAGAATGCCTAAACCTTCGAACGAGAATTGGCCGAGGGCCGGACGGCTCACGACATGAGTCGGATCGGACGTTGCGCCAAAACCGGAAGCAGGCACTGCAACGTTGGTCGTATGCACCGGATCGAGGATTTCGATGATGCGTCCCTTGGTGCCGGCTTCTTCGCCCGCGACGATCGTGCCCCACGGCGTGCGTCGAATGGGATCGCAACTGGAGAGACCTGAACTGATGATGTTTTCGACGCCGCCATCCTGCAAACGAATACGTTGCACGCCGACCTGGCTGCTGCCCTGCTCGTTGCACGCAATGATGTGCGTGGGCGCAAAGTCGTTCGGCCAGAGCACCATCTGATCGATGTCGGGCGCGAGGTTGGACGCGGCACTTACGACGCGCACGCGCAATCCGGCAGCGACGGTGAGCAGCTTTGCGGGATGGGCTTCAGCTTGTTGCTGGGTCAACGACATGCTGGAGGACTCGTCGAGCGGGCGGGCGATACCGAACAGTTCTTCGGACTTGGCACGAATCATTTGTTCGTATTGTTCGCCGACATCGCGGCCATAGCCGTGATCGTCGTGGCCATGCGCGTACGCGCCGGACGCCATCGCAGTGGCGATGGCGAACGCAATGAGCTTCTTCATCAAAGTCTCCTTGGAGTAAATGGTGAGTGCGAGCGAAGCCGAACGGCTTCGAACCCAGCACGACCAACGTACCGACGCCGAGTGACAGGTACGTGAAAGTGATATGACGCGTAGCGCTACAGCGCGTCGAGGAACTTGAGCAGTGCCGCGCGATCCGACTTGGAAAGACGCATGAACGCATCGCGCGCTCCTTGCGCTTCGCCGCCATGCCATAGCACTGCTTCTTCGATCGAACGCGCGCGTCCGTCGTGCAGGAAGCGGGTGTGCCGATTCACGGTCGCAGTCAATCCAATGCCCCATAGCGGCGGGGTCCGCCACTCGCTGCCGCTCGCGTCGAACTCAGGCCGTCCGTCCGCAAGCTCCGAGCCCATGTCATGCAGCAGCAGATCCGTGAACGGATGAATGCGCTGCGCGCGAAATTCTTGCGGCGAATCGTTAGCAGTGGAGAGAGTCGGGACGTGACACGCCGTGCAATGAACGTGCTCGAACAACGTTGCGCCTCGCTGCACCTCTAGAGTCTCGAAACCGCGTGCCGCGGGTACCGTAAGCGTTTGCGTATAGAACGTGAGCCGCTCGAAAAACTCGTCCTTCATCTCCGACTCGGCACCTGAGCTGCCCGTTGGCGCTGCAGCGGCGGCAACTTGCCCTTCGGCAATGTTCTCCTGCGGGAACAAAGAAGTCGTGATGCCGATATCGCCCACCGCCGCACTCGCATTCTGCTGGCGCAACGTGGGCTGATTCGCTTTCCAACCGAAGCGTCCCAGCTCGCGCGATTGAGTTTCTGCATCCCAAACCCAATTCGGCTTGCCAGAAACGCCGTCGCGGTTCGCATCTTGCGGATCGGCGAGCGCCACGATGTCCTCACTCGGCACAGATTCGAGCAAGCCCAAACCAAACACGGGCGTTGCAACGCGAGGCGAGAATTGCACGTCCGGCGGGAATGCCCCGAATGCAAGATCGACGAATTCATACGAGGGAACGACGAGCGTAAACGGCGTGCCGTCTGGATACTCTCCGTTTCGCTCAGTGAATCGAACGACCGCACGTCCTTCAGCGGGCACGCCTTGGATCGCACGTTCGTTGAGTTGGTCGCCATAGTGCGGCACCGGAACGACGGCTCCATGAGCACTCGTCCCCGGCACACTCAGGCGAATCAACATCGATTGCAGCGGCTCTTGCGGCGAGTCGGGTGGCCGGCCTCGACCGTCGCGGGTGTGGCACGCTGAGCACGACACGCGATTGAACACCGGCCCCAGTCCATCGAATGCATCCACGGATGCTGGAGCGGTCACCCAATTGGTGTTGAAGATGCGATTGCCGAATGTGAATTTTCGAAGATCAGCCAAGTGCAAATTCGGCAGCGGTCTTGCGAATGCGTTTTCGTTGGTGCCTGCCACGGTCGTGTCGCCGCCCAGCTTGGCATCCAACCATGCCGGTGCCGCGGTAGAAGCCTGTGCATGCAACCACGCAAGTGTGCCGACACACAGCGCGCCCATAGCAGTGCTGGTTCTAGGCGTCACTCGTACTCCGTATCCACGACGATGCTGACGCCGAGTGCTGCGCCGGCTTGTTGGAACAGGCGGGTTTGCGTCTGCAACGAGGTAATCAGCGCTTCGACCTTGGCGCGTTCTGAACTACCAGGCGGGGTCGACAACGTGCGATCGAAGGGGCGATCGAGTGCTTGCGCCAACGCTTGGCTCTGCGCGATTTGCCGCCGCAGCAATTCATTGATGGCGGGATGCTCGGTTGCGAGCAGCGAGTCCAGCCCCGCACCTTGGAAATCGCCAAAGCGGCCGAAGTACACATCGGCCACGCCCGTGACGTTCGCGACGACATCGGCGATCGTGCTGTCGGAAAAGCAGGACTGCTCGTCTTCTTGGGATCCGCTATCCAGTGCGGTTGCGAGGCGCTCGAAGCCGAGCTCAAATCCGCTGAGCGTTGCGAGTCCAGTCAGCACGTTGGCCAGGCTATCGCTCGGATGCAGTCGTAAAAACGATTCGCGATAGTTCGGTGCGCCGGGAGACCAGGCAGCAACGACCGCTGCGAGATGCTCGACCAACAAGTCTGTTGCGACTTTCAAATATTGCCGGCGGCGAGACGCTGCGCCATCGCCGAGAAAATCACGTGGACTGCGCTGACCGGGACCGTGCGCGTTGCGATCGGGCCCCCACAATAAATACTCGATCGCGTGATAGCCGGTCGTCACGTCGGCTTCATCGTCGCGGGCATTGCGATCGATCAGCAGCTCGCGAGTGATCGGTACGTCATTTGCGATGAACTCCTCGATGTAAGCCTCGTTCAGTGGCCAAGCATTCAGCAGGAGCTCTGGACCTTGCGAACCGTCTGGCCGCTTGCCGAAATCGATCGGTCCTTCGTAGAAACGGAACACTTCCGTCAAGCCATAGCTCGCGTGCGCATCGAGCCAAGCTTGCCGCAATATTTCCAATTGCTCGTTCGCATCGTCCCCCGGCTCAGCGACGAATTGATCGACCGCACGCTGCAGCACGCGCGCGTACTCATAGGCACCTGCATAGGCTCGGTATGCGATCTGCGCGTACGTCTCGAGTTGCGGGCGTACGACGTGAGCATCGACCGCGGATTGAGCGTCGCCGCTCGCCGCAAACAACGCGAAGGCAAACAATGCGCCGCGGAACTTCCTCAACATGCTTGAGCCGTAAGTCTTAAACACGGCGCGCGAGCTTAAGTGCGGCGCATGACCGGATAATGACAACTGCCAAGGACGCATCCCTCACATTCGCAATGGCGTTGTTGCTTCGCGGTGCCAAACGTCGCAACGCACGACGGGCTACCGCAATCCACGGATTACGGAAATGGGACTTGCGCCGAGTGTCGGCCCGCCATGCGAATGGCGTAGAATCCGCGCGCATTTTTTGGCCTTTGAGAATGCGCCCTCAGCGGCGATTCCAGACCCACCGTTATAGGAACCTTAAAGCATGAAAAAACTAATGCGTTTGATGTGCGGCGTGGCGCTGTCGCTTACCGCCATGGCTGCCTTGGCGGTCAACAATGCCGACGTCGTGAAGATGACGAAGGCCGGCCTCGACGAGGCGACGATCACCGCCGCAGTGCGCGGCGCCTCGCCGGCGGAGTTCGATACCTCAGCCGACGGCTTGGTCAAGTTGAAGCAGGCGGGCGTGAGCGAAGGCGTGATCCAGGCGATGATCGCCAAGCAAAGCGGCGGATCGTCTGCCAGCTCCGGCAGCTCGGGCAGCAGCGGCACCATCAAGTACAAGAACGTCGAAGATTCGAAAGTGCTGCCGCCGATGGTCGATGTGGCCGCCGGCAAGGAGTACTACACCCGCTACACCTTTAAATATGAGCGCGGCTCGCACAGCGCAACGAACTACTGGGTTGGCGACCTTCTGCCGATCAACACCAAGGTGCAGCTCGTCAAACTGAAGAAGGGCGGCTTCACGCTCAAGCGTCTCGACACCGGCGCCACGATCGACGTGGAAAACGAAGAGAAGTACACCAAGCGCGACGCGAATCAGCTAGCGAAAGAAATGCTTGCCGAGCAGCCCACCAACATCGATCTGTACGGCAAGGAAATGGCCGATGCGATCAGCACGGGCACACCGCGCTTGGGCATGACGAAGACGCAGGTGCTGCTGGCGCGCGGCTATCCGCCAAGCCACGAAACGCCGACGTTGGATCAACCGCAATGGAAGTATTGGGACAACCGCTGGGTGACGCATCTGTTCGCCTTCGACGGCAACATCCTGCGCGAAGGTCGCGGCCTCTACTAAGCGTTTTATTTACTTTTTTGAGGCGGGTTCCGTTCATGGAACCCGCCGCTCCCTGCGGCATTCCATGACGCATGGGAGTCCAATCGCGTTCCACCCTTCTCGTTCTTGCCTGCGCAGTAGTTTGGACGTCCACGGCCACCGCGAAAATTTCCATCGACATCGATGGCGTTGGCGGCGAGCTGAAAACCGCGGTTCTCAATGGACTCGAGCTGCAGCAGTACACCGACCGCTCGGTGTCATCGGTTCAGATCAATCGCCTGTTCGCCAAAGCGAACACCGACATTGCCAAGGCACTCGAGCCCTACGGCTTCTATCATGCGCGAGTCGATGGAACGATCGAGCGCGGCGATAACGACGGCGATTATCGCGTTCATCTAAAGGTCACGCCTGGCGATCCCGTCATCGTCCACGCCGCGGACGTCAAGATCTCAGGCGATGCCACTGAACTGCCCGCCGTAAAAGATGCGCTCAAAGCGTTTCGCCCGCAGCCCGGCGACCGTTTGGAACACGGCGTGTACGAGGGCAGCAAGTCCAACATCTTGAATGTGCTGCAGAGCTTCGGTTACTTCGATACCCAAATTCCCGAGCACCGGGTCGAAGTGTTGCAATCGGCCAATACGGCCGATATCAACCTGCGGTTCGATCCCGGTCAGCGTTACAAATTCGGCGAGGTCGGGTTCAGCGATACCCAATTCAATGAAGATTTTCTGCGGCGATACGTGCCCTGGAAACCGGACGAGTTTTACACGACGGACCAACTGCTCACGCTGCAGCAGCGATTGGTCGATGCGGATTACTTCTCCACGGTGTCCGTGCAGCCGGATCTCGAGCACAAGCACGACGACGTAGTGCCCGTCGAAGCGCTGCTCATTCCGGCGAAGCCGATGGTCTACAAGGGCGGCTTCTATGTGAGCACCGACACCGGACCGGGCGCACGGCTCGGTGTCGAGCGACGCTGGCTGAACAAGAGCGGCCACAAAATCGGCGGGGAGATCAACTACGCGCAGCGGCTCGAGGAATACAGCACGTACTACCGGATCCCCAAGCCCGGCTTGCGCACCCGCAACTACAACTTCGCCGCGGGCTATCGCGATGAGCAAACCGACACCAGCGTTTCGCGTCTCGCGCGCGCGTCCGCATCGGAAGTGCTCGAGCAGTGGCACGGGTTCACGCGCACGTTGGGGCTGCAATTTCTCAATGGTGATTTCGAAATCGCCGACCAACAGCATTCATCGCAACTGTTCTACGTCGATACCGAGCTCAAGCGCAGACGGGCGGACGATCTGCTTTTCCCAACGCATGGCTATTCGCTGACGTACGGACTGCGGTTTGCACCCGAAAGTCCGCTCACCGATACCAGCTTTGCGCAAGCGCGTGCCGAGGCGAAATGGATCCGGCGTGCCGGCGCGGACTCGCGCATGATTTTTCGCGCGGCACTGGGTGCGATGGCAGTGCAAGACTTCAACTCGCTGCCGCCTGAACTGCGCTTTTTCGCGGGCGGCGATCGGTCGATCCGCGGCTTCGACTATCAACAAATCGGCGAGACCAATCCGTCCGGCGGCGTGATCGGCGGTCGTTATCTCACCCTCGCGAGCGCCGAATACGAGCATTACTTCCTCGCGAACTGGGGTGCTGCGGTCTTCGTCGATGCCGGCGATGCGTACACCTACGAGTTCAATACAAATGTCGGCGCCGGCATCGGTCTGCGCTGGCGATCGCCGATTGGCGTGGTTCGGCTCGATGTAGCAACGCCGCTCGTCACGCAGCTCGATAAGGCGATTCGCTTCCACATCGTCATCGGGCCGGATCTATGAGAGCGAAGCGAATTCTGCTGTGGAGTCTCGGCACGCTCGCGGCGGTGCTGCTCATCGTCTGCGGTGCGGTGCTCTGGACCGTGAACACGCAGGCAGGTGCGCGTTGGGCGGTCTCGCTAGCCAGCAAGTTCACCGAACAAGCGCTGCAAGTCAGTGAGGTCGACGGCACGATTGCGGGGCCGCTGACATTGCACGATGTCCGCTTCGTGAATGCCGCGAGCGGTATGGATGTTCGAGTCGGCTTTGTCGAAGTCAATGTCGTGCTGCGCGAACTACTGGGCATGACCGCTCACATCAGCAACGCGAAGATTCGTGATGTCGCCGTCAAGCTCGGCGAGAGTCAGAAGCAAGCAGAGCCGTCGCAACCGTTTTCGCTCGATCCGCCGCTCAACATTCTCGTCGATCGATTTGCGGCAGCGAACGTCAGCGTCACCAAAGCCGATGCACCGGTCGTCGCGATCGACACCGCCGCCGTGTCCGCGAATTGGACCCATGATGGCATCAACGTGAAGCAGCTCGACGTCCGTTCACCGGACGGGCTCATCGACTTTGTGGGCAGCGTCGCAAATCAAAAGAATTACGCAGGCGAAGGTCACGGCCGCTTCAAATGGCAGGTCGGCACCCGGACCTACGCCGGCACAGCGGCGATGAACTCGCGCGACGGCGCAGTGCATGCCGATGTGGATCTCACAGCGCCGGTCAACATGAACGTGGCCGCAACGTTGCAACAGCAGGACGCACTGCCTTGGACGTTGGATCTGAAGGTGCCGGCCTTCGATCCGCGCAAAGAACTCATGCCATCCTCTTCTCTGCAGAATTTGGCTGCGGAATTGAGCGGCTCGGGTACGCGAGCCCAAGGCAGCCTGCACGGCCAGGTGATGGTCAACGATCAGACGATCGAGCTGTCACAACTGGCGTTCGAGCAACGCGACAAAGACTTGGGGCTGGATGCCGATGTGCGCTTCGGCTCTGGCGTCGTCAACGCGGTTGGAACTGTCTTCACGCAGCAAGACCCCGTTACCGCCGACATGAATCTCTCGTGGCGCGATTTGGACATTCCCGAGCAACTCGCAGGTCAACCGCTGCACACGCAGGGGCAGCTGGAGTTTCACGGCGGAGCGCAAGCGTATCGTGCAAACGGCGCGCTCAAACTCGGACCACCCCGCAAACTCGCGGATATTGAGTTGAACTTGGAGGGCACGCCCGAGCGCGTGCAGTTACATGAATTCAAGATCAACCAATCGAAGGGTTTTGCGAGGCTCGCCGGTACGATCGATCTGAAGCCGACCATCGGTTGGAACGTGGAGGCTCGCACGCAGCATTTCGATCCCGGCGCCTTCGCCGTTGCCTGGAAGGGCGATTTGAACCTGCAGCTGGCGAGCGAAGGACAGCTCAAAGAGAACGGGCCGACCGCAACGCTGAAATTGAACGAACTCAGCGGACGCCTGCGCAATCGGCCGCTGCAAGGCACCGCAGATCTCGTGCTCGCGGAAAACAAAGTGTTGTCCGGTAACTTGAACGTCGCCTCCGGACGCAGCCGAGTCCGTATCGATGCGAAACCCGGCGACGCAATGGATGCGGTGGCGAATATCGAGATACCCAATCTCGACGATTGGGTACCGAACGGCGGCGGCGAACTTCACAGTCGCATCAATGCTCGAGGCCGTTGGCCTGAGATGTCGATTTCCGGCACAGCACGTGGGCAGTCGCTGCATTTGGCGTCCGCGCGCGCGGATGATTTCGATCTGAACTTCGACATCGACCGGCCCAAGGATCCGCGCGGTGAGCTCGCGCTCGACGCTCACGGACTTGCGGCATCCGGCTTTGAATTTGCCTCCTTATCGCTCGGCGCGAAAGGCGATGCGCAACAGCATCGCGTCGAACTGAACGCGAGTGGACAACCTCTCAGCACCGAATTGATCGTAGAAGGCAGCAAGCAAACAAAGGACGAGATGGTCGGCTGGACCGGCTCGATCCAAAAGGCCGTTTTCGACATCAAGAACGCAGCGCATTTGGTGCTGCAAGAACCCGCGCACGTGAACTATCTTGGCAAGGCGCTGAACCTATCTGAATCGTGCTTTGCCGATGGCGCGATTCGATTGTGTGCGTCAGTCGATGTTGCGCAGGATGGCGCGATGCAGGGCGACTACTTGATGCGCAATGTCCCGCTCGCACTTGCGAATGCGTTCGTGCCGCCATCGCTCGCAATGACATTTGAAGGGACGTTGAATGGGAACGGCAATATGCGCCGCGATGCGAGCGGCACCGTCAATGGACGCGCGCACATCGGCTCCGAGCAGGGCCGCATCCTGCGACAGTTCGAAGCCACAGCCGATCGACCGCAACCTTTGCTCACCTATGCAAACTTGAATGTCGATGCGCAATTGTCCGGCGCCAATGCACAGGCCAATGTTCGCGCCGTGCTCAATGAAACCGGTTCGCTTCAGGGCGGCGCATCGCTGCGAGGACTCGGCACTGCGAGCGCCGATGTGAATGGCAATCTACAGGCCCATTTGCCAAGTCTGTCCATCATCGAGCTGTTTGCGCCACAACTTGCGAATGTAAAGGGACGCGCGGACGTGGATCTGAGCGCACGCGGCGCATTGGACAGCCCGGCATTGAATGGGCAGCTCAGCGCCTCTGAGTTGGCAATGGATGTGCCGGTTGCCGGTTTGAAATTACGCGACGGTCACATCCGCGTGAGCCCGCGGGGGACGAACGAGTTCGTGCTCGACGGCGCAATGAAGTCGGGAGATGGGCGCATCGCACTCACGGGCACCGCACTGACGACCGGTATCGTGAACGTAGAGCTGCAAGGAAAGAAGTTCTTAGCAGCCGACATTCCGAGCGCACATGTGGTGATCGATCCGGATCTGCGGCTCACGCGCACTGCCGAGAAGATCACGGTGGACGGCAAAGTGAACGTGCCGAGCGCGACCGTCAACCTGCAGAAGCTGCCTCGCAATCAAGGCTCGCAAAGCATTTCCTCCGATGTGGTCGTGATCGACGCGAAAACGCAGGAACAAGCGCAAAACGAGTCAGCCCCAGTCTACGCATCGATCAACGTCTCGCTCGGCGATGACGTCAATCTCACCGGCTTTGGGCTCGATGCCAAAGTCTCGGGCCAATTGGATGTGATCGAAAGGCCCGGCCATCCCACTGCGGGTTCCGGTGCGATCAATGTGGCGGGCCGCTACAAGGCGTATGGTCAGGACCTCACCATCCAGCAAGGCCAACTCCTCTTCGCCGGCACGCCGCTCGATAACCCGCGACTCAATTTCGTCGCGGTTCGCCAAGTCGAAGCCGTCACGGCGGGATTGCGCGTCACCGGAGATGCGAAGAATCCGCAACTCACCGTGTTCAGCGATCCGCCAATGGGCCAATCGAATGCACTTGCGTACTTGGTCACGGGCAAACCGTTGAGCGAAGTCGGCAATGGCAGCGGCGATGGCGATGCATTGCAGACTGCAGCGCGATCCCTCGAAACGGCAGCCGGCGGATTGATCGCGAAAAACATCGGCAAGCGCCTCGGTCTCGATGAGGTCGGCGTGAAAGACAGCGAAGCGATCGGCGGCGCGGCACTCACCGTCGGCCAATACCTCTCGCCGCGGTTGTACTTGAGTTATGGCGTCGGTTTGTTCGAACCCGGCGAAGTCATCACCTTGCGCTACAAGCTTTCCAAAGCCATCGCACTCGAAGCGCTGAATGGGCCGAAGGATTCTCGGGCGGGGGTGGAATATCGGATAGAGAGATAAGGACGGACGCCTTCGTCGTCGAGAAGGCCTGCGGCGAGAAAGATCCTTCGGATCGGGAAGGCCAACGTGGTTGGCGGGTAAGAACGATTCCTCTCGTTCGACTCTGTCCCGCCGCAAGGCCCTCCCGACGTAACGCGTCTTTCCCGACATTCGTCCATCCCGACGCGAAGCGTCCATCGGTTTTGTTCCCTTGCTCCATCACGCGATCGCCGATTACCCTTTCTCTCCCGCACGTCGCACGCGTGCAACTCTTGCAAGATCGCACCTCATGTCGACATTCCTTCGCGCGGCCGCCACGGCTGTTTTGATTCTGGGAACCTGCATGGCCAACGCACAGCCAGTTGCCGATCGCGATCCGCAGATCGAAGCGTTGATTCAGCGCATGACGTTGGAAGAAAAGGCGGGGCAGCTCTCAACGTTTGCGGATGAGATTCGTGCGATGAACCCGGCCGTGAATCCTTCGGTCAATCGTCGCAAGGCAAACGATCTGTTCGACGAGATTCGCGCCGGCCGTATCGGCTCGCTGTTCAACGGGCAAGGCGTGGAAGCCGGCCGGCGCATTCAAAAAGTCGCGGTCGAGGAATCGCGCATGAAGATCCCGGTGTTGTTCGGCGCGGACGTGATTCACGGCTTCCGTACGGTGTTTCCGATTCCGCTCGCCGAAGCCTCGTCGTTCGAGCCTGCGCTGGCCGAGCAGTCTTCCCGTGTAGCGGCAATCGAAGCGACTTCCTGCGGCATTCATTGGGTATTCGCGCCGATGGTGGACATCGCACGCGATCAACGCTGGGGACGCGTGGCTGAAGGGTCGGGCGAAGACCCTTATTTGGGGCAACTGTTCGCAGCCGCGCGGGTGCGGGGCTTTCAAGGCAAGAGCCTAAAAGACGACGACTCGCTCCTTGCCACGCCGAAACATTTTGCTGCGTACGGCGCTGTGGCTGCCGGCATGGACTACAACACGGTGGACATTTCCGAGCAGACGCTGCGCGAAGTGCATTTGCCGCCGTTCAAAGCCGCCTTCGATGCAGGCGCGATCACGACGATGAGCTCGTTCAACGACATCAATGGTGTGCCCGCAACCGCGAATCACTACCTGTTGACGGACATTCTGCGCGGCGAGTGGGGATTTCCCGGTTTCGTCGTTTCGGATTACACCGCCGATGAAGAATTGATCGCACACGGTTACGCAAAAGATGGGGCGGATGCGGTGCGGCTCGCGCTCACTGCGGGCGTCGACATGAGCATGCAGAGTGGTCTGTACCTGAAAGAGCTGCCGAAGCTGATTCAATCGGGCGCGGTCACCGTGGAGCAAGTCAACGAAGCGGTGCGCCGCGTGTTGCGCGTGAAGAAGGCGATCGGACTGTTCGACAATCCGTATCGCTCGTTAGATGCGCAACGCGAGAAACACGATTCATTCGTACCGGCGCATCGCCAACTGGCCCGCGATGTGGCGCGACGTTCGATTGTGATGCTGAAGAATGCGAATCACGCGCTGCCGCTTAAGAAGAGTGCGAACGTCGCGTTGATTGGGCCGTTCGCGACGAGTCCGTATCACCTGCAAGGTCCGTGGACATTGTTCGGCAACGCCTCCGAGGCGATCACGTTGCAGCAAGGACTGCGCGAGGTGCTGCAAGCCAACGGCGGTTCGCTCACGGTGGTGCAAGGCTCGGATATCGAAAAGCCCGTCGAGGGTGGCATCGAAGCGGCTGTGGCTGCGGCGAAATCCGCGGACGTGGTGCTACTTGCCATAGGAGAAGGCGAGGGCATGTCGGGAGAAGCGCAGTCACGCACGGATATCGTGGTGCCTGCGCCTCAACAAGCATTGGCGAAAGCGATCGCCGAGACTGGCAAGCCCGTCATCGTGCTATTGCGCAATGGTCGTGCACTTGCCCTCGAGGGTGCGGTGCGCGATGCCGATGCGATTCTCGTCACGTGGTTCCTTGGCACTGAAACCGGACACGCCGTTGCCGACGTGGTCTTCGGCGACTACAACCCGTCCGCGCGTTTGCCAGTGAGTTTTCCGTACTACTCGGGCCAAGAACCCTTCTTCTATAACCACAAGAGCACGGGCCGCCCGCAAGTCGATGAGAAGCTGCCTGAGTTCAAAGCCCGTTATCGCGAAACGGCGAACGAAGCGCTGTATCCGTTCGGCTATGGCATCGGCTACTCCGCTTTCGAATATGGACCGGTGCAGGTGAGCAGCAAAACGTTGAACTGGGATGGCTCGCTGACCGTCAGCGCCCAACTCACCAACACCGGTGCGCGCGAAGGCGAAGAAGTCGCGCAGCTCTATATTCGCGATCGCGTCGCGAGCCTCACTCGGCCGGTGCGCGAATTGAAGGGGTTCCAGAAGATCAAGCTCGCGCCAGGCGCATCGACGACGGTGACGTTCACGCTCACTCGCAAGGATTTGCAGTTTGTGGGACGCGACCTGAAGTGGATTGCCGAGCCGGGCGAGTTTGATGTGTGGATCTCGCCGTCGTCCGCTGCGGGCACTCCGGCTCTCTTTACTCTCGCTCAAGAATAGGAATAACCACGGAGGACACGGAGAACACAGAGGCTGAAAATAAACTTAGGCCTGATCTCGCTCTGATCTCCGTGATCTCCGTGTTCTCCGTGTGAAATCCTTTTTCCGCGGAACTGCCCTCCGGCACCCATCGTTCGTTGAATCTCAAGTACTGCAGATTCGACGAGGATCGCATGGCTACGACGACCCACGACGATGTGAGAGGAATTCACGACGCGAGAGAACGCGAACGCGGGCGTGAAGCGCGCAAGCCGAGCGAAATACCTGCACGAGGTTGGCTCGACATCGCGGTTCGAGTGAAGAACGAGGTCGCCAAAGACAACGTTTCGCTGATAGCGGCCGGTCTCGCCCTTTACGCACTGCTCGCGATCTTTCCGGCGCTAGGGGCTGCGGTGTCGATCTACGGCTTGTTTGCCTCGCCCCAGGACATCGCGCATCACATGAATGCGTTTTCCGGTGTGCTCCCGACCGAGGCCACGCAGATTCTGCAAAAACAATTGCAAACTCTCACTCAGCAGGAAGGTGCGCTCAACGTTGGATTGATTGCAGGCGTCGCCATCGCGCTGTGGAGCGCGCGCAAAGGCATGGTGGCGCTGATGACCACCATGAATGTTGCTTACGATGAGCAGGAGAGACGTGGGTTTTTCAAGCAGATCTTCGTCTCGATGCTCTTCACCGTGGGCGCGATCCTCGGATTTCTGATCGTGATGCTGTTGATCGTCGCAGTTCCTATCGCGGTTCACTTCCTGCCGCTCGGTCCGTTTGCTTCAGTTGTCATCCTAGTACTGCGATGGATTTTGCTGTGGTTCCTCGCGGCGTTCGGGATGGCAGTCATTTATCGCTATGCGCCTGATCGCAAGCACGCGCAATGGCGTTGGCTCTCGTGGGGCTCGGGTATTGCCGCATCGTTGTGGTTGCTGGGCAGCGCTGCGTTCTCGCTGTACGCCCGGCACTCCACTTCTTACGGCGAAACATATGGCGCGCTTGGCGGCGTCGTCGTGATGTTGATGTGGTTTCTGCTCACCGGCTTTACGGTCATCCTCGGCGCCGAAATCAATTCGGAAATGGAGCGCCAAACCCGTCGCGACACGACGGAGAACCCAGACAAACCGATGGGCTCACGCGGCGCGTATGCGGCCGATACGGTAGGGCCTAGTAAGGAGGAGGTGAAAGACAGGTGATGAAGTGAAAGCGAGCCTTGCTCGCGTGAATGCTGCGCGTGAATGCTGCGCGTAAACGGCGGGGATTCAAGGTGACCTGCGACCTTCACGTGCGGAGACGCGCGAGCGAGCACCATCCGCGTGAGACACGCGTAAACAGTGAGATCCGAGGTGAGCTGCGACCTTCACGTGCGGAGCACTCTCACTTTATTCACCTCATCACGCTCTTCGACCGAGAAGCCCTCCTCAAGGGAGGGCTTCGGGTCAAAGAGCAGTCACTCAGTACTTCACTTCACCGTGTACGACGCGAGGCGCATCGGTCACCACGGGGCGCGTACCGTTGTAGATATCCGACTGCGGATCGGCCGGATTCTTCACGTCGGCGGCTGTCGGCAGTGTCGTGTTGTCCGGCAACGTGAGGGCGCTGCATGCGCTTGCATCTTTCTTCGCGAAGCGAATTTCGCGATCCAACCACTTCACGAGATAAGTGTGATCGCCTTCGTGCACCACACCCGACACTTCGTCGTACGGAATCACGAACTCAGGCACATAGCGCGACTCGTTCTGATCGCAGCTCACCGGCTGATTCGTCACATGCGATACGCAGTGGCCCGGGATACCCCAGAGCTGACCGAAGCCGCCATACTGGAGCACGATCGCCTTGCCGGCGTACTCGCCGTAGCGTGTGGCATCGGCCGGAACATCGAACGTGACTTGCAGCGGCGCATCCAACGACACGTAGTTGCCGTCTGAATCCTTTACGGCCGCAAACTGGTTGTAGCTGTTCGGTCCGGTTTCCCACGTGTAGTACACATCGAGCGTATTCACTTTCGAATCGCAATACGTGTTCGAGTTTGGCGCGCACTCAGCAGCCGCCAAGTCCGGGAACAATCGGCCAGTGCGTAAACCGTTACCGTACTGCGGGTGCGCCTGTGCGGCTGAACGATCCGACAGCACTACTGCTTGCGATTGAGCGTCGGTCAACACTGCAGAGGTTGCGTCCATCGTGTAGGCGACCGGCGTGTTGCTCGGCTGCCAATTGTTGAACGTCGAACTCACGAACGGTGAGGTCATCGGATCGTTCGACTGGCTCGAGAAGTAACTCTGCATCGAGGCTGCAGTCGGACAATTGTTGACGCAGTAGAGCTGCGCCGGCATGTCGCCCGGATACACGGTCTCTTGCGTGCGATATACGACATTGATGGCGTCCGAATTCACGGGACTGCTCAGGGCATGCAAGTCCACGAACACTTCGCCACCGAGCGCTTCCGACCACCCTTGGATGCCCCCCATGTTGTGCCAGTAGTCGAGCGAAACAGTTTGCTCGGTCGGCAAGTCTTGCGTCTGGCAGCCGTTGTCGCCGCAGCTCATTTTTCCAACGACTTTGATCGTCGCGTTCGCGTCATCCCAATACATCGTGTACTGCGTGTTGGATGCGGCGCCCGAGAAGAACGAACTTGCATCGCCGACCCAAGTATTGAAGCGAATCTTGTCGATGCCGTGCAGCGTGCGCTCGTGCTTGGTGTATTTCATCAAACGGCCACCTGCGCGAACGACGGTGTAGTTGGTGAGCGTGGGTTCTTGACCTTGGTTGTAATCGACCTTCTGCACGGTGGCACCGGAAGGCATCGCATCCATCACATCGGAGGGCAGCGACAGGCCCCAGTATCCGAGGAAGCCGTGATACGTCACGCCGCCCGTGGTGTAGTCGATCGGGAACCCTGAATTGCGATCGATGCGTGCGCCGGTGGATGCGTCGTACAAACCATAGCGCCACACCGACATGCCGGTTTCCGGATCGCTGGCATCGCGCGTGAAGCATTGATCCCCGCGCAGAAAGTGCTGATCGTCATACGCGAACAAGAAGTGTTGCTCGACGCTTTGATTGCCATCGCTTTGCGTCATGCTCATCTTGCCGCTGCCGGTCGTGCTGCCGACGCTGGTCAGGTGCAGTGCGACTGTGCTCCCGCCCTGTCCATCTCGAGCCTCATCCGAATAGAAGTTCAGCGCGCCATCGGTGCCATCGACGAAGCCGCGCATCATGCAAGTTGAATCGCCCGCAGTGCCGCAGAAATCGAGACGAAATACACCATAGGTATTGTCATCAGTCGGCGCCTCGGCGAACGAGCCGTGCACCCAGATCGTGCTGGCGTGGCCATCGTCGTTTTCATCCAGCTAGGCCTTCACGATCATCGGATCGGAATTCGATGCGCGCGTTGAGTCCACCGTCACCGTTGTGAATGACGAGGACTGCGCAGAACTGTCGGATCCCGAACCCGAACTGCTGGCGCGGCTTTCCGAATCGCACTTGGTTTCATCGACGAGCGCGAGGTACGGTCCCTTGTTCACGACCCCGTCGGGCTTCAATGCCGACAGGATGCACGCGATCATGTTGACTTGACCGATGCCTTTGGAGGTTGCGTCCTCGACGTGACTGAACTGCGCATCGGTTTTGTATGCAGAATCGGCTGGGACCGCGGCAAAGGCTGCGCCGTGGCAGATGCAAGCAATGGCGGCTGCAAGCGTTGCGTTGCGAATCGTGTGAGACATGGATGAACTCCGCAAAAATATTTTGGGACTAGTTCGCGTTCTTGGCCGTGACGACCGCGACCGTTTCCGGCGGCGCAACGCCCTGGATGTCTGATGGATTCGAGGGCGTGGTCGGTGTTGTCGGGGTGGACGGCGAGCCGGATACCGGCGGAGTGGAACTATTCGAGCTGCTTCCGCCGCTGCACGCTGCCACGAACGCGGCTAGCAGAACCAACGGCAAAACTCGGACGAGACGCAGTGCGATCATTGGCTGAACCTCCAAAAGCGAACGCCGCGTGAAGACACGACGTCGGTACCGTTGTCGATCAGCGTGGATCAGCGGCAGCGAATTGCCGTCCTTAAGGGTGCGCGCCGCATTCGCGACCCCTTTCGGTACGATTCGAAAAGCACCTCGCAGATTCATCTACTGTCGATGCGTCAGTAGCTTGCATGGCACATGCGTTTCCTACTGCAGCAAGCGCGCGCGGAAGTTTGTAGTGGAACTACCGGATCGGTGTTGCGAGTGCTGAGAAAATCCCTGGGTCCACTGTGACGTGCCTCGCTGTCCTTTGCGTCCGGCGTAGCGCTCGGGCAGAGTAAGGCGATGTTGGATTTGCCGAATTGTGAGGTGCTCGACAAACAGCGGCTGATTGGCGGCTGTGCTCGGCTGCCGCTGACTGTGAACGCTGCACGGTTGCGTGCAGAAATCGACGCATTGCCACCCGAAACGTGGGGCACGACGGGCGGACGAGTTGGCGTGCATCGGCAAGCGGAAGCGGTGTTCTTACGCGGATATGCGCCGGCCGAAGGCCCGAAGCCAATCGAAGATCGTCCCGCGCTAAACGCTCTTCCATACGCGCGCGAGATCATCGAGCGCATGATTCCCGCACCGGTGATGCGTTGTTTGTTAGCGCGACTTCCTGCCGGCGGCACTGTGGCGCCCCATATCGATCAAGCACCTTACTTTTCGAAGACGATTCGCATGCACGTGCCGGTGACTTCGCATGATCAAGCCTGGATGGTGGCGGGCGGTTACGTGTATGTGATGAAGCCTGGCGAGGTGTGGGCGCTCAACAATAGTGCTGCCCATGCAGTGTGGAATGAGCATCCGAGCCAATCGCGCACCCATATGATTTGCGACTTCACGATGACACCTGCGTTAGAAACATTGCTGATGCAAAGCGAGCGGGATTTGGGGCGAGTTGATCCGGAGGTACTCGGGCATTGGAGTTAGCCGATCAGGACGGATGAGGGCTTAGGAGAGAGTGGGTACTGCGAAAGTGCGCAATGCCCTTCGCACTTCACGCGCCAAGCGCTTTCACGTCATCACTCCATCACTTTTCTTGCCTTGCCATGATCCTGACGCCCCATTTCGTCTTCCTACATCTGCACAAGTCCGGCGGAACCTTCGCCAACGAATTTCTGATTCGATTCGTTGCGGGTGCAAAGCAGGTCGGATATCACCTGCCGCGTTCGCTGATTCCAGTACCCTACGCGCAGCTGCCAATCCTCGGCTTTGTGCGCAGCCCGTGGAGTTACTACGTTTCCTGGTATTCGTTTCAGCGCTCGCGCCCGCAACCCAACGCGCTGTTCCAAACGCTAAGCCAGAACGGCTCGCTGGATTTCGCGCGCACCATCGAGCGCATGTTGAATCTTGCGGACGATGGGCAGTTGCTCGATGAGGTGCTCAACTCGCTCCCCAATCAGTACACGGGTCGCGGGCTCAATCTGCCCGCTTTTGCGCTCGCGCCGATTCGAGATTCGGGCCTGGGATTTTTCAGCTATCTGTTCCAGTACTTGTTCGGTACCGACACTCGTGGGGCTCGCATCGAGCGGATGGAGCAGCTTAGGGAGACGCTGCCATCGATGTTGGATTCCGTTGGTGTTTCGTTATCGCCCGAAGCGCTCGCCTACTTGCAGAACGCACCACGAGCCAACACGTCGGAGCACAGCGCAGTCCCAAGTTATTACGATGCACGATTGAATGATTTGGTCAGACGCAAGGACGCGCTGGTCATCGATCGGTTCGGCTACAGCAACGCGTAGTCACGCGGCTTCGACCGCCGCACGGAAATCGCCGATCGAGGCAATGACGTCGGCCAGCGCGAGCCGCTCCGCTTCGGTGAGAAAGGGATTCCACAAATCGAAGATCAGCACGACGCGGATACTCGAACTGCGGTTCCATGCTTCATGTTCATACGTGTCGTCGAACACCACGATCCGGCCTTCTTGCCATTCGTGAATCTCGCCTGCGACATTCAGGGCGCAGTCTCTCGGCACGATCAGCGGCAGGTGAGCGACGATGCGCGTATTGGTCACGCCTCGGTGCGGCAAGAGGTGCGTGCCGGCGGTGAAGACCGAGAACAGCACTTCGGGCCCATGCTCGCGCACTCGCGACAACGGCACCGAATCGAGTGCGGCCGCCGTGCGCGGACAGCTCGCGCAGTTGTCCTCACGACGCACGCCATGACGATAGAAGTAGTAGCCGTTCCAACTCGGCTCGACCCCGCGCAGGTTCTCACGTTCGAGTTCGGTACTGGTGAATACGCGCTCGCTCTGCGACACCGACGGCAACAGCTTCATGAGTTCTTCGCGAATCGCACCGGTCTCGGCTTCGAATCGCGGAATCCAAGGAAATAGCTTCAGATCGAAATAGGGATAGGGTGGCAGATCGGGGAAATACAAGAACGTCGGGCGTTGCCTCTCGTCGAGATATTGCGGCGCTTCCTCACGTAGATAGATGCGCAACGCACGTTCGACTCGCTTCAATTCGCCGGCGCCATAGTTCTCCCGCAATGGCTCAAGGAACGATTCGAACGTTTGCGTGCGAAGCGTACGCACGGTGCGCACGGCGTTCTCGACCAGCGGCCGTAGCAGCGGCGGCGTTGTGTTCGGGTTTTCCCAGCGGCCTTGTGCTTGCGCATCGTTCAGCGCTCGCGCGTACTGAATCACTGCTTGGTCGCGATTTCCCGCACGCTCAAGCGCAACCCCATAGTGCAGCCGAGTCACATGCTGGCTCGGATCTAAGGCAACGGCCGCTCGATGCATCTTCAAAGCCGCATCGACGTTACCTTGTGCATCGTATACACGGGCGAGATAGTGACGCGCTAAAGCATGCCTCGGGCTCGCCTGTGCTGCGCGTTCGAGCGCTTGCTGGGCCTCGCTCAACTTGTTGGTTCTAAGTCCAATCATCCCCAGCACGACAAGTGCTTCGGCATCCTCGGGCCGTTGTGCGAGGCGCTTGTGTACCAGCGCCTCCGCTTCTGTGAGGCGGCCTTGATGGAACAGCTGCAACGCGTCAGTGCTCACGGGTTTTCTCGATGCGAACGGCAAACTCAGGCGCGTAATATAGGCCCATGGCGATTCACGAGCTCAATCATTTCATCCGCACATACGATCAGGATCTCGATCCGCAGCTGTGCGAGCAGATGATTGCCTCATTCCATGCGCTGGCTCGATTTCAGAAGCGTAACGGACGTGGCGTACGTGCTGGCTTGGAAGGCTCGGCATGGACCGAGCTCAACGTGAGCAAGCTTTCGGATCCCGGCTTTCAGAACATGTTTCGAGCGCAGATCGATCGTGCGCTCGAGCGCTACAACGCCGATGTCGGATTGCAGATTGCCGTGCCCAACTCGCCGCTGATCTCCGAGCTGATGATGAAGCGCTATCAGCCCGGCGGGGATGAGGGATTTCAAACCCATTTCGATGCGATTCACCACGTCGCGAACCGCTACATGGTGCTGCTGTGGTACTTGAACGATGTCGCGGACGGCGGCGAGACGCGCTTTCCGCAGCTCGGTATCTCAGTCCAAGCTCGCGCGGGCCGTTTACTGATGTTTCCGCCCTATTGGATGTACCAGCACGAAGGCGTGCCGCCGCGCTCGGGCGACAAGTACATCATCTCTACTTATTTATTGTTCGTGGATCCGCGCACGGCAGGGCAACCCGCCGGACCGGTTGTGATGTAGAGACACCTTGGATGCCGACCGCTGCAGCTTGCGGATGCGGCCGGCCGCGAGTTCAAGCACGTACCGCGTTCTTCGCGGCGCCAAGGCAATACGCCAAGGTTTAACTGCGTGCCGATACAACAATACCCGTCCTTCGCCGTCCAAGAAAAGCACGTCGATCGGGAATCGCATCGCGAACGTATGGATGCTGCCGCCCGGCTCCAGCCATAGTCCTTGTCCTTCATCGATGCGACTCATATTCAACAATCCGACGCATCGCGACATGAACGTATTGGCCACGCGCACCTGAGCGGCAATGAGCTCGCCTTGATCAGTAACGACCGCGGTTTGCATGTCTACATCAACTTGAATGCGCCCGAGTCGATGAGCTGAATCACGATCGGAAAGCCGATGATGATGAAGGTGATTGGAAACAACAGCGCGATCAGGGGAAAGAGCATTTTCACTGGAGCCTGGTTCGCCAGCTTCTCGGCACGCAAGAAACGTTCTTGGCGACGCATGCGCGCTTGATCGGCCAACACTTCACCCAACGAACCGCCGGTCTCTTCCGCTTGAATGACGGAGGCGGTGAAGTTTGTGACCGCGGGGATCACCACGCGGGAGGCCATCCGATCCAATGCTGCTCGACGTGAGACACCGGTGCGTACCTCACGCAAGCAGCGCGAGAATTCTTGCTTCACCGGTCCGTCGCGCAATTGCTCCATCGCTTGCTCCACCGCGGCCGTGAAAGTCAGACCGGCTTTCATGCCCAGGACCAACACGTCCAGAAAGAATGGAAATTCTTTTTCGAACCGCGCGCGTCGACGTTTCGTCGCATCGCGCAGCCAGATGTCCGGATACAGATACGCGAACGGTACGAGCGTCGCGATGAGCGTGACATAGAGCGAATCGCGGACATCCAGCGCAAAGACGATGTACAGCGCGAGAATCAAACCCAACGTGCAGGCAACACGGCGGATCACGAGGAATTCTGCCGGAGTGATGAGATAGCTTGCGCCGGCAGCATTGAGGCGCGTCTGTAGCACCTCACGCTTGTAAGACATGAGCGATCGGTCAGTGCCGGATGCGTACCAGCGCACCAAGGGGTACAAGAGACGCAACATAGGGGGAAGGCGATCGCGCCACGCTACGTCGCGCGTTTGCGGTTCGGCTGGGCGCTGCTTGAGTATCCATGGCAGGAGCAGGATCGAAGCGCACGAGAGTGCGGCGAGCAAAGAGATGAGCACGATCATGTTTGCGGCCCCTCACACATCGATGTTCACGATCTTGCGAATCATCCACGCCGCGATCGCCATCATCACGGCCACCACGGCGAGTACGACCCAGCCATACCACTCGGTGAACAGCAAGCTCATGCGCGCGGGCTGCTGCTGATACAGCACGAAGCCGATGAAGATCGGCAGCAAGCCGACCACCCAACCTTGCGCACGGCCCATGGAAGTGAGTGCGTCGATCTTGCCTTCGATGTGCGCCTTCTCTTGAAGGGTTTTGGCAAGCGATTCGAGTGTGTCCGCCAGATTGCCGCCGACGCGTCGCGACACGTTCAGCGCTGTGTTCATCAAATCCAATTCCGGCGCATCGATCCTGCGGCGCAGATCGGCCAGCGAATCGGCGAACTGACGACCGACTCGGTACTCGGCCAACAGGATTGTGAACTCTTGGCTCAACGGCGGCGGTTGCCGCGTGGAGAGTAATTCCAAGCCCTTCGTCAAGTTGGATCCGGCACGCAGTGCCGAAGCCAGCGCAAGCAACGCATCGGGCAATTGATACACGAAGCGCTTCACGCGCTGCTTCGCCAACAATGCGACGCAAACTCGCGGGCCGCACAACCCAACGACACTCGCGGCGACCGCACCGACCGGGCCGATCAACAAATAGCCGACGATCGCTCCGGCAGCCGTGAGCCCGATGCTGACGACGAAGAGTTGCTGTGGATCGGTAAGGATGAAGTTCTGACGTAGCCGCGAGCCTAGCCCGCCGACGAATGCACGTTCATATCCATGTAGCGTGCGGCGCACTGCGAAGAAGACCAGTGTGACGGCGGCGATGACGCATGCGGTCACAAACATCTCCGGTGAAAACACGTGGCGCAACATTGCGTCTCCCTCACCCAGACTTATCGCGAATCGCGGTTAGTGCTACCGAAGATGCTGCGATCCAAATGCACGCCGGATTCCTCGAGATCTTCATAGAAGCGCGGTGCTTGGCCGAAGCCCACGTGCTCGCCGAGAATCTCGCCATTCGCACCGACGCCGCGTTGCTTGAACGCGAATAGTTGCTGCGTGAGGATCACATCGCCTTCCATGCCGTCGACCTCTACGATCGACGTCACACGCCGGCGGCCATCGCTGAAGCGAGTCTGCTGCACGATGATGTCGACTGCTGAAGAAATCTGTTCGCGAATCGCACGCACCGGCAAGTCCATCCCGGCCATCAGCACCATCACTTCCAGACGCGATAGCAAATCGCGCGGCGAATTCGCGTGGCCGGTCGTCAACGACCCGTCATGGCCAGTGTTCATCGCTTGCAGCATGTCGAGCGCCTCACCGCCGCGACACTCTCCGACGATGATGCGATCCGGGCGCATGCGCAAACTGTTGCGCACGAGCTCGCGAATGGTGATTTCGCCGCGGCCTTCCACATTCGCTGGCCGAGCTTCGAGCGAGATCACGTGCGGCTGGACCAGCTTGAGTTCAGCGGCATCCTCGATGGTGACGATCCGCTCTTCTTCGGGAATTGCTTCCGACAGCGCGTTGAGAAATGTCGTCTTACCTGATCCCGTACCGCCCGAGACGATGATGTTCTTGCGATAGTGCACACAGATGCGCAGGAACTCGGCCATGCCGGAGGTCAATGCGCCGATCTCGACGAGGCGCTCCATGGAGAAGCGCTGCTTGGCGAATTTTCGGATCGTCAATACCGGTCCGATCAGCGACAGCGGCGGAATGATCGCGTTGACACGTGAGCCATCTGGCAACCGCGCATCGACCATTGGCACGCCTTCGTCGATGCGCCGGCCCAGTGGACTGACGATTCGCTCGATCACGCGCATCAACGAATCGCCATTGATGAAGCGCACCGGCACGCAAGCAAGACGGCCGCGTCGTTCGACGTAGACGCGATTGGGTCCGTTCACCATCACCTCAGAGACCGACTCATCCGCGAGATAGGGTTCGATCGGACCGTAACCCATGATCTCGGCCGTCATCTCTTGAATGAAACGATCGCGATCCACGCGGCTCGGTAGCTCGATGGCCCCCGATGCGATGATGCTTTCGATAGCGCTGCGAGCTTCCTTACGCAAATCGGCCTGCGCCAAGGTGTTGAGCGCGGTGCGCCGAAATAGATCAAGCTCTCGCAGGACGAGATCCTGCAGCTTCTCTTGTATGGGCCGAAGTTCGTCGTTCGCAGTCTGCTCGATACGCACCGGCGGCATGACACGAGTCGTGCGCTGCGAATCCGCTTTGGCGAGCTGTGCCGTGTCGGTCGGCGCGGCACGAACGGGCATCGTGATATCGGGTGCTTGGATCACCGTGATCTCGCACTCGCCGATATCGAACACATCGCCGCGCGCGACCGGTGCGATTCGCGACACCACGACGCCGTTGCGACGCAAACCGTCGGGCGCTCCTAAGTCGCGCATCAAGCAGCGGCCCGGTTCGATCGATAGCATTGCATGACGTTTCGCGACGGAATCGTGGCGCAACCGCACGTCTGCGGCGAGTGCACGACCGATGGTGTAGTTGCCCTCGGCCAGCGTTTGCCTATGCGCTGGAAAACCCGGAACCGCAAGTTGCACTTCAAGCATGATTCGCTCCCGCTTCGCTGCGTACGCCAGTAGCTCTGCAACGCGTCGCCGTTGTCGCGCAGCGAATCGCCTTGCGATGCATGCGCGAGGGCGCGACCAACTGCATCATGGAGCAGGTGTGCGTTGGAGCCGTGCACGACACGCTCTTCGCAGCATCGTGCATCCGTGCGGCGCAATTCCTTTTGCGTTGCATGCGATCTCCTAATCCTTGAGCTTGGGCTTGAGTGCTGCGTCGGATTTTTTCTTGAGCGCATCGAACTGCTCGACCTGCGCTTTCACGTCCGGCGAATCGGCATCGATCAACCATGGGGTCACGAGCACGACGAGTTCGGTCTGGCCGCGCCGGAATTGTCGCGACTTGAACAACTCACCGAGGATCGGCAGTTGACCAAGCCCAGGCACTTTCACCACCGTCTTCGCATCTTCTGAACTGAACAGTCCTGCGATGACCATCGTCCTGCCGCTCTGCACGTTCATTTCGGTGTTAGTTTTGCGCGTTGCGAAACCAGGAATGCCGAGGACTGAAATGGCCTTATCGACACTGCTGACCTCGACATTCACCTTGGTGCGAATCAGCCCGGCATCGTTCGCTTGCGGCTCGACCTTCAAGATGATGCCGAACTGCTTGAAGATGACGTTCAGCGCGCCGTCCTGATTTTGGACCGGAATCGGCACTTCGCCGCCGACCAAGAAATCCGCTTGTCCTCCATCGATACACGTCAGCGTCGGTTCGGCGAGTAGTCGCGCATCGCCGTTGTTCACCAGCAGATTGATCATCGAATCGATCACGGTGGTGAATGCGAGATAGTGATTGCTACTGCCGAGCTCTAGCGGCAAACCGCCCAGACCTTCGACGCTGTCGGGAACGACGCGAAAGTGCTTATTGGTGACGAACTCATCGAGGGAGCCGAACACCGGACCGGCTGCGACGTCGGCCCAATCGATGCCGATATCTCGCAACGCAGACTTTTTCACTTCGATCAGTTTGGCTTTGATCAAAATCGTCGCGCGCGCTTGCAGAGCTGGAGCAGGCGGATCGACCTGCGGGATCCCAAGCACTTTCACGAGGTACGCAGTGCTCGTTCCGTCTCGCGCCCACAAGCGCAGGTCGGTCAACCCTTCGCGCTTACCGAGCACGAGAATCTCGTGCGTGTCATCGAATACTTTCACGTCGATGACCGCTCCATCTCCAGCCGAAACGCGCTTCGCATCGGGATAGCGCATCAACAGGCTTTGTCCCACCGGCAGAGTGAGCACGCTCACGGGAGCCGTCTCCAGTGACGATGGAGCCACCGGCGAGTCTGCTGCGACTGCCTGACCGCCAATCGAAGCAAGCAGAAGCAGGCACGCTCGAGACACTCTTGTCATGTGTGATTGCCATCCTTGGCGCACGTTCATAGTTCTTTCCCACCAATGATGACTTCGACACGTTTACGCACGGCCGATCGCTTTGCGACCGGATTGCCGTTGAGCAGGATGCTCTTGGTCATTCGAGCGAGCTGAATCGGCTGATCGTCTTGCGGCTGGCGCAAGGTGATCGTGATCTTGCCAGCGTCCTGCGCCAGCGTGATCTTGGCCGCGTCTTGCGGTGTAACCGAAACCGTGACCGTTCGATACGAACCTACGTCGCGTTTGTCGCGAATCAGGGATTCGTTTGTCGTGGTTCGCACGCCGGTCGCGATGACGGGCACATTTGTGAGGAGCGGCAGCGTGACGGTTTCGTTCGCATTCGTTGTCGTGAAGAACACGTCGATACGATCGCCCGGCGCCAGCATGCCGGAAATCGACGATTGCTCATCGACTGGAAACGTCAGCGCGCGCATGCCTTCGGCCAGCTGCGCGGAGAACCCAGCGCTCAACTCTTGCGCCAAGTGCGAAAGCAGAATCGGCTCGCCGCTTCGCACCGGGTGAGACAGAACGCGCCCGGAGATCGTGCTCCAGCGATCCGCGCCGATCGCCTCCGACGACACGAACGCTTTCGGCACATCGCGAACGGCGACGTTCTGCGCACTCAAAAACGTACCGGGACGCAGATCCGAGTTCGCCACGACGATGCGCGCCGGTTCGTATTGCGAATCGAGTTGCGCGCGTCGCGCACTGACGGTCTGATCGATATAGCCGTTGGCGAAGTACGCGGCGGCCCCACCCGCACTCAATGCACCGCCTATCATCAGCATCGTGATCCATGTGCCCTTCATCGTTCCTCCGTGAACGGTTCGACAAGATTTCTCGAGACCTAAGCATTGGGTGTCACTCAGTACGGCAAGCTCAACACCCAAGAGAATTCTCGATGATGTTCCTGCACCAATGTGAGCACGCCCTGCGCGCCGCGCCACACGCCCATTAAGCCTAGTAGCACTGCCAAATATTCAGCAGCTCCCCAACCGCGCTGACGCTTCTTCAGTCTCATCCCTTACTCCACACGACCGTGATCAGCGTGGTCGCGCGATGTCCGCCGTCTTGCGAGATCACTACTCGCGCTTGTTCAGCGGCTCGCTGAGCTTCGACAACATAGCCATTCGCGCTCGCGTGCGCGGTTCGTTCGCTCAATAGCGCCCAACCAGTCGCGGCAAATAGCTCTTCGATGGCCTGCGCTTCGGCGATCGGTGCCCGCGCGCTGGTGAACGTAATGTGTTCGGCTTCTTTGCCATCGTCGTCGTACTGCTGCAGGTTGGCAACGCGCCACGATGTCGGATGCGCGAAGTCCGTCTCTGCTTTGAGTGCTGTGGAATCCGGTGGCGCACTGGTCACGATCGTGCCCTGCGTTCCGCTGATGACACGCCGCACTTCGATCGTCGTCATGAATGAATTGGCGCGGATAGAAAGCAATTCGCTCTGATTGGTATGCCAGCGACGCGTCTGCATATCACCCGCCCGCTTCGCCCAGGACTCGTAGAAGTAGAACACCTCGTCCGCCGTTGCGCGCGAATACAGCGCCTTGATGGTCATCGGCAGTCCATTCATTCGCATGCTCTGAGCAATCCATTGTGTTTCGCCCTGCGGCGGCGGCGGTAACTCCGGCAGCTTCGCGGCGGCTCGCGAGATCGGCCCCGCGTGAGCGATCGTCGTCAAGAGTAGAAATATGAGCGCACCGGGCACGTTCATTCCTGCCTCACATACGCACTCGGTAGAGTGATCGTCCTCGGTCGTAAGTCGGGGTCCCAACCGAATTGGCCTTCACCGTACAGCGGCTTGCCCTTGCCCTGCGCTTGCATCGCGATGAGTCGACCGGGCAGTTCTAGATTCTCCAGCATTTCATCGAGCGCGAGATCATCGATGCGCTTGCGGAAATTGTTCTCATCGCTCACTGCCCACGTGTCGCTCAGGATCGCACCTCCGGTGCGCTGAACGAGCGGCGCATGCTCCTGCGGCTCGCTGCTCCCGGAGAGATCGCGAAGGTGGTCGGCGCGCTGTTCCAACGCAGCGCGCAATGTGAGCGTGCCTTGCACTTCACTGAACGCGTGGCGATTGAGATTGAGATCTCTCACTTTGAGTGCTCGAGCCACATCGGCCAGTGTGCCGTCGCCATACGCAATGGATGGGACCAAGTACCTGCCTACTTCCACAGGCGTGGGGCGCTCCTCCTCTTGGTAGGCGACCGGCGTGTGATCGTAGTCGAGCAGCGGCTTTCGCTCCGTATCGCGCCAGAAGTTGTTTTGGGTGATGCCTTGCGTCTGCAGGATTTCAGAGGAGGTAATCCCCACGCTCGGATCACCGAGCGTACGGTCGCGTGCCTCGAGCTCAATCTCCTCCGCGCTCTTCGCATGCGTTCCAGTCGGACTCCAGATCGTCCGCTCCCACACGGCATACCGAGTGGCATCGTAGGATTTTTGTTTGATGTCGAGTTGCTTGCCGAGTAACGGAATCCCAGCGATGAACGGTGCGAGCGCCAGCAGCGCGATCAAGGTCTCCGCGGTTGCGTTGCCGTTCGAGCGCTTTGGCGTTGAGTCGAAATGCAGCATGGTTCTAGCGGCTGAAGCTATTCGCGACCAAGTGGGCGTCCCAGAAGGGATTGAAGAGGCTCGCGTACTCATGGCTATTCGATGCCAACGCATCGAACAACCCGCCGCTTGCACGATGGAACTCGATCGCAGCAGTGGCTGCCGCGGCGAGCGGCTGATTCAGTGGAACCATGCCGAGCAAGTTCGCCGTCATGACGTTCGCTTGACGCTTGGTCGCCAGTGCAACGATGCGTAGCGAGCGATCTGAAGGATTGCCTGCGACGTTGTAGTAGCTCGGTACACCGGCGTAGTCGGAGTCGAACTCCGTGGCGCTCGCCTTACTCTCGTCATCGCCTACGCGCCGCCAACTGTGCCAACCGAACAGCGAGCGCGTGCGGGTTTGCAGATCATCCTTCGCGTTCCAATCGGCACCCGAGCGAGTCTGAGAATTCGTGGTGCTCCCGCGCTTGCGGATTTGCCCCGACAGCAACGTCTCGCGCCAACCGCGCTCCCCGACTGCCCAGCGTTGCATGTCGTTGTTCACGTGTAAGCTGGCATCGATCAGTTCACGAATGCTATTGCGGTCTTCGCCTGCGTAGTACCGCTGCACAAACGCGGGCACGTTCGCGAGCTGTGCGAAGACTTGCGCCTCCAACACGGATTGCACCTCGCTCGGCATGCGACTCATTTCGCCGCGATCGTTGATGCGGATGTCAGGATCGTAGGTCCGTGCGGTCTGCTGCATCAGATCGCTCAAATGGTCGACCGCCAATGACGCTTGCGCCTCCATCTGCGCCGCACGAAAGGTCGCATTCCACGCGTCCATTGCGGGCACTGCATAGGCCGCGTAGTCATCGGTGATGTCGCGGACGTATTGAGCGACCTCCTGCACGTAGTCGACGTACTCGCCGACATAGGGGATCCACTGGGCGATGCGGTCGATGAAGTCGATCGAATCGTTGATATAGCGGATCCAGCTCACGTACGAGACGAAGTGACCGACGGCAACGTGATTCGCGATCATGGCGCGATTGGTGTAGGCCATGAAATTCAAATGCCGCGCCGTCCATACAGCGCCACTGTATGCGGCAGCATCGGCCGCATTTGCGACCAACGACTTTTCCGTGACTCGCTGGCCGTTATTGAACATGAGCACCAGCACGGCGCTGGCAATCAACACACCGAACAATGCAATCGGCGCGATTTGCCCTTGCGATCTCGGCAGCGTCCGTGGCGAGCTGGTGTGGGTCATAGCCGTGCTCCGAGCAGATGCATCACGCGAACCGCTCGTCCGCGTGATGCACGCGACTAGTTGCCTCCGCCGGAGTTCGTTTGCTGGTTGTAGTTTGCGAGGCTGTCCGCTTGTGCCGCGCGGTTCTGGGCCGTGGTGGCCGAGGACTGCGCGTCGGTGATGTCCTGCGCGCCCGATTGCCCGGCCATTTCGCGGCTCATGCCCGCCATTTGGTTCTGCAGCACATCGCCAAAGGCTGCAAACAAACCGATGCCGGCCACAGCCACCAGGGCTGTAATGATGATGTACTCGCTCATACCTTGACCGCGCTGCCGGCCAACGCCCGCGCGTGAATTGCTGCGAATCATGAGTCCTCCTTGTTGGGTTGGGACGGCTCGAAGCCGTGTCGATACCCTACCGAGGATCGTGCGCAGAGCGAGTGTGAATAAGTGCGCGTTTAACGCGTTATTGCGAATCGGCACGACGGCGTTTTGCTTTACGTCAGTTCATCGGTGCCATACCGGCCACGATCACCGCCATCGAGACCACGGGTTCGCTGCAGACGAAAAACCCCTGACGGTTGCCCGCCAGGGGTTTGAAGGAGCCATGCGCTTCGCACCCGACTCGTAGAGCAAGTCAGCTCGCCGGGCCGTCTCAAAGAATGCGCGTTGGAGTTCGATGGAGATAGTGCGGTGCGTGCATCCGGTTTACGCCGACTGAGAAGTTCGACACAGCGACTCGGCGTTTCCTCTGGCTCCGAACTTTGGGGGCCCGCATGTTACTCGGCGCAATCTCACTGTCAAAACCTACTTCGCCGGCTTGTATCCCGTAGGGATTTCAAAGGAAGTAGGATCCACCGCGTCCTTGTTGATCGAGATCAACTCGGTACCAACGGTCATAAATGGAATCAATCCGCCCGGCAGTGTCGGTGCTGGTGTTGCTTCAGCGGGCGGTGGCGCGGACTTCTTCTTGCCAAACATTCCGCCGAGTGCGCCGCCCAGCGCGCTGCCCAGATCAGGCGGCGGTGACGATTCGCTCTTCGCTTGCTGCTGTTGCGTGCTCTGGCACTGCGGTCCGCCGACGCCTAGTCCGAAGCTCGCTTTCACGGGCTGGCCTTTCACATCACGCATTTGCTTGGCGATTTCGCTCCAGATTCCTTGGTAGCGGCCAAACATCGACTGGGCGCGTTCTGCAAAGTCTCTCGATCCCGCAGTGCCCAATCCTAGTTTTTGTGCGTATTGCTGATAGTAGGCCTGCGCCTCGCTTGCTGCCTCATAGTTTGGGGCGACCCATTCGTCCAACACCAAGCCGAAATCGCACACCTCGCCGGTCTTCTTGTTCTTGCAGGATTGCGTCGCGGTAATGGTGACACGCTCAGCGTCATAACCGGCAATCGTCGCTTTCTCGCCAGTCTTATTCACCTCGCCTTTTGGTTCGGACCATTCGCAGTCGGACTCGTCCACGCCGGTGGTCGCCTGTTGCTGCGACGCCTGCGATTTCTGCATCTGCTCCATCGCCTTCTGCATCTCGGCGCGGCGTTCTTCAAAACTCGTTTCGGTGTACGTCTTCTTGCGGTTGTCGAGCGAGATCGTTTTGTCTTGATCTAGCCGCACGATTTCGGTGGTTTGGCCCGCGCCGCGCGATAGAGCGCGCATCATGCCCGATTCGAATTGCAGGTCGCTTTCGGTCCGCGCCTTGCTACCGGAAATCATCGTGACGGTGCGTCCGCTCATGTTAGCCATTTTCATGAGCCCTGCTCCGCTCACTGTCACGCGTTCTTCCGTCGTGACGTCGGCATGTGCAGCGAAGCAAACGAGCGTAGCCAGAGCCGCGCTGTAGAAAGTGCGCGATCGGATAGTAGGAAGCTGTCGAGTCATATGCCCTCCCGAATTGAGGTTGTCTCGCCCGCCGGCGCGACTCGCATTCTATTCCTCAGGCAGCTTTCGAACGCACGACCCTTGGTGCTATTGCTTAAGCAACCGGACGAAGCTGTCGCGATGGGTGCGAGCGAACTCTCGCGCTTCGATCTCGAAGCGATTCTCCCAATATCCGCGCCGAATCCATTCAACGATGTACTTGAGCAGACTCAGACGGCGCGGCTGCCATTGACGCAGCACGTGAAAATATTCGTGCAGGACGAGTTCGGGATCAGACCAGAAATGCTCCGCGGAATGTCTGAGCAAAATCCGATTGCGCCTGGTCGTGGCTCGAGCACCGAGGTGCGCTCGTGCATAAAAAGAATGTTCGTGGACGCGAACGTGCGAGATCGATTCATTGAATAGCTCCGCCAACGCACGCGCGATAGGTTCGGGCGGGTGCACTCGCCGCGGACGCCTCATTTGCCAATGCAGAAGCTGGAGAAAATTCGACCCAGCAAATCATCCGAGCTGAACTCACCCGTGATTTCGGATAGACACTGTTGTGCTTGGCGCAGCTCTTCTGCCATCAACTCACCGGCACGACTCTCGGTGAGCTGTCGATGCGCTTCGTGCAGATGCACATCAGCACGCTGCAACGCATCGAGATGGCGGCGTCGCGCCAAGAGCGTGCTCGAATCGGCACCATGAAAGCCGATGCATTCCTTTAAGTGAACCCGCAGTAGATCCACACCCTCACCCGATTGAGCAGAGAGATGGATTCTCGGCGGTTGCGTTTGCTCGTACTGCGGTGCTGTACCGAGGAGATCGATTTTGTTGAAGACGATCGTCACTGGGATCGATGTCGGCAACTGTGCGACCTGCTGATGTAAGTGCGCTTCACTTGCTGCCGTTGCATCGACTAAATAGAGAATGCGATCGGCACGAATCATCTCTAGGTGCGCACGACGAATGCCTTCCGCTTCGATTGCATCTGCCTGATCGCGCAGACCGGCGGTATCTGCAATGTGGATCGGCATGCCGTCGATGTGAATGCGCTCGCGCAGTACGTCGCGTGTCGTGCCCGGAATGTCGCTGACGATCGCGGCTTCATACCCCGCCAGTCGGTTTAGCAGACTCGACTTCCCCGCGTTCGGCTTGCCCGCGATCACTAAGGTCATGCCTTCTCGCAGCAGTGCGCCTTGCCGTGCACGGGACGCGATGTGAGCGGAGAGTTGCAACGCATGATCGATGCGCGAGCGAAGCACCTCATCCGCCAGGAAATCGATTTCCTCTTCCGGAAAATCGATCGCTGCTTCGACGTGCATGCGTGTCTCGGTGATCGCTTCGGTGAGCGAATGCACGAGCGCGGAGAACTCGCCTTGCATCGAGCGAATCGCGGCGCGGGCCGACTCGACCGAGCTGCTGTCGATGAGATCGGCAATCGCTTCGGCTTGAGTCAGATCCAGTTTTTCGTTGAGGAATGCGCGGCGGCTGAATTCGCCGGCCTCGGCGGCACGTGCTCCGAGCTCGAGCGTTCGTGCGAGCAGTCGATCTAAAACGACCGGGCCGCCATGGCCATGCAACTCGAGAACATCTTCGCCGGTGAATGAATTGGGCGATGAGAAGAGAACCGCGATCCCTTCATCCAACGTATCGCCATGTTCGCCTTTGAACGCACGCAACACAGCGCGACGTGCACTGGGCACATCGCCGAGGATTGCCTCCGCGATCGAGCGAACTTTGGAACCGGAGATGCGAACAATGCCGACGCCACCGCGACCTGGTGGACTGGCAATGGCGGCGATGGTGTCAGAGTCGGATGCGTTCATGCGCGAGGCAGTTTACGCGATCGACTTGCCGCTCACGATTGCACCGATGAGCGGCGACTGAATGAGTGGCGTGTCAGTTTTTCTTGGTCTCGGCTGCCACGAGTTTGTTGATGCGCCACTGCTGCGCGATCGACAGCAATGTGTTCGTCAGCCAATAAAGCACCAAGCCAGCGGGGAACCACGCCATCGTTACGGACATGATGATTGGCATGAAGGCAAAAATCTTTGCCTGCATCGGATCGGTGCTCGGCATGGGCTGCAGCTTGAATTGCGCAAACATAGCCGAGCCCATGAGGATGGGCAGAATGAAGTAAGGATCGCGTGACGAAAGATCCGTGATCCACCCAATGAACGGAGCCTGGCGCATCTCGACGCTCTCGAGCAGCACGCGATAGAAGGCAAGGAAGAACGGCACCTGAATCAGGATTGGCAAACAGCCGGCGAGCGGATTGATCTTTTCCTTCTTATAGATCTCCATCATCTGCCGCCCGAGCTGCTCGCGATCGTCCTTGTAGCGCTCCTGAATTGCTTTGATGCGTGGACCAATGGTGCGCATCTTCGCCATGGATCGGCCACTGGCTGCGGTGAGGCGGTAGAACACCAGTTTGATCAGGAACGTCGTCAGGATGATCGAAACGCCCCAGTTGTGAAACAGGCTATAGATCTTCTCTAGCACGTAGAAAAGAGGACGGGCCAAGATCGTGAGCCAGCCGTAATCGGCTGTGCGATCGAGATTCGGAGCGATGGCTTTGAGCTGCTCTTGCAGCTTCGGGCCGACAAACAACGTCTCGTGGAAGTCGTGTGTGCTTCCGGCGGGAACGGTGACAGGGGTTCCGATGTAGCTCACCGTGAAGTCGTTCTGAGGATCCATCGTGACTTTGTAGCTGTATTGCACGCCGGCTGGTGGTACCGCAGCTGCCACGAAGTGATGCTGTGTCGCCGCCATCCAACCGCCGCTGAACGATCCGGCGAAGTGTCGGTTCTCTTCATCTTCGAGCTTGAGGGTGTGATAACCCTTGCCATCAAAAATAGCCGGTCCGCGGAATGCGTACGTCTCAACATTGAAGTACGAGCGCTCGACGTGTTCGAAGTGGCGCACGATCTGAACGTAGGAAGCGCCGCTCCATGGCTCGCCCGAGTGGTTGGCGAGATCGTAGTTGAGATCGATCCGATAGTTTCCCGCATGGAAGGTGTAAGTCTTGGTGACGCTGATGCCGTCTTGGGTCCACGTTAATGGCACCTTCAACTCTTGCTGGCCCGGTGCCAGCACGTATTCCGTCTTGGCACTTTCAAAATGCGCGAGATGAGTCGGATCGGGTTGTTGGTCCGCGGCCCGCAATCCGGACCGGGCGACGAACATCGTGTTGCCGCTCGGATCGAATAAGCGCACCGGCACGTTCGGCTGATTCTTCTGCTTTGGATACTTCAGCAAATCGGCGCGGATCAGAGCGCCACCGCGTGTGCTGATGTCCATGTCCAGAACGTCGGTACGCACATGAATGACTTGCGCATCGCTCGTCGGAGCTTCGGGCGCGGGCGTTACTGCTGCCGGTACGTTCGCGTTCTGTGCTTGGTTGGACGCGGATGGCAGTTCAGGTAGTGACTGCGGAGTACTGTCCGGGGCTTGTGCCGACGGCGCCTGTGTTTGCACCTGCGGTGCCGGCGCTGGAGCCGGTGCGTAATCCTTCTGCCAGGCAAGGTAATTGAGCCACAGCACGAGTGCGAGTGCGGCCCAGGCGAAGACTCTTTGGTTATCCATGCGAAACCGATTTCAGGCGTGAATTCTTAGGGACCGGATCGTAGCCACCCGCGTGCCAGGGATGACAACGCAGGAGCCGCCGCACAGTGAGGTAGCTACCGCGCAGTGCGCCGTGTTCTTGGAGCGCTTCTTCCGCATAGCAAGAGCAGCTTGGAAAAAAGCGACAATTGACCCCGAGCATGGGGCTGATGAAGTAGCGATAACCGCGCACGAGAAGTGTCAGGAGCGTGCGCATTTCTTTTTTACCGTTTGCCAGTGCTGCTCTAGGCTGCGGCGCAGTTCGAGGTTGGTTGCCGACTTTGCACCGTTGCGTGCGTTGACGACGATATCGACGTTCGGCAAATCATCTTGATGCAGTCGAAACGATTCTCGGACCACACGCTTGATGCGATTGCGTTCGACCGCCGTGCCGATGATACGCGCGGCGACCGATAATCCGAGCCGCGGATGCGTTAGGCCACTGTCGCGCGCGAGTATGGCAAACATGCCGTCGGCGGAACGGCGCGACTCGCGATAGACGAGATCGAACTCTGTTTTGTGCCGCAGTCGTTGCGCAGGTTGGAACGGACGCGCGGAAGTAGACAACTCGATTCTATGAGGCCGCGAACGCGGCGCACGATCAAACCGTCAGGCGCTTGCGACCTTTTGCACGGCGACGGGCCAGGACCTGACGTCCAGAACGCGTTGCCATGCGCGCACGAAAACCGTGAGTCCGCTGACGATGAACTTTGCTGGGCTGATAAGTGCGCTTCATGCTTAAACTCGCCGCGAATCCCGCGCTAAAACAAGCACATGGTGGCCGAAAAAGAAGGGCGGCAAGGGTACGCAGCGACCCGATGAGTGTCAAGGGAAACCGTCGATGCGAGGACAATCGCAATAAGGATTGCGCCTGTGGATAACCTCGCTTCCATCGGTATAGACTCGCGCTCCTTTCGCGTCGACCTGCGCGAACCATCTTGCATCGAAGGGGACGAAAACCGTGCAGGCCTCGTTGTGGCACCGCATTCTGACTCAATTGGAAGCGGAGCTACCCGAACAGCAGTTCAATACGTGGATCCGCCCTCTACAGGCCGTAGAGGACGGTCGCACCTTGCGGCTGCTCGCACCGAACCGATTCGTCGTCGATTGGGTCAACGAGAACGCATCCGACCGGATCCACGAGCTGGTGGACTCATTCGCGCCGGAACCTGCCCCGCACGTCGCCTTGGAAGTGGGGTCGCGAACGTCTACAGCTTCCGTGGTCACGCCGGCGCCGAATCGTCCATCGCCACGAGATGTGCCCTCGGTGCTCGGCAGTCGCCTCAATCCCGAATTCACGTTCGCGAATTTTGTCGAGGGTAAGAGCAACCAGTTGGCACGCGCAGCGGCCGTACAGGTCGCTGAAAATCCCGGGCGCGCCTACAACCCGCTGTTCATCTACGGCGGGGTTGGATTGGGGAAAACCCATCTCATGCATGCAGTCGGAAACGTGATCCGCGGTCGCAGCGATCGAGCTCGCGTGGCCTATGTGCATTCCGAGCGCTTCGTCGGCGATATGGTGAAGGCACTCCAGCACAACACGATCAATGACTTCAAAACTGCGTATCGATCATTGGATGCGCTACTAATCGACGACATCCAGTTCTTCGCCGGAAAGGACCGTTCTCAGGAAGAGTTCTTTCACACGTTTAATGCGCTATTCGAAGGTCAGCAGCAGATCATTCTCACGTGCGATCGCTATCCGAAAGAGGTGGACGGCCTCGAGGAGCGTCTGAAGTCGCGCTTCGGTTGGGGGCTCACGGTCGCAATTGAGCCGCCTGAGCTGGAAACGTGCGTCGCGATCTTGATGAGTAAGGCCGCGGTGAGTCGCGTGGATTTGCCGGAAGAGGTTGCGTTCTTCATTGCGAAGCGAATCCGATCCAATGTTCGTGAGCTGGAGGGGGCCTTGCGACGGGTGGTCGCGAACTCGCAGTTCACGGGTCGTGCGATCACCATGGATTTCGCGAAGGAGGCTTTGCGAGATCTGCTCGCGCTCCAGGATCGGCTCGTCACGATCGAGAACATTCAAAAAACGGTCGCCGAGTACTACAAAATCCGCGTGGCAGATCTGTTATCGAAGCGCCGAAGTCGGTCGATTGCTCGGCCGCGCCAGGTTGCAATGGCACTCGCGAAGGAACTGACGAGTCACAGTCTCCCGGAGATCGGCGATGCATTCGGCGGTCGAGATCACACCACCGTGTTGCATGCGTGTCGTGTGATCAAGGAGCTGCGGGATTCGAACACCCGAACCAGCGAGGACTATTCAAACCTGTTGAGAACCCTGGCTGGTTAGCTGTGGATATCTTGTGGTCCTAGGCATGAGCAACTTTGTCCACAGGTGCTCAACAGCTAAGAGACATGAAGCGAGGCACGCCCAAGCCAAGTTATCGTGCGTGCAAGACCTTGAATGGCGAGGCGATTTATCGCTTATCCACAGTTGGGCCGTGACTCAGTAGTAGCAGTAAATTCTTATATATCCATCTTAATTAAGAGACTGATAGGTGAAGCGATGAAGTTCAGCGGAGATCGCGACGTCATATTGGCGCCCTTGCAGGCAGTGATCGGCGTGGTGGAACGCAGGCAAACGATGCCCGTGCTTGCCAATGTTTTGGTCGTTGCTCAGGGCGATGCGCTGACGTTCACCGCGACTGATCTTGAAGTGGAGCTAGTGGCGCGAACTCAGGCCTCTGTGCAGCAACCCGGTGAGATAACGATTCCAGCGCGCAAATTGCTGGACATCATTCGCGCGCTCCCGGCGGGGGCTCAGGTGAGCGTGTCGGTAGAAGGTGAGAAGGCGACGGTGCGATCCGGCAAGAGCCGGTTTGTGCTAGCGACCCTGCCGGCCAGCGATTTCCCCACGGTGGAAGACATCAAAGCACAGCAAACACTCAAGATCGGGCAGGAGGCGCTGCGTCGACTGATCGACAAGACTCATTTCTCGATGGCGCAGCAGGACGTGCGCTATTACCTCAACGGTATGTTGCTCGAATCTGACGGCAAAATGCTTCGAACAGTGGCGACTGACGGACATCGATTGGCTTTCTGCGAAAGTGCGCTGGAAGGTGCTGCAGGAGCGCAATACCAGGTCATTGTTCCTCGCAAAGGCGTACTGGAATTGCAGCGGCTGCTAGCGGGAGATGGCGATGTCGAACTTTCGATCGGTACGAACCACGTTCGCGGCCAGATCGGATCAATTCGCTTCACTTCGAAGCTAATTGACGGCAGATTCCCCGAATACGGTCGCGTGATTCCGCAAGCGCCGACTCGTAAGGTGGACTTGGATCGAGACGTCCTGAAAGCGGCGCTTCAGCGTGCAGCGATCTTGTCGAATGAGAAATACCGCGGTATTCGACTGGTGGTCCGCCCATCACAGTTGGTGCTCCAGACACACAATCCAGAGCAGGAAGAGGCGGAGGAGGAGCTTGAGGTCAGCTACTCAGGAGAGGAGCTGGAGATCGGCTTCAACGTGAATTACCTGCTTGAGGCGCTGTCGGCCTTGGAACCGGGTGTATTAACGATCGGCCTCACCGATGCGAACAATAGTTGCTTACTTACGGCTGAATCCACTCCGTCGGCGAAGTACGTCGTGATGCCGATGCGGCTATAGCGTGCTCGATTGGATTTCGCTGGAGAACTTCCGAAACGTTCGCGCGGCCAGAATTGACGCGGCGAGCACCAGCGTTGGGATCGTGGGTCCCAACGGCAGTGGGAAGACCAGCATCCTAGAGGCCATTTATTTTCTCGGCCACGGGCGCTCATTCAGAAGCACTTTGCGCACAGCATTGATCTCACGGGGAGCGCAGATGAGTCGGATTCTCGGCTCATTTGCGCCAGAGGGGATTCGTGTGGGTGCGGAGTTCTCCAGCGGTGGCCTTGATCTCAGGTTGGGCGGTGAAACTTCCACCATCAGCCTGATCGCAGCCCACCTCCCTATTCAGCTTGTGGATCCCAGCGTGCACTTGCTAGTTGAGGAGGGCAGCGCGCGGCGCCGGAGGCTGTTCGATTGGGGTGTGTTCCACGTGGAACCTCGGTTTGGGCAGGAGTGGCGCACCTACCAAAGGGCACTTCGCCAAAGGAACGCGGCGCTGAGAGGCCAAATGTGGACGGCGGAGGATGCGCTGCGGGAGGAACTGCAAGCTGCCGGGGATCGGCTGCACCGCATGCGGGAGGCATATTTCCGCAAGCTCGCTCCCGTTTTCGACGACGTGCAGCGTGAGCTGCTCGACGAAGAAACTAGGCTCACCTACTGGGCTGGGTGGCAGGACGAGCTCACGCTTGGCGCTGCGCTTGCTGCTGTTCACGAGAGAGATCGCCGGAACCGCACGACCACAGTGGGCCCGCATCGGGCAGATCTCCGGCTCACCACTGGCTCGGGTCTGGCGCGGGACGTGGTCTCCCGCGGTCAACAGAAATTGCTAGCGAGTGCTTTGGTCCTGTCCCAGGCCAGACTGCTGGCGTCCGAGCTGGGGCGAACAGCGGTTCTTCTTATCGACGATCCGGCAGCAGAACTCGATGTGGATAACTTGGGGAAACTGCTCCGCTCGGTGAAAAAAACTCCCTCGCAGATCGTGGCAACATCGCTTCTGAAGGGCAGTCTGGATGCCCTGGAAGTTGGCCGGATGTTCCACGTGAAACAGGGCGAAGTCAGCCCAATGCTATAATTTCGTTCTCCCACGAGCAGGCGCATCTGATGTCGGAATCTGACGTTTACGATTCAAGCAAAATCAAGGTCTTGAAGGGTCTCGACGCAGTTCGTAAGCGTCCCGGAATGTATATCGGCGACACCGACGATGGCACCGGCCTGCACCATATGGTCTTCGAAGTCGTCGACAACTCGATCGACGAGGCTCTCGCGGGCTACTGCACCAAGGTAACCGTCACCATCCATGCAGACCAGTCCGTAACTGTCTCGGATGACGGCCGTGGAATACCTGTGGATATCCATCCCGAGGAGGGGCGCTCCGCCGCCGAGGTCATCATGACCGTCCTGCACGCGGGGGGAAAATTCGACGATTCTTCCTACAAGGTTTCTGGCGGGCTGCACGGGGTCGGCGTCTCCGTGGTCAACGCGCTTTCAGAATATCTGCTGCTCACGATCCATCTGGGTGGCAAGTTGTATCAGCAGGAGTATCGGCTCGGCGATCCGCAGGCGCCTTTGGCCCAAATTGGCACGACGGATAAACGCGGGACAATCATTAGGTTCAAACCCAGCGCGGCGATCTTCACCAACATCGAATTCGACTACAACATTCTCGCGAAACGCCTCCGCGAGCTGTCATTCCTGAATTCCGGTGTGCGCATCGAGCTCACGGACGAACGCGACGATAAGCATGAGGTATTTCAATACGAGGGCGGCATCAGCGAGTTTGTCCGCTATCTGAACCGCAATCAGACTGCCCTGCACGACACCATCATCTGGTTCCGGACCCAGGAAGGACCTGTTTCCGTCGAGCTGGCGGTGCAGTGGAATGACTCCTACCAGGAGAACATGTACTGCTACACCAACAATATCCCGCAGAAAGACGGCGGCACACACTTGGCCGGATTCCGTACCGCGCTCACTCGAACCTTAAATCAGTACGTTGAAAAAGAAGTGCCGGCTAAGGATCGGGTCGCGACGACAGGTGATGATGCGAGAGAAGGTCTCACGGCAATCCTTTCGGTGAAGATGCCCGATCCGAAATTTTCGTCTCAGACCAAAGACAAACTGGTCTCATCGGAGATCAAGGGGATCGTGGAATCTGCCGTGGGTACGAAGCTTGAAGAATTCCTACTTGAGCACCCACAACAAGCCAAAGGGATTGCCGCGAAAATTCTGGAAGCCGCGCGGGCACGCGAAGCGGCACGTAAGGCACGAGAAATGACGCGGAGAAAGGGCGCGTTGGATCTCGCCGGGTTGCCGGGGAAGCTCGCCGATTGTCAGGAAAAGGATCCGGCACTCTCGGAAATGTTTTTGGTGGAGGGCGACTCGGCTGGCGGCTCTGCAAAACAGGGTCGCGATCGTCGCACCCAGGCCATCTTGCCTCTGAAAGGCAAGATTCTGAACGTCGAGAAGGCACGGTTCGACAAGATGTTGTCGTCCGCCGAAGTGGGAACCTTGATTACGGCACTCGGTACGGGAATCGGTGCCGACGATTTCGATGTATCGAAGTTGCGTTATCACCGCATCATCGTCATGACCGATGCGGACGTCGATGGATCGCACATTCGGACGCTGCTGTTGACGTTCTTCTATCGCCAAATGCCGCAGCTCATCGAGCGCGGGCACATCTACATCGCCCAGCCGCCGCTCTATAAGGTGAAGAAGGGCAAGTCAGAGAATTATGTTAAAGACGATGCTGAGCTAAATTCGATGCTCCTGCGTCATGCGCTCGAAGATGCAGAACTCGTCAACCAGCCGGGTCAACCAGCCATGGTCGGCTCTGCCTTGGAAGCGCTGGCGAAGCGTTGGATGGAAGTCGCAGCCATCATTCGTCGATCATCGCGCCGTTACGACCAGCGTGTTCTCGAGCAGCTGCTTTATCTTCCAGAAGTCAGCCTTGCGGACCATGATCGGCTGGATTGGCTCACCGAATGGGGCCGCCAGCTCGAGACTCAGCTCAATCTCCAGGACGACGCTGCGCGTCGCTATCGAGTGCGTGTGCTGCCTGGCGCGGATGGCGGCTCTCCCCGGCTGCTCGTGGCGCGCACAGAGCACGGCAGCACGGTCGAGAAGCACATCCATCGTGAATTCTTCGAGTCCGCCGAATATCGTCGTATTGCAGAGCTCGGCAAGACCTTGTCCGGCCTGATCGGCATCGGAGCATACGTCGCCAAAGGATCGGACAAGCACGAGATCGGCAGCTTCCGCGAAGCAATCCAATGGCTGCTGGATCAAGCCAAGAAGGGTCAGCAGATCCAGCGTTACAAGGGGCTGGGCGAAATGAATCCGGAGCAGCTCTGGGAGACGACCATCAACCCCGAGACCCGCCGCTTGATCCAGGTTCGGATCGAGGATGCCCTGGCCGCAAATGACATCTTCGCGACCCTGATGGGAGACGCGGTCGAGCCCCGCCGCGAATTCATTGAGCGGAATGCTCTGGCGGTTGCGAATCTCGACGTCTAGCTTGCGGCGTTCGGCATAGAAGCAATCCGGGTTTCAATCCATGCGCGAACTTGCTCGTTGAGTTCGCGCGGATCCCGGCCTGTCGCATCGATCGCAGGTCCAATCGATACCTCGATCACTCCCCGCTTCTTGAGCCATCCGCGTCGCGGCCAATAGACGCCCGCATTGTGAGCGACCGGAACCACCTTGCAGCCAGTGCGGGACGCGAGCAGCGCGCCGCTAACACCGTACTTCTTCCTTTCACCTGGTGCGACTCGAGTCCCTTCCGGAAAGATCAGTATCCAAAGGCCCTCGTTGAGTCGCTCCCGACCCTGCTCGATCACCTGAGCCACCGCCATTGCACCGGCCTTGCGGTCGATGGCGATAGGCTTCAAACACTTCACCGCCCAACCGACCAACGGTATCCACATCAGCTCCTGCTTCAGCACCCACGACTGTGGCGGAAAAATGCTGGCTTGAGCGATCGTCTCCCATGCGGAGGAATGCTTCCACATCGAAACATGCGCGCCTGGCGGGATGTTCTCCAATCCCTCGATTCGATAGCGAAGACCGCACGTTTTCGCGAGCACCCACATTTGACTCTTCGACCAGCTGCGTGCCACGCCGTAAAGCCGATGCCCTGGCAGCCAACACAGCGCCAACACGGCAATCGCGTAGAAAAAAGTGCTGACGAAAAGAAACGTGGTGAAAATCAGAGAGCGCAGCAACTGCACGATATCAACCCGGCAGACGAGAGAGGTCCGCAATCTGCAGGAACAGGTTGCGCAATCGGAGCAATAATCCGAGGCGATTGGCCCGTAGCGCCGTATCCTCGGTCATGACCATTACCGCATCGAAGAACGCGTCCACGTCCGCACGCAATTCCGCTAACTCCGTCAATGCTGCCCCGTACTCGCGTCGCGTAATCATCGGATTGACTGCGCGCTCTACCGCAATGACGTGCTGAAACAGCGCTTGCTCAGCGGCCTCCGTGAGCAGATTCGAATTCACCGCCTCCGAAAGTTCGGCCGTGGCTTTACGTAGCAGATTGGCAATGCGCTTGTTGGCCGCCGCTAGGCTTGCAGCAGCAGGCAACTTCAAGAAGTTCGCGAGAGCGGAAAGCCGTGCATCGATGTCACGGACCGATCGCGGATTGGCGGCGATCACTGCATCAAACATTTCAGTAGAGATTCCGTCGGCGGACTCGAGATACGAGCCGCGCAGTCGCTCGATCACGTATTCCCAGATCTCATTGACCGTGTTTTGCGCGCGCACCGGCTGCAATCCGACCGCAACTTCAATCAATTCGAACAAGTCCACATCGATTGAACGTTCGAGCAGGATTCGCAGCACTCCAAGGGAGGCACGACGCAACCCGAATGGATCGCGCGTTCCTGTTGGTTTCTGCCCGATTGCAAAAATGCCCGCAAGCGTGTCGAGCTTGTCCGCGGTTGACACAGCAACAGACACTTTCGATTCCGGGAGCTTGTCTCCCGCAAAGCGCGGCCAGTAGTGCTGCTCAATTGCGTCGCAAACGGCCCCCGCTTCGCCGTCGTGTTGGGCGTAGTACTTGCCCATGACGCCCTGCAGTTCGGGGAATTCACCGACCATCGAGGTCAGCAGGTCGCACTTGCTCAGTTCTGCGGCGCGCCTCACCTGGGCTTCATCCGCTCCGATGCTGCTCGCAATGCGCACCGCCAAATGGGCAACGCGCTCGCTCTTGTCGAACAAGCTGCCGAGCTTGTTCTGAAACGTGACCGCGCGCAGCGCAATCCGGCGTGCATCCAAGCGCTGCTTGCGATCCGTGTCCCAGAAGAAGGCAGCATCGGCCAGGCGCGGGCGCACCACACGCTCATTGCCATCTCTGACCTTGTCGGGGTTGCGGCTTTCTATATTCGCGACGGTGATGAATGCATTCATCAGACGTCCGGTGGCATCGCGCACCGGAAAATAGCGCTGGTGATCCTGCATGGTGGCGATCGGCACTTCCTGGGGTAATTCCAGGTAGCGAGCATCGAAACGCCCGGCGATCGGAACCGGCCACTCCACCAGAGCAGCAACTTCGTCGAGGAGCACGTCTTCGATTACGGCGATTCCACCGATCGCTTTCGCCAGCTGCTGCACCTCCGTGCGGATCTTTTCCTTGCGCTCTTTCGCATCGGCCAGGACGTAACCTTTGGATGCGAGCATCGATGCATAGTCGTTTGGGCTCTCGAGCGGAAATGCCTGAGGCGCGTGGAATCGATGCCCGTGCGTAGCGCGTCCGCTGCTAATACCCAAGATCGAACATGGCACCACCTCGGTACCGAACAGCATCACGACCCAATGCACCGGACGCACGAACATCTGGTCGCCCGAACCCCAGCGCATGCGCCGCGCAATCGGCAGTTCGTCCAACGCTTTGCCAATGATTTGCGGCAGCAGCTCCACTGTGGAGCTGCCTTTTCTAACCCCAACAAACTGGAGAACCTTCCCCTTCGGCCCGTCAACCTGATCGAGCTGAGAAAACTCGACCCCGCACGATGCTGCGAAACCCATTGCGGCCTTGGTGGGATTACCGCTGGGATCAAACGCCTGAGCTACCGCGGGGCCCTGTCGACGAATTTCCTGGTCCGGTTGTTTATCGGCTAGGCCCGCGATAAGGATGGCTAATCGACGCGGTGTCGCGTACCACCGCATCTCCCCGTGCCGAATACCGGCAGCGGCCAAACCTGCTGCCACGCCTGCGGCAAATGACTCTGCAAGCGTGAATAATGATTTCGGCGGCAACTCTTCGGTGCCGATTTCCACGAGAAAATCGCGTGTGGACATCAATTTATTTCCGAGGATCCGTCGTGCCGACGTTAGGCCGCGGCCTTCTTCAGCATAGGAAAGCCAAGCGCTTCGCGAGACTTGTAGTACGTCTCCGCAACGGACTTTGCGAGCGTACGCACGCGCAGAATGAAGCGCTGCCGCTCGGTCACCGAAATGGCTTTGCGAGCATCGAGAAGATTGAACGTGTGCGAGGTCTTCAGCATCTGCTCGTAAGCCGGCAGCGCTAGCCCATTCTCCAGAAGCTTGACGCACTGAGCTTCGTGTTCATCGAAGTGGCGAAACAGCAGATCCGTATCGGCAAACTCGAAGTTGTACTTCGATTGCTCGACTTCATTCTGGTGATAGACATCGCCGTAGGTAACCGGGCCGCTCGGGCCATCGGCCCACAGGATGTCGTAGATGCTTTGCACGCCCTGCAAGTACATGGCGAGACGTTCTAGCCCATAGGTGATTTCGCCCATGACCGGGCGACAATCCAGCCCGCCCACTTGTTGGAAATACGTGAACTGGGTGACTTCCATACCGTTCAACCAAATCTCCCAACCAAGGCCCCACGCCCCGAGTGTGGGTGACTCCCAATTGTCCTCCACCAGCCGTATGTCATGGGTCAGGGGGTCGAAACCTAGAGCTGCCAGAGACCCTAGATACTGATCGATGATGTCCGCAGGAGAGGGCTTGAGCACCACCTGAAATTGGTAGTAGTGCTGGAGACGAAAGGGGTTGTCGCCGTACCGGCCATCGGTAGGACGCCGGGAAGGCTGCACGTAAGCGGCGTTCCATGGCTCCGGTCCCACTGCACGCAGCAGCGTCGCGGTGTGGAAGGTACCCGCGCCCATCTCCATGTCGTACGGCTGCAGCACAACGCAACCTCTCTGAGCCCAGTACTGCTGGAGGGCAAAAATCAGATCTTGAAAGGTGCGAGGCGACGCTGGGGACGTCATAAATCGTGAATAGGCTGAGCGGCGCACAAAAAAGGACGGCGAGTATATCGCGCCGATTTCGCGACGGGGCGGCTCAAAAAGGGGTGAGGACGTCGAGCATCGTGCACAGAATGAGTGCGCTCACTACCGCATTCGCACTAAAATGGTGCCCGTTTTGTAAGTCCTTCTGCAGCTTTCCCAGGAAAACCAAGCCTCTGCCTCATCGCGGTGCGGTGGCATGGATTCTGCAATTTCCCAGAGCCCCTTCACATCACCTCAGGCGCGTAGCGGTGAGCGCTCCGAGGGTCAACCTAATCTCATCGTATACCGGAGGAATCTCATGACGACCCCCGCTGAAGTTCTCAGCATGCTCAAAGAGAAGGAAGTCAAATTCGTGGACTTACGGTTCACGGATACGCGCGGCAAGGAACAACACGTTAGCGTTCCCGCTCACACTGTCGATCAAACCTTCTTTGATGACGGCAAGATGTTCGATGGCTCCTCCATCGCGGGTTGGAAGGGCATCAATGAATCCGACATGGTGCTGATGCCGGACGCCAGCACCGCGGTGATCGATCCTTTCTTCGAGGAAACGACGCTGATCATTCGTTGCGACGTCCTCGAGCCGGCAACAATGCAGGGTTACGACCGCGATCCACGTTCCCTGGCAAAGCGCGCCGAGGCGTACCTCAAATCAACGGGGATTGGTGATCGCGCTCTGTTCGGTCCAGAAAACGAGTTCTTCATTTTCGACAATGTGCGTTACGGCACGACGATGGCCGGTTCCTTCTTCGATATCGAGTCCATCGAAGCGGCTTGGAGCTCGGGCAAGAACTACGAAGATGGCAACAAGGCGCACCGTCCGGGTGTGAAGGGCGGTTACTTCCCGGTTCCGCCAGTTGATTCATTCCAGGACCTCCGTTCGGCGATGTGCTTGGCCCTCGAAGAAATGGGCATGAAGGTTGAAGTCCATCATCACGAGGTCGCAACTGCGGGTCAGTGCGAAATCGGCGTAAATGCGAACACGTTGGTGAAGAAGGCTGACGAAGTTCAAAACCTGAAGTACGCCATTCACAACGTCGCACATGCTTACGGCAAGACCGTGACGTTCATGCCGAAGCCAATCGTTGGCGATAACGGCAGTGGCATGCACGTTCACCAATCTATTTCGAAGGACGGCAAGCCGCTGTTCGCCGGCGACAAGTACGCAGGCCTTTCCGATCTGGCGCTGTACTACATCGGCGGCATCATCAAGCACGCGAAGGCGATCAATGCGTTCACGAATGCGAGCACGAACAGCTACAAGCGTTTGGTGCCGCACTTCGAGGCGCCCGTGATGCTCGCGTACTCGGCGCGAAATCGTTCCGCTTCTATTCGTATTCCGTGGGTTTCCAATCCGAAGGGCCGGCGCATCGAAGTGCGATTCCCCGATTCGACTGCAAACCCGTATCTCGCGTTCTCAGCCATGCTCATGGCTGGCCTCGACGGTATTCAGAACAAGATCCATCCCGGCGAAGCTGCGGATAAGGATCTGTATGACTTGCCGCCGGAAGAAGCGAAGAACATTCCGGAAGTGTGCTACTCCCTCGAACAAGCCCTGCAAGCGTTGGACGCTGACCGCGGCTTCTTGAAGGCGGGCGGCGTGTTCACCGATGACGTGATCGATGCCTACATCGCGTTGAAGATGCAGGAAGTCACGAAGGTGCGCATGTCTACGCATCCGCTTGAGTTCGAGTTGTACTACAGCGTGTAAAGCAAATGGTGCGCCGGGTCCTCCGGCTCGGCGCTCCCTTGCTGCGCGGTAGGCCGGTGACGGTGTTCACAAAAGCACCGTCGCCGCTTTTGTCAGGTCGAGGCGAAGCAGATATGCTCTGTTCTCATGCGTACTGCGCTGCTATTGCTCGCGATGCTTGCGACTCCGGTGTTCGCATCGCAGACCGTATGGAAGTGGGTGGACGAGCAAGGCGTCACGCATTTCTCGGATCGTCCTGTTCCGGGTGCCACCAAAGTCGAAATCAGCTCCAGCAATCGCTCCGAGCCTCAGCCTTCGAGCAATCGCAGTACGTACAGTCCGCCCTCGCCTCCCGCGGACGCTCAATATCAAGATTTCGAAATCTCCACGCCTGCAGAGGGCGATGTCCTCATCAATACCGGCGGCCAAGTCAACGTCAGCATTCGATTGAATCCTCGGTTGAATGCGGGGGACACATTGGCCCTGTATCTCGACGGGCGGTTGGTGGAAGGCTTTCCGGACAACGCCACGGAGTATTCGCTTACCGAAGTTGCCCGCGGTCAACACTCGGTTATTGCTCGCATCACGGATTCGGGGGGACGCGAAGTCAAAACTACGAGTCCCGTGCACTTTACTGTCCGACAGGAGTCGATCGCGCAGCCACCGGTCGGTCCTGCATTGAAGCCGCCTCCGAAGCCGCGGCCTCGCAAGCCTGGCGCATCAAGCAGCTTGCCTTCTTCACAGCCCAGCTTCGGCGATCTCAACGGCGTTCCTCGCAAGATCGATCCGCGAACCAACACGCCCAAGAAGGGCTAAGCTGCGAAAGTTCTTTCGTTGACCGCTCAACGGAGGCGGTCTGATCGTGGTCGCGCATCCTGCCGCCATGCGTGCTTCGATCGCCGATGCCGCTCGTATCCTTGATGGTCTCAGCACGAGCGTGCTGATCGCTGATCAATCGCATGGTCTGCTCTATCTCAACGTCGCCGCCGAAACGCTGTTCGGCGTAAGTCGCAATCAAGTTCGCGGCAAGCACCTCAAAGACTTGCTCGAAGATGCCTCAGGCTTGGAGGCAGTCATCAATCGAGCCATCGAGACATGGCGCCCGTTCTCGCGCCGTGAGCTCAGCATCAAACCGCTGTACGGCGAAGGCGAACTCATCGTCGACTGCACCGTGGCACCGTTCGATGAGGCGGGCGCGCCTTCCGCCGTGCTTGTCGAGATCAGCGATGCGACGCAACACCAGCGGATCACACGAGAGACTGCGTTGCTTACGCAAATCGGCGGTAGCCGCGCGATGATTCGCCAGCTGGCACACGAGATCAAAAACCCTCTGGGCGGTATTCGCGGCGCAGCGCAACTCCTCGCCCGGCAGCTCGCGGATGCGTCGATGCGCGAATACACATCAGTAATCATCAGCGAAGCCGATCGTTTGGTCGCCCTGGTCGATGCGCTGCTCGGCCCTGGACACGCGCCGCGCAAAGAGCTCGTCAACATTCACGAACTGTTGCAACACATTGGGCATCTCCTGGCGGCCGATGCTCCCGAAGGTGTGAGTGTCGAGCGCGACTACGATCCGAGTTTGCCGCCGTTGCGACTGGATCGGAACCTGATCATTCAGGCAATGCTCAATCTGGGCCGCAACGCGATGCAGGCGATTGCACAAAATCCCACACGCAGCGGGCGATTGATCCTGCGAACGCGCGCTCTGACGAACGTCAACATCGGCGCACGACGCCATCGGCTCGTCGCAAGCGTGCAGTTCGAAGACAACGGCCCGGGTGTGCCTGACGATCTGCGCGAAACCCTTTTCTATCCGCTCGTGACCGGACGATCGAACGGTACCGGGCTAGGACTTGCCGTCGCACAGGATCTCGTGAGCCGACACGACGGGTTGATTGAGTTTCAGAGCCGCCCCGGACAAACCATTTTTACTATCTTGTTGCCATTCCATGCTCCAAACACCGGTGAAGCCTCTTAACGTTTGGCTCGTCGACGACGATGCCTCCATCCGTTGGGTTCTTGAACGGGCACTGCGCCAGGGTGGGATGGCACCGACTGCATTCGATCACGCGGAGACCGCGCTCGCCGCGCTACGTCGCGATCGACCCGATGTCTTGATCACTGACATTCGCATGCCTGGCCGATCGGGTCTCGAATTGCTCACCGAAATTCGCGACAGTCAGCCGGAGCTGCCGGTAATTGTGATGACGGCGCACTCCGACTTGGACAGTGCCGTTGCGGCGTATCAAGGCGGCGCATTCGAATATTTGCCTAAGCCGTTCGATATCGACCAAGCCGTCGATTTGGTACGTCGGGCAGCTCAGCAGAAAGTTCGCGTCGAACAAGTCGTTCCGGAAGCGCGACGCATTCCCGAAATGCTGGGACAAGCACCTGTGATGCAGGAGGTATTTCGCGCAATCGGCCGCCTATCGCGCTCCAGCATGACTGTGCTGATTACCGGTGAATCGGGTACCGGCAAGGAATTGGTAGCACGAGCGCTGCACCGTCACAGCCCGCGCGCCAGCAAAGCCTTTATTGCGCTGAATACCTCTGCGTTTACCGCTGATCTACTCGAGTCGGAATTGTTCGGCCACGAAAAGGGCTCCTTTACCGGTGCAGATGCGCAGCGCCGCGGACGTTTCGAACAAGCCGATGGCGGTACGCTCTTCTTGGACGAAATCGGCGACATGTCGCCGCAACTGCAGACTAGGCTGTTGCGCGTGTTGGCGGAAGGCGAGTTCTATCGGGTGGGTGGCCAAGTCCCCGTGCGGGTCGATGTGCGCGTGATCGCTGCCACGCATCAAGATTTGGAAGAGCGCGTGCGTCAGAACCTATTTCGCGAGGACCTACTCCATCGACTCAACGTGATTCGCATCGAAGTGCCGCCGCTGCGAGCGCGTCGCGAAGACATTCCAGAGCTCTTGATTCACTACTTGAACGAGGCAGCGGTTGAACTTGGGGTCGAGCCCAAGACGCTCACGCCAGAAGCGGCCGCAGCACTATCGAACTTCGATTGGCCCGGGAATGTGCGTCAGTTGGTAAACGCATGCCGCAGACTTACCGTCACTGCGCCAGGACGAGAGATCAAAGCGGACGATATTCCACCTGACCTCGGCGGGGTGCCAGGGCCTGCGAAGTTGCAGGATGAATGGACGCGCCAGCTCAATAGCTGGGCAGAAAAACGCTTGGCCTCGAATGCGATCCCATTGCTTGATGATGCGATGCCCGAATTCGAGCGCACGCTGATTCGGGCAGCGCTGCGCAAGGCGGAAGGCGGCCGTCAGGAAGCCGCGCGTCTGCTCGGCTGGGGTCGCAATACACTGACGCGCAAGCTCAAAGAACTTGCGATGGACGATGAGTGAACCTCAGCAAGCCTTGGCGGTAGGCGTACGCGTTATCTGATGACTGCTCGCTGAGCCAACGAGTTCGCCGACGTTCTGCAACTTATGCTGGGTCAGATAGGCATCGATGCCGGCGTTGATGTGAGTGCACGCGAGCGGATCGTAGAAGAGCGCAGTGCCGACACCGACCGCAGACGCACCTGCGATCAAGAACTCTAACGCGTCGTTTGCAGAACAAATGCCGCCTTGGCCGATGATCGGTACGTTGTGCTTGCGCGCCACTTCGTGCACCTGATGCACTTTCAGTAACGCGATGGGTTTGATCGCGGGCCCGGACAAACCGCCTTGAATGTTGCCGATCACGGGTTTGCGTGTTTGCACGTCGATAGCCATGCCCATCATGGTGTTGATGACGGCGAGCGCATCGCTGCCCGCTTCGATACACATCCTTGCGTTCTCGCGAATGTCAGTCTGATTTGGCGAGAGCTTCGTGATCAGCGGTTTGCGCGTGACCGCTCGGCAAGCCGCCACGACCCGAGCTGACATTTCGGGGTAGTTGCCGAACTGAACTCCGCCCTCTTTGATGTTCGGACACGAGATGTTGATCTCGATCGCATCGATGGGGGAATCCTCGAAGCGTCGCGTGACTTCCACATAATCTTCGATCGTGGAGCCGCAGACGTTCGCGATGAAGCGCGTTTCGGTGAAATCTAGCGTCGGCAGAATTTTCGCGACGACATAGTCGACGCCCGGATTCTGCAATCCGATCGCATTCAACATTCCACCGGGGGTCTCGTAGACACGATGCGGCGGATTGCCCAAGCGAGGCTCGCGCGTCGTGCCTTTGAGTACGATGGCGCCCGCGTGGCGATTCGAAAATCCTTCGACTCGCGTGTACTCCTCGCCGAAGCCTACGCACCCGGAGAGCAACACAATGGGCGAGTTGAGTTTCAAACCGCAGAAATCGATCGCGAGCGAAGCAGGTAACATGACAGGTGTGCCGAGCGTTGCGAGGGCCGCAGTGTAGCGGAATGCGCAAGAGGCAGAAGCGGCGCTCTTTTACTTTCGCAAATTTCGTCAGGGCTCATGTTTCACATTGTGCTGTTTCAGCCGGAAATCCCACCCAACACCGGCAACATCATCCGACTTGCCGCGAACTGCGGATCGACACTGCACTTGATCGAACCGCTCGGATTCGACATCAGCGAGAAAGCGGTGCGGCGTGCAGGGATGGACTACGCTGAATTGGCCAATGTCCAAACGTGGTCGTCGCTCGAGGCGTGCCTTGCATCGCTCGATCGGCATCGCTGGTTTGCGATTTCCACACGCGGTGCCATGCGACACGATCGTGCGACATTCGAGCGCGGCGACGTATTTGTTTTTGGGCCGGAAACCCGCGGGCTGCCGCAGGAAATTCTGGAAACTTGCCCTGCGCAACGGCGCCTGCGGATCCCAATGGTGGCCGGCAATCGCAGCCTGAATTTGTCGAATGCGGCGGCCGTGGTGGTATTTGAAGCGTGGCGCCAGCTGGATTTTGCCGGCGCGAGTTAAAGCGATTCGGGCTTCAATGCGCGACTCATCAGTTCCTTGGTCGCAACTTCCGGCGATACGCCTTCGTGGAGGATGCGATAGATCTGTTCGCTGATCGGCATTTCGACGTTTTTGCGCGCCGCTACGGTCCGTAGCGCTTTCGCGGCGAGAAAGCCCTCGACTACTTGGCCGATCGATTCCTGAGCTTCGCTGGGCGATTGGCCTCGGGCAAGCGCAAGACCGAAGCGGCGATTGCGCGAAAGATTGTCCGTGCACGTGAGGACGAGATCTCCCAGGCCTGCGAGTCCCATGAAGGTCTCTTTTTGTGCTCCGAGCGCGACGCCGAGGCGCATCATCTCAGCAAGGCCGCGAGCGATGAGCGCGATGCGTGTATTCGCACCGAACCCAAGCCCGTCAGAGATGCCGGCCCCGATTGCCAGCACATTCTTCACTGCGCCACCGACTTCTACGCCGATAATGTCCGCGGATGTGTAGGCCCGGAAATTGTGAGCCGAAATGTTCTGCGCGAGTTCCTTCGCGAACACATGATCGTTTGCGGCAACCGTCATCGCGGTAGGCAAACCTGCGCCCACTTCCTTCGCGAATGTCGGGCCCGAGATCACCGCCAGAGGAATCTTCGGCCCGAGCACCTCCGCAGCAACTTCATGGGGTAACAATCCGCTTGCGAGCTCGAATCCCTTGGTGGCCCATGCTACGCGCGCATCGTCGCGCAAATGTGCCGCGCTCTCTTCAAGCGAGCTGCGCAATGCGTGGCTCGGAACCGCAAACAACACGTCACGCGCTTTAAGTGCGTGGTGCAGATCCGACTCGACGCGCAGCAGCTCAGGGAACGGTGCATCCGGCAAATAGCGCGCGTTGCGGCGCTCTGTGGCCAGCGCTTTCATTTGCGCCGCATCGCGGCCCCACAACGCCGTCGCATGGCCCGCGCGCGCGAACTGGATCGCGAGCGCCGTTCCCCAGGAACCGGCGCCCAACACCGCGATCTGCGCCGACGAGGTCGCAACCCCAGGCGCCTGCGACATACGCGCTAGTTCGCCGGGGTGGCGGACTGAGCGCCGCCCTGCTGCAGCTGTTCTTGTTGTGCCCGTGCGAGCGCCTGATTGAACAAGGCTTCGAAGTTTACCGGCGGCAACAGGAATTGCGGGAAGCCGCCTTTGGTGAGCAGATCCGAAATGGTCTGACGCGCGAACGGCAACAGGTACGTTGGGCAAAAGATCCCGAGCAGCCGCTGCAATTCCTGCGGCGGAACGTTGCGGATCCCGAACGCACCGGCTTGTTGGAGCTCCACGAGCCACATCGTTTTATCGCCCATTTGGGCTTCGACGCGGACGCTGAGCACGACTTCCTTGAGGTCGCCGCCCAGTTCGTTCACCGACGTGTTCATGTTCAGGCCGATGGTCGGTGCGGTGTTGGCATTGGCAGGAACACGCGGACCGGCTGGAGATTCGAACGACACGTCCTTCAAGTACACCGTCTGCGGCGCGAATTGGGGCGCATTGGGATCGGCTTGACCGTTGGTGTTGGCAGCTTCTTCAGCCATGTCTGATTTCCTCTAGTTCTGTTCGCGTCGCGTAGTTGATTGATGTAGCGACTGCCCGCGATAAAGCATTCGCTTACGAAAGACGGATCGATGTGCAATCAGCTGGACTTGCCCAAGAGCTGGTCCAGTTCCCCGCTGCGGTCGAGTGCGGCGAGATCATCGTAGCCGCCGACGTGTCGTTCTCCGATGAAAATCTGCGGCACAGTGCGCCGTCCGCCGCTGCGCTTCAACATGATGTCGCGCTGCTCCGGACTTTCATCGATCTTGATTTCCTGAATGCTGACGCCCTTGCGATCAAATAGACTGCGTGCGCGCTGGCAATAGCCGCACCAGTTGGTCGAATACATTACGATTTCCGGAGTTGCGCTCATTTCACTTCCCGTCCTTTCCGCTCTTAGCCAGCGGCCCCTTCACCAACGGCAAGTTGTCTTGCTTCCAGCTCTGCAAGCCGCCGCGCAGCGTTGCAACTTTGGTGAAGCCCAGGCCTCGCAGCATGCGGGCGGCAGCGGCCGAAGCAAATCCGTTGTCGCAGTACACGACGACTGGCTTTTCCTTGTATTTCTTCAATGTCTCAGCACGGGTCGCAAGTTCGCCAGAAGGGACGTGGCGCGAGTCGATAATGTGGCCCGACTCGAATTGAGCTTGATCGCGAATGTCCAGCAGCAGTGCTCCGCCGCGATTCGTCAGCTGCACGACGTCATTCGGCGAAACCATCGCCGAACCGCGTGCTCGCTGCCGCAGCTCGATCACAACGGTGACAATCGCGACAATAACGGTCGCTGCGACGAGAGCGGGATGGTTGGTGGTGTATTCGATGATGCGTTGCATGCTTAGCAGTTCTATCGATCAGTGATGCCGGTCCGCAATCGCACACAATCGAGGCCAACCGCTCGTCCGCGGCGGGTCTGCGCTACGACCGGTCTGAAAAAGGGCGCAGAGTATAGCAGCCACCCGCGGGCTCGCTGGCCTCGTACGGCCGCACTCCTCATGTGTCTGATGTGGATGTGCGGATGGCCCTTTCAAGGCTTTGCCGCAGCGCCCGAGGTCAAAGAAGCGCAGCTCAAGCAACTCCAGGGAAGGATCGAGTCCGTCCGCAAAGCAATCCAATCCGATGCGGAAAGGCGCGATGCGTTGGCGAAGGATCTGCGCGCCGCAGACCTGCGCATCCAGTTTGCCCGCGAACGTCTGACAAACGTGCGTACCCAACGCACCGAGGCCGAACGGCAACTGGCCGCCTTGCGCGATGAGCAGGCCAAGACGCAGCAGCAAATAGAGGATCAGCGCGCTGCCTTGAGCAGCGAGCTGGCGGTCGCCTACATGAACGGGCGCGAAGAGGAATTGAAGCTGCTGTTGAACCAGCAAGATCCCGCCGAGCTCGGTCGCATGATGGCTTATTACGGCTATATGGGCCGAGCGCGCGCTGATCGGATCGCGCAAATCAACGACCATCTTGCTCATTTGAAGTTGCTCGACGAGCAGATCGTGGCGCAGACGCAGCAGCTCAAAGAACTTGAAAGCCAGCGCCAGAAGGAAGTGGAAGCGCTGAACGGCGCGCGCCAAGAACGGGCCCAAACCCTGGCACAAGTAAAGAGCAAGCTGCGAACTCGCAGCGACGAGCTCGCCAAACTGCAGAGCGAGGCGAAAGCACTGGAAAAGTTGATCGATGAATTGCGTCGCGCCTCGCAGGACTTCCCGGACCTGGGCGAGCAGCCGTTCGCCAAAGTACGCGGCCGCCTGCCGTGGCCGGTGAAGGGCCGAATTTTGGCCGCCTTTGGTCAGCTACGCGCGGGTGGACCGCTTAAATGGCAAGGGCTCGTGATTGCCTCCGAACGCGGCGCGCAAGTGCGGGCGCCTTACCCCGGCCGGGTGGTGTACTCGGATTGGCTGCCGGGCCTGGGGCTGCTCATCGTCCTAGACCATGGCGGCGGCTATCTGACGTTGTATGGACATAATGAGCAGCTGTTCCGGAAAGTGGGCGATCGAGTCCGAGCCGGCGATGTTCTGGCCGCGGTCGGTGACGCTGCAGGATTCAGCCAACCTGGTTTGTACCTGGAAATACGTCGGGGCAAGGAGCCGCTCAACCCTGCCGATTGGCTATCGAAAAAATAGCATCGCTCGCGCCCAATTTTGACAACTCAGTTAGGCGTCTCTTCGCACGAAAAGTGCGGCGGAGTTCAAGGAATGCCAGCGTGGGCAGCCGGATGATGCGAATCCGCACATAGGGCAATTCCTCATCCCGGTACCCCGGGCATAACAATTCATGGCAGCTATCCTGGATAACGACGCGACCGTCGAGGCGAACAGCCTATCGACGTCGTTCGATCCTTACGGGCAGCTCATCAAGATGCTGATGCCCAGAGCGCTGTGCATCGCGATTCACGATCGCATGGGTGTGCCCTTGTGGCTTTCGGATGGGTACGACGGACACGATTTACTCCAGTTAGTGGAAGAGGCGCTGAATGCCGCTCGCGCCGGAATTCCGGATCGCAATGAACGCGATGGATTTGCGCGCGACTGGGACGGCGACACGGCGTATGTCTTCATCTTGCGGGACGGTCATGAGTTGCTCGGCACTCTGGCGTTGTCGTGCCGCGATAGCAGCGGTGGGTCCCGACCGTTCGCGGTTGTGCACGGTCTGCTGCGACCTGCGGTGCAAGTGCTCAGTCGCGAATTGAGCAGTCAATACCTGCTTGGCGATTTGCGCCGCGATCTAAATGAGCGCGAAGGCGACCTTGCGCTCTTGCTTAACGCAAGCACCGGCAATGAAGAGAACGGGGACACGCTCGAAGCAGTGGTCCAGCACTGCGTGCAGCATCTCGACTGCTCCTTCGGTGCGCTGCTGATCCCTGACAAGAAGATCGCAGTCTCGCATTCGATCAGCCCCTCGACGAAGCGCAGCGACGCGGACTTGCTCGAGCGCAATCAGCGGCATTTGCTCGCTTGGACACAAGTGCAACGCCGGCCGCTGGTGCTCAACAAGGCGCCGCCGAACAGTCCTTTCGGTGCACTGCCCTACAAGATTCTTGCTTGCCCCGTGCGTGAGAACGGCCAAGAGGTGGTCGGCGTGCTGGTCTTGTTCAAACCGATCAGTGCTATCGACTTCGATACTCGTCAGTTGCGGCTGGTCGATCTCATGGCGCGTCGGATCGCGTATGTGATGCAGACAGCGTATGACGCCACCACGCGATTGCTCACGCGCCACGCATTCGAACAGCGCGCCCTTGCGGTGATCACTGCGTCGGGGCCTGGCAGCACGCATTGCGTCGCGTATGCGGACATCGATCGCCTGCACGTCGTCAATGAAAATCAAGGCATGCACGTGGGCGATCAAGTGATCGCGCGCATCGCAGAGGCGATTCGCTCGCATCTGACGCAGGACATCACTGCCTCCTGCATTTCCGGGGATCGTTTTGCGATGTTCTTCGCGAATACCAGTGCGGAGACAGCTCAATACTTTCTAGAGCAACTGTGCCGTAGCGTCGCCAACACCGCATTCGCTTACGACGGCAAAAGCATCGAGCTGTCGTTGAGCTTCGGCGTCGCGTGTGTGCCGAATACGAAACTGCCGCTTTCGCACGCAATGGCCGCCGCGGAAGTCGCTTGCAAGGCGGCGAAAGATCGCGGCCGCGGTCGCGTCGAAATTTATCAAGATGCCGATCGCAGCATCATCCGCCGTTACGAAGACGTCACGCTGGTAGGCGATCTGCGGGAGGCCATCGAACAAGACCGCTTCCGCATGGAAGCACAACCGATCGTCGCGATGGGAAAGTCCGCGAATCCGCGGCGCTTCGAATTGTTGTTGCGCATGATCGACGTCAATGGCGAGAACGTATCGCCGGACAAATTCTTGTCTGCCGCCGAACGGTATCAGTTGGCTACGGATATCGATCGGTGGGTGGTGCAATATGCGTTGGAGATCCTTTCCTCGGCTGCGCCGGCGCTCGAGAAACTCGGTGCACATTTCGCGATTAACATCTCCGGTCAATCGCTAGGCGATACCGATTTTCCCGATTTCCTCGAGTCCAAATTGCGCGAGTATGCGCTGCCGCCTTCGTTGCTGTCGTTCGAGATTACGGAGACTGCGGCGGTGGCCAATATCGTGCGCGCCGAAATGTTGATCCGGCGCCTGCAAGATCTCGGACACGAAATCGCACTCGATGACTTCGGACGCGGTTTGTCGTCGCTCACTTATTTGAAGTCTCTGCCGGTTTCGCATTTGAAGATCGACGGCGGATTGGTGCGCGATCTCGTGGGCAATCAGCGCTCGCAAGCGATGGTGTCTGCGATCGTGCAGCTCTCCGAAGCGATGAAACTCACGACCACTGCGGAGTGCGTCGAAAGCGAAGAGATCCTAAAAACGATTGGTGAACTCGGCGTCGACTTCGCACAAGGATTTGCGATCGGACGTCCGCGTCCGCTCGAGACCGTGCTGCAGGAGCTGCTGAGAGGCGCACCGCCGGGCGCGCGCAATTCGGTGTCGCCACGCATGGCTCGCCTTGCGGGAATGTGATGCAGGACACGTCAGCCATTTGCTGCATCCTTCGCCGCATAGGCGCTTCTCGCCTTCCGTACTATTCTGAGGATCATCATCCTTGAGCGCCGCACCGATCTCGCCCATGTCGCGCATGACCAGACCACTTCGAGTCGCAATGTTGCTTGCTCTGGGCGGCGTTGCCGGTTTTGGATTGTCGCTCGGTCCCGCGGTTAAAGCAGACCGCAACATTTCGCAGGCGAATGCGAAGCCTGCTCGCGTTGCACGCGTGCCGGTCGAGCGTCGCGACGAACGCTTGTTGTCGGAGGTGTTGGAGCGAGTGCGGCAGGACTACGTAGATGAGTTGTCGGATCAAGAACTGGTCGATGCAGCGATTCGCGGCATCATGTCGAAGCTCGATCCGCATTCCACGTACCTCGATACACAACAGTTCGACGAGATCCGCATCAGCACCAGCGGCGAATATTCCGGCGTGGGCATCGAAGTGGCACTGGAAAAGAACAAGGTCAAAGTGGTCAAACCCATTGAAGATGCGCCCGCAGCGCGTGCTGGCGTACTTGCGGGAGACACGATCCTTGCAGTGGACGATGTGGCTGTCGATACGACCAACATCAACGACGTGATCGATCGCATGCGCGGCAAAGTAGGCAGCACGGTCAAGCTCACGCTTGAACGCGACGGCCTGGACGCCCCGTTGGACGTGCAGATGAAGCGCGCCGCAGTTCAAGTGCACAGCGTGGCGAGCAATCTGTTGAGCTCCGGTTTCGGCTACGCCAGCATCTCTCACTTCAGCGAAACCACGACCGCCGATCTCGAGCGCGCGATCGATACGATGAAGCGCCAAAACGGCGGCTCATTACAGGGTTTGGTGCTCGATCTGCGTAACAATCCTGGCGGTGTTCTCGAAGCCGCAGTCGGTGTGTCGGACTTGTTCTTGGACGATGGGATCATCGTCACGGCGGACGGTCGTGCGCCTGATGCGAAGTTCGAAATGGATGCACAGCCGGGCGATTTGCTGGAAGGTGCCCCGGTGGTGGTGCTCGTCAACGGCGGCTCGGCTTCGGCATCGGAGATCGTTGCTGGCGCGCTGAAGGATCACCATCGAGCCACATTGCTCGGCCAGCAAACCTACGGCAAAGGTTCGGTGCAGACAGTGATGCCGCTATCCGACGGTCACGCGTTGAAGCTCACTACCTCGAAATACTTCACCCCATCGGGTGTATCGATCCACGGCAAAGGCATTACTCCTGACGTCCTCGTCGATGAAAAAGAGCTCAGTGCCCATCTGAAAAAAGATGGCGATGCGGCTGCCGATCTGGGCGTAAGCGATGTGGTGCACAAGGACTACGAGGTGCAGCTCGCGATGGACCTGCTAAAGAAAGATCAGACTCAGCCGAAGATTCGGCAAAGCAGTTTGAATTAATCCGCGCATCGCTGCTGCTCGAGCAGCGCGTTCAAAGTCGATCTTCTCTCATGCCTGCTGACCGGCCTCAGTTCAGCTCTGCCGCGCAGTTCGCAAGCCGTGCACTGTTGTGGATGAATGCATTGGCCTTGGTGTTGGCCGGGCTGCAGTTTGCATTTGCGCCCAACACGATCCAGGCGCCGCTCGTCGCTGGACTGTCGCTCCTGATTCTTGCGATTTCCACGCTGTTGGTGAGGAGCTTTTCATGGCGCAGTTCCGTGTACCAACACTGCGTCGATTTGGGCGTGCTAACTGCTTGCTTAACAGCCTTCGCGGTCAGCACCGAAGCATTGCGCAGTGCGGCCCTGCCGCTCTTTCTCATTCCGCTCGCAGGAACGGCTGTTGCATTTGCCACCTGGTGGGCAGTCGCCATTGCAGTCGGCGTTATCGCGCTGATCGCATTGGTGCTGGCCGCGATCACCGGCGGCATCAGCATCGCGAGCGCGGAGTTCGGCGTGATCCTGTTGGGGGCCATCGCGCCGGGTGCCGGCGTCGCGCTGATTCTCGGGCATCTCATGCAAAAGATGCGCGAGGCCTCGCACACCATTTCCGAGCTGGTCACGAAGGATGCGCTCACTGGGTTGCTCAATCTCGAGACGTTCGAGAAGGTGCTGCACCGACAGCATCGCAAGTCCGCTCGCGTCGTACAGCCCTATTCGATTCTCATCGTCGACATCGATAACCTGGCGCACGTCAACGAGTCGCTCGGCCACGATGCGGGCAGCGAGATCATCAGCGCAGTGGGTGGCGCGATCCTGCGTTCGATTCGCACCTCGGATGTGGCCGCTCGGCTCGGAGGCGACGAATTCTTCGTACTACTCGCCGATGCCGATCCGATCATGGCGAAGCACATCGCGCAGCGAATTCGCAATCACGTGTACACCAGCACCGTCTCTGTCGCGAACCACTTGGTTCGGGCCAACGTCAATGTGGGTGCGGCGAGTTATCCAACCGACCATTCGCATCCGCAAGAATTGATCGTGCTGGCGAACCAACGCATGCGAGAAGATCGCGAGCGGCGCCGCGCCTCTGCCTGAGCGCTAAGAGACAGCGGCAGTCACCAAGATTGCGCGAATGGCCCAAATCGCAATCCCGGCCATCATCACTGCAATTGGCGTGATTGAGATAACGAAGCCCAACTCGCGTCGTTTGGGATCCTGCACATAGCTGCGAGCGTAGACTTCGCGCCCGATGACGTAGATCAATCCCAGCGCAGCGGCCCAAATCGGACTGATAAATCTTGCGAACATCCACAACGAAGGCAGCAGGAGCAGCAGTTGTTCTTGGGTGTTCATGTGCACCCGAAAATGCCGCTCGAAGATCTCGTGTCCGGTGATGGCGGGCGCGGCAACGCCATACTTACCGCGCGCTCGCATGACGCGGACGCTGAACCAAAAATATTGAGTGAGTGCGAGCAAGGTCACCAACGCAACGTACGGCATGTCTGTCTCCTAATGTGCGCGAATTTTCGCATGCGCCCTCGCCGCGATGCTCGCCCATCTGCGAACGTTTGCCGTTGCAGTGCTCATTCTGACTGCGCAGCCTGTTACCATCGAAAGCGCGGCAGGTTCCTGTTCGAGGATTTCGACATGACTGGTTTCGTACTGCGCATCAGCTTAGTGGCGTTAGGTTTGTGGTTGGCCACCAAAATCTTTCCAGGATTGATGTTCGACACGCCTGGGACGTTGTTTGCCGCGGCTTTGTTGCTGGGCTTCGTCAATGCGATTGTGCGTCCGATCGCCATTGTGCTCACGCTTCCTTTAACGTTGCTGACGTTGGGGTTGTTCTTGCTGGTGATCAACGCAGCGATGCTGGGATTGGTCGCGCTGTTATTGCATGGATTTCAGATCGCGAATTTCGGCACCGCGCTCGGCACCTCGATCGTCGTGGGCCTCACATCCTGGGTCGGCTCCGGTTTGATCGGCAACAACGGCAAGATCGAGGTCATCAAGACTAAGCGTTGATCAACTGCGCGCCGTGCGAGCGCCGCGTAAACCGACCCGATACATGATGTAGCCGACGATCGCGAATAGCGCCAAGCCCAGCCACTCTCCGAGCTGCATCGATTCAGGCAACGCAAGTACGTCCGCCCGCTTGCTGATCACAATGGGCAGTGCCATCAAAATACCCACCAGTGCTTCGCCGGTGATCAGCCCTGCCGAGAACAACACGCCTTTGCGGTGAATCTTTTCGCCCTCTTCCGTACTCGAGATTTTTCCGTACGCCCGCTCCACCAGGTGCGTGATGAGTCCGCCGATAAAGATCGGCGCGGTGTATTCCATCGGTAGATAAATGCCCACCGCCGCCGCGAGCACCGGCACTCGGAACGAGGAGCCCCGCTTTTTCTGGACTTCATCGATCGCGATGATGACGGCTCCGATTGCCGCACCGATCCACACCAGCGTCCACGGCAATTTGCCGCCGAACATGCCGCGTGCGACGGATGCCATCAAGGTCGCTTGCGGAGCCGAGAGTGAATTTGGGTGATCGGGTGTCGGCGGACCGATGCCATAAGCCTGCGCGAGCAAATTGAGCACCGGCGCCATCACGAGAGCACATGAAATTGCGCCGATGGCGAGCATGACCTGCTGACGCCAGGGCGTGGCACCGATCATGTAGCCGCACTTGAGATCTTGCAGATTGTCGCCGGCGATCGAGGCCGCGCAGCACACGACCGCACCGATCATGATGGCTGCGACTGGACCGAGCGGGGCGTTGCGGCCCATCAGGAGCATCAAGATCAAGGATGCGAACAAGATGGTGCCGATTGTGATGCCCGACACTGGATTATTCGACGAGCCGACGAGACCCGCTAAGTACGCCGACACCGAACTGAACAGGAAGCCGGCGACGATCATGATGATGGTCATCGGGATCGACACCGCCAGATTCGAGACGATCGACTGATACAGAATGCCAAGGGGCAAGGCGAACGCGATCAAACCGATGATCACCGCTCGCATCGGCAAATCCTGTTCAGTGTGCTCGATGACACGGGAGGCACCGGCGCGCGTAGCTGCAAGGCCGCTGCGTACGCCCGACAACAACGAATTGCGTAGCGAGATCAGCGTCCACACGCCGCCGATCAGCATCGCGCCGACACCGAGATAGCGAATTTGTGCCGCCCAAATTGCGTACGCGGCATCTTCTGCGCCCAAGCTTTGTACGCGAGCGGCCAGCGCAGGATCGGTGTTTAGATACCACCCGCTGTAAATCGGGATGGCGATATCCCAGGAGATGATTCCGCCCGCAATCATCACAATGCCAACGTTCAATCCGACGATGTAGCCGACGCCGAGCAAGGCCGGCGATAAATTGGTGCCGATATAAGCGATTGCTTTGCCGAAGACCGAGGCGTGCGCCGCCGAGTCGGGAATCAACCTCAGTCCGCTCGCTGCGATCAGCTTGCCCAATCCGCCGAGTCCGGCTGCGCCAGCAAGCACTTTGATGCCTTGGGAGGGATTCTCGCCGGTGCGCAGGACTTCGGCCGCCGCCTTACCTTCTGGAAAAGCGAGTTGTTGCTCGATGATCAACGAGCGACGCAACGGCACGGAAAAAATCACACCGAGCACGCCGCCCAATCCTGCGATGGCGAGCACCCACCCGTATTTGAAGTCGTGCCAGTATCCCAGCAGCACCAACGCGGGGATCGTGAAGATCACGCCCGCTGCGATCGAATTGCCGGCCGAGGCACCGGTTTGCACGATGTTGTTTTCAAGGATGTGCCCGCCGCCCAACACACGCAGCACGGCCATCGAGACGACTGCCGCCGGAATGGCGGAGGCGATCGTGATGCCGGCGAACAAGCCCAAGTAAGCATTCGCCGCCGCCAAAATCATCGCGAGTAAGGCGGAAAGGATCACTGCACGTGCAGTGAGTTGCGGAGCTGAAGTGTTTTGCATGATGACGACCGGACGAAACACAAAGCGCACAGGAAAGAGGGTGAGTAAGCGAAGCGAGCACTGCTCGGTTTTAACCCGGCGCCCGACGAAACACAAAGCACACAAAAGGGAACACAAAGACCACAAAGAGAGACGCGCTAAGGGAATTCATTGAGCGATTACAGAGTGCACGCGTCGTCTTTGTGATTTCTATCTTGTTTGTGTTCCTTGGTTTGCACATTACGTCTTGCGAGCCAGCGGCTAGTCCCAGCCGCACTGTTGGCCCTGGTTCTGTTCCTTCAGCCAAGTCATGAGCGGTGCGAAGTATTCGATGATGGCGGAAGCATCCATTTCGCGCGTGCCGGTAAGTTTCTCGAGCGTGTCTTGCCACGGCTGGCTTTGGCCCAGCGCGAGCATTTCGCGGAAGCGACGTCCCGCTTCGGCGTTGCCATACACCGAGCATTCGCTCAGTGGGCCCTCAAATCCTGCCGCCTCACACAGCGCTTTGTGGAACTGGAACTGCAGAATGAATGACAGGAAGTAGCGTGTGTACGGCGTGTTCGCCGGGATGTGGTACTTCGCACCGGGATCGAAATCCTCTTCGCTGCGTGCGACTGCTGGAGCAACGCCTTGGTATTGCTTGCGCAGCGCCCACCAGCTTTCGTTGTAATGCTCCGGCTTGATCTCGCCCGAGAACACTTTCCAACGCCATTCGTCGATCACTTTGCCGAACGGCAAGAAGGCGATCTTGTCGAGCGCAAGCTTCATCTGCTGATTGATCGTCGCCTGCGGACTGCGCGTGACCGGACCGGTGAGCCCGATCTGATGCAAGTAAGCGGGCGTCATCGATAAGTTGACGGTATCGCCGATCGCTTCATGGAAGCCGTCGTTGGCTCCGCCCTGGAATAGATACGGCTGGTCCTTGTAGGACAGGTAATAAAAGACATGGCCGAGTTCGTGATAGACGGTCATCAATTCGTCTTGCGTCGGCTCGATGCACTGCTTGATGCGCACATCTTCTTTGCCGTCCATGTGCCAGGCGCTTGCGTGACATTGCACATCGCGGGCCGGCGGCTTGGTCAGCATCGAGCGTTCCCAAAAAGTTTGCGGCAACTTTGGGAACCCCAATGAAACGTAGAAATTCTCCGCAGATTGAGTGATACGAATCGCGTCGTACTTCTGCTGCTTAAGCGCGCGAGTGACATCCAAATCAGAGACGCCCGGAAAAGGCTCGACGAGTGGATAGATCTCCGCCCATTGTTGCGCCCACATATTGCCCAGCAGATGCGCGGGAATCGCGCCATGAGCGGGTACGCGATCGGCTCCGTAGGTTTTCTGCAAGCGCGAGCGCACGTAGCAATGCAGCGAGTCATAGAGCGGTTTGACCTGTCCCCAGAGTCGTTCCGTCTCTTTGGAAAAGTCGGCGGGCGGCATGTCGTAGTTCGATCGCCACATCACGCCGAGGTCGTCGAACCCGAGTTCGCGCGCGCCTTCATTCGCGAGTTCCACGAAGCGCACATAGTCCTTGCGCATCGGACGCGCAGTCGAATGCCAGCCCTGCCACACATCCAATAGCTCATCGTAATTGCGACTGTGTGCGAGCACATCGCTCAATGCAGTGATGTCCTTGCAGGACTGTGGTCCGTGCGGACAGTATTTCGCCGCGCCATACATGCGTTCCATGCGCGAGGTGATATCGCTGAGCTCCGCGCGCTTCTGCGGATCTTTGGGCGCCGGCGCGGCGACTCCCAATTTCAGCAACATCAGCGCACGAGCGGCGCTCGGGCTGAGTGTGGTGTTGTCGTAAGCTTTACTTTGCTCGACCGCCTGGCTGAAGTACTCGAGGTAACGATCGTTCGCTTTGGCGTTTAGATATTCGGTATCGGGATTGATGTACGTCGCGTAGGTAAATCCGGCTGCGCTGAGCTCCTTGGATTTTTCCAGCATCTCCTGATTGATGCGCGCGACGAATGCATCTGCATTTTCTTGCGGCTGTGCCGCTTGCCTGGGTTCGCCGTGCTGCGCGCAACTGCTCAAGGCCAACATCAGAGCGGCGGCCAAAGTCGACGTGCGCATCGCAGTGCTCATACTGGGAGGCTCGCTAAGGTTAATCGGCGCCTTTGATCAAGCGTTTCGCAAACGGAGTAATCGCGAATAACACGATGCCGCCAATCAGTCCGAACCAGAACAATCGCGAGAAAATGGTCGGCATGGTTTCCAGATGAGTTGGATCGATTTCCGATGAAAAACGTCCGGCCAGGTTGTTGCCGATCGCCGTCGCCAAGAACCACACACCCATCACCTGGCCGACGAAACGTGCGGGAGCCAGCTTCGTCATCGAGCTGAGTCCAACGGGACTCAAGCACAGCTCGCCCCAGGTGTGGCACATATAGGTGATCGCGAGCCAACCCAGCGCCACCGTCTGTCCCTGCAGCACGTAGTGCGAAGCCGCGACCATTACCGCGAATCCGGTGCCCATCAAGAGCAGGCCGAGCGCGAACTTGAACGGCGCCGACGGATTCAAATTTCGTTTACCGAGCCACACCCATAGGGCCGCGAAGAACGGCGCAAAGATAATGATGTAGATGGAGTTGAAGCTTTGCACCGCACCGGCAGGAACCGTCCAGCCGAATACGTCCCGATTCGTATAGCGATCGGCGAACAAGGTCAGCGATGCGCCGGTTTGTTCGTAGCCCATCCAAAACATCGCACATGCGATGAATAAGGCAATCATCACGAACACGCGGCCACGCTCGGTGGGGTCGAGGCCCGCGAAGAAAATGAGATACAGAAAGTAGAGCGTCGCAAGCGCAATCATTGCCCAGTTGGCCGTTGCCGAAATAGCCGATGGGTTCAGCTTGATGACGTTCGTGAAGGCCAGCACGATGATCAAGAGCGTGAGAATCACCAGCGCATACACGGGCCACCACCCTGCGGGCGCGCCTTGCCGATGGGCTCCCGCAGCGGACAGGTATTTGCGACCGAACCAGAACTGCACCACGCCCAGCAACATTCCAATTGCCGGCACGACGAAGCCGATCTTCCATCCTGCTTGGACGGCAATGATGGGGATCAGCACCTGACCCAACGTCGCGCCGACATTGATGCCCATGTAGAAGATGGAGAACCCCGCGTCGCGCCGTGCGCCGCCTTCGGGATAGAGCTGCGCCACCATCGCGCTGATGTTCGGTTTGAGAAGGCCCGTACCGAACACGATGATGGTGAGGCCGACGAAGAAAAAGCGCGTATCGCTCACGACCAGCATGGCATTGCCGACCATGATCAATACGCCGCCAGCAATCACGGCGCGCTGTTGACCGATCAGCCGGTCCGCGACCCAGCCGCCCCACAGGGACAATAGGTAGGTGGCGGAGATGTACAAGCCGTAGATCGAACTTGCGGTGGCATCGTCGATGCCCAGCCCGCCGTCCGCGATCAGCGCGGTCATGAACAGAATCAGGATCGCTCGCGCGCCGTAGTAGGTCGAGCGTTCCCACATCTCCGTTAAGAACAGCGTCATGAGTCCGCGGGGGTGACCAAAGAGCTGCTTCTCTTGGCTCGAGCCGGGACTGACGCTGACGTTCATACGATAAACCGCTCCGAGAACTCGCCACGGGATGTGCAGCGCGGAGTCTCACCGATGTTTGCGGCGCGCGGCAAGACGCGCGGACGGTATACATCTGCCCAACAGCGCAGATGCTCTGAAGAAATGTCTACGACGCGGTGGGTCGCGACTAGCTCGATGCGCTCTGTTCTTCTTGCTGTTCGCGTGCGAGTTTTTGTTTTAGTAACACGCGCGACATGATGATGCCGATCTCGTATAGCAAATACATCGGCACGCCCATGAAACACTGCGAGATCGCATCCGGCGGCGTGAGAAATGCGGCGACCACGAAAATTCCGAGCAGAACGTAGCCGCGGTTCTTGGCCATCGTGTCGACTTTGACCAATCCGGTGGCTGCAAGCAGCACGGTCGCGACCGGAATCTCGAAGGCGATCCCGAACGCAAAGAACAATAGCAGCACGAAATCCAGGTAGTCCGACATGTCCGTCATCATCTGCACGCCTTGCGGAGCGATGCCGGTGAGAAAGCCGAACATCAGCGGGAACACGACGAAATAAGCGAACGCGACGCCGGCATAGAACAGCACGATGCTAGATACGACCAGGGGAACGGCAAAGCGCTTCTCGTGGCGATACAGGCCAGGCGCGACAAACGCCCAAGCCTGATAAAGCACGTAAGGCATCGCCAAGAAGAGCGCGACGAGCAGCGACAACTTCAACGGCGTGGTGAAAGGAGCGACCACACTGGTGGCGATCATCGATGCGCCCTTCGGCATTCTTTTGATCAGCGGCATCGCCACCAATGTGAACAGCCGATCCGAGTAATAGGCGCAGGGCGCAAACAGAATCGCGATCGCAATCACCGATCGCATCAACCGATCGCGCAATTCCAACAGATGCGAGATCAGCGATCCTTCAGCGAGTTGCTCCGGTGCCTCGCTCATTGCGAATTCGACGGAGTGGTCGGGTCCGCTTCAGGGGAGGCCGCAGGTGCATGCGTCGAACTTGTTGGTTCGGACTGCGTTCCGGTTGCGTACGAGCTGGGCTCAGGCGGATGCGGATTGGGGTTGATGGAATGCTCGGGTTGCGGCGACGAGGATTGCATCGGCCGGGAGCGCGTCATTTCTTCCATGGTGACTTCTTGTTCGAGCTGGGTGCGCAGCTGACGAGCCATCGCTCGTGCGCGGCCAGTCCAACGCCCCACTTTTGCAGCTAAGCCGGGCAGCTTCTCCGGACCCAGCACCAAGAGTGCCAAGCCCAAAATCAGAATGATCTCGCTGAACCCGACCTCGAACATTGCGGGTACGAATTAGGCGTTGGTCGATTTGCTGTTCGTCTTCGGCGCCGCATCGAACTCGGCGTCCTTCTGATTCGGCGCGGAGATCTGCTTGTTCTCCTCGTCTTCCCCTTCATTCATGGCTTTCTTGAAGCCCTTCACGGCTGAGCCCAAATCGGAGCCAATCGTACGCAGGCGCTTCGCGCCAAAGATCAACAACGCGATCGCGAGGATCACCAAAAGCTCTCTAAATCCAATACCCATGATCTGTCTCCCGCTGCAAAAGCCCGCGGATCATACGCCATGCACTTGCTTAGCCGCAGTCCAATCCGTCGTGCAATTCACTGAAACTTAATGAGGCTTCACGCGTGTAGCCAAAAGGTGACGGGGCCGTCGTTGATCAGTGACACGCGCATATGGGCTCCGAACTCGCCCGTGGCGACGGTACCGTGCTGTGTACGGGCGTAATGCACGAGATGATCGAAAAGTCTCCGCCCTTCCTCCGGTGGCGCGGCCGGGCTGAAACCGGGGCGCGTCCCGGATTTCGTATCGGCCGCCAGGGTGAACTGAGAAACGAGCAGCAGGCCTCCCGCCACCTCTCTGAGCGAGCGGTTCATCTTCCCAGCCTCATCTGGAAACACCCTATATGTGAGCAGCCTATCCATGAGCCGCTCGGCATTGCTCTCGCCGTCGCCTCGCTCAACGCCCACAAGCACCAGAAGGCCGGGTCCGATAGATCCGACCATTCGATCCTCGACTTCCACTCTAGCTTCAGAAACCCGCTGCAAAAGTCCGATCATGGCTGCAATGGTTGAGTACGATCTGAAATAACGGGTTGAATTTCCCACTTGTCACGTGGGTGCGCTCAGTATCAAGCCTGTTTGCCGAACTACCAAAAAAGTGGGATTCAAAGTATTCAGAAGGATATCGATAGCGATTGGGTGGGTTAATGAATCTCAAAAATACCCATAGACAAAGGCATTGCGGCATTTATCGCCAAATCTACGATATGTGGGTGTGCAACTGTTATCGATTGCTTCGAGCCGTAGCGGCCGTTCACCAGCCGCAGTCACAACCTGCGATCGGCCGTGACCTATTTAACTGGCGGCCAACTGCTCCGCCCGCGCCATCGCGTCTCGAGCCTCGGTGTTACGGCCACGTCCTCGATATGAATCCGAGATCAGCCGCCACGCTGCGGATTGCGCCTTCGGTGCTTGGCCCGCCATGTTGAGGGCTTTGCGAGCCATGTTTTCGGCCTGGACGAAATTCCCCTCGGCCTGCCGCACCTTGCCGAGTTCGATCCACAACAGCGGATTGGAAGGCTCGATTCGCAATGCTCGTTCGATCGTTCCGGAGGCGACCGAGTAGTTGCCTGCCGCCGCCTGCGTTTGTGCCTGACTAACCAGCGCTCGCGTTGCCGCACCCAGGGACGGTTCGCGAACCGGTGCGGGCGGCGGAGTGCCCTGCTCTACAGGTTGAGGTGGCGTTGCCGGAAATGTTTCAGCCGGTGGCGTCGTTTGCGGTGCGGAGCCGGTCGGCGCTGGAGGTTGGTACGGAGGCGGTACAGCGCATCCCGCCAGGCTCACGAGAAGCGCAGTGAGTAAAGACCAATGTGTGCGAGTCATAACCATTGTAAGTAGCTTGCGCTCCATAGACGCGAGAGCGCGCCCTGCAGTTCAGTTTTTCAATCCCTGCCACCACTCGCGTGCACGCTCACCGATGCGCCCGAACACTGAAGTCTCGCAGCCCGGCTGAACGGGCAGCTCAGTACCGGTGGGTACTGGGATGGTGACGAGATCAGTCGAGCACTCGGGCTTGGCCTGCATGCCGGACATGAAATCGACATTCACATCGACGAGGCCTTCCGGCATCGGTGGGCTCCACGAACTGGTGGGCAACGATGCCATCAATCGCGACCATACCGCGAGCGAACCGCTCGAACCTGTGAGACCTGTTGGGCTGTTGTCATCGTACCCAATCCACACGACCGCTAGGTGCTGCCCGGAGAATCCTGCGAACCAGCTGTCGCGGTAATCCGAGGAGGTGCCGGATTTGCCGGCCACGACGAGATCGGGAGGTAAGACGCTGCGAGCTGCGCGACCGCTGCCGTGCTCGATCACTTGCACCATCATCCGATTCACTTCGTACACCGCGGCGGGCGATGCGACCGGCGTGACTTCCAACCCGAATGACTTCAGCGGTTTGCCTTCCTCGTCGAGCACGGCGCGCACGGCACGCAGCTGCGTATTGAATCCGCCGTTGGCGAGCCCGTTGTAAAGCTGCGCCACTTGCAGCGGCGATAGATCGATCGCGCCTAACAGAATCGCAGGCAGCTTCGGCGGTTCTTCCTCGAGCCCTAAGGCTTTGAACTCGTGCGTGACGGAGTCCAGGCCAACGTCCATGCCTAAATGTACGGTGGCGAGATTCAGAGACTGTGCAAGCGCCCGCACCAGCGGCACCGGACCATACGTCTGTTGCGAAATGTTCTGCGGCTTCCAAACTTTTCCGTTCGAAAGTTTCACTTCGATCGGCGCGTCTTCCACGATCGAAGCAGGATTGAATTTTCCCGACTCCATGGCCGCGAGATAAATGACCGGTTTCACCAGCGAACCCATCGAACGCCTCGCATCCAATGCGCGATTGAATCCCGCAAAGCTCGCATCGCGACCTCCCACCACGGCAATCACTTCGCCGTTCTGTGGGGCAGTGACCACCACCACGCCTTGAAGTGACGCCTTCTTTTTCTGCTTGCGAGCTTGCTCTAAGCGGTTCAGCTCCTGATCGAGCAGCGTCTCAGCGCGGCTTTGCACGCGAGGATTCAGCGTTGTGAAGATCTTCAGCCCTGCCTCGGTGAGATCCTCTTCCCGATAGTCGCGACGCAAGGTGCGCCGAACGAGATCCAAGAACGCAGGATAGTAGCCGCCGCTGTGCGCACCGGCGTTTACGATGCCCAGCGGACGGGACATCGCGCGTTTCGCGGCAGACTCGTCGATGACTTTGAACTGCGCCATCAACTTCAAGATGAGATCGCGGCGCGCGCGCACGCGATCCGGGTGGCGCCGCGGATCGTAGTACGAGGGACCACGGACGACTGCCACCAACATGGCCACTTCGTGCAGCTGCAGTTCATCCAACGGCTTGCCGAAATAGAACTGGCTCGCCAAGCCGAATCCGTGAATCGCACGTTCGCCATCCTGGCCGAGATAGATCTCGTTGATGTAAGCATTCATCAAATCCTGCTTGTCGAAGTGCACTTCCAGCAGCATCGCCATGACTGCTTCTTCGAGCTTGCGAGCCATGCTGCGACGGTTATCCAGGAAATAGCTGCGCACGAGCTGTTGAGTCAGGGTCGAAGCGCCTTGCTCATAGCCTCCGGCGCGCAAGTTCACGTAGGCCGCGCGCAGGATGCCCAGAAAATCCACGCCGTGGTGACGATCGAATTTGCGGTCCTCCACCACCTTGAGCGCTGCGGGTAGTAGCTTCGGGACTTCATCCGGTGTGACGATCACGCGATCTTCACCATGGATTGGGAAGATGCTGCCGATCACCAACGGATCCAGACGGAAGATGGCGACGTCAGCGCCCTGTGCGTCTTTGATCGCGGTGATGCCGCTTGCATTCGCGTCGACGAGAATCTTCGTCGGTTCCTGGAGCGCATCCGTGAACTGAAAGCGTCGGCTCACGAATTCGATATGCGAGGCGCGACGCACATAGCTCCCGGGAGACTCAGCCACATTGGCTTTGTGATAACCGAGACGCTGCAGCTCCTCCTCCAGAGCTGCGGCGGTAAAACTCTGACCCACGTAGAGTTCGGTGGGCTCTGCATACACTTGCGCGGGCAGCGTCCAGCGGCGTCCCTCGAATTGTCGAGTGATCTGTCGGTCCAGGTAAAAGACCCAAGCGATCAATGCAATGAGCCCGACGCCAAACACCAATGCCAGGCCGGTCAGGATCTGGGTGCGAAATCTTTTCAGCTGTTTGCGTAGAGGCATGAGCGCCCGAGTTGGGGACCTAAGATGAGCAACGATGAGTGCTGAGCCCCGGTGCTAAGCCGGGCAGCAGCATTGCGACCGATTCCGATCGTCCTCGATCCTCATGGCGGTTCGGTTGCGCGGTGCCGATCAGGATCTTCTGGCGTGCCTGTCGAGCATCCTGCACGCGCTGCAAGCCGAATGGGAGGATGAATTCTGGTAGATCGTGGCGAATCATGGCAAGGTGAATTGCTTGTGCTGCTCTTCCTACGCTCATGGGTGAACCTGTACCTGTCGTCTTGAACGTGGCGATCGCGCTCGCCATCGCGGTCGCTGGCGGCTTCGCTGCGAGCTGGTTACGGCAATCGCCCATCCTCGGCTACTTGCTGGCGGGCGTTCTAATCGGACCGTTCACGCCGGGATTCGTCGGCAATCGCGATCAGATCGCTGCATTGGCCGATGTGGGCGTCATCTTCCTCATGTTCGGTTTGGGGGTTGCCTTTTCGCTGAAGGACCTCGCACGAGTTCGCGCCATCGCCACCTTCGGTACGCTCACACAGGTCACGTTGACGATTGCCGGCGGTTGGGCGATCGCTCAGTGCTTGCATTGGACAACGGTGCAAGGCTTCGCGTTCGGGACTGCGCTGGCAGCCAGCAGTTCGATGGTGATTCTCAAAACGCTGTTGGATCGCGGCGAGATCGCCTCCGCACATGGACGGTTGCTGCTCTCCATGTCGATCGTGCAGGACCTCATCGTCGTCGTGCTCATCGTCTTACTGCCGAAGATTTCGAGTTTCAACGCCGAGTTCGACGCCAGTGTGATGCTGATCGATGTAGGCGTGACCTTGCTCAAGGCCGCCGTCTTCATCGCCGCATCTTTGATGGTCGGGCTACGTGTCGTGCCGTGGCTGATGAATCAGGTCACGCGCTTGCGCTCGTCGGAAATCTTCATCGTGACCGCCGCCGTGTTGGCGCTCGGAGCGGCGAGCGTGAGTACGTTGTTGGGATTGTCTCCCGCACTGGGAGCGTTCGTTGCCGGTTTGTTGCTGTCGGAATCGGAGTTCGATCATCGCGTGATTGCCGAAGTCGTACCGGTGCGCGACTTGTTCGCGACGCTGTTCTTCGTTTCCGTCGGCATGTTGATCGATATCGAATTCATTCTAGATCGCTGGCCTTACGTGTTGGCGACTGCCGCCTTCGCGCTGATGTTGAAAGCGGTCAGCACCTTTGTGGGGATCGTGCCCTTTCGAGTTTCCGCCCGCACCGCTGCGTTCACGACGCTGGGGATGATCTCGATCGGCGAACTGAATTTCGTGCTCGCTCAAGTTGGATTGCAATCCGGTGCGCTCACGAAAGACTTGTACAACCTGATTCTGACCTCGGCGCTCGCAACCATTGTCTTGACTCCGGCCGCATTCGCGCTGGCGCCGGCATTCAGCGATCTGCTGCTCAGATCGGCGAAAACGCGCCGCTTCTTCGACGGCGGGTCGAGCGTCGTAGGCGAAAGCGCGCAGTTGGAAGCTCACGCCATCGTCATCGGCTACGGGCGCGTCGGGCAAAGCATCGCTCGCGGTTTGCGCGATGCGGGTATTCATGTGGCCGTCATCGATTCACGGCTCTCGCGAGTCCGTGATGGTGTGGCGGATGGATTGCCGGCGATCTATGGCAACGCGTTCTCAATGGCCGTCTTGCAGGCGGCCCACATCGAAAATGCGCGCTTGGTCATCGTTGCATTGCCGGACTTCGCGCCTGCTCGTGCTGCCATTCAGCAAATTCGGACCCTGAACCCTAGCGTCGTAATCGCTGCCCGCGCTGAACAAGCCGCTAACGAAGAACTCCTGCGCACGGCCGGTGCGCAACTCGTCATCGTGCCCGAGCTCGCAGGCGCGACAGCCCTTCTTAGAGGCGCGTTGGAGATGCTGAGCCTGCCTCGATAGCCACTAGATCGGCGCGGCGAGCACCCCGTGCGAACGATCGCTCCGTTCACTTTGCCTTTCGCAGACCGCGTGTTCTCTCTGCTCTCCGTGGAGAGCTTCTTCTCTACGAGGCTTTAGCCTGGCGCCGGAACATGCTGCTCCGATCGCTGCTCAGCCGGCTTCGCGGCGCGAGCCAAGTTGTACGCTGTGCCCAACAGCGCTACATGCGAGAACGCCTGTGGAAAATTCCCGAGAAGTCGTTTGCTGTGTGCGTGATATTCCTCGGCAAGTAATCCGAGATCGTTGCGGACACTGAGCAAGCGCTCGAACAGTTCTCGTGCCTTGTCGATCCGGCCCGTCATCGCATATGCATCGGCAAGCCAGAAGCTGCACGCGATGAATGCGCCTTCATCGCCGGGGAGGCCATCGTCGGTGTCGTCCGTGCGATAGCGAAGCACGAATCCATCGCGGACCAGATCGCGTTCGATGGCAGCGATGGTCCCCTGGACGCGAGGATCGTTCGCAGGCAGAAAGCCAACGGACGGAATGAGCAGCAGACTCGCATCCAAGGCAGACGATCCGTATGACTGCGTGAATGAATTGAGTTTCGAATCGAAGCCGTTGGCGCAAATGTCGCGGTGGATTTGCTCACGCAATTCATGCCAACGAGTGAGCGGACCTTCCAGGTTGAAGCGCTCTGCACTCTTGATCGCCCGATCGAACGCCACCCAACACATTACCTTCGAATAGGTGAAATGCCTGGCTGGGCCACGTACCTCCCACATGCCGTAGTCCGGTTCGCGCCACATATCCGCCAAATGCTCCAGCAGCTCGCGCTGCACGGCCCACGCTGAATCGTCGGGTTTCAATCCAGCTTTACGAGCCTGATGCAAGGCGTCCATCACTTCGCCGAACACGTCGAGCTGCAGCTGCGCGTGGGCGAGATTGCCGATGCGAACGGGTTTGGAGCCCTCATAGCCGGGAAGCCACGGCACTTCCCACTCGGTTAGACGGCGCTCACCTGCGACGCCGTACATGATTTGCATTTGGCGTGGGCTGCCCGCGACGGCACGCACGAGCCAGTCGCGCCACGCGCCCGCTTCCTTCGAGTATCCCGCGTTCATGAAGGCGAGCAACGTGAGCGTGGCATCGCGGATCCAGCAATATCGATAATCCCAATTGCGCGGTCCGCCGAACTGTTCGGGTAAGGAGGTGGTTGCCGCCGCGACGATCCCGCCGGTTGGCGCGTAGATGAGCGCGCGCAAGGTGATCAAAGAGCGAATCACCGCATCGCGATGTGGCCCATCATACTCGCACTGCTTTACCCAAGACCTCCAGAAGGTTTCGGTTCCCTCCAGCGCGTGATGCTCGTCGATATGTCGCGGCGGGTGCTTGTGCGATTCGGAATACGTCAGCACGAACGGGACGGTCTCCCCCGCGCGGACTTCGAACTCGCTCACCGTATGGAGATTCTCGCCATGCAATTTCACGGGCGTGCGCAAGACCACCATGTCGGGTCCGCCGACCGCCTTCCATTCTCCCTCCCCAATACGCGTGAACCAGGGTACGACAGCGCCATAGCCAAAGCGCACCACGAGTTCGGTGCGCATGCGCATCGTGCCGCGTTCGCCGACGACCAGCCGCACCACGTCGGAGTTGATGCCTCGCGGCGGCATGAAATCGATGACCAATACCGAGGCATCCGCGCTTTCGTACCGCGTCTCGAGGATCAACGTGTCGTCCCGATACGAACGGGTCGCACACACCTCTGCATCTACAGGGCGCAATAACCACCTGCCATGCGAGTCATCGCCCAGCAATGCCGCGAAACAGGCGTCGGAGTCGAAGCGCGGCCAGCACAGCCAATCGATCGATCCGCATTTGTCGATCAGCGCTGCGCTTTCGCAATCGCCGATCAGTGCGTAGTCCTCAATGGGAGCGGACATGAGCGCTGAAATCGAGCACGACTTTGATATCGTCCGGGCGGCGTTCCAGCCCAGACTGCCATTCGCCGATCGGTACGCGTCGCGTGATCAGTTCAGAAAGCCAGTCGCGATCCGCCCGTTCCAATGCAGCGATGGCCAACTCGTAGTGATGGCGATTGGCGTTGACCGAACCGAACACGAGATCGTTTTGCAGGACCATCGATTGATTTAGGGCGGCAATGTCGACGGGCAATTTGCGGCCGACGGCAGAGAGCCCCGCGAGACACACGATCGCATCGCGCGCGTTGTGCGTCATGACGTGCACGATCACCGGCGCGGCGCCCGTGCATTCGACCACGATATCGGCGTTTAGCTTCTCGATCGCACTGACATCGCCGCTGTGATAGTGCGCGCCTAGCCTTCGCACCAGTTCAGGTTTCGGACCGCTGTCGGCACGATCGAAGACGTGCGTTTCCAAATTGCGCTGACGTGCAAGTAGTGCGGCGAGTAACCCAACAGGTCCTGCACCTGTAATCAATGCTGTGCGAGGCGACCACGATTTGCTACGCCTGCCGAGGTACGCGATGTGATCCCATGCTTTCGCCACGACACTGGTCGGCTCCACGAGCACGCCGCATATCCCAAGCGATTCGGGAACCTTGATCGCGAAGTCCGGTTCGACGCGAAAGTATTCCGAGCAATAGCCGTTGCGCCCCTTGATGCCGCGTTCGGTGAATTGACCGTTGCGACACATGTCCCATTCGCCCTGAGCGCACGCCACACACGGAACCGGATCGGGCCTGCGCACGATGCCAACGATCAAATCGCCCTTCTTGAAGGCGCTGTCGTGTGGGGCCGTTTCCACCTGACCTAACGACTCGTGTCCGATGGTGAGCCGCTGCTCGCCCTCGGCCGCTTCTCCGTACGCGCCCTCAATGATTTCGCGATCTGTGCCGCAGACACCCACCGCAAGTGTTCGCGCGAGAATGGCCCCTTCGCGCGGATCAGGCAGAGCGATTTCATCCAGACGCGCGGAGTTTGCTTGCTTCGGCGTGACCCGCAGCGCCTGCATCGTTGAAGGTGTGGACATGATGGCCCCGTCACTGTGTCGCTGAATTCACTATCCAAGCAACTCATCTTCGACAGCGAGGGTTCCTCGCGCGCAGGTTACGGTATGTTCAAAGAAGGCTTCGAGCGATGCGCTGCCCTGCGCGCGGAAATTGCTCGTTCTAGCGCCGCCAGAACGAGGGCGAGATCAAGACCAGCAAGGGAAACACTTCAAGGCGGCCCAGCAGCATTGCAATGATGCAAATCCATTTTCCAGGTGCTGGCATGGTCGTAAAGTTGGCCGCGACCTCTCCGAGTCCTGGGCCTGTATTGTTGATGCACGCCGCGATCGCGGAGAAAGCAGTGACTTGATCTTCGCCGGTGGCGATCAACAACACCATCAAGGTGCCGAACGACACCACGTACACTGCAAAGAAGCCCCAGACTGCATCGATGACGCGCGAGTCGACCGGCTTACGGCCGATCTTCACCGGCAACTCGGCGCTCGGATGAACCAGTTGCACCACTTCGCGTTGACCCTGCTTCCACATCAACAGCCATCGCATGACTTTCATGCCGCCGGAGCTGGATCCTGCGCACCCGCCAATGAACGTCGACAAAATCAACACGACCGGCAGCGCGCCCGGCCACAAACTGAAATTGTCGGTTCTAAAACCGGTGGTCGTCTGCATCGAGACGGCATGTAGCAGTGCAAGCCGGAATGCATCGTTCGGATCCGCAATGGCATGCGAGAAGTACAACACCGTCGCATACAACGCGACGCTAAGGAGCAGCAGGCCCGCGTACACGCGAAATTCGGAATCGCGGAAGTAATCGCCGATGCGCCGCTGCCGCCACACCAGGAAGTGAAGCGAGAAATTCACGCCGCCCAAGAACATGAAGATGATCGCGATGTACTCGACGACCGCGTTCTTGAAGAACGCTAGATTCGCATCGTGAGTCGAGAAACCGCCGGTGGAGATGGTCGAGAAAGCGTGCGCAATGGCGTCGAACATCGTCATGCCCGCGCCGAGGTAGGCGGCCGCGCAAATTGCCGTGAGCAGCAGATAGACGAGCCACAAGCGCTTCGCAGTTTCGGTGATGCGCGGCGTCATCTTCGCGTCTTTCACCGGGCCGGGTGTTTCCGCGCGCAGCAACTGCATGCCACCCACGCCGAGCATCGGTAGCAGTGCGACTGCGAGCACGACGATACCGATACCGCCCAACCACTGAATCTGACTGCGGTAATAAAGAACCGACCGCGGCAGTTCGTCCAAACCGATCAGTGCGGTGGCGCCCGTGGTCGTGAATCCAGATACGGCTTCGAACACTGCGTCCGTGACGGAGATGTCGGGATGTGCGGACAGCAACAGCGGTGCAGCTCCCGCGATGCCCAGTACCACCCAGAACAGCGCGACGACCAAGAATCCGTCGCGCAGCCGCAGTTCGCGTTGTTTGTGCCGTACCGGTAGCCAGATCAGTGCGCCGACGGCAAGCAACGTGACGAATGCATCCGTGAATGCCCGCCAGCTCTCTTCGCCGAAATACAGCGCAACCCCGAGGGGCGGCAGCATGGTGACGCTGAAGAGAATCAACAGCAGCCCGAGGATCCGTTGCACGATGGAAAGATTCACGCCGATCCTTTGCTGCGTCAGCGCGCGGTGCGGCGCGGAACGTCGAACAACCGCTCGACTGCTTCGACGTGGCGGCGATCGGTCAAGAACAGAATCACGTGATCGTCGCGGTGAATTTGCGTGTCATGGTGCGCGATGATGACTTCATTGCCGCGCACCACAGCACCGATCGTCGTGCCTTCTGGCAGTGGGATGTCTTCGATCTTCCTTCCGATCACGCGGCCTTCGCCCTGAGTACCGTGCGCAACGGCTTCGATGGCCTCAGCCGCACCGCGACGCAGTGAGTGAACACGCACGACATCGCCGCGGCGGACGTGCGCCAACAGCGAACCGATCGTGACCTGCTGCGGCGAGAGCGCGACATCGATGGAACCGCTCTCCATCAATTCCGCATACGCCGGCCGATTGATGAGGGCCATCACCTTGTGACAGCCCAAGCGCTTGGCCAGCATGGCCGAAAGAATGTTGGCTTCTTCGGCGTTCGTCACCGCCACGAAGACATCCGCGCTGTCGATGTTCTCCTCGAGCAGCAACTCTTCGTCCGCTGCATCGCCGCTCAAAACGATCGTGTTGTTGAGGCGCTCGGAGATGCGCCGTGCGCGCCGCGGATCGCGTTCGATGAGCTTGACCTGATGCTCGGATTCCAAGCGTTGGGCCAAGCGGAAACCGATATTGCCGCCGCCAGCGATGACGATGCGGCGCACGGGGTCTTCGAGCTTTTGCATCTCGTTCATCACCGCGCGAATGTCGTCACGTCCGGCAATGAAGAACACTTCATCGCCATGCTCGATGACCGTCGAGCCTTCGGGCTTGACGCTCTGACCGCCGCGATAAATCGCGGCGACGCGTGCATCGCGTCCTTTGATGTGAGTACGCAGTTGCTTCAACTGCTGTCCCACCAACGCACCTCCGCGCAGCGCCTTCACGCCCACGAGCCGCACGCGACCGTCCGCGAAATCCAATACCTGCAGCGCGCCGGGATATTTGATCAGTCGAACGACGTGTTCGGTAACGAGTTGCTCGGGGCTGATCGGCACATCCACGGCGAATGCCCGATCCTCGTCCTCGAACAACTTGGGATTTTTCGCGTAGTCGGAGGAGCGAATGCGTGCAATGCGCGTCGCATCGCGATTGAAGAGACTCCACACCATTTGGCACGCGACCATGTTCACTTCATCGCTGTTGGTGAGGGCAATGAAGATGTCCGCATCGCGAGCGCCTGCGGCTTCGAGGATGCTCGGATAGGCGCCGCTGCCGACAAGCGTGCGAATGTCGATGCGATCCTGCAGGTCGCGCAACAGCTCATCGTTGATGTCGACGACGGTCACCTCGTTCGATTCTTCGCGGGCGAGATGATAGGCCGCCGTTCTGCCGACTTGGCCTGCGCCAAGGATGATGATCTTCATGCGTTATCGCTCTTCGTCACGGCTTGTCTTCGCTCGGCGTTCGACATGCGCACTCGAATGCATCAGCTGGCCACACATCGTCTTGCGATCATCGCCGATTGGAGCTTCAGCAGCCTGCGGGCCAAAACTGTGCCTGACTTGATCAACAAGGCTTATCAGATGTCGCGTCATTCTCAAATGAAGGTGGTTCAACGAAAGATGGTCTTGCGATCACTGCCATTTGAACCGCTGTAGCCTTCGGGCTGGACCATCACGTAACTCACTCAACAGGGCTTCACCAAACGTCGCGTCATTCCCATATGAAGGTGGTTCAACGAAAGATAGTCTTGCGATCAGCGCCGATTGGAGCTTCAGCAGCCTGCGGGCCAAAACTGTGCCTGACTTGATCAACAAGGCTTATCAGATGTCGCGTCATTCTCGAATGAAGGTGGTTCAACGAAAGATGGTCTTGCGATCACTGCCATTTGAACCGCTGTAGCCTTCGGGCTGGACCATCACGTAACTCACTCAACAGGGTTCCAGATTCGCGTAGGCGAGCATCAACCACTTCGTGCCTTGGCGTTCGAAATTCACCTGCACGCGGGCGTGACTGCCCTGGCCTTCCAAATCGAGAATCACACCTTCGCCGAACTTCCCATGTCGGACGCGCTGGCCGAGGCGCACACCACCCACTTGGGGTTCTTCTCGCATCGCGCTCGGGCGCGCAGTGTACACCGGTCGGGAAATTTGAATTCGCGGCCGGATTTCTTCGAGCAGTTCGGCGGGAATTTCCTTGATGAAGCGCGACGGCGTGCCGTAGCTGTCGATACCGTGCAAGCGGCGCTGTTCGGCATACGTCAAATAGAGCTGCTTCATCGCGCGCGTGGTACCCACGTAGCAGAGGCGGCGTTCTTCTTCGAGACCATCGATATCGTTGATCGAGCGTTGATGCGGGAACAGGCCGTCTTCCATGCCGCACAGGAAGACCACCGGGAACTCCAGTCCCTTTGCAGAGTGCAGTGTCATCATCTGCACGCTGTCTTCCCATTGGCTCGCTTGTTCCTCGCCCGATTCCAATACAGCGTGCGCGAGAAAGCTGGCCAGCGGGGACGCCTCATTCGATTGATCGGGTTCGTAGCCACGCGCAGCGCTTACCAATTCGTTCAAGTTGTCGATGCGCGCTTCGCCGCGATCGCCCTTCTCTTGTTGATAGTGAGCAACAAGACCGCTCGCGTGAATGACGTGATCGACTTGCTCATGCAGCGGCAAAGTGCGTGTCTGCTGATCGAGCTGCTCGATCAGCAGTAGGAACGCATGCAGCGCTTGGCCGCCGCGCGAACCGAGTTCCGCAATGCACGCGCCGGCTGCCTCCCACATCGAGCATGCGTTCGCTCGCGCATAGTTACGAACAGTATCCAATGTCTTCGCGCCGATACCGCGTGTCGGCAAGTTCACAACGCGTTCGAACGATGCGTCGTCCGCGCGATTGAAGATCAGCCGCAAATACGCCAACGCATCCTTAATTTCAGCACGCTCGAAGAATCGCAGGCCGCCGTACACGCGATAAGGAATGCGAGCGGAGAGCAGCGCCTCTTCGAAAGTGCGCGATTGCGCGTTCGATCGATACAGGATCGCGCACTCATCGCGTCGGCCGCCTTTGTTGACCCATTCGCGGATGCGGTTGACTACGAAGTCGGCTTCATCGCGTTCATTGAACGCGGCATACATGCGCACCAGATCGCCTTGCGCGCCGCTGGTCCAAAGATTTTTCCCCAAGCGTCCGCTGTTGTTCGCGATCAGCGCGTTTGCCGCCGCGAGAATATTGCCCGTCGAACGATAATTTTGTTCGAGCCGAAATAGTTGCACGTTGGGATAGTCGCGGCGGAACTGCTGAAGGTTCTCGACGCGAGCACCGCGCCAGCGATAGATCGATTGGTCATCGTCGCCCACGGCAAAGGGCAAACCGGCCGAGCCCCCCAGCAGCTTCAACCAAGCGTACTGAATCGTGTTCGTGTCTTGGAACTCATCGATCAAGATGTGGCGAAAGCGATCGCGGTAATGCGCCAAGACATCGGATCGGTCGCGCCACAACTCGTAAGCACGCAACAGCAGCTCGGCGAAGTCCAGTACACCCGCTCGGTCGCATTGCTCTTGATAAGCCTCGTATACGCGAATGAATTGACGTCGCGTCGGATCGCCATCGTCTTTCAAATGCCGTGCGCGCTGCCCTTCGTCTTTGCGGGCATTGATGAACCACATGATCTCCTTCGGGATCCAGCGCGATTCATCGAGATTCAGTGCCTTGAGCACTTTGCGAATCGCACGCAGCTGATCTTCCGCATCCATGATTTGGAAGGCTTGCGGCAAATTGGCTTCCCGCCAGTGCATGCGCAACAGCCGGTGCGCGATGCCGTGAAAGGTGCCGATCCACAGCGGCGCGCTCGGCACGCCGAGCATGGTTTCGATGCGCCCCCGCATTTCACCGGCGGCCTTGTTGGTAAAGGTCACCGCCAAGATGCCGTAAGGGGAAGCATTCTCGACTTGTACGAGCCAGGCGACTCGATGAGTTAGGACTCGGGTTTTGCCGCTGCCGGCGCCGGCGAGCACCAAGGTCGGCGCAAGCGGAGCCGAAACGGCGGCCCGTTGCGCTTCATTCAACCCGTCGAGAATCGCTGAAACGTCCATTTACTGTGCTCGAACGTGGCGTAATGCCGCAGGCTGAAAGTGCATGAACATCGAGTTATTCGGTGCGAAGATGAGAGCGAAAAACGCGTGGATTTGACGACGCAGTATTGTAGCTCGCGCGGCCGGCAGTTCACGAATCCCCTCTTGCGCGCGCGGCTTTCACGGTATTCTGGTGGGCATAAGACTTACGGAGTTCGGCATGAGTCGCTCGCGCTACTGGGTCCTGTTCGTCTGCGGCACGGTTCTCGTCGCGTGCACCAAGCAGCCATCCACGGCCGTTTCGCAAACCTCTGTCGATCTCACCCCTGCCACTTCCGGTTCGTCGGAAGCAGCCAGCGAGCCACCCGCGGAATCGAGCCTCGCGATCAAACGCGGCGTTGCCACCGTCGCGGCGGATCGCGTGACGTTTCGGTTGTGCGAGGACAACGTCGATCTGTGGCTCATCGATCAAACCGACGGCGGCTTCGAGGAAGCGACGGGCCCGCGTGGCACGAGCAGCGCGATGTATTACCTCGAAGCCAATGGCGAACGCGGCCCGGCGCTACAGGATCCTCCGGCAGCACGCGCGTACGCCGGAACGTTTTCGCTCGAGCAAGTCCTGTACGCGGCACCGCAAGCGCAACTACAGGGATGCGATGCACCTGCCGCAGAGTATGTTGTTCTAGCGCGAGGGCACGATCCGGATTGGTCAGTGCAGATCGATGAAGACAAAGCGACCTGGCAGGGTGCCGACCACAAAGACGTAGCGCTCGGTGCGCCGCAGACACAAGATGCGGAAGGCACCGCACAGTACGACACGAATTCCAACGGTCACAAAATGGATCTGCTGGTCGCCGCCCAGCCGTGCAAGGACGCTGCGACCAACGAGTACTACGCGTATGCAGCCAAGGCAGTGTTCGACGGCAAGACGTTCATCGGCTGCGCACGCGTTGGGAAATAGCACTGGTCGCAAATCGACCTGACGCATTTTTCTCAGCCCAGCTGAATATCGCGACCAGTCCCGCCACGAGCAGTGGCTCGGTGATGCTCGCCGGCTGCATGGGTTGCCATGTATGCACCAAGGCGACGCCCGCGCTGAGTCCCACGATAGCGATACCGCTCATGCGCGTGTTCCAGCCCCACTCCTTCAATGACCACATCAGTGCGCCGAACAAAAATAATCTGCGTAGCAGACGCGTCCAGTCGATCAGTTCGACGATCTCCCCGGGCGGCTGATCCCACCAAATTTTAAAAGGCCACCAATCGAAGTCCTGCGCTTCAGCGACAAATCTAAACGGCGCGAACGAGTCGGCGATCAGCAGGACGAGTAATCCGGCAGTCATCAGCACTCGTCGAGGCTGGGGCGTCAGCCTATGAGTGAGCAGCACCATCGGCAGCAGCAGCAACAACGCCAGCAATTCATCCGGCACGAAGGTTGCTTTGGCGACGACCAATCGGCTCACGAGCACGATGGCGATCGTCGCCAGCAATGCTTCCAGCCGATGCGCACGACTGACGAGCGATGCGATGAGCTGATTCACGGCCAACCAGCAAATGAGATAGGTACACACCATGAACGCGTGCAGATGCGGCGAGAACAAGGGCCGCAGCGCCGCCTTGAGCTTCGCCAGATCGAGTTCCGGCGCGAAGGGCGCCAAGCGCCAGAGAAACCACAGCGCGATCACGATCATCGCCTGCGGGTCGCGGAACACGGCTTCTGGACGGTTGGGCAGCCGCATCAGTCGACTGAAGCCGAACCAGGCCAGTCCACACATCGCACCTAGCAATGAGCCGAACGTATTCAGCGTGAGATCGAACAAGCTGGGTACGCGCGAAGGCAGCATGCTTTGCGCAAGCTCGATGCTGAGCGACAACGCTGCTCCAACGAGCGTTGCGGCGGTCACCGCCAGGATTCGATTGACCTTCGAGCCCGCCAGGACCAGGCAAAACCCCAGCGGCAGGTACAACAGCACATTGAGGATCAGATCGCCGCGGCCGGCGCGAGCCCAGCGTAATTCGCGGAAGGCGCCGCTCAATCCGCCCGCGGTCAGATACGTGTTGAAGTTGAAGGGATAGAGCGAGCCGTAGACGATCAGCGCCAGAATGCACAGCAGTAGCGCGAATATGAGTGTGTTTGAGCGACGCCGCATAGCGCGCCGCTACAAGGTCACTCGGATGTAGTGATCGAGTAGCAAGGCAGCAAATAAGAATGCGAGATAGGTGATCGAGAACTTGAACGTTCCCATCGGTAAGCGCTCATCGTCGCTCGTCTTGAGCTGATACGCGTGATACAGGAACAACCCGCCCAAAACCACGGCAAAGGCGAGATAGATCAAGCCGCTCATGCCAGTCAGGTACGGCAGCAGCGTCACGAGCACGAGCAGGATCGTGTAGAGCAGGATGTGCAGCCGTGTGAATTCGATTCCATACGCAACCGGCAGCATCGGAATGCCGGCCTTTGCATACTCGTCGCGGCGGGCAATCGCGAGCGCCCAAAAATGCGGTGGCGTCCACGTGAAAATAATTAGAAACAACAGCAAGGAATGCGGATCGACACTGCCGGTCACCGAAGTCCAGCCCAGCACCGGAGGTGCTGCGCCTGCAGCGCCTCCGATCACGATGTTCTGCGGCGTCGCGTGCTTGAGCCACACCGTGTAGATCACGGCGTAACCGATGAGTGAGAAGAAAGTCAGCACTGCAGTGAGTACGTTGACGCCGCCTGCGAGCAATAACATCGACAAGATCGCGAGCGCCGCGGCGTAAGCGAGAGCTTGCGTTTCGTTCACATGGCCCGTGGGCAGAGGACGATTGCGAGTCCGTGCCATCTGCGCATCGAAGCGGCGATCCAACACATGATTGATGGCTGCTGCGGAGGATGCGGCGAGTGCAATCCCCAGGCTGCCGAAGATCAGGGCATTGAGCGGTGGCCATGCGGGTGCGGCCAAGAACATCCCGACAATCGCTGTGAACATGATGAGCATGACCACACGAGGCTTGCCCAGCTCGTAGTAGTCACGCCAAGTGGCATGCGATTGAAATGAGGACGTTTGCACAGGAATCGAAGTGTCGAGCTCGCCGCGGCCTTGCATGGGGCGCCTGGATTCTACAGGTTAGGAAGCGGACGTAGGCGGCGCTGTTCTGAGCTGGCGATTCAGTCGCAAAACACCCCACAACAGCAGTGCTGCCATGCCGTTGTGAGCCGTCGCCAGCGGCAAAGGTAGTCCGCGCATCACCATCATCGGTCCCACGACGAGCTGCACGATCAATAGCACCGCCAGCACGATCGCACTTCGACGTACGCCGTCGGTGGTGCCGAAACGAAATGCAAAAAACGCCAGCAGCGCCAGCGTCAGGCCTGCCGCGATAGCGCCGAGTCGATGTACGAAGTGAATGGCGACGCGAGCAGGATGATCGAGCACGCCGCCTTCATAGTCGATCCCCAATCCGCGCCACAGCACGAACGCGTCCTTCGCGTCCATGTGCGGCCAGTACGAGATTTGACACGTGGGGAAGTCGGGACACGCGAGCGCCGCGTAGTTGCTGCTGGTCCAGCCGCCGAGTGCAATCTGACATGCCAGCACTACGAGCCCCGCGACAGCGAACGTGCGAAGCCAGGGCGCGTTGGGAGTCGCAATGGGTTTGCGCATCGCCATCCAGGCCAGCAGCGAGAACGTCGTCAGTCCTCCGAGCAAGTGCAGTACGACGATCAGCGGCTTCAGTAGCAACGTCACCGTCCACATCCCCAGCAATCCTTGGAGGATCACTAATCCAACCAGCGCGATTGGCAGCTTGACCGGTTGCTCGGGATCGTTGCGATTCCAAATCGCAAACCCAGCGAGCACGAGAATCAGCAGGCCGAGCGTGCTTGCAAAGTAACGGTGCACCATCTCTTTTATGGCTTTCGCGTACTCGAATGGACGATGCGGAAACGCTTGATTGATCGTATCTGCGTTTCGCGCAGCTTCATCCACTGTGAGATGCCCGTAGCAGCCTGGCCAGTCCGGACAGCCGAGCCCTGCGGCACTGAGGCGAACCCAGGCACCCAGAACGATGACGCAAAAGGCGAGGATTGCAGCGGCGAGCGCGATGCGGCGAAACAATTGAACGCGGTTCACGATGTGATCAACCAATGTGCGAGAGCTTGAGCAGCTTCTTCATGTCTTCCAAGAGCCCTTTGGTGGGCGCTGTCGGCGAGTAACTCATCATTAAGTTGCCGAGCGGATCGACGATATAGATTCGACCCGCTTGCGCGACCGGAGTGCCTTCGTACGTCGGAAACAGTGAGATCAGTCCTGCAGCGGCCGCATCGTCAGCGCGGGCGAGAATCAAGCCCGCGTGCTCGCGCGCCAAGTAGTCCTGATCGCAGCAGTTGCCCGTCACCAGAAAGAGCCGCTGCACGCGATCCATATCCTTGCCCAGCGCAAGCCGAGTTTGCCGGATGAGCGTCAATGCTTCATGACAGCGCCGATCGCACTGTCCATCGCCGATATACAGCAGGGTCCATTTCTCTCTCAGCAGCCGCGGCGAGAGCACGCCTCCATGCGGGTTCGTGAGCGCCGCTTGCGGTAGCGGCCGCGCCGGATCGATGAGATCGCCGCGATTGGTCGTGTGCTTGGGCCGCCAGTCGTGCGCGCCGTAATAGAGCAGGAATGCAATCGCCAGCGGAGCGAAGAATACGACGATCAAAATCCAGATTTGCGCTTTGGAGCGCGCACTCGGCGAATCATTGGACATGATGGTGGGTTCGCTTTTTGAGCACTAACACGAGATAGATGACGATCGCCGCGGCGGCAAAGGCGAACCATTGCACCGCATAGGCGATGTGCCGCTCGGGACTGACGCGCAACGTCATCTGCCACACGCGTTCGAACCCATCGGCTGAATCGGCATCGAGTAAGACGATGCGCGGCGCCAACGGACTCGGCAGCATTGCGCGCAGCATCGGATACGTCGGGAAGTTCAATACGCGTGGCCACGGTTGCTTCGGATCGACGGATTGCTCGCCCAAGCGAATGCCCGGTTCGGGCAGATCGTCCACGCGGCCACGGACGATTCGCGCAGATTCATCGACAGCTAACGAGGGCCAATCGTTGCGCGTGCGGCCAAGTGGTACCCAGCCGCGATCGACCAACACCCATTCGCGGCCGGTATTGAACGGTGTCAGCACTCGGTAACCGGGTTGCCCGGTCGCGGCGGAGGGCATGTTATCCAGCAGGATTTGGTGGTCCGCGTCGAAGGATCCGTGCAACTCCGCCCGCTGATACCGCGGCAAGGTATCAACCGTATCGGTCACTGCCAGCGTGGAATCACCGCGCGCATAGGCCTGCAGCAATTCGCGCTTTTCGTCGGCTCGATGCCACTGCCACAGCCCTAGTTTCGTGAACGCCGCTACACCCGCGATCGTCAGCAAAGCGCCGGCGATGATGTAGTGCTTGCGTGAAGTTGATTGCGGCACGGACTAAGCCAGGGGCGCGCGCCGAAGGTGCCTTGAGATCCGCATTCTGATCGCCATAAATCGCTTCGAAGTGGCCGCAAGCTGCCACGGTATAATGCCCGCCCGCGTGGAGCATGCATCTGGCCACGCACTTCCGCTTACGTTCCCATGAACTTAATCAAAGTACTGATCGTCGCCTGCCTCGTCGCCATCGTAGCGAGCTTGGGCTCAGGCCTGTTTCACCTGGTCAACGACAAGGGAGAGTCGAAGAGGATGGTGAGAGCGCTGACGCTTCGCATCGCGCTGTCGGTGGCGCTCTTCATCCTGCTGTTCATTGCGTGGTCGCAGGGGATGATTACGCCGCATGGAATCAAGTAAGCGAGATGGTGAGAAAGTGAGTAGGTGAGGAAGTGAAGGTCGTAGCTTGCTGCTGACCTGCGCGTCTCACTTACTCACACCTCACTTCCTCACTGGCTCCTACAGCCAATACACGAAGATAAACAGTCCCAACCACACCACGTCGACGAAGTGCCAGTACCAGGCGACGCCTTCGAACGCGAAATGATGCGTTGGCGTGAAGTGGCCTTTCAGGCAACGCAGCCAAATCACGAACAACATGATTGCGCCGATCGTCACGTGCAGACCATGAAAGCCAGTGAGCATGAAGAACGTCGAGCCGTAGACGCCGGTCGATAACTTCAGATTCAGCTCGTGATACGCCTCCATGTACTCATGCGCCTGGAGGAACACGAACGTGAAGCCGAGGATGAACGTCAGTGCCAAGAAGATGTTGAGCACTGTGCGATTGCTGGCTTTAAGCGCGTGATGCGCAATCGTGATCGTTACGCCGGACGTCAACAGGATTGCGGTGTTGATCGCTGGCAAGCCGAACGCAGGAATCACTTCAAAGTGACCGCCGATCGCGCTGGGACCATTCGTCGGCCACGCCGGCTCATAGTTCTTCCACAGTAAGAAGTTCGTCAGGACCTTGGTGCCTTCGCCGCCGAGCCAAGGCACCGAGAAGTGCCGTGCGTACCAAAGCGCGCCGAAGAACGCGGAGAAGAACATCACTTCGGAGAAGATGAACCACATCATTCCCATGCGGAACGAGCGATCGACTGCCTGGTTGTACATCCGGGCTTCGCTCTCGTGGATCACCGCGCCGAACCAGCCGCCGAACATCGTGATGAGAATCAAAATGCCCAGCCCCATGGTGTACGGGCCTGCGGTCACATGATTCAGCCACAGCGCGGCACCGCCGACGCTGGTGAACAGCGCAATCGATCCGACGATCGGCCATGGACTGCCATGCGGCACGTAGTACTTATCGGCGGGCGCTGAGGGCGAATGTGCGTGGGCCATATTCCAGTCTCTTATGGAGTTCTACCAGTTCTATTGATCTTGTTGCTTACGACGCGCTGCCTTTGGCGTCGTACAGTGCGTAGCCGAGCGTCAGCCGATCCAAATTTGCAGGCAATTGCGGATCGACGATGAAACGCACCTTGAGCTCGCGCGCCTGATTCGCTTCGAACGGTTGCGGCGTGAAGCAAAAGCACTCGGTCTTGTGGAAATAATTCGCGGCGTTGGACGGCGCGATGCTCGGCACCGCCTGGGCAACGATGTGCTCGTCGCGCAAGTTGCGCGCATAGAAAGTCGCTTCGTACAGCTTGCCGGGATGCACTTCCAGCGACTTCACTTCTGGACGAAATTCCCAGGTGCCGAACGTCGGCATGGTGGAGATCAATTCCACCGTGACGGTTCGATTTTCGGGCACGCCTTCCGGCACGGCCGCCGACGCCTGCGTCAAACGGGCGCTGTTGCCGTAGCCGGTGACATCGCACAGCACGCTGTACAACGGCACGAGTGCGAAGCCAAAACCGAATGCGCCCGCCGCGAACAGCCAAAGCCGGCGCGTCAAACTGCGGTTGGCCTGCTGTGTGGATTGATCGGCCATCGTGAATCTAATGAGCTTTCAACACGCTCATGAGGATGAATACCGCGTAGAACCCGAACGCGAGGAGCGCCAACCACAACGTGGTGCGACGGACAGCGCGTTTTTGCTCTTCGCGGTTCATTGCCAGCATCGTGCTCATGGGATCGGTTACTTCACTTCGGGAGCGATTTCGAAGCTGTGGTACGGCGGCGGCGAGGACAGAGTCCACTCCAAGCCGTGCGGCTTGCCGCTATCCCACACCTTATCGGTCGCTTTCACGCCGCCGCGAATCGTGCTGATGATCAGATACGCGAATAGCAGCTGCGAGGCGCCGAAACAGAATCCGCCGATCGAGGACACCATATTCCAGTCGGCAAATTGCGTGTTGTAGTCAGGGATACGGCGCGGCATGCCGGCCAGTCCCAAGAAGTGCTGCGGGAAAAACAGCACGTTCACGAAGATGGTGGACAGCCAGAAATGCAACTTCGCGAGCTTCATGTTGTACATGTGGCCGGTCCACTTCGGCAGCCAGAAGTACACCGCGCCCATGATCGCGAACACCGCGCCCGGCACCAGTACATAGTGGAAGTGCGCGACGACGAAGTACGTATCGTGATACTGGAAGTCGGCTGGGACGATCGCGAGCATCAAGCCCGAGAAGCCCCCAATCGAGAACAGGAACAAGAACGACAGCGCGAACAGCATCGGTGGTTCGAAGCTGATCGAGCCTTTGAACATCGTGGCGGTCCAGTTGAACACCTTCACGCCTGTCGGCACGGAGATCAGCATCGTGGCGAGCATGAAGAACAGCTGACCCGCCAGCGGCATGCCGACGGTGAACATGTGGTGCGCCCACACGATGAACGACAAGAAGCCGATCGAGGCAGTCGCGTACACCATCGAGTCATAACCGAACAGCGGCTTGCGCGAGAACGTCGGAATGATCTCGGAGACGATGCCGAAGGCCGGCAGAATCATGATGTACACCTCGGGGTGTCCGAAGAACCAGAAGATGTGCTGGTACATCACCGGATCGCCGCCGCCCGCCGCTTCGAAGAACGTGGTGCCGAAATAATGATCTGTCAGCATCATCGTGACCGCACCCGCGAGCACCGGCATCACGCCGATCAAGAGGTATGCGGTGATCAGCCAAGTCCAGACGAACATCGGCATCTTGAGCAGCGACATGCCAGGTGCGCGCATGTTCATGATCGTGACGATCACGTTGATGGCGCCCATGATCGAGGAGGCACCCATCAAGTGAACGGCGAAAATCATCATCGGGAACGCGGCGCCCATCTGTAGCGACAGGGGCGGATACATCGTCCAACCGCCAGCAGGTGCACCGCCAGGAACGAACAAAGTGCCGAGCAGCAGTGTGAACGCGAACGGCAGAATCCAAAAACTGAAGTTGTTCATGCGCGGCAGAGCCATATCCGGCGCGCCCACTTGCAGCGGGATCATCCAGTTCGCAAGGCCGACGAACGCGGGCATCACCGCACCGAAAATCATGACCAGCGCGTGCATTGTCGTCATCGAGTTGAAGAACATCGGATCGACGAGCTGCATGCCGGGCTTGAACAACTCGGCGCGAATGACCATCGCCATGCTGCCGCCGACGAAGAACATCAACAGGCTGAACAGCAAATACATCGTGCCGATGTCTTTGTGATTGGTCGCGAACAACCAGCGGCGCCAACCCTTCTCAGGACCATGGTGATCGTGCGCATCGTGATGCGCATCAGCGTGGCCAACGTGTGTGTGTGCAGTGCTCATCTCGACTTACTCCGCCTTGGCGACCGTGGCCGCCGCTGCGCCTTGAACCGACGCGACTTGCTGTTGGGGTTGTGCGTTTTGCTGTTGCGCCTTGAGCCAGGCATCGAACTCGGCCTCAGGCTTCGCTTCGACGACCACCGGCATGAAGCCGTGATCGCGACCGCACAACTCGGCACATTGACCGCGATAGACGCCCGGCACGTCGGCGCGGAACCAAAGTTCGTTCACATAGCCCGGGATCGCATCTTTCTTCATGCCGAACTGAGGCACCCACCAGGCGTGAATCACATCGCTCGAAGTCAGCAGGATGCGCACTTTTTTGCCGACGGGGACGACGAGCGGATGGTCGACCTCGAGCAAGTAGTTATCGACGCTGTTCGGGTCGATGCCCGAGTGGAGCTGGCGGGCTGCATTGCTGGTGCGCGCCAGCGTCGAGAAGTAATTCACGCCCTGCTCGAGATAGTCGTAATGCCATTTCCACTGATAACCGGTGACTTTCACCGTCAGCTCGGAATTACGTGTGTCTTCGATCTTCACCAGCGTTTCCGCAGCGGGGACGGCCATGAACACCAGAATGGCGATCGGGATGACGGTCCAGATGATTTCGGCTTTGGTGCTGTGATCGAACTGCGCGGCAACCGCGCCTTTCGATTGCCGGAACTTGACCATCGAATAGATCATGGCGCCGAAGACCACCACGGCGATGACGGTGCAGACCCAAAAAATCATCATGTGCAGGCCGTGAATGTCGCGGCTCAGTTCAGTCACGCCTTTCGGCATGTTCAATTCCCAAGCCGCGAACGCCGCGCTGCACGGCAGGCTGGCTGCAAGTGCGACTGCGGCAAGTTTCAGAGTCTTCGACATTGGCGCCAATGCTCCCAAGTTTCTTGTCATGCTGACGACGAACGGCAGCTGGGCGAACATGACATCACACGATGTCGATGCCCGCAGTTCATCGCCACACCGCACCCTACAGCGTGGGCGATTCGTTTAAATTCCCGACCAGTTGCTTGAGCCGAACCGCGAGAGCGCGGCGCTCATCCTCTGTAAGGAACCGGCCCACCTCACGGGCGCGGCCGTGCGACTCGAGCAGGAGTCGACTGGGGTGGAGCGCCGTTGGCGGGGCGTGGAGTGTAACCCTCGCCCAATGCCGAGGAAATACTGAAACCGCTTCGCCTTTCACTCCGATGTGCCTGATCGTGATGCGGTCGGCGTCGATGTAGATGGTTTCTAGCTCGCGACGATTGCGCATCGACATGCTCGTGGCCCAAACGAGCAGAGCGACTTCCAGTCCGGCAAATGGGAGAACCGGCCAGAAACCCTGCAACGTAAAGAACGCCGCGACCGCAAAGGTGGTCCCGCCCACCATGGCGATGAAGATTCGGGCTGCGGCGGGTGTAAGCGAACAACGAGGGCGAAGCTCCAAGACCAGAGCGTCAGAACCCTGCGAACGCACTTCGCACCAAGCCTGCAAATGCACCGACGCCCCCTAGATTCGACGCGTCGCTCACACCAGAGCGAAGGCGATCTGTCGCAATTCCGCCGCTACCGGGAAGTTCCAGGTCCGTTCTGGTATTCCAGAATGATTAAGAAATTCTACTCAATACACCGATTTGGCCGCGAAATCACTACAGAAAGCGCATAAAAATTAAACCATCCGCCTCCCGATGGAGGTGAGCGGAATTGCGAACTCAGCATCTGTTCGCCTGGTCCGAGTCCCGGTGGGAACCCAAGCGTGACCGTATACGACCTCTAACGTGAATCGGTGCGGCGCCTTTTCCGGCGGAAACCGATCTTCCAAAGTGCGCAGCCGGCGATGGCTCGTCAGTCCGGGGCGCAACGGTCGATGCGAAAGCGCGCCAGTCTGCTTCAGTTCGTCGACCAACGACCGCACGGAAGCGAACGTCACTCCTAGCGTTTCGGTGTCCATAACCGGATCAGCGAATCCCGCGCGCATTAATGCGTCGCCGATGTCATGCATATCGATGAAGCGATGCAGTTGCGCTTGTCCCCAGACCTGAGTGGTTGCCGCGCGTAGTTCTTTCAGGGTGTCCGGCCCCAGCGTGGTGAACATCACCAATCCCTGCGGCCGAGCGACGCGGCGAAGCTCGCGAAAGACGGCGTCCGGTTGTGAACACCATTCGAGCATTAGATTTGAGATCACCAGATCGACGCTGCCCTCTCTGAGCGGCAACTTGGCGGCATCGGCTGCGAGCGTTCGGAACGGTTTGAGCCAGCGCTGATGGATGCGTGCTCGCTGCAGCATGCCTAAAGAGGAATCGAGCGCGATGACCTGCGCAGCAGGGTACCGATCTTTCAGTGCGCGTGCCCCCACGCCGGTTCCGGCACCCAAATCCAAGACGGTCTTCGGCTGCAGGCGAATGAGATCCAATCGCTCGAGTAAGCGCGAACGAATTTCGCCTTGTACCGCGGCCGCGCGATCGTAAGTACGCGCTGCACGATCGAACGCACGTCGAACCCGACGCGGATCGAGTTCGAACTCGTGGGGTGCGGCCATGGCAGCCGTTAAACGACCAAGACTTCGGCGTCGTTCCTGAGGCCAGCGTGATAGTCGGCCAGATCGCGCGGCGCTTCGGCACGAATTCCTAAGCGCTGAAAGAGTTCTCGATCGTGCTGCTGATCCGGATTTTCGGTCGTGAGCAGTTTTTCGCCGTAGAAGATCGAATTCGCGCCTGCCAAAAAGCACAGCGCTTGTGTTTCCTGGCTCATTTCATTGCGGCCTGCAGATAGACGCACGTGCGATTTCGGCATGAGAAGCCGTGCGACGGCAATCACGCGCACGAACTCGAGCGCATCGGGTTTCGCGGCGCCATGCAGCGGGGTACCCGGCACTTGCATGAGTTGGTTGATCGGCACGCTTTGCGGATGTTCGGGGAGCGTTGCGAGCGTATGTAGCAACTGCGCGCGATCCAGCTCGGTTTCGCCCATGCCCATGATGCCGCCGCAACACACGTTGATGCCTGCCGCGCGCACGGCGGCCAACGTGTCCAGACGATCTTGATAGGTGCGCGTCGTCACCACGCTCTTGTAGTGGGTTTCGGACGTATCGAGGTTGTGGTTGTAGTAGTCCAGGCCGGCCTCTTTCAGTAGCTGCGCTTGTTCTGCCGTGAGCATCCCGAGGGTGGCGCAGGTTTCCATTCCCAGGCCGCGGACCGCTTTGATCATCTCGATGATCTGCGCCAATTGCTTCGGCTTGGGGCTGCGATAAGCGGCACCCATGCAGAATCGTGTCGCACCGTTGGCTTTCGCAGCGCGCGCTTTGCTCAGGACGGTCTCGGCGTCCATCAGCGGTTCGGACTTCAAGCCGGTTTCGAAACGAATGCTCTGCGAGCAGTAAGAACAGTCTTCCGGGCACGCACCGGTCTTGATCGATAGCAACGTGCTCACCTGCACTTCATTCGGATCGAAGTTCGCTCGGTGGATGCGTTGCGCGTGATACATCAGGTCGGCGAACGGCAGTGCAAATAGCTCGCGCACCTCATCCAGTGTCCAATCGGTGCGGACTTCGCCCAACTTGTTGAGCAAGGCGGAAGACAATTGCGCGCTCATTCGTCGATTTTTCCTGAGAAACAGCTGGCGGGAATGCACATGGAAACGCCTACCCTCTGCGGCACAGAGGAGGCCGAATGCAGTATTTGGATGCAACGCAGGCGTGTCAACCGCGACTGATCGATCGGGTTCACCATTGGCTACGCAATGCACAGCGCCTTTGGCCTAGCACATGCGTGTTATGCCGCGGCGAGGCGCAGCCGCTGCTCGATATTTGCTCGCCCTGCGCGGGGGATCTTCCGAGAATCGCGAACGCGTGTCCGCTATGCGCGCTGCCTTTGCAGTACACGGATCCTGGGACGCTGTGTGGACGCTGCCAGAAGCATTTGCCGAATTTCGACGCCAGCTTCATTCCCTACCGATATGAGTATCCGCTCGATCATCTAATTCAGCGGCTCAAGTTCGGTAATCAGGTCTCATGCGGTCGCGTATGCGGAACGCTGTTCGCGCAAGCATGGCTTGAACGCCGATATCCAATCCCCGACCTCATGATCCCCGTGCCGCTCGGAGCGTCTCGTTATCGAACTCGCGGATACAACCAGGCGCACGAACTCGCACGCGCGATTGCTGGTGTGGTTCGCATTCCGGTGCGCACCGATGTGCTTACCCGCGTTCGGGAAACGACCGAGCAAGTCGGACTCAAGCGCAAAGAGCGACGCCGCAATGTGCGCGGGGCGTTCGAAGTGACGGGTGACGTCGACTCAAAGCGTGTTGCGATCATCGACGATGTCGTGACAACTGGCAGCACCGTGAACGAAATTGCTCGCGTATTACGCCGTGCGGGCGCTGAGCATATTGAAGTGTGGGCTGTGGCTAGGGCCTGACGGGAAGAATATTTCCACGGAGATCACGGAGCACACGGAGGAAAGAGAACAATTGCGTCGAAAGCCACGGCTGCTCAAGGAGCATCTCCAGCCTTCTGTGTTGGTCAGTTGGATTTTCAAATCTCCGTGCTCTCTGTGTCCTCCGTGGAGATTCTCCTTCTCATTTCGCCGCGAACAAATACTCAAGCGCGATGCCGACAAAGATCGACATACCGAAATAGTTGTTATTGAGAAACGCCTTGAAGCACAGTTCCGGTTTGCGATTGCGGATCAGAAACTGTTCATACAGGGCGAATATCGCGGCCGCCGCAAGTCCGCTCGCGTACCACTCGGTCAATTTGAGTTCCTTCCCAGCCAACCACAGAGCGAGTAAGCACATCAGTTGCATGATGCCGATGATGAATCGGTCGGCATCGCCGAACAGGATCGCGCTCGAACGAATGCCGAGTTTGCGGTCATCGTCGCGATCGACCATCGCGTACATCGTGTCGTAAGCCATCGTCCACAAGAGACCCGCGAAGAACACCAGCCACGCAAGTCTTGGCACTGCACCCGTCTGCGCTGCGAAGGTCATCGGGACCGACCACGTGAACGCCGCACCAAGATAGAACTGCGGCAGCGGGAAAAATCGCTTCATGAACGGATAGGTCATCACCAAGACAGCGCCACCGAGTGCCAGTAGCTGCGTGAGGTGATTCAACGTGAGGACTGCGCCGAGCGCGATCAATCCCAGCGCAATGCATAGTCCGACGGCTTCGATCGGATCGATCTGCCCGGTCACCAACGGGCGATCGCGCGTGCGCTTGACGTGGCCATCGAAATTGCGATCCGCGTAGTCGTTGATCGCGCAGCCGGCAGAACGCGTAAGCACGACACCCAGAACGAAGATCACAAACACCTTCGGATCGGGATGACCGGCGGATGACAGCCACAGCGCCCACAACACCGGCCACAGCAGCAGCCAAATGCCGATGGGGCGATTCAGACGAGTGAGTTGAGCATAGGCGCGCAGCCGCGCACCCGCGGCCGGAAGCGTGTCGGTCACGAATGAGGTGGCCGAGAGCCGATGGCCGAGCCACCGCACGCGATCCCGCACTGAAATGTAAGGAGAGCTCATCGTGATCAAACACGCCCAAATCGTTCGCCGTGCCCAATCCAGCGGCGCAGCAGCGGCGCTATGGTGGCCGCATTCGAGTTCAGCATCAATTCGGCAGCTTGCTGAACTTTGGGCAGCAGGTCGGCATCGCGCACCAAATCCGCGACTCGCATTTGCATGAGCCCCGTTTGCCGCGTGCCGAGCAGTTCGCCCGGACCGCGCAGTTCGAGATCGCGACGTGAGATCTCGAAACCGTCGTTTGTTGCGCGCATCACGGCCAATCGCTCGCGTGCGATTTCGGTCAGCGGCGCGCGATACAGCAACACGCATGTGCTTTCCACGGCTCCGCGTCCGACGCGCCCACGCAGTTGATGTAGTTGCGCGAGTCCCATGCGCTCGGCGTTCTCGATCACCATCAAACTGGCATTCGGCACATCGACGCCTACTTCAATCACGGTGGTCGCGACCAGCAGATCGACACTGCCCGCCTTGAAGCGCGACATCACTTCTTCCTTCTCGCGGGCGGCCATGCGCCCATGCACCAGGCCCACTCTCAGCTCCGATAGTGCTTCTGCCAGCGCCGCCGCCGTTGCTTCGGCTGCTTGGGCTTCGAGCTGATCGGATTCTTCGACGAGCGGACATACCCAATACGCTTGCCGACCGTGTCGACATTGATCGCGAATGCGCACCACGATTTCATCGCGACGGTTTTCGGGCAACGCGACGGTCTTCACCGGCGTGCGACCCGGCGGCAGTTCGTCGATGATCGATACGTCGAGGTCTGCGTATGCCGTCATGGCCAGCGTTCGCGGAATGGGTGTCGCAGTCATGATGAGCTGATGCGGGAACTTGCCATCCGCCATGCCCTTCTCGCGCAACATCAACCGTTGATGAACGCCGAAGCGATGCTGCTCATCGACGATCACCAGGCCCAGCTTGTTGAATTGCACGCCTTCTTGAAAAAGCGCGTGCGTGCCTATCGCGATGCGTGCGGCACCGGTGGCAATCTCTTCGAGCGCACGCGTGCGAGCGGCGCCGCGCTTGCCCGTCAACAGCGCGAGCGGCACGCCAAGTTTCTCGAACCATGAGGTGAAGTTGCGCGCATGCTGTTCCGCAAGCAATTCCGTGGGCGCCATGACCGCTGCCTGGAATCCGCACTCGACTGCACGCGCCGCCGCCAGGGCAGCCACGAGTGTTTTTCCGCAACCGACATCGCCTTGCACGAGCCGCAGCATCGGGCTCGGTTGCCGCAGATCCTTCTCGATTTCGGACCAGGCGCGCGCTTGCGCACCGGTTGGTTTGAAAGGAAGTGCGCCGAGCAACGCTCTCACCAGGGATGGCTCGCGGGCGTTCAACGACCAGCCCGGATCCCGCTGAATCTCGCGACGCAGTTGCCGCAGACTCAGTTGGTGTGCGAGCAATTCCTCGAAGGCCAAGCGACGCTGTGCCGGATGCTGTCCCGTCGTGAGCGCGACCACATCTGCATCGCGCGGAGGTCGATGTACGTACGCGAGTGCTTCGTGCAACGGCATCAGGCGCAGCTCATCGAGGAGCGATGCGGGCACGAGATCGGCAAGACGCCTAAGTGCAACCTCGCGTAACGCCATTTGCGTGAGCTGTCGCAGCCGGCCCTGCTGAATGCCTTCGGTCAGCGGATACACAGGCGTGAGCGCATCGTCGTTGATCGTGCTGTCCGCGCTGACGCGTCGATATTCCGGATGCACGATTTCTAAGCCCGTCATGCCGCGTCGAATTTCTCCGTAACAGCGGATGCGCGCGCCTCGTGCGAGATTCTGTTGCTGCGAGGTCGAGAAATGAAAGAAACGCAGCGTGAGCGAGCCGGACCCATCGCCGATGCGACAGAGCAATTGTCGGCGACCGCGATACGCAATCTCGGTAAGCAAGACCTCGCCTTCGACGACGGCCCGCATGCCAGCTTGCAACGCGCCGAGAGGAACGAGCTGAGTGCGATCCTCGTAACGCAGCGGCAGCAGGAATAACAAGTCCTGCAGCGTTGAAACCCCGAGTTTGGCGAGACGTTCCGCGAGACTTTCGCCGACGCCCCGCAGACTCGTGACGGGCCGAAGCTCAGGCGCGGAAGCGGGTGGTCCTGAAGCTACCTGTGGCACGGCGAATGTTGATCAAGTACTAACGAACACACCTGCAATTTCGCGGCTGTCTGCACTGCAATCAATTCCATCTGACGCGTTCAGCACCCACCATTGGTGTGAGTGCTCGTCCTGCTTATTCCAATTCCAGCACGCAATCCATCTCGACAGTGGCGCCTTTAGGTAACGAGGCCACGCCAATCGCTGCGCGTGCGGGGTACGGCTCACTGATGTACTCCGACATGATCTTGTTCAACAGCGCGAAGTTATTCAGATCAGTCAAAAAGACATTCAGCTTCACGATGCTGGCGAGCGAACCGCCTGCCGCTTCCGCAATCGCTTTCAGATTGTCGAACACGCGACGAATCTGCGCGTCGATGGGGCCTTGCACCATCTCACCGCTCACCGGATCCAGCGCGATCTGCCCGGAGACGTAAACCGTGCGACCGACTTTGACTGCTTGCGAATAGGTGCCGACAGCTTTCGGTGCGTTCGGCGTGGAGATGATGGTGCGAGGCATGAGCAAACCTGGTGACTAGCGGATAGCGGACGGTGACTGGAAGCTCGCGCAATTATGCACGCGCGTTGGTGATATCAGAATATCTCCACGGAGGTCGCAGAGAACACAGAGAAATACAACATGATGTCCCGTTTTATCCGCATCTCCGTGCTCTCCGTGTCCTCCGTGGAAATTCTCTGAACGGCCTTAAGCTAGCACGCGAGTGACGCGAAGCACCTCAGGCATCTTGCGGAGGTTCTTGATCACATGAGCCAAATGCTTGCGATCGCGCACTTGCAGATCGAAGATCAGCGTCGACGCATCGCCGCCGCGTTCATCGACGGCCACGTGTTCGATATTGGTTTCCGTGCTCGCAATGTTGGACGCGATCGCGGCGAGTACGCCCATGCGATTCGTGACGTCGATGCGGACCTCGACGTTGAACAAGCGATCGAGATTGGGCTGCCACGTCACGGTCAACCACTTGTCCGGCTGTTTACGATAGTTGCGCAAGTTCCCGCACGCTTCGCGGTGAATGACCACACCGCGGCCGCTCGAGAGATACGCCATGATCGGATCATTTGGAATCGGGAAGCAGCAGCGCGCGTAGCTGACAACCATGCCTTCGGTGCCGGCAATCGCCAATGCAGAGCTCCCCGGTCGCACCGGCTCTGCCGCAGGCGCGGTATCCGGCGGTAACAAGCGACGCGCGACCAGAGGTGCAAGGCGTTCGCCCAACCCAATGCGCTCGTACATCTCTTCGGGACTCTTTAATCCGACCTCACTTGCGGCTGCACGCAACTGTTCTTCCGGAATCTTCTTGAGCGCCAAGTTCAGATCGCTCAGCGCTTGGCTCAACAGGCGCTTGCCGAGTTCAACCGCTTCGGAGTGCTTGAGGCTCTTTAAGTAGTGACGAATCGCAACGCGCGCCTTCGCGGTCACGACGAAATTCACCCATGCAGGATTCGGCGTTGCACCCTTGGCCGTGATGATCTCAACGGTCTGGCCATTGCGCAGCGGCGTGCGCAGCGGCACCAGCCGCCGATCCACTTTGGCGGCGACGCAGTGATTGCCGATGTCGGTGTGAACTGAATACGCGAAGTCGACGGCGGTTGCATTGCGAGGCAAGCGACGAATTTCGCCGCGCGGCGTGAAGACGTACACCTTGTCGGGGAAGAGATCGACCTTGACGCTCTCCATAAATTCTTCGGAGCTGCCCGTGTGCGGCAATTCCATGATCTGCTGCAGCCATTCGGCGGCGCGATCCCGATACGAATGCCCTTGATCGTCTCCGGTCTTGTATTGCCAGTGCGCTGCGATACCCGATTCCGCGACCCTATTCATGTCCTCGGTGCGAATCTGCACTTCGATCGGCATGCCATTCGGGCCGAACAGCGTCGTGTGTAGAGATTGATAGCCATTGATGCGCGGAATGGCGATGTAGTCTTTGAAGCGCCCCGGCATGGGCCGATATAGGCCGTGGACAATGCCGAGCACGCGATAACAGGTGTCGATGGAATCCACGACGATGCGGAAGCCGAATACATCGACGATCGAGCTCAATGGCACACGTTTGCGGCGCATCTTTTGATAGATGCTGTAGAGGTGTTTTTCCCGACCCTCGACTCGCCCGTTGATCTGCGCCTTTTCGATGGCGCTGCGTAAGTTGTCCGCGATCTTCCCGACGAACTGTTTCTGATTGCCGCGCGCCTTCTTGAGCGCTTTCTCGATGATGCGGTAGCGACCCGGATATAGCGCTTTGAAGCCGAGTTCTTCGAGTTCCGATTTGATCGAATGGATACCTAGGCGATTGGCGATCGGCGCGTAGATTTCCAACGTTTCGCGCGCAACGGTGCGACGCTTCGCGGGCGGCACGGCACCGAGCGTGCGCATGTTGTGCGTGCGATCGGCGAGCTTGACCATGATGACGCGGATGTCGCGCACCATCGCGAGCAGCATTTTGCGGAAGCTTTCGGCCTGAGCCTCCGCGCGACTGCGGAATTGGATGTGGTCGAGCTTCGAGACGCCATCGACGAGTTCGGCGACGTCGGCTCCGAAGCGCTCTGCGATTTCGTCTTTCGCGGTCGGCGTGTCTTCGATGACGTCGTGCAATATCGCCGCAACGATGGTCGGCGCATCCATGTGCAAGTCGGCAAGGATGTGCGCGACCGCGACCGGATGCGCGATATAGGGTTCGCCGCTGAGGCGTTTCTGCCCTTCGTGGGCCTCCGCGCCGAATTCGTAGGCATCACGAATCCGATCGACTTGCGCGGGAGGGAGGTAGGTTTCGAGCTTGTTGAGAAGCTGCGTGACGCCTATGGCACGTCTTCCAGTAGGCAAAAGGCCGAGCAGGGAAGACGCGTAATCCATGGAGAGGATCGGACCGTTGACAGTTGCGGGTTGACGGTCAGAAGCGAGATTTAGCTTCGTGTACCAGTCCAATCGTATATGGGTGAAGCCTGCCCGGCTGTCAACTGCGGACTGTCAACCGCCAACCCTATTAGTCTCCCAACCCCAGATGAGGCGCGCGCAATTCGCCAGACATGTCCATATCGGGGATGGCTTCGGGCGCTGGGCGCTCGGCTTCTTCGAGGATTTCCGGTCCGATGTGCCCGGCCGCGATTTCACGCAGTGCAACGACGGTCGGCTTGTCGTTTTCCCACTCCACCGTAGGTTCTGCACCATTCGCCAGGCGGCGCGCGCGCTTGGCGGCCACGAGGACGAGTTGGAACAGATTCGGGATGTTGTTCAGCGAGTCTTCGACAGTAATGCGTGCCATGCGGAGCTCTCAATCGATCGGAAACGGTAGGAGGTTGGGGAGTATAGCCTGTCGCTGACCCTCAATCCGAGACTCCGTTCCCCTGCAGCGGACTACCTCCTGGGAACACACTTCGCTACCATTGCGCGCCCTGCCGGACGCGTTCTCTAACAACACCGGCAAATAATGAAGCGGAGATGGGTATGAAGTTTCGACCGGCCCTGGCGGTGTTCGGCCTGTATGTGCTTGCTCACGGCGCGATTGCAAACGCGGCGGATGCTGTTGGCGATGCGAAGAAGGGCGCGGTGTTGTTCTATACCTGCCATGGGTGTCATGGAGTTCCCGACTATAAGAACGCCTATCCCAACTACAGCGTCCCGAATTTGGGCGGCCAGCATGCGAAGTACATCGTCGCAGCCCTGACCGAATACGCGAGCGGCGACCGCCCGCACCAGACGATGCATGCGCAGGCCGTGACCCTCTCCGATCAAGATCGCCTGGACATTGCTGCATATTTGCAGAGCACGCCGGTCCCGCCGCGCAACGAAGTCGTAGGCACGCCGCCGCCGGCGACGCAGACCTGCGTGGCATGCCACGGTGCGGACGGAGCCAAAACGGCGACCGAGGATTACCCGATCCTGGCAGGCCAGTACGAGGATTACCTGTTGCAAGCGCTCAAGGACTACAAGGCTGGGCGCCGCAAAAATCCCATCATGGCGAGCATCGTCGCGGGCGTGAAGGAAGAAGACTTCCCGGCCCTCGCCCACTATTTCTCGCAGCAGCGCGGGCTTTGCAGCACGCAAGATCTGCGTACGCACGGCAAGTGCCTCGAGCACTGATCGCTCACGAATTGCTCTCCTGCCCTTAGGCACCGACAGCTGAGCGCACCCGCGCTCAGCTGTGCGACGATCCGCCCCTCCAGTTCGTGCCTAGGCGGTGCCGCATGAATTCCTTTCGTGCTCTGCGCATTCACCGCGAATCAGATCGCATCGTTTCGCGGCTCGAATCGATCACGCTTGCCGATCTCAATCCTGGCGAAGTTGTCGTCAAGGTCGCCTATTCCGGTATCAACTACAAAGACGTGCTCGCTGCGACCGGCGCAGGCAAAATCCTGCGGCGTTTTCCGCTGGTTGGCGGCATCGATCTGGCGGGCGAAGTGGTCAGTTCGGAGGCGCCAGCATTTAAGCCGGGCGAGCAGGTTCTGATCACCGGTTGTGGGCTTGCGGAAACTTTCGACGGCGGTTTCGCCGAGTACGCGCGGGTTCAAGCAGCCAGCGTGATCTCCGTTCCAGCCGGGTTGAGCGCGTTCGAGTCGATGGCATTGGGCACCGCGGGATTCACGGCGGGACTCGCTCTGCATCGCATGGAACAGAACGGCCAGTCGCCCGAACAAGGTGAGGTTCTGGTTACCGGTGCTACGGGCGGGGTAGGGAGCTTTGCCATCGATATGCTGAATCGCCGCGGCTATCAGGCGGTCGCGCTGACGGGTAAGCAAGATCAAGCGGACTACCTGACCCAGATCGGTGCAGCACGCATCCTGCTTCGTCGCGAGATGACGCTCACGAAACGTCCCTTGGAGGCCGCGCAATGGGCCGGTGCGCTCGACAACTTGGGCGGCGAGGTGCTCGATTGGGTGCTGCGCTCCACGAAAGAATTTGGCAACGTCGCGTGCATCGGCATGGCGCAAAGCGCCGATCTACACACGAGCGTCTTTCCTTTGATCCTGCGCGGCGTGAGTGCGCTGGGCATCAATTCTGTCGTCGTACCTGCATCGCTGCGTCGGTTGATATGGCAACGGCTCGCAACCGATCTCAAGCCGCAGCACTTGGATCGCATCGTCACACGGGTCGTAGAGTTGGGCGAGCTGCCCAACGTGTTCGCAGACTATTTGAAGGCGGCGAACGTAGGTCGCACGGTCGTTAGGGTGGAGCACTAGTTCGAATGCCGGAAAGTCACGTCAGTACTTTGCTTGTCGGGGCGCAGCAGCTTGGTGTGACACTGACGGAGGCTGATGCACGACGCATGCTCGCGTTGCTGGATGAGTTAGATGAATGGAATCAACGCATGAATTTGACCGCGATACGCGAGCGTCCTCAGCAAGTCACCAAGCACTTGCTCGATAGTTTGAGCGTCGCGAAGTTCATTCGCGGCCCGCGGGTCTTGGACGTCGGCACGGGCGCGGGATTTCCGGGCTTGCCGCTCGCAATCGCGATGCCGGATATACAGTTCACCTTGTTGGATTCGACCGCGAAAAAGCTCAAATTCATCGAGCACGCGGCCCACGCGATCGGCGCATCGAATGTCGAGACCGTCCATACGCGCGCTGAAAGTTTTCGTCCCAAGGAGCGTTTCGACACGGTCGTTTCGCGCGCGGTAGGCGCGGTGGGCGTGTTCGTCGAATGGGCGGGACACTTATGTATAGGTGGGGGCCGCTTGCTGGCGATGAAAGGCCGGTATCCGACCGAGGAGCTCCAAAAGCTGCCGAGCGGCTGGAAAGTTGCGGCAGTCCATCGACTTAGCGTTCCCGGTCTGGACGAAGAGCGGCATCTTGTGGAAGTCTGCCGCAGCCACGACAAGATTTAGGACGTTGGCGGAAGCCTTCGGGAAGAGTAAAAAGGCACCTCTCGCTCACCGCCGCTCCGCGCTGTTTGCAAGCGGACTCAACTAACACACAGCTTTGCATGCATCGCATTCTCGCCATCACCAATCAGAAAGGCGGCGTCGGCAAGACGACGACGAGTGTGAATCTCGCGGCATCGCTCGCCGCGACGAAGCGACGTGTGCTGTTGGTCGACATCGATCCGCAAGGCAACGCGACGATGGGATGCGGCATCGACAAGCGCACGCTGGAACGATCCACAACGGACGTTTTGCTTGGCACGTGTGATGCGCAAACGGCAATCCAGAGCGTCGACTATGCGGATTTCAAGTTGTTGCCCGCGAATCAGGATCTCGTTGCCGCCGAAGTGGAGCTCATGGGCAAAGCAGGGTGCGAAACGCGATTGCGCGATGCGCTGCGCTCGGTGCGCGAGCAGTTCGACATCATCTTGATCGATTGTCCGCCGGCACTGAACATGCTGACGGTGAACGCGTTGGTAGCAGCCGATGGTGTGCTCATTCCCATGCAATGCGAGTACTACGCGCTCGAAGGTTTGACTGCGCTCGTCAACACGATCGAGCAAATCAAGGCAGGGCCGAATCCAGATCTCGAGATCGGCGGCATTCTGCGCACCATGTTCGACCCGCGAAATAACCTCGCCAACGAGGTCTCCGCACAGCTCATCGAGCACTTCCAAGACAAGGTCTTCAGAACCATCATCCCGCGCAACGTACGGCTTGCCGAAGCCCCGAGCCACGGGAAACCTGCATTGCACTACGACCGCGAATCGCGCGGCGCCCTTGCCTATTTGGCATTGGCGGGCGAAATGATTCGCCGTGATGAAGGCACCGACTACGAAGAAAATCCCATCGGCGTCGATGCGGTAGGCTCCTAGGCCGGGACGCTGCGAATGACTACACTTTGCGCCCGCAATGAGCCGGACCTTCACTGATCAGACCATGGCGACTAAACGACCAACCCTCGGACGTGGACTGGGCGCGCTGCTCGGGCAGCCCGTGGCCGCCGAAGGTGGCGTCGTTACGAGCATTCGGCCGGACGAGGAGTTGCAGAAGCTCCCCGTCGATCTGCTCCAGCGCGGCAAGTACCAACCGCGCATCGACATGCGTCCGGAAAGCCTGCAAGAACTTGCCGAATCGATCAAAGCCCAAGGGATTGTGCAGCCGATCATCGTGCGTCCCTTGAGCGAGGCGGCGGGGCAACGCCGCTATGAGATCATCGCCGGCGAACGGCGTTGGCGAGCCGCGCAACTGGCCGGTCTGCACGAAGTTCCTGCGGTGATTCGCCGTGTCGCGGACGAAGCGGCGATCGCCATGGCGTTGATCGAGAACATTCAGCGCGAAAACCTCAATCCGCTTGAAGAGGCACGCGCGCTCGATCGACTGATCACCGAATTCGAAATGACCCATGCCACAGCGGCGGAAGCGGTGGGCCGTTCGCGTGCAGCCGTTTCCAATTTGCTGCGCCTGTTGGAATTGGCCGATGAAGTGAAAACGCTCGTCGAGCAACGCGAAATCGAGATGGGGCACGCCCGCGCCCTGCTGGGTCTAGAAAACAAGCTCCAGCAAGCCGAAGTCGCCGCGATCGTGGCGAGTAAGAAGCTATCGGTGCGCGAAACCGAGGCGTTGGTGAAACGATTGCTGTCGCATCCCGCTGCCGCAGAAGCGACGCCTCGTGTGGATCCGAACATTCGCAAGCTCGAAGGCGAATTGAGCGAGAAGCTCGGTGCCAAGGTTCAAGTCCAGCACTCTTCGGGCGGCAAAGGTAAGCTCGTCATCAGCTATCACTCGCTGGATGAGCTCGATGGCATCTTGGAACACATTCGTTAGGTGACGACAGTCCGATGATCGAGATGTGCAAGGAAGCGATTCGATGCGCGTGGCCGCACTGAGTGCACACGCGCCAGCTAGACGTTTTCTCCGACGACTCTCCTGCGCCTTTTTTGTCCTGTATACACTGACGCTGAGCGAGACAGTGTGTGCGCGCATCGACGTCGACGGTCGCTTGGACGAGAGCGAATGGGATCACGCTCAGCACTGCAGCGGCTGGCAGCAAGCCGAGCCGTTCGTGCGAACAGCCCCTCGATATCGCAACGACGCGATGTTCGTTGCCACTCCAGAGGGGCTCGCCGTTGCCCTCACGTTCGACCAGCCGCCCAACGAACGTCGCATTCGCCCCCGAACTCCTCACGACAGTCCAGTTTTTGCGGGCGACTCCGCAACGGTCGTCATCGACTTCGATGCGACCGGCCAGATCGGATACGAATTCGGCATCGGCTTGGGCGGCGGCACACGCGACGGGTTGGTGACGAATCAGACTCACTTCGATCGCGATTGGGACGGCGAGTGGTGGCATGCGATACGCGAAACCAACGATCGCTGGATCGCCGAGCTGCTGATTCCCTGGACCAGCGTGAGCATGAAGGACTCACCGGCCGAGAAGCGTGACATCGGCGTTTACGTCAATCGCTACATTTCTTCTCACGATGAACGGTATGCGTGCCCAGGAATTGCATTGGATGCGCCGGTGTTCTTGAGCGCGTTCGAGCGGCTGCAAATCGACCAGCATCGTTCCGATGGCACCCTCGACATCGTTCCTTATGCTTCGGCGCTGTCCGATTTCGTGGATGACAGTTCGAACGTGCGCGCCGGCTTGGATCTGAATTGGAAACCTTCGTCGCACTTCGGTTTGGCTGCCACGGTGAATCCCGATTTCGGGCAGGTGGAAGGCGATGAGCTGGTCGTCAACTTTTCTGCGATCGAAACGGTTTTCACCGACCGTCGCCCATTCTTCACCGAGAATCTCGGCGTCTTTGACTTGCGCACCCCAGGCGAAGGTCAACTCATCTATACGCGGCGCGTGGGCGGACCGAGCGACAACGGTCGCGATCCGGCCGCCGACATCGATGCAGCGCTGAAGCTCACGGGCACCGCCGGGTCGTTAGTGTACGGAGCGTTTGCCGCGCAAGAGGATCAGTTCTCCCACGACATCGGCCGCCGCTTTGCCGCCACGCGTTTGGCGCTGCCTTCCGATCGATTTCGTATCGGCTATCTGGGGACCTGGACCGAGCGGCCTTACTTCGATCGCACGGCCCTAGTGAATGCGATCGATTACGAACTGAGCGCCACGGATCAATTGCGCCTGAGCGGACAAGTGATTCGCTCGGACATCGACCAAGCGCAGCAGGCCACCGACGGCTACGAAGCTTGGTTGCAGGCAGATATCGGTGGCGGATCCTTGAACCACAGTCTCAAGTTGCTGCACATCGACGATCGTTTCGACCTCAACGATCTTGGCTATATGGAGCGCAACGCGCTCGATCAACTCGAGTGGCAAACGCAGCGTCGAGTTCCGGGTGCGTCGACTTCACGGCTCAGCGGCCAAACGCAGACGTTCGCCGGCTACTATCGCGAGAACGCGCAAGGCGATCGGCTTCCGGGCCGCGTGCAGTTCATCCGCGACGCGAAGTATCGCAACGCCTGGAGCAGTTATTTCGATGCGCGCGTCTATTCGCGCGGCATCGATGACCTGATTTCCCGCGGCAATGGTCCGGTCAAACAAGATCCGCGAATCGGACTTTACTTCGACACGACTTCGCCTCGTCTCGGCAATTTCGCCTTTGTTTTCGCCAACTATCTTTTCCAAGAAGGCGTCAGCGGTTATTCGGGCCGGATGCAATTCACAACCACTTGGTATCCCAGCGAGCAGCTCACATTGCGCATGGATCTCATGCCGTATTACGAGGACGACTGGCTACTGTGGGATCACGACAATGTGTTCGGCTCCTATCGCGCGCGCCGCTTGGACTACGGCTTCCGCCTGGATTGGGTGCCCGACCCGCGCCAGGAGTTGCGCATCAAATGGGAATGGATCGGCATCGACGCTCAATTGAGAGATTCGTATCGAACCCTCGAGTCCGGAAGGTTGGTGCGCAGTGCCGATGTGTTGCCATCCTTCACGGTGAGCAGCTTGGGTTTCCAAGTGCGCTATCGCTATAAGCTCGGTCCGCTTTCCGATCTGTACTTGGTGTATGGACGCGGCGGTTTCCAAGTTGTTGATGACGATCGACGCGATGTCGACACACTGTTCGAGCACATGGTGGACATTCGCGATGCCGATCAATTTCTAGTCAAATTCAGATATCGGCTTTGATGCGCAGCATCGCTGCTCGCCAGCGATTTTGAGCCGGATTTTGTGCAATCCGAGCACGCTGCACCTTTCCTTGAAGCACCGCAAAACGCTGCGTATAATGCGCCGCCTTTTCCGGCCAGGCGGGCAAAATCGGCTGGACTTTCCAGGATTTACGCAATGCCACACGTTGCCGAGTCGTCGGCTCACGCGGTGGCATTTTTGTTGTCTGGCGGCGCTGTGCAGGTGAATTGATGAGCGCGAACCCGCTACTCGTAGCTGCGCGCCAGTCTCTGTATCTGCTCGCGTGGCAGGCAAGTTGGGTCTTGATCGTCGCCCTCGTAGGGGCGCTCGTTAACGGCCGCATCGCGAGTGTCTCGTTGCTGGTCGGCGGCTGCATCGGTCTGTTGTGGACCGTGTATATGACCCTGACATTCTTTCGGCATGGACTGACTCACGGACGACACCTGAGCGCGGCAACGCTGTTCGGTGCCTGGGCAGTCAAGCTGATGCTGACGATCGGACTGCTGGTGGTCGCGTTTCGATCGCCGTACCTCGCACCGCTCTGGGTGTTGGGTGGATTGGTTGGAGCTCTCGTCGCGTATTGGTTGTGGTTTGTGCTCGGTCCACGGCTGCATCGGAGCAAAGATGCGGGCGAATCGCGGCTCGATGTGTGATTTTGGTCAGAACGGTTGTTCTTGAAGATTATGGGTTTACAGATGGCAGGCAGCGCAACGTTGCGACTGATGGGAAGCGAAAGCGGCACGCAAGGCGTGAGCTTTTCGGAGTACATCGCGCACCATTTGCACTATCTCGCTAGCCGCACCCAAACCTCGCTCGTCGATTTTTCAGTCGTTCATTGGGACACAATTTTCTTCGGCGTGTTGTGCGCCGCCATCGTATTGCTAGTGCTACGCCGCGCTGCCTCCAAGGCGACTTCGGGCGTCCCAGGTAAGTTTCAGACCGCGGTGGAAATGCTCGTCGAAATGGTCGAGGAGCAGGCCAAGAGCATGGTTCACGGCTCGCTCACATACATCGCACCGCTCGCGCTTACCGTGTTCTGCTGGGTGACATTGATGAATGCGATCGATCTGCTGCCGGTCGATATGTTCCCGAGCATGGCGCGTGGCGCGGGTTTGAATAACTTGCGTCCGTTGCCGACCGCCGATCTGAACACGACGTTGGGGATGGCGCTCGGGGTATTGCTGCTCGCCTTCTACTACAGCATCAAGATCAAAGGACTCGGCGGGTTTCTGCACGAACTGGTGAGCGCGCCCTTCGGCATGGCGAAGATTTCCTTCAACCCGCTGACCTGGATCGCGGCCATTCTGATGGCAGTTGCCAACCTCGCGATGAACACGATCGAGTACCTCGGCAGAACGTTCTCTCACGGCATGCGATTGTTCGGAAACATGTACGCCGGCGAGCTGATCTTCTTCCTGATTGCCGGACTTGGCGGCAGCGTCACCATTCTCGGAATCGGCTTGCATCTGATCACCGGCACGGCGTGGGCGATCTTCCATATCTTGATCGTTTTGCTGCAAGCGTTCGTATTCATGATGCTGACCCTGGCTTATCTGGGACAAGCGCACGCGCATCATTGATCGAAATTTCATTCACCTTTTGAGTTCACTTCCGGAGAAATCATCATGACGGATATCGGCCTCGTCGCTCTCGCCTGCGGTTTGATCATCGGTATCGGCGCTCTCGGCGCCTGCATCGGCGTGGGCATCATGGCAGCCAAGTACATCGAGTCTTCGGCTCGTCAGCCTGAGCTGATGAACGTGCTGCAAACGAAGGTGTTCTTGTTGCTCGCGCTTGTCGACGCGTCGTTCATCATCGGCTTGGGTATCGCGCTCTGGTTTGCGACTGCAAATCCGTTCGTATCCCACTAACCAGATTGCTGCGTGCGCGCGGCCAGTTGAGCTGGCCGTGTGGCTCCCCGCAGTAGGCGACGTTCCATGAATTTAAACGCAACACTGTTCATTCAGGCGATCGTGCTCCTGATCCTCGGTTGGGTCGCGATGAAGTTCATTTGGCCGCCGCTCATCGCAGCGATCGAAGAACGTCAACGCAAGATCGCCGAAGGCCTCGCTTCGTCTGAGCGTGCTGAGAAGAGCCTGGCGGAAGCGCAAGCAAATGCCAACGAGCTCATCAAAGAGGCTCGGGTGCAGGCCAGCAAGATCGTCGATCAGGCGAATCGTCGCTCCAACGAATTGGTCGACGAAGCGCGCGGCACGGCGATCGCTGAAGGTCAGCGACTGATCGGCGAGGCTCGCGAGGTCGTCTCCCTCGAGACGAATCGTGCCCGGCAACAGCTCAGCAAAGAAGTCGCTGCCATTGCGGTTGCGGGTGCCAGCAAGTTGTTGGGTCGCGAGATCGATGCGAAAGCGCATGCAGATCTCCTCAATCAGCTCGCACTCGAAATCGAGCGCGGTTGATCCTTAAGCGGACTAGGTCATGGCTGAAAAAGCGACTATCGCAAGACCCTACGCCAAAGCCGCGTTCGAGTACGCGCGCGAACACAACAGCTTCGAGCGCTGGTCGCAGGTATTGGCGATCGGTGCGGCGGTTGTGTCCGACGAGCGTGCAGCACACCTGCTAACCAATCCGCGCGTCACACTGGAAGATCTGGTCGCGCTGATTGCGGACGTATGCGGTGGCGCACTCGATGAGCACGGTCGCAATTTTCTGCTGACCCTCGCCACCAATCGGCGTTTGGCGCTGCTGCCGAACATCGCGGAGATTTTCGAGAAACTGCGTGCGGAAGTCGAAAACGTCTTGGACGTTGAACTCGTCTCGGCGGTGCAACTGGATGACGCGCAGCGCCAGCGAATGAGCGATGCGCTGAAGAAGCGATTCAAGCGCGACATCCGCTTACATTGTTCGATCGATCCATCGCTGATAGGTGGCGCGATCGTGAGAGCGGGCGATTTCGTCATCGACGGTTCGGTCAAGGCTCGGCTCGAGCGCCTTGCAGGCGCAGTGACACATTAACGGTTGAGAGTTGACGGTTGGCAGTTTGCAGTAAGAGCGCATTGCGCTTCTGACCGCCAACGCCCAACTGCCAACCAGTTTACTGAGGACTCGGACATGGCCATCAAGGCATCTGAAATCAGCGATCTGATCAAGTCGCGCATCGACAAATTCGCGAGCGCCGCCGAAGAGCGCGACGTCGGTACGGTCGTGACCGTCACGGACGGCATCGTGCGCGTTCACGGTCTGGCAGACGTGAAGTACGGCGAGATGTTGGAGTTTCCGGGCGGCAGCACGGGCCTCGCGCTGAACCTGGAACAGGACTCCGTCGGCGCGGTCGTGCTTGGCGAGTACAAGCACATCGTCGAAGGCGATACCGTCAAGACCACGGGTCGCATTCTCGAAGTGCCCGTGGGTGAATCGCTGCTTGGACGCGTAGTCGATTCGCTCGGTAATCCGATCGATGGTAAAGGCCCAATCAATGCAGAGCGCCGCTCGCCGATCGAGCGCATCGCTCCAGGCGTTATTTCGCGTAAGTCCGTGAGCCAGCCGGTGCAGACCGGTTACAAGGCCATCGACGCGATGGTGCCGATCGGTCGCGGTCAGCGCGAACTCATCATCGGTGACCGTCAGACAGGAAAGACGGCGCTCGCTATCGACACAATCATCAATCAGAAGTCGAGCGGCATTAAATGTATCTACGTTGCGATCGGACAGAAGCAAAGCTCGATTGCGAACGTCGTGCGCAAGCTCGAAGAGCACGATGCGATGAAGCACACGATCATCGTGGCGGCTTCCGCTTCAACCCCGGCCGCGATGCAGTATTTGGCGCCGTACACCGGTTGCGCGATGGGCGAATACTTCATGGATCAGGGCGAAGACGCGCTGATCATTTATGACGATCTGACCAAGCAGGCGTGGGCGTATCGTCAGATCTCATTGTTGTTGCGTCGTCCGCCGGGCCGCGAAGCGTATCCGGGCGACGTGTTCTATTTGCACTCACGTTTGCTCGAGCGATCTGCTCGCGTGAACGAAGAGTACGTAGAGAAGCAGACGAACGGTCGCGTGAAGGGTAAGACTGGATCGTTGACGGGCTTGCCCATCATCGAAACACAAGCCGGTGACGTGACGGCATTCGTGCCCACGAACGTTATCTCGATTACCGACGGTCAGATCTTCTTGGAAGGCGATCTGTTCAACGCCGGCATTCGTCCTGCAATGAACGCAGGTATCTCGGTGTCGCGCGTGGGTGGTGCGGCTCAAACCAAGATCATTTCGAAGTTGGGCGGCGGCATCCGTCTCGCGCTCGCTCAATATCGCGAGCTTGCGGCGTTCTCGCAGTTCGCGTCAGACCTCGACGAAGCGACTCGCCGTCAGTTGGAGCGTGGTCAGCGCGTCACCGAATTGATGAAGCAGAAGCAATTCGCTCCGATGTCCGTCGCTGAGATGGCGTTGTCGATCTACGCCGTGAACAACGGCTACATGGACAAGGTGGACCGTCCCAAGATCGGAGCGTTCGAAGCGGGCCTGCAGTCGTTCGCCAAGACGAACTACAAGGCTCAGATGGATGCGATTAATGCGAATCCGGTGCTCACGCCTGAAAACGAAGCGGCACTGAAGAAGATCTGCGAAGAGTTCGCGTCGACGGGAACATATTAAGAGAAGTGACTAGCGGATCGTGACTGGTGACTAGCAAGAATATGCAAGCTTCTGCCTATCAGCTGTCCGTGCCGCACACGGATGTGCCAATGCCGCGAAGGCAGGACGCCGTGAGCGGCCTATCCGCTATCCGCTTCGGGATCGAAACATGCCTGGCGTAAAAGAAATCCGCATCAAGATTGCGAGCTTCAAGAGCACGCAGAAAATCACCAAGGCCATGCAAATGGTCGCGGCGAGCAAGATGCGCAAAGCGCAGGATCGCATGCGCGCGTCGCGTCCTTACTCGGAGAAGATTCGCCGAGTGATCGGCAATCTGCGCCAGGCAAATCCGGATTTCCGTCATCCGTTTTTGGCCGAACGTGAGCCCAAGGCAGTTGGCTTCATCGTCATTAGCACGGATCGCGGCTTGGCCGGCGGATTGAACGTGAACCTGTTCAAGACGACGCTGGCTGCCATGCGCGAGTGGCAGCAGAAGGGTGCGGAAGTCTCGCTGTGCCTGATCGGATCGAAGGGCGTGCAGTTCTTCCGCCGCCTTTCGGGTACCAAGACGCTCGCGACCGTCACGCATTTGGGCGATCGCCCGCACGTCGCTGATCTGATCGGCACCGTGAAGGTGATGTTAGACCTATATCGCGAGGGCAAGCTCGATCGCTTGTTCATCGTGAACAACGTGTTCATCAACACGATGAGTCAGAAGCCCATCGTGCGTCAGCTCCTTCCGGTCGAGCCGGAAGCAAGCGACAAGCAGCAGCTGCAGGACTTGTGGGACTACATCTATGAACCCTCGGCAGCCGAGCTGCTCGATGGCTTCTTGATGCGCTACATCGAATCGCAGGTCTACCAGGGCGCCGTCGAGAACGTCGCTTGCGAGATGGCAGCGCGCATGGTTGCGATGAAGAGCGCCACCGACAATGCGGGCAAGCTCATCGAAGAACTGCAGTTGATCTACAACAAAGCACGCCAAGCCGCGATCACGAAAGAGATCAGCGAAATCGTTGGCGGTGCGGCGGCAGTGTAGAAACAAGTGACTGGCGGATAGCGGATGGCGGATAGGCCAGACGCTGACGCCGAAGATTTCGAACGAAGTGAATTGAAATTAGAAAGGCTGCGATAGCAGCGCGAAGCGGCAAATCCGCTATCCGCGATCCGCTATCCCCTTCTTGGAGTGATAACGAATGTCTACCGGCAAAATCGTGCAAATCATCGGCGCCGTCATCGACGTGGAGTTTCCACGCGATCAAATTCCGAAGGTGTACGAAGCGTTGAAACTGGATGGCGTCGATCTGACGCTCGAAGTGCAGCAGCAGCTCGGCGATGGCGTGGTGCGCACGATCGCGATGGGCGTGTCCGAAGGTTTGCAGCGCGGGCTGACCGTGAAGGCCACTGGCGCGCCGATTTCGGTGCCGGTCGGCAAAGCGACGCTCGGTCGCATCATGGACGTGCTCGGCACGCCGCAAGATGAGAAGGGTCCAGTCGCCGCGAAAGATCATTGGCCGATTCACCGTCCCGCTCCGTCGTATGACGAGCAAGCCGGCGGTCAGGAATTGCTGGTCACGGGCATCAAGGTCATCGATCTGCTGATTCCGTTCGCGAAGGGCGGCAAGATCGGCTTGTTCGGCGGCGCCGGCGTGGGCAAGACCGTGAACATGCTCGAGCTCATCAACAACATCGCGAAGCAGCACTCGGGTCTATCGGTGTTCGCGGGCGTGGGCGAGCGCACTCGTGAAGGCAACGACTTCTATCACGAGATGATCGAGTCGGGCGTTATCGATACCAAAGACCTGACCAACTCCAAAGTGGCGATGGTGTATGGCCAGATGAACGAGCCGCCGGGCAACCGCCTGCGCGTCGCGCTCACGGGTTTGACGATGGCGGAATACTTCCGCGACGAAAAGACCGAAACCGGCAAGGGCCGCGACGTGCTGCTCTTCATCGACAACATCTACCGTTACACACTCGCGGGAACCGAAGTGTCCGCATTGCTCGGCCGTATGCCTTCAGCCGTGGGTTACCAGCCGACGCTTGCTGAAGAAATGGGCGTGCTGCAAGAGCGCATCACTTCCACGAAGACCGGTTCGATCACCTCGATTCAGGCCGTTTACGTGCCTGCCGACGACTTGACCGACCCGTCGCCGGCAACCACGTTCGCGCACTTGGATGCGACAGTCGTGTTGTCTCGTCAGATTGCCGCGCTCGGTATTTATCCTGCGGTGGATCCGTTGGATTCGACCAGCCGTCAGCTCGATCCGCTAGTTATCGGCGAAGAGCACTACAGCGTCGCCCGCGGCGTGCAAGCCGTGTTGCAACGTTACAAGGAACTGCAGGACATCATCGCGATTCTCGGTATGGATGAACTTTCGGAAGACGACAAGCGCACCGTCGCACGCGCCCGCAAAATTCAGCGCTTCTTGTCGCAGCCGTTCAACGTTGCGAAAGTGTTCACGGGTCAGGACGGCAAGATCGTTCCGCTCAAGGAAACGATCCGCGGCTTCAAGGGCATCTTGGCTGGCGAATACGATCACTTGCCGGAGCAAGCGTTCTACATGGTGGGCGGCATCGACGAGGCTGTGGAAAAAGCGAAGACGATGCACTGATACAGGTGAGGAAGTGAGAAGGTGAGTAAGTGAGGCGAGAGTTGCTCATCTGATCGCTGCCCCTTTCACTTCATCACACATCACTTCATCACGAGATCATCATGGCCACCATTCACGTCGACATCGTTAGCGCCGAAGGGGAAATTTTCTCCGGTGAGGCGAGCATGGTCTTTGCGCCGGCGGTAATGGGCGACATCGGTATCGCACCGCGTCACGCACCGTTGCTCACCACGCTGAAGCCCGGCGAAGTGCGCGTGCAAACACCGGCGGGCGACGAGCAGTTCTTCTATGTGTCTGGCGGGGCCATCGAAGTTCAGCCCCACCTGGTCACCGTGCTCGCCGACACTGCCGTGCGTGCTCACGATCTCGACGAAGCTGCTGCTCTCCAAGCTAAGCAGCGTGCCCAAGAAGCCCTTCGTGATCGCGGCGACAAGATCGAAGTTGCCGAAGCCCAAGCTGAACTTGCTCGCGCCGTCGCCCAAATCAAGGCAATCGAACGTCTGCGCAAGATCAGGCAGTAACGCGCAGCGCATGCTGCGAGCGCATATCGTGATGCCTCGCACGTTATCGGCTGATGAGGTCCGGCAATCTGCGAGGCTAGCGGCGAGTTAGCCTACGCCTTTCACTCCATCACCTTTTCACGTCACCACCGGATTCCCTCATGCCTCTCTCCATCGTCATTCTCGCGGCGGGCCAGGGAAAGCGAATGAAGTCCGACCTGCCGAAGGTGCTGCAGCCGCTTGCCGGCCAGCCGATCCTTCAGCATGTCTTGAATGCCGCGAAGCAGTTGGGCGCGGATAGTTTGCACGTCGTGTACGGTCACGGCGGCGAGAAAGTTCGCACGGCGCTCGCAAGCGAGCCGATTAATTGGGTACTGCAAGCGGAGCAACTCGGCACGGGCCACGCCGTCGCCCAAGCGATGCCGCACATTTCCGATGATCACGATGTCCTGATTCTGTATGGCGACGTGCCCTTGGTACGTGTCGATACCCTGCAGCAGCTCGTCGCCTCTGGAAAGGATGGCAACGTCGGCCTGCTAACAGTCGTCCTCGCAGACCCCAGCGGCTACGGTCGAGTGGTTCGTGACGGCGCCAACAATGTCGTGCGCATCGTCGAACAGAAAGATGCGAATACCAAAGAACGTGCTATCAACGAGGTCAACACGGGGCTGATGTCCGTGCCCGCCAAGTCGTTGCGCAAGTGGTTATCCGCTCTGCGCAATGACAACGCACAAGGCGAGTACTACCTGACTGACATCGTCGTGATGGCGGTTCGCGAAGGCGCGAAGGTCAACGCAGTGATCGCGCCGACCGAGGTCGAAGTGCTCGGCGTCAACGACAAGGTGCAGCTCGCGCAGCTGGAACACGCGTATCGTCTGATGCGCGCAAACGAACTCATGATCAACGGGGTCACACTCGCAGACCCCGCACGCATCGACATTCGCGGTTCCATCACGACAGGTCGTGATGTGTTCATCGATGTAAATGCCGTGTTCGTCGGGAACGTGAAGCTCGGCGACCGCGTGCGCATCGGACCGAACTGCTATCTCAAAGACTGCGAAATCGACTCGGATACTGAGATCCACCCCAACTGCGTCATCGACCGTGCTCGCGTCGGTTCACGCAATTTGATTGGCCCGTTCGCGCGAATTCGGCCGGATAGCGTGCTGCACGAGGACGTTCACATCGGCAATTTCGTTGAAGTGAAAAAGAGCGAGATCGGTGCCGGCAGCAAGGCCAATCACCTGACATATCTGGGCGATGCAACCGTCGGTCGCAAGGTGAACGTTGGTGCTGGCACCGTAACCGTAAACTACGACGGCGTGAACAAGTGGCGTACGGAAATCGGCGACAACGCGTTTGTAGGGTCGGGCTCGATGCTCATTGCGCCGATCAAGATTGGCGCCGGCGCCAACACGGGCGCGGGATCCACGATCACCAAGGATGCACCGGAAGGCAAATTGACCCTCGCCAGGGCACGTCAAGTCACGATCGACGGCTGGAAGCGACCCGCCAAGAAAGCCGATTCGTGAGGCCGCGCTCACCTGTCCTTAAGGGCACGGCCTAGTCTCCTGTGACCGACGGCAGGCTTTTGCCGTGCCGGGTCAGCTAGAATCGCCCGTCTAATTCAATTCAGGCCTCATGGCCTAAGGATTCCCGGTTCATGTGCGGCATCGTCGGTGCGATTGCAGATCGCGACATCGTTCCCATTTTGATCGAGGGTCTGCGCCGTCTGGAGTATCGCGGTTATGACTCCGCCGGCGTCGCGGTGCTCAATGGTACAGGTCACCTGAAGCGGCTGCGCACCGTCGGTAAGGTGCGGATGCTGCAGGAAGCCCTGGTCGAAACGCCCATCACAGGGCACGTCGGCATTGCCCATACCCGCTGGGCCACGCACGGCGTTCCCTCCGAACGCAACGCACATCCGCACATCTCGCGCGATGGCATCGCGATCGTTCACAACGGCATCATCGAGAATCACGAAGAGCTGCGCGAAGAACTCTCCAAGCTCGGTTACACGTTTACTTCGGAAACCGACACCGAAGTCATCGCCCACCGCATCCATCATCACAAAGTAAAACTGGGCGACATTTTCCGCGCTGTTCGCGCCACAGTTGCGGAGCTCGAAGGAGCCTATGCACTGGCAGTTGTCGATGAACACAGTCCGGACACGATCGTGTTGGCGCGAGCCGGTTGTCCAGTCGTGGTCGGAGTGGGCGACAAAGAAAACTTCGTGGCCTCCGACGTCGCCGCGCTGCTGCCCGTCACGCGTAACTTCATCTTCCTGGAAGAAGGCGATGTCGCTGAGGTCAAGCGCACGGGCATTCGCGTCCTCGATGCGGAAGGCAACACCGCGCAACGGCCCGTTCGCGCAAGCTCCTTGTCGGCTGACGCGGCAGAGAAGGGCGACTACGCACACTACATGCTCAAGGAAATTTACGAGCAGCCGCGCGCAATCGCGCAAACGCTGGAAGAGCGTGCAGCAGGCGGCAAGTTGTTGGAAGCTGCCTTTGGCCCGTTGGCGACCAACGTATTCGCGCGTACCGAAGCCGTGCAGATCGTTGCGTGCGGTACGAGCTATCACGCCGGCGCGGTGGCTAAATACTTTCTCGAACAGATCGCACGCATTCCGTGTTGGGTAGAGATCGCAAGCGAATACCGCTACCGCAATCCCGTCGTACCGAAGAACACGTTGTTCGTGACCATCTCGCAGTCAGGCGAGACGGCGGACACGTTGGCCGCGCTGCGCATGGCGAAGCAAGCGGGCTATCTCTCCTCGCTCGCGATCTGCAACGTGCCGGAGAGCTCGTTGGTGCGCGAATCCGAGTTGGTGCTGCTCACCCGCGCTGGGCCTGAAATCGGCGTCGCATCCACCAAGGCATTTACCACTCAGCTGATCGCGCTCGGCATGCTGGTCATCGCCGTCGCGAAGCATCGCGGTATGGATGCAGAGCGTGAGCGCGGATTGGTGCAACGCTTGCTCGAGATTCCGGCACTGATCGAAAAGACGCTGCACTTGAACGATACGATTCGCGAACTCGCCAAGAAGTTTGCCGATAAACATCACGCTCTGTTTCTGGGACGCGGTCACGTTTATCCGATCGCACTCGAAGGTGCGCTCAAGCTGAAAGAACTTTCGTACATTCACGCGGAAGCCTATCCCGCCGGTGAGTTGAAGCACGGCCCACTCGCGCTCGTTGACTCGGACATGCCGGTCATCACCGTCGCACCCAACAACGATTTGCTCGAGAAGTTGAAGTCGAACCTGCAGGAAGTGCGCGCGCGCGGCGGGGAATTGTTCGTCTTCGCGGATCCTGAATCAGGCATTCACGAGTCCGAGGGCGTCACCGTGATCACGATGCCGAAGCACGTCAGCCACTTCCAAGCGCCGGCCGTGTACTCGATTCCGCTGCAACTGCTCTCGTATCACTGCGCGATTTTGAAAGGAACCGATGTCGACCAACCTCGGAACCTGGCGAAATCGGTTACCGTTGAATGAGAGCTAGTGACTAGCGGATGGCGGATAGAGGATAGAAGAACGTATCGACTACCGTCGTTGCGTTCTTGCGAACTTCTTGGCGTCTCTTTCTGCTAGTCACGATCCGCTATCCGCTAGTCACTATCGTTAAGGTTCTGCCATGCAAATCGCACAAGATGCTGTCGTTCTCATCCATTACACGCTGACCGATGACGAAGGTCAGACGATCGACAGCTCTGCCGGCGGCGATCCGCTCGCCTACATTCAAGGCCATGGCAATCTGATTCCAGGATTGGAGCGCGCCCTCGAAGGCAAGCAGGCGGGCGATTCGATCGACGTAAAAATCGCACCTGCGGATGGCTACGGCGAATACGACAAGTCGCTGATCCAGCGCGTTCCGCGCCGTGCGCTCAAAGGCATTCCCAACATCCACGTGGGTATGCAGCTACAGGCGCAATCAGAGCACGGCGTGCGTCCGGTCACCGTGACGCAGGTGATCGGCGATATGGTCACCATCGATGGCAATCATCCGCTCGCTGGCAAAAATCTGAATTTCCAAGTTCAGGTGAGCGACGTGCGGGCGGCAACCGAAGAGGAGCTTGCTCACGGCCACGTCCATGGACCGGGCGGTCATCATCACGAGTGATGATCATGATTGATTGATTGATTGCACTCTCAGCGAGCATGCGTGCTCGCTGAACGCACACATAGCGTGTCAGCCGCGGTGTCGGTGTACTGAATTCGGGACATTTTTCCTTCATGTGAACTCCCTACAATGCCCGCTCGCAGTGGCACGCTCCATGCTTGCCACTGTATGTGGAATTCTTGAGGAGATGATTTGATGGACGCGATCCCGTCTAGCCCCACCCCGAAACGAACGAAATCCAAAGCCAAGGTTGAAGCTGCTCCAAAAAAGGAGCCGGCAAAGAAAGCGGCTGCGCCTGTAGCCAAATCCAAAAAGGCGCGTGTTGCCCCGGCTCCCATTCTTGCGGCGGAGCCAGCAATCACCGTGGCGACCAACGTGGACGTCGTAAGCACTTCGGGCCTTACGTCGACCGATCTGCAACACGAGATTGCCATGGCCGCTTACTTCTTGGCGGAACGCCGCAACTTCTCACCCGGGCACGAGCTGGATGATTGGTTGCAAGCTGAGCGACAGGTTCGCGAAACGCGCGCGCTTTAATCCGTAACCGAAGTCGTGGCTGTCGCAAGCCACGACTTCTCGTGTTGTCAGCGTGCACTCGACGCGACTGGCATCGTGTCGTCGAGTAATCCCTTCTTGAGCGCACGATTAACGGCGCTCATCACTGCTAACAAGGACGCCGTGACGATGTTCTCGTGCATGCCCACACCGAAGAGCGTGGCGCGCGCTGGCGTCGTGATCTCTACAAACGCGATTGCACGAGCATTGCTGCCGGAACTGATCGAATGTTCCTCGTATGAGAGCACATCGATCTTGAACCCGAGCGCATCCACCAGCGCATCGATCGGGCCGTTGCCTTCACCGTGCAGTAGCGCGCCTTGACCGTTGCGCTTCAGCTTCAGGCTCAGCCGCTCGCGACCGGTCTGATCGCGCACGGAAGAGATCTGATGCGAGCCGTAGGCGTAGGGTGCATCCGGATCCAAAAATTCGGTCTCGAACAGCGACCAAATCTGTTCCGATGACAGCTCCTTGCCTGACGCGTCGGTCACGCTCTGCACCACTTGGCTGAATTCGATCTGCAGGCGCCGCGGCATCACGATTCCATAGTCGCGCTCGAGCAAGAAGGCGACGCCGCCTTTGCCCGACTGACTGTTCACGCGAATGACCGATTCGTACGTTCTGCCCACATCGCGCGGATCGATCGGCAGATAAGGTATCTCCCATACATCGCCTTCGCGACGCGCGGCGAAGCCTTTCTTAATCGCATCTTGGTGCGATCCCGAAAATGCCGTAAACACCAGATCGCCCACATACGGATGACGTGGATGGATCGGCAGCTGATTGCAGTACTCCACCGTGCGTGCGGCTTCGTTGATGTTGGAGAAGTCCAATCCGGGATGAATGCCCTGCGTGTAGAGATTCAGCGCGAGCGTGACGATATCCACGTTGCCGGTGCGTTCGCCATTTCCAAACAGCGTGCCCTCGACGCGTTCCGCGCCCGCCATCATCGCAAGTTCGGCACTCGCCACACCCGTCCCGCGATCGTTGTGCGGATGGGTACTGATGATGACGCTATCGCGTTTCGCGATATTGCGGCAGAACCATTCGATCTGATCTGCATACACATTCGGTGTAGCGACTTCGACCGTCGTCGGCAAATTGAGAATCACCTTGTTCGAAGGCGTGGGGTCCCAAACCGCGACGACCGCATCGCAGATCTCCAATGCAAAATCCATCTCGGTGAAACAAAATGTCTCGGGCGAATACTCGAATTGCCACTGCGTTTCCGGTTGTTTCTGACTGAGTTCGCGAATCAACTTAGCCGCGGCGACTGCCAGTCCTACGGTGCCCTTACGATCTTGATTGAACACAACGCGGCGAAAAACCGGCGCGGTGGCGTTGTACACGTGCAAGATTGCGCGCTTCGCACCGCGCAGGGCCTCGAAGGTGCGCGTGATGAGTTCGGGACGTGCTTGAGTCAGCACTTGAATGACGACGTCATCGGGAATGCGCTGGGTTTCGATCAACTCGCGGACGAAATCGAAATCAGTTTGCGATGCCGATGGAAAGCCCACTTCGATCTGTTTAAATCCGGTCTTCACCAGCAGATCGAACATGCGACGCTTGCGAGCCGCATCCATCGGTTCGATGAGGGCTTGATTGCCGTCGCGTAGATCCACGCTGCACCAGAGAGGTGGATGGGTCAGCGTGCGATTCGGCCACGTACGATCGGACAAACTGATGGGCGGAAAGGGTCGATACTTTTGACTGGGGTCCTGCAACATACTCGCGATTCCTGCTCAAACTCACCGCACTCGCTGTGCGGCTGGTGGATCGAACGAACTGGGAATGGGCAGCGCCGTTGGGCGCGGGAGTTGAGTTGCGCCTAGCGGCGCAGGTGCAGGCGCGCACCCAGCAGCTCGCTGCCGCGAAGGGGCAGTGCAAGAATGTGCTGGTGAGTACGCATGATCTGAATCTATCAGCAGCTCGCAAACCAATGCAAGCCGCCAAGTGTGAACCTCCCTACAACACATCACATATTCGTCATGCTCGATAGGAGTACCTCGCCCCTACTTGTCACATCCCGAGCACGGCTGCGACCCTTCCGTATGGCTGATGCCGATCTCCTGTTCGCATTGGATCGCGATCCGGAGGTGATGCGGCACATCTCTAAGGGAGCGCCTACGCCCCGCGAGGCGATTGAGCAGAAAATCCTGCCCGGATGGTTGGACTTCTACCGCCACCCTCGCCCGCATGGCTTTTGGGCCATCGAGTGGCTCTCCTCCGGCCAGTTCGTCGGTTGGGTGCACCTGAGGCCGGATCGCATTTCGGCCCCGGAATTGGAACTTGGCTATCGGTTGGCGCGAGCGGTCTGGGGCCAAGGCATTGCCAGCGAGTGTGCGCGTGCCGTGATCGATATGGCGTTCGCAGAACAGATTTGTGAGTTCATTAGCGCGCGGACACTGGAAAAGAATCTCGGCTCACAGCGCGTCATGCAGAAGTGCGGGCTGTCCTTCTGCGAAGAGTTCTCGTATTCCTTGGATCTGCTGCCTGGATGGAGCGAAGACGAACGGCGGGCGGTGAAGTACGGCCTTTCGCGTCAGGCCTGGCTCTCAGGGTCGATTATCCGGCCAGATACTTGAGCCAATCGCGATTGCGATCGCCAAATGCAATGAAGCTTGGATTAAGTAGCGATGCTTTGGTGTTGTATCGCAGCGGGGCGCCATCGAAGGTTACGACCGCGCCGCCGGCAGCTTCGAGTACCGCCTGTGCCGCAGCCGTATCCCACTCGCTCGTGGGACCGAATCGCGGATAGAAATCGGCGTTACCTTCCGCAACCAAGCAGAATTTGATCGAGCTACCGACCGACACCAATTCACAGGGCTCGAGCCGCGGCAGGAGGTTGGCGAACTCCGCATCGCGATGCGAACGGCTGCCGACGACTCGTAGCGGACTTTGCGCTGGCCTCACGTTGATGCGTTCCGCAACACCGCTTTTTACGATGCGCGATGCGCCACTCGCGCGTGTTCCGAAGTACAGCGTGTCCGTTACCGGCACGTAAACGATACCCGCAACGGGCTCGTGGTTCTCGATGAGCGCGATGTTGACGGTGAATTCGCCATTGCGAGAGACGAATTCGCGCGTTCCATCCAGTGGATCTACCAACCAATAACGTTTCCACGTACTGCGAACCTCGAACGCAATCGAACTCGCTTCTTCCGATAACACCGGAATCGTCGGATCGAGGTTGCGAAGTCCCTCCGTGATCACTTCATGCGAGCGCAAATCCGCAATCGTAAGCGGCGACTGATCTGCCTTGTCGGTGACTTGGAAGTGGCCCGCATACACATCGAGAATCGCGGCACCTGCGCGCTTTGCAATGTCGAAGATGGGTTGCAGCGAAATCTCGGAGCTCATCAGAGCGCTGCCAACTCATCGGCGGGATAAAGCATGCCCGCCTGCCGTAGCGTTTGCAGAATCTGTTCCGCTGCGTCTTCTGGCGAGAGCAGTGCCGTGTGCAGATGAATCTCGGGATTCTCCGGCGCCTCATACGGAGAATCGATGCCGGTGAAGTTCTTCAGCTGACCACCGCGAGCCTTCTTGTAAAGACCCTTCGGATCGCGCTTTTCGGCCTCTTCCAACGGTGTGTCGACGAACACCTCGAAGAATTCGCCGGGTTGCACGAGCTCGCGTGCGAGCCTACGTTCGGAACGGAAGGGTGAGATGAACGAGACAAGTACGATGAGTCCTGCATCGACCATCAGCTTAGTGACTTCGGCAACACGGCGAATGTTTTCGACGCGATCGGCGTCCGTGAAACCCAAATCCTTGTTGAGACCGTGACGAATATTGTCGCCATCCAATGTATACGTGTGGCGGCCCAGGGCGTGCAGTCGCTTCTCGACTAAATTCGCGACGGTGGACTTACCTGCGCCCGACAACCCGGTGAACCATAGTACGCAAGCGCGTTGCCCTTTGAGGGCGGCTCGTGCGTGCTTGTTCACATCGAGCGCCTGCCAGTGAATGTTCTCTGCACGACGCAGCGCGAAGCTAAGCAGGCCTGCACCGACTGTGTCATTCGACAACTTGTCGATCAGGATGAAGCCGCCCATCTCGCGATTGTCGGTGTAGGGATCGAACGCGATGGCGCGGTCCAAGCTGATGTTGCATACCCCGATCTCGTTGAGATCGAGTTGTTTCGCCGCAAGGTGCTCGAGCGTGTTGACGTTCACCTTGTACTTCGGCGTGGTGATGCTCGCGGTCACCGTGCGAGTGCCGATCTTCAGAAGGTACGGACGGCCTGGCAGCATCGGCTCGTCGTGCATCCAGACGATGGTCGCCTGGAATTGATCGGCCACAGCGGGTGGCGACGTCGTCGTGCTCAGTACATCGCCACGGCTCACGTCGATTTCGTCGGTGAGCGTGAGCGTTACGGACTGACCTGCGACTGCGGATTCGAGATCTCCGTCGAAGGTTACGATGCGAGCAACCCGGCTCTGCCGGCCGGAAGGCAAGGCGCGAATCGGATCGCCTACGCGCACCACGCCGCTCGCGATGGTGCCGGCGAAGCCGCGGAATTCATGATTGGGACGATTCACCCACTGCACCGGCAACCGAAACGGTTTGCTTTGCAGGTCGTCTTCGATTTCGACCGTCTCGAGATAGCCCATGAGCGTCGGGCCGGAATACCACGGCGTGCGAGCACTGCGCTCGAGCATGTTGTCGCCGCGCAATGCGGATAATGGGATCGGCGTAATGTCGGTGAGTCCGATCTGCGCCGCGAATGCACGATACTCAGCCACGATGGCATCGAACGTCTGCTCCGAGAAGTCGACCAGATCCATCTTGTTGATTGCGAGTACGACCTTGCGGATGCCAAGCAACGAGACCAAGTAACTGTGACGGCGCGTCTGCGTCAGCACACCGCGACGTGCATCGATCAGAATCACGGCAACTTCGGCAGTCGAAGCGCCCGTCACCATATTGCGCGTGTATTGCTCGTGCCCTGGCGTATCCGCGACGATGAATTTACGGCGGTCGGTCGAAAAGAAGCGGTATGCGACGTCGATTGTGATGCCTTGCTCGCGCTCTGCAGCCAAGCCGTCGACCAACAGCGCAAAGTCGAGTTCACCGCCCTGCGTGCCGACCTTCTTCGAGTCGGCCTCCAATGCCGCCAACTGATCTTCGAAGATCATCTTCGATTCATACAGCAGCCTGCCGATGAGCGTCGACTTGCCGTCATCGACACTGCCGCAAGTAATGAACCGCAGCAGACTCTTCTGCTCGTGTGCCTTCAGATATGCCTGAATGTCGGTCGCGATGAGATCGGATTTGTGGGCCATGGGAACGATAGTGACTAGCGGATAGCGGATAGCGGATAGCCGGAACGCATGAGACGGAACGACATGTTCTCGGCGCAACTAGAAAGGCAGTCTTCGCTTCGGTCGCTCCTCATCAATCGAGCGCGGCGCCTGAAATTCTCTGCGCGAAAGCTAGTTCGCGCGGGTGCGCGTTCTTGACCAGTCACTATCCGCAATCCGCTATTCACTTCCATCAGAAGTATCCTTCCTGCTTCTTCTTCTCCATCGACGCGGAGCTGTCGTGATCGATGACGCGTCCTTGGCGCTCCGAACTCGTGGTGAGCAGCATTTCTTGGATGATGTCGGGTAGCGTTGCTGCGCGGCTCTCGACTGCACCGGTGAGCGGATAGCAACCGAGCGTGCGGAAGCGTACCCATTTCATCTCCGGCGTTTCGTTCGGACGCAGCGGCATGCGATCGTCATCGACCATGATCAACGTACCGTCGCGCTCGACCACTGGACGCGGCTGCGAGTAGTACAGCGGCACGATGGGAATGTTCTCCAAGTGGATGTACTGCCAGATGTCGAGCTCGGTCCAATTCGACAAGGGGAACACGCGCAGGCTTTCGCCCTTGTTCTTGCGCGCGTTGTACTGCTTCCACAGTTCGGGGCGCTGGCGTTTCGGATCCCAGCGATGTTGCGCTGAACGGAACGAGAACACGCGTTCTTTCGCGCGGGATTTTTCCTCATCGCGGCGTGCACCGCCGAACGCAGCATCGAAGCCGTATTTATCCAGCGCCTGCTTTAGCGATTGCGTCTTCATGACATCGGTGTGAACTGCGGAGCCGTGTGTAAAGGGATTGATTCCCTTCGCGACGCCTTCCTGATTGATGTGAACCAGCAGTTCGAGCCCGAAGTCTTTGGCGATGCGGTCGCGAAACGCGATCATCTCGCGAAATTTCCAGGTGGTATCGACGTGCAACAGCGGGAACGGCGGCTTGGCTGGATAGAAAGCCTTCATGGCCAGGTGCAGCATCACGGAGCTGTCCTTGCCGATCGAATACAGCATCACCGGTCTTTCGCACTCGGCGACGACCTCGCGAAGGATGTGGATGCTTTCCGCCTCGAGGCGTTGCAGATGAGTCAGTCTCGTCATGAAGGTGCGTGATACTTAAACGCGCTGATTCGCTGGATTTCGGGCGCGGTATTCTGGGGCAGCGACGTTACAAACGCATATCGCAGCTTGTATGGGCCTGTGACCACTTTGTTATAAGCAGTGCGGAACCGGCTCTGTGATTAAAACTTAATTAGTATTCAGTGACATAGCGGCGCGAATCTGACCGCCTGCTGGGCTGGCCCGCGGACCTCGAGCGATCTTGAGCGCAGGTCGGAACCGATCTGTCGAGGGCCGTCCTTGTGATCTTTGCGACTGGGAAATCGGGCGCTCAGGTGTTCGTCCCCGATTTGTGTCGGTTCGTCAAAAATGCTCCTCGGCGCGCTCCGCATGGGATCGATCTGCAGCATCATTCAGGGCATGAACTCGACAATGTGTGCTGTGCGAAACACATGAGTAATGAACCGCTGCGTACGTGCCGTTGTCGTTTCTTGGCAGTGGCTGTGTAAACCTAGTTGGCAGCTCCGCGCTGTCTCGAGTACCGCCTCTTTGGTTCCGTTCACTGCGCTCACTCTCATGGATATTCGATGAGCTCGTACCCTCTCGTGCTTGCCGCCTCGGTGGCGGCGGTCTTGGCCGGCTGCGCGGTCGGACCGAACTATCGCGAACCTCACATCGCCACCGCCGATCGATGGCATTCCTTGCCTTCCCAGGGTGTGCGCGACGAGGGCACCGATGTCCCTTCGCTTGCGGCGTGGTGGACGATATTGGCGGATGACGAACTCACCAGCCTCATCGACCGCGCGGTGCAGGGCAGCACAACCGTGCAGCAGGCCATTGCGCGAGTGAAAGAAGCGCGTGCACGCCGAGGCGTCGCGATCGCGCCCTTGTTCCCCAGCATTGGCGCATCTGCAGGAATGAACCGTGTCACAGGCGACACGCGGCAGTCGGGCAGCACGTTTGGCTTGCAGGATGAGGATATCTATAGCGCGGGGCTCGACGCCTCTTGGGAGCTGGACTTATTTGGCGGACGGCGCCGCTCCATCGAATCCGCCACGGCTGAGTTGGCCGCGAGCCAGGCCGATCTGCGCGATGCACTCGTCACGCTCGTCGGGGATGTGGCACTGAATTATGTGTCCGTGCGAACGTCGCAATCGCGGCTGACGTTTGCGGAACGCAATCTCGATGCGCAACGCGAAGTGCTCGACATTACTCGCTGGCGTAGCGAGGCGGGCCTCGCCACTTCGCTCGATGTCGAACAAGCGAACAGCAGCTATCAGCAAACGCTGGCGCAGATCCCGTCGCTCGAGTCCACGCTCGCGGCAGCGATGAATCGACTGGCCGTGCTGATCGGAGAACAGCCGGGAGCGCTCAATGCCGAATTGGCAGAACGCAAGGCGATTCCGCCAGCACCCGTGGATATCGTCGTCGGTGCGCCCGCCGATTTATTGCGACGCCGGCCGGATATTCGCGCTGCTGAAAGACGCTTAGCTGCGCAGACAGCCGCGGTCGGGGTGGCTATATCCGAGCTCTATCCGAGCCTCTCCCTGACGGGCTCGATCGGTTATCAGTCGCCCGATTCCGGCGACGTACTCAACGGACCGCGCACCAATCGTTTTGGCGTCTCGCTGAACTTGCCGATCTTTCGTGGCGGCGCATTGGTTCAGAACGTACGTGCACAGCGCGCTGTGGTCGAACAAGCGCGTGCAAGCTATGAAGGAACGGTGCTCGCTGCTTTCGAAGAAGTCGAAAACGATTTGACCGCTTGGGCAAACGAGCAGCGTCGCCACGATTCACTCACGCAAGCAGTCGACAGTGCGCGACGCGCGGCTGATCTGGCTCTGCAGGAATACAACTCAGGCCTGGTGGATTTCCAAGTCGTCCTTACCGCCGATCGGCAATTGATCGCACTCGAAGATTCGCTCGCGGTGAGCGATGGCGAACGCACCGGCAACTTGGTGCGCCTCTACAAAGCGCTAGGTGGCGGATGGTCGGTGTTTCCCACCGCTGAGCAAGCCGCTGCAACACGATGAACACACCTATGGATACCGCAACACATACCGATACCCTCGAGTCCGAGCAGAGTTCAGATCCGTTGTCACTCGATCCGTCTCCCAAGCGCAACTGGCTGAAGTGGGGATTGATTGCACTGGCGGTGCTGATTGCCATCGTTTGGATTGCGAAGCATCGCGGCCCTGAAAAGACGCAGTACGTCACCCAGGAAGTGACGCGCGGCGATTTGAGTGTGACGGTCACCGCAACAGGGAATCTCGAGCCGCGCAATCAAGTCGATATCGGCAGCGAACTCTCCGGCACGATTCGGGATGTCAACGTCGACGTCAACGATGAAGTGAAGGAAGGGCAGATTCTCGCCACACTCGATACGACGCGACTGAAAGCGCAGGTGCTGCAGGCGCAAAGCTCGCTCGCGTCCGCTCAGGCGCGTGCGGTTCAAGCGCAAGCGAATGAAAAGCAGGCGCGAGCCAACTACGCGCGCTTGCAGAAAGTCCGCGAACTCAGTGGCAACAAATTGCCCTCGCAGCAGGATCTCGACGTGGCCGAAGCGACCTTGGCGCAGGCGGAAGGTGAAATCGCGGCCGCAAACGCCTCAGTCGAACAGGCGCGCGCGAATTTGGACGCCGTGCGCACGGATTTGAGCAAGACCAATATTCGCTCTCCGGTGAACGGCGTCGTGTTGGTGCGATCGGTCGAACCTGGGCAAACAGTCGCGGCATCGTTGCAAGCGCCGGTGTTGTTCACGCTCGCCGAAGACCTAAAGAAGATGGAGCTGCACGTCGCGGTGGACGAAGCGGACGTCGGCAGTGTTCAGGAAGGACAGAAGGCCACGTTTACGGTCGACGCGTTCCCGAATCGTTCGTTCACTGCGCACATCACGCAGGTGCACTTCGCTTCGAACAACACGCAGAAGTCCACGTCGAGCGGGGCGAGCAGTGCTTCAAGTGCGACTTCGACCGGCGTCGTGACTTATGAGACGGTGTTGGAGGTCGACAATTCAGAACTGCTGCTGCGGCCGGGCATGACCGCGACCGCCGAGATTCTGACGACGAGCATCAACGACGCCATCCTGATTCCCAATGCCGCGCTTCGGTTCACGCCGCAGGGCGCCGAACTTCCTGGCGCGCCCAATGCGAGTCAATCGCGAGGTCCGCTGTCGGCAATGATGCCGCGGTTTAGACGGCCCGGTAACAATCAGCAGGGCGGTCCGCGCGGCATCGGTCGTGCATGGGTGCTCGAGAACGGCAAGCCTGCACTCGCTTTGTTTCACACCGGCGCGACCGATGGACGCATGACCCAAGTACTGCCGCTTGGAGAGAATGCGAATGTTGGGCGGATGGCGGCCAACAGTGAGGAAGTCGAAAAAGCGCGCGCACGCAAACTCGAGCCGGGCACAGCAGTGATCGTCGACGAGCAGACACCGCAGAAGCCATGACGGGCATGCCGAAATCCATGGTCCCCGTCATCGAACTCAGCGGAGTCACGAAGTTCTACGGCGAGGGCGAAGGGCAGGTGCGCGCGCTGCGAGGCATCGACTTGCGCGTCGATCCCGGCGAATTCATTGCCGTCATGGGCCCGAGCGGCTCCGGTAAGTCCACGTGCATGAATATCTTGGGCTGCTTGGACACGCCGACTTCAGGCAGCTACAAGTTTCTCGGTCGTCCCGTGGGTGGGATGCATGCCGATCAACGAGCGCTGCTGCGGCGTAACTATCTAGGCTTCGTATTTCAAGGATTCAATTTGCTGAGCCGCACGACCGCGCTCGAGAACGTCGAGCTGCCGCTGATCTATCGCGCCGTGCCCGCCGAGGAGCGCCATGAACGTGCGCGCAAAGCGTTGAACGAAGTCGGGCTGAGTGGGCGCGAAGAACACGTGCCCAGTCAGCTCTCCGGCGGTCAGCAACAGAGAGTCGCGATCGCACGTGCCATCGTGACCGAACCGAAGGTTCTGTTCGCGGACGAGCCGACCGGTAATCTCGATACGGCGACCAGCATGGAAATCATGCGGCTGCTTACCGCGTTGAACGAGGATCGCGGAATCACTATCGCCATGGTCACGCATGAGCCTGACATCGCCGCATGGACGCGTCGCCTGGTGAAATTTCGCGACGGCTTGATCGAGAGCGATGAAGTGAATCATTCCGTTACGCGGCCTGCGAAGTAGCAAGAGAGCGCATTATGTTTCTGAACGCCCTGTTGCTGGCTCTGCGCGAGATTCGTCGCAATGTGTTGCGATCGTCGCTGACGATTCTCGGCATCGTGATCGGTGTCGCCTCCGTGATCACGATGGTGACGATCGGCGAAGGTGCAACGGCACAAGTGCAAGCGGATATGCAGAAGCTCGGGACGAACCTGCTGCAGGTGTTTCGCGGCCAAGGATTCGGTGGAGGCGGTGTACGTGCATCGGCTCCGCCATTTAGCAGCGAAGATGCCCAAGCCATCGAACGCGAGATCAATGGCGTGCGCGCTGTTGCGCCGGTCGCGAATTCCGGTGCGCAAGCGGTTTACGGCAACTCCAATTGGTCGACGCAGATCACCGGGTCGACCGACAAGTTCTTGGACGTGCGCGATTGGACACTCGCGAGCGGAAGAAATTTCTCCGATTCGGAGCTGCGCGCCGGTGCCTCGGTATGCATTTTGGGCGCCACCGTGAAGCAAGAGTTGTTCGGTGCTCAGGATCCGCTCGGTTCCAACATCCGATTGCGCAAAGTGTCCTGCCAAGTCATCGGCGTGCTGACGAGCAAAGGCCAGTCCGGATTCGGACAAGACCAAGACGATCTCATTGTCGTGCCGTTGCGCATGTTACAGCGGCGTTTGGCTGGCAATCTGGACGTCAATTCAATCATGGTCTCTGCGCGCGATGGTGTTTCGACCGAGAAAGTGCGCGCCGACATCGAAAGGCTCATGCGCGAACGCCGCAAGATCCGGCAAGGGACCGAAGATGATTTCAACGTGCGCGATCTGAAGGAAATTACCAGCGCCTTCACGAACTCCACCCGTGTGTTGACCGCCTTGCTCGGTGCGGTTGCCGCGGTGAGCTTGGTGGTCGGCGGCGTCGGCATCATGAACATCATGCTGGTCTCGGTGACCGAACGCACTCGCGAAATCGGTACGCGTCTGGCGGTCGGTGCGATGGCGCGCGATGTGTTGCTGCAGTTTCTGGTCGAGGCGGTGACGCTTGCGGCGCTCGGCGGCGTCATCGGCATCATTCTCGGGTTGAGTACCGGCGCCTTGGCGAACAACGCATTCCACGTGCCGTTCGTGCTGAATCCCGGCATTGTCGTGCTTGCGTTTGCGTTCTCCGCCGCCGTTGGCATTGTGTTCGGATATTTCCCTGCGCGTCGTGCGGCGCAACTCGATCCGATCGAAGCGCTGCGCCACGAATAGAAGGAGACAAACCAGCCACAGAGAACACAAAAAAGAATTGAACAGAGAACAATCGGCTGCCGCGCTAGTTGTTCTGGCTGATCGTTCGAAACTCTCGCCTTCGATTCTGATCTTCAGCTGCTAAGCTGGGAATTAAGCGCATCACACCCCGAGGCGCGACCGATTCTCATATTGGTAACCTCTTTTTTGCGTTCTTTGTGGCTAGTCCTTCTGTTTCTAATTCTTCCCTCGGATCGCGTCGGCCGCCAGGCTGGCTGATTTTCGTCGCGGCGATGAGCGTGGTCGGACCGCTCACGATCGACATGTACCTGCCGGGATTTCCCAGCATCGAGCGCGACTTCGGCGAGCAGGGCGTCGAGCGCACGATGGCTGCATACATGATCGGTATCGCTGTCGCGCAGTTGTTCTTCGGGCCGATCAGCGATCGCTTCGGGCGCAAGCCCCCGCTCTACGTCGGCTTCTTTGTCTATGCGCTCGGCTCACTCGGATGCGCTTTGTCCGTGAACATGACCATGCTCACGCTCATGCGCGTCGTGCAAGCGCTCGGCGGCTGTGCTGGGTTCGTCATTGGTCGCGCCATCGTGCGAGATCGCTGTCAGCCTCATGAAGCCGCGCGTGCCTTTTCCATGTTGATGTTGATCTTTGCATTGGGACCCATGGTCGCGCCGGTTCTGGGCGGGGCCGTCGTCACCGCCGTCGGTTGGCGCGGCACGTTCTATTTCCAGGCGCTTTTCGGTACGACGATCTTGATCGCGTTGCATTTCATCTTGAGTGAGTCGCGCAATCCTGCGGAGGTGAAGCCGCTTAATCTTGGCGGCGTTCTGCGCGATTACTGGCGACTGGCGCGCGATCCGATTCTCACCGGTTGTTCGCTCATCGCCGGCTTCGGCATGGGTTCGATGTTCGCGTACGTCGCAGGCTCCCCGACGATCATGGCGAATCTCTATTCGCTCACACCGCAGCAGTTCGGATGGCAAATCGGATTGAATGGCATCGCTTTCATGAGCGCGAGTCGTTTGAACATGATCGCGTTACGCAATGCCGGACCGGCCGAACTGCTTGCCAAGGGAATCTGGCGGCCGACCGTCGTCAGCGTGTTCCTGGTTGCGGCCAGCGTTTTTGCCGGCTTGCCGCTGTGGTGCATGATCGTCCTGCAGTTTTGCTTTTTTATCAGTGTCGGATTGATCAATCCGAATGTCGCAGCACTGGGGCTTGCGCCGCATGGGAAGGAAGCGGGATCCGCATCGGCACTGATGGGATCGATCCAATCGGCGGTCGCGATGCTGTTCGGCTCGGCGATTGCAATCTTCAACGACGCCACCCTTCGACCGCTCACGATCATCATGGCCGTCGGCGCCCTATGCGCCTGGTTGAGTTTTTTCTGGGTCAGGCGCGCTCAGCATCATCATTAAGTGAGGCGGAGCGCCCGCCTCACTTCGCAGACGGTTGCGGTTAAGTCCAACCCTCGAGCCGCGCTTCCATGGTGATTTCAGCCTTGAGCAGACGCGAAATAGGGCAGCCGTTCTTCGCACCGTTTGCCGCTTCCTGAAAATCGGGAGGCGTGGCGCCCGGCACCTTGGCGCGCACTTTCAAATGCACCGCGGTCACTGTGAAGCCTGCGTCCGTCTTTTCCAACGTCACCGTCGCTTCGGTTTCGATTCGCTCCGCGGTCTTGCCGGCATTATTTAGCTGCGCGGAGAGTGCCATCGAGAAGCATCCGGCGTGTGCTGCTGCGATCAGCTCTTCGGGATTGGTGCCCTTGCCATCTTCGAAGCGCGTGCTGAACGAGTACTGGGTGTTTTCCAACACACCGCTTTGCGTGGAGATCACGCCTTTGCCGTCTTTCAGACCGCCGTTCCAAACTGCCGATGCGCTGCGTTTCATATTGCGTCCTCGTTGAGTGATTAAGTGGTTGGGTTGGATGTGCGTTCGACGATTTCGATCGTGTGCGTAATGTCTGCGGTTTTCGCGAGCATCGCGTTGGCCGAGCAGTACTTCTCGGCCGAGAGCTGCACGGCGCGTTCGACCTTGTTGCGGTCGAGTGCCTGACCGGTGATGACGTAGTGCATGTTGATCTTGGTGAAGACTTTCGGATCGGTTTCGGCGCGTTCTGCTTGTAGCTCAACGACGCAATCTTCGATTGCCTGCCGACCGCGTTTCAGAATCATGACCACATCGAATGCTGAGCAGCCGCCGAGCCCCATCAACACCATCTCCATCGGCCGCACACCCAAGTTACGGCCTCCCGCCTCGGGTGCACCGTCCATCACGACGGCATGACCGGATCCGGATTCGCCCAAGAACGTCACGTCTTGGACCCATTTGATGCGGGCTTTCATAAGTGAGTTGACCGTTGGCGGTTTGCAGTTGTCGGCAAGATTAGCTGAACCATCGCCACCTGGCTTTGCGGTCAACTCCCAACCGTAAACCGTCAACCATCAGATTCCCCCAAAACACAAATACTTGATCTCCACATATTCCTCTATCCCGTACTTCGAGCCTTCGCGTCCGAGGCCGCTCTCTTTGATGCCGCCGAACGGTGCGACTTCGGTGGAGATGATGCCGTCGTTGATCCCGACGATGCCAGTCTCCAAGGCCTCAGCAACGCGCCACACGCGCTGGATGTCGCGGCTGTAGAAATAACTTGCGAGACCGAACGGCGTGTCGTTCGCGAGCCGGATCGCTTCGTGCTCATCATTAAAGCGTACGAGCGGGGCGACCGGGCCGAAGGTTTCTTCGCGCATTGGCAACGAATCGGGTATCACACCGACTAGTACGGTCGGGACGAAGAAGTGACCGTGGCGATCGCCGCGCTGGCCGCCGGTTAGAATCTTTGCACCGTGCGAAAGCGCGTCCTCCACGTGACGCTCCACCTTTTGGATTGCCCGATCGTCGATAAGCGGCCCGATCTTCGTATCCGGTGCGAGTCCGTTGCCGACCTGCATGGCCGCGGCCACTTCAGCGAGCCGTTCGGCAAAGCGGTCGTAGATCCCGCTCTGAACGTAGATTCGGTTAGCGCAGACGCAGGTCTGACCGGCGTTCCGGTACTTAGATGCAATGGTGCCGGCAATCGCCGCATCGAGATCCGCATCGTCGAAGACGATGAAGGGTGCATTGCCGCCGAGCTCGAGCGAAAGCTTCTTCACCGTGCCTGCACATTGCGCCATGAGCAACTTGCCAACCGGCGTGGATCCCGTGAAGCTCAACTTGCGTACGATGGGATTGCTCGTCAGTTCTTCGCCAATGGGCTTCGCATCGCCGGTGATCACCGAGACGACGCCTGCCGGCACGCCCGCCTTCTCTGCGAGCACACACATCGCCAACGCAGAATAAGGTGTGAGTTCGGACGGTTTGATGACCATCGTGCAGCCGGCAGCGAGCGCTGGCGCGACCTTGCGGGCAATCATCGCGGCGGGAAAATTCCACGGCGTGATGGCGGCCGTCACGCCAATGGGCTGCTTCAAGACGACGATGCGTTTGTCGCGACCGTGGCCGGGGATCACGTCGCCGTAAACGCGTTTCGCTTCCTCGCCAAACCATTCCAAGAACGAGGCGGCATACGCGATCTCGCCGCGACTCTCCGCGAGCGGCTTGCCTTGCTCGACAGTCATGAGCACAGCGAGGTCTTCTTGATTCGACATCATGAGGTCGAACCACCGTCGCAAGATTTGGGCGCGTTCCTTCGCAGTGCGCGCACGCCAGTCCGGGAGCGCCTTTTCGGCAGCCCGGATCGCGCGTCGAGTTTCCACCCCGGTCATGTTCGGCACGTGGCCGAGAACTTCTCCGGTCGCCGGGTTGGTGACGGCGACGGTGCGACCGTCAGCCGCATCTTCCCAGTGTCCGCCGACGTAAGCTTGCTCGCGAAAGAGACTGCGGTCCCGCAGAGTGAAAGAAGATTGAGGTGCGGCTGCCATGATCGTCTCCTTTGCGGCGACAAGGGATTCTGAAATGGGTCCTAGTCATCGACCAGCTCTTGCCCTGGGAACAATGTCTCGTTGAACCCGAAGTTGCGCAGATCGCGGATGCGCATCGGATAGAGAACCCCGAGTAGGTGATCGACTTCGTGCTGCACGACGCGAGCGTGAAAGCCGCTCACCGTGCGGTCGATCGGATTGCCGAATTGATCGTACCCGCGATAGCGTAGTTCGCTGTAACGCGGAACCAGCCCGCGCATACCCGGCACCGACAAACATCCTTCCCAGCCATCTTCCATTTGCGAGGAGACCGGCTCCAGAGTCGGATTCACCAACACGGTGTACGGCACTTCTTCTGCTTGGGGATAGCGCGGATTGCGGCCGACGCCAAAGATCACCACCTGCTTCGACACGCCGATTTGTGGTGCCGCGAGACCGGCGCCATTGAGTGCTGCCATCGTGTCGTGCATGTCCACGAGCAGGTCGTGCAATTCGGGCGTATCGAATGCGGCAATCGGTTCTGCGACCTTCAACAAGATCGGATCGCCCATTTTCAATACCGGTCGGATAGCCATGGCAATGCGGTGAGTTCGTGTGCGCAGAGTGAAGTTCAATGCGGGCGATTGCGGCCGGTTCAACCGCGTTGCCCAGACCGGCAATGTACCTCATCATTCTGACAATGCAGGCGGTCCCCCACGTGATTGTGCTTGCCGCGGGGGCCTCGCGCCGTCTCGGCGAACCGAAGCAGCTCGTCAAGATCGGTGGCAGGCCGCTGCTCCATCGCGTCGTGTCGAACGCGACCTCTTTGGCGGGACACGCGGTGACGGTCGTGCTGGGTGCGCACGCGAACGATCTCACGCGACTGCTGGCGCACTCGCCGGCTTCGGTCGTCATCAATCGCGAATGGGAAGAGGGTATCGGCTCGTCGATTCGCCGCGGCATCGCCTCGCTTCCCGCCAGTTGCGATGCGGCGATGTTGCTGCTTGGGGATCAAGTTGGCCTGACGGTCGAGGACTTGCGGCGGCTCACGAGTGCCTGGAACGGCGCAGCCAGCGTGATCGCCGCAAGTACGTACGAGCAACATTTGGGTGTGCCGGCGATCTTTCCTCACAGCTTCTTCAGTGAACTCGCAGAGCTCAGGGGCGATGAGGGCGCGCGCAAGATTCTAGAGCGCAATCATTATCGAGTTACTCGAGTACCGATGCCGAACGCCGCGATCGATCTGGATACGCCCGAAGATTTGCAGCGATTGCAGCGCAACTACAACAATGAGGGCTCTTGATCATGCGTGGACTCGTCATATTGGGATTGATCGCGGTGGTGATTGCGGTGATCTGGGCACGTCGCAGTCGCAATCCAAACGACGAGTAGGTGTGTAGGAATATCCTCGCCGCATCCTGCCGAACTTCCAACAGACCTGAGCCGTTGTCCTCGCTGAAGGCCAGTAGCGAGGTTCATATGCAGTACTTACGCGAGTTCTTTACGACGTCGTTCGGTGTCGTGGTGCTGCTCGTCGCCTTGGCGATCGCGCTGACGGTGTACGTATTCAGGCATCGCTTGTTCGACCGTGGCTATCGCAAGGGGACAGCGGCCGACGAACGGCAAGTGCGTCATGAAAATCCGCCGGATGAATGGAGCCGCAGTCACTGATTTATGGAGCGACGCTTCGGACTCTGATGTACATGGATGTACGAATGCCGCGATAGGCATGGATGCCGGGAGCGGCCTGTCACGAGCGTCGCTGCTCAAAGCAAAAGGCGTGACTTTTGCTTTTCGCTCGCCACCTGCGGCGGCGGGCACATCCCTGTGCCTGGAGTAAGAGCGACGCTTCGTACTCTGATGTACATGGATGTACGAACGCCGCGATAGGCATGGATGCCGGGAGCGGCCTGTCACGAGCGTCGCTGCTCAGAGGAAAAAGCGCGACTTTTGTTTTTCGCTCGCCATCCTTTGGCGGCGGGCAAGTCCCTGTACCTGGAGTAAGAGCGACGCTTCGGACTCTGATGTACATGGATGTACGAATGCCGCGATAGGCATGGATGCCGGGAGCGGCCTGTCACGAGCGCCCGCTGTTGCTGACTTGATTCAGGGCGCTAGTCCACGATCGCGGCATCACGTTCCCGGAGCAGTGCTCTGAGCAATGATCGATGGCAGCGTGCTTCGTTGTCGCAGTAACATCCCACCGCAAAATTGGTCTGATGCGAAAGCGCCGCGAGCACGTCGAGAACGCGCGATGGTTCTGGCGCTTTCATTTCCTGCAGATAGCGGCGCTTGAATTGCTTCCAGTGGCGCTCGTCGCCCGTTCGGCCGCGAATCTCTTTCAATAATTCCTCACTGGGTGCGAGCAGCGGTAACCAGACGTCGTAGATATCTCGCGCGGCGTACTCGTTCTTCGGAACGCCACGAGGTGGACGGCGCACGGTGCCGATTCGCAGTCCCTCATCGGGCGTGCGAGTACTGCCCAACCGAACAATCCTTATGGTCACAGAAACATCGCTGCGGCTGTGCTGCTAAGACTGCGCGGCGCGCTCCAGTTCCATCCGTCCGAAACGGTACCGGCCCGGCGCCATATTGCGTCGGCGGCGGAATGCTTTCGCGAACGCAGTCTCTGACACATAGCCAACCTTGCCTGCGATTCGTGCCACCGGATCGCGCGATTCGCGCAATAGTTTCGCTGCGAGATCCATCCGCCAGCGTGTGACGTACGCCAGTGGCGGTTCGCCGACGAGTTCAGTGAAGCGACGCGCGAACGCAGCTCGCGACATGGCGACGGCTTTCGCGAGCGATTCCACGGTCCACGGGTGTTGAGGCGCTTCGTGGATGTACGTGAGTGCTTTGCGAATCTGCGTGTCGCGCAGTGCGCCGAGCCATCCGCACGATCCTTCCGGTTGATCGCGCAACCACGTGCGCAGAATGTAAACAAACAGACAGTCGATCAAACGCGGTAACACCAGTTCGCTGCCTGACTCCCGGCGCGTCGCTTCTTGCGTCAGCAGTCTCACCAGCCCTTGGAGTTCCACATCCGCTGCGGCTTCTTCCGCGGGGATGCGAATCATCGGCGGCAAGATTGTCAGCAGTGGATGCGCTTCTTCCTGGGTAAACGTGTAGCCGGCACATTGGAGCACTGTCGATTCCTGTGTCGCATCCGCGATGCCGTTTTTCGGGGGGACGACGCCGTTCTGCGCGCGGCTGGCAGCTTCCGCATAGTCTTCAACAAAGGCGCCATTGCGATCGCTTCCTAGTGAATGCGGCTCGCCGTTCGCAAGCAGCACGATGTCGCCCGCACTCAAGCGAATCGCTTCCGCGTTGGGCCGGCGCAGCCAACAGGATCCACGTCGGACGATGTGAACCGCCGAGTGACCATGCATGTGCACGTTGATGCCGAAAGGCGGAAGGAACTCACGCGTGCCGATCACGTGAGTAGCCAGCTGCGTGACATTCAAGACGTTGGATAACACATCCATGGATCACACTCGCGACGATAATCGGGGTGAGCAATGTACCTTCGCTGACCCATGCGCTGTCCATAGCTCACAGACGCTCGGCGTGGAATTTGAGTGTTTCGAATCAGTCACGAATCGCGCATTCGTTGCCCGAGACGCGCGGCGTAGCAATCGAGATTCCGGAATCTGTTGACTGAGCCACGCGCTCACTACCTTTCTCGCACCCCGATGTCGGGAAGCAAAGGAGAAACGAGCATGAAACTGTATTTCGCGCCTGGCGCATGTTCCCTGTCGCCTCACATCGTTCTGAAAGAAGGGGGATATACATTCGACACCGAACGCGTCGATTTGAAGTCGCACCAGACCGCTTCAGGTCGGCAGTTGAGTGACGTGAGCGCCAAAAACTATGTGCCGATTCTCGAGCTCGCGAGCGGGGAGCGTCTTACCGAAGGTCCGGCCATCGTGCAGTACCTGGCCGATCAGCGCCCGCAGTCCAAGCTCGCGCCGGCAGCCGGCTCGCTCGAGCGCTATCGACTGCAGGAGTGGCTAAATTTCATCACCAGCGAGCTGCACAAGTCCTTCTATCCGCTATTCCATCGCGACGCTGCGGCAGTGGAGTGGCAGAACGCGATGGAGGCGAAGCTCGCTGTGAAGTTTGAGTTCGTGAGCGCAGCGTTGGAGGGGCGCGCCTACCTGCTCGGTGATGAGTTCACTGTGGCCGATGCGTATCTATTCACGGTGCTGAATTGGACTCAGTTCGTGAACATCGATCTGAAACGTTGGCCGGTTCTCAAGCAGTACCATGCTCGGGTCGCCGCGCGACCCAAAGTGCAAGAGGCGTTGCGAGATGAGGGGCTGCTAAAAGCGGAAGCTGCGTAATTCGCGACATAGCCAGGGATGGCTGTCCGATCAGTTGGGCTCGCTCACCGCGACGCCCAACTTGCTGAGCGTTTCCAATAACAAGGAGGCCGTGTACGGCTTAACCAACGCTGCCACACGCGAGTCCGTTGCGAAGCGATCGCGGATCTCGCGCTCGCTGCGGCCGCTCGCGATCACGATGGGTAATTGCGGGTGGAGTTTGCGCACTTCGTCGGCGAGTGCATCGCCTGCGCGGTCCGGGAGGCCTAAGTCGATGACGGCGGCGACGGGCGCACTCGGGTCTTTTGCCAGTAGATCCAGCGCTTCTTGTGCGGTACCGGCTTCTTCGATTTTGAAGCCGGATTCTTCGAGCACATCGACGGCGAACATGCGAACCAGGAGTTCGTCTTCGACCAACAAAATGCGCGGAGCGGAGTGGTTGAGCGCCTGGGCCATAAATTAAGAGCAGAAGAAGCGTCGCAGCTCAGACGGTGAGCGTGTTGATCTTACCGGGAAAGGTCCGCCCGAGTGAAAACGATTTGACGCGTGTTGGCGGCGCCTTAAGGAAAACGCTCAAGTTCGGAACCTTTTGGGAACGATCAGCGTTAGGGGCCCTCAGCGGAATCTCTACGTGCGATCCTCACGCAATAAGAGGAGCGCGTCTCGTCTGCATCATGAAAACCAGTTCGCCGGACATCTCATCCCACAGCCAACGGCCATTGCGAGTGTTGATCGTCGAGGACGAATCGGTCACCAGTCTCTATCTGCAGTCGGTGTTACAGGATCTGGGCCACACGGTCAGTGGGATTGCGCCTACCTTGCGTACTGCACTCGCCGTTGCAGCCGGGACGCCGAGTGATTTGGCGATCATTGACGTCGGGCTCGCCGGCGATGGCGGAGACGGAATCGACACGGCTGTCGCCTTGCGTGAGCGTCACGGGGTGCCAGCGTTGCTGATGACCGGTGCATCATTCGCCGAGTTCGGCGATCGGGTCCATACAGCCAAGCCGCTCGGCTACCTCACCAAACCCTATACGGAAGCAGAAGTCGCGAGTGCGCTCAGCGCAGCGATTGCGCAGCTCTAGTGGACGGTTGGGTGTTGGCGGCAAGCACGACGTGAGGTGGTGTCACGTGTGAGGTGTAAGTGGCGTTCTCAACTGTTTTTCTCCGCGTTCTCCGTGCCTTCCGTGTGAAATCCCTCTCTTCGCTCTCGCGGCGTCTGCTCACTTCCGCTTACGCTTCGGGCCGCGTGCGCTTCGCTGCCGTTCTTGGATCACATCGATGAGCATGCGAAGTTTCAGCGGCACGTGGGTTCGATGCGGGTAGTACAAGTAGTAGCCCGGAAACGCAGGACACCAGGATTCGAACAGACGCACGAGCGTGCCCGCCGCAATGTCTTTCTGTACGCAAATGTCCAAAAGACAGGCGATGCCCAATCCCTGACGGGCCGCCTGCGCCAACACTTCGCTGTCGCTGGAAATGAAATGCGTGGGCACGTCCATCGAAAAATCGCGGCCGGCCTCGGTGAATTCCCAGTGATAGATCTCACCCGTGGTGCGAAACCGATAGCGCAGGCAACGATGTTGCGTCAGTTCTTGCGGGCGAGCGGGTTTTCCATGGGTGCGCAAATAGTCGGGTGAGGCCACCACGGCCATGCTGAGCTTAGGTCCGATCGGCACCGCGACCATGTCGCGAGCCAACTGCTCACCCAAGCGCACGCCGGCGTCGTAACCATCGCCAACCAAATCGCCGAGGCCATCGTCGACGGTCAAATCGATCGTGACATCCGGGCAGCGTCGTACGTATTCCTTCAGCACGGGGGCCAATATGTGGTCGGCGGCGGCGCGCGATAGATTGATCTTCAACGTGCCGTTCGGCGAACCGCGCATTTCGTCGAGCGATTCGAATGCGGTGTCGAAGGTTTGCAATGCGGGCCCGATGCGCTCGAGCAGTTGTTGCCCAGCTTCGGTGAGCGCAACGCGCCGCGTGGTGCGATTGAGTAGGCGCACACCTGCGCGGCTCTCCAGCGCCTTGATCGATTGCGATAACGCCGAGGTGGAAACGTCCAACTCCGCGGCAGCGCGCGTAAAGCTGGAGAACTGCGCTACGTGTGCCAACGCGACGACTGACGGCAGTTGATCGACCACGTTCGTGCGCGGTGCAGCGATTGTGAAGCGAGACTTCATGGTGTGTGTGGAATGTTCGGGTTTTTCTCGAGCGCTCCAAGCCGGATGATGCGCGCTCTTCGCTTCAGGAGTGAAACATGAAAGCAGCACAGCTTGGCCGTAATGGCCCGGAGGTTCCGGCACTTGGTTTTGGATGCATGGGACTGTCGGATTTCTACACCACCAACAAGCCGGATGAAACTGTCGGCATCGACATCATTCGTCGTGCGCTGGATGCAGGGATTCGTTTCCTCGATACCGCGGATATGTACGGGCCCTGGACGAATGAAGTGTTGGTGGGCAAGGCAATTGCCGGTCGCCGCAAAGATGCCTTCATCGCTACGAAGTTCGGCATCGTGCGCAACGAACGCGGCGAGCGATTGGGCATCAGCGGTCGTCCCGAGTACGTGCGCAGTGCGTGCGACGCATCGCTCAAACGCTTGGGCGTCGAACAAATCGATCTTTACTTCCAGCATCGCGTCGACCCGAACGTACCGATCGAGGAAACCGTCGGTGCGATGGCGGAACTCGTGCGAGCGGGAAAAGTACGCTACTTGGGCCTATCGGAGGCGAGCGTCGATACGATTCGCCGTGCTCATGGCGTACATCCCATCACCGCAGTGGAATCGGAATACTCGTTGTGGACTCGCGACCCTGAGCAGGACGTGCTGCGGCTGTGTCGCAAGTTAGGGATCGGCTTCGTTGCATACAGTCCGTTGGGGCGTGGATTTCTCACCGGCCGCTTCAAAGATCCGAGCGAGTTCGATGTGACCGACTTCCGCCGCCACACGCCGCGTTTTCAGGAAGAGAACCTCGCGCGCAACCTCGCGTTGGTCGAACGCGTGAAACAGATCGCGATGGAAAAGGAGTGCACACCCGCGCAGTTGGCGCTGGCTTGGGTGCTCGCTCAGGGACGTGACATCGTGCCCATTCCAGGAACGACCAATCCCACCCGATTGGATGAGAACATCGCTGCGCTCGATGTGGAGTTGGACGCTGCCACGTTGGAGCGCATCGATGCGGAGATTCCAATGGGCGCTGCAGCGGGCGCGCGCTATGACGATGCCGGTATGCGAACGGTGAATCGCTGAATACGCAGCATCGTTCGCAAACTTCATGCAAGGCGCGCGCATTGCCTGTAGAGTGCCGCGCCTTCGCTTGAACTGTCCGGATGATCCATGCCTTTTGCCGCCCTCGGGCTGATCCCTGAACTCGCACGTGCGCTCGCCGATCGAGGTTACGTAGAGCCCACGCCTGTCCAGGCGCGGGTTATCCCCGAGATTCTTGCCGGCCGCGACATCCTGGCCGGTGCGCAAACCGGAACGGGCAAGACCGCTGGCTTCACGCTGCCGTTACTCCAATTGCTGAGTTCCGCCTCGAGCGGCAAGGCCCCGCGTGCGCTGGTGCTCGTTCCGACTCGTGAATTGGCAGCGCAGGTCGCCGAGAGCGTGAAGAGCTACGGCAAATATCTGCAGCTCAAGACGGCCGTGATCTTCGGCGGCGTCGGCATCAATCCGCAGATCGATGCACTGCGACGCGGTTGCGACATCCTGGTCGCGACGCCGGGGCGACTGCTCGATCACGCGCAGCAGCGCACCGTCGATCTGTCGCGCATCGGCATCTTCGTCCTGGATGAAGCTGATCGCATGCTCGACATGGGATTCATCCATGACATCCGTCGCGTTCTAAAGCTGCTGCCGGAGCGCAGACAAAATCTGCTGTTCTCGGCAACCTACTCGGACGAGATCCGGCGCCTCGCACAACGCTTGCTGCGCGATCCCGCGGAGGTCGAGGTCGCTCGGCGCAATGCGGCGGTCGACACGGTTGAGCAGCGCGTCTACAAAGTTTCGAAGGAAGATAAACGCGCGCTGCTATCGCACATCATCAAAGACGGCGATTGGAATCAGGTGTTGGTATTCACGCGCACCAAGCACGGTGCGAATCGCCTTACCAAACAATTGATCCAGGACGGCGTCAAGGCGGCTGCCATTCACGGCAACAAGAGCCAGTCCGCGCGCACTCAGGCATTGAGTGACTTCAAGCAGTTCAGGATCCAGGCATTGGTTGCCACAGAGGTTGCCTCGCGCGGACTTGACATCAAAGAGCTGCCGTATGTCGTCAACTTCGAATTGCCGAACGTGCCGGAAGACTACGTGCATCGCATCGGCCGTACCGGCCGTGCCGGCGCGAGCGGGATCGCAGTTTCGCTGGTCTCCTCGGACGAGACCAATCTGCTCAAACAGATCGAGAGAGTCCTGAAGAAGCACATTCCGGAAAGCGCGGTACCGGTCTTTCCGGCCGCCCCGCCGCCACTTCGCGAACACGTTGACCCAGCGCCGAGCCGATCGAAACAGGCAGGCGCTCGGCCGCATGAGCATGCGCGCCACCGGTCTCCCAAACCCGGTGCTGCAAAGCACCCCGGGCGTAGCTCATCGGCGCGTCCACATTCGCAACAGCGCGGTGGATCCCAGCAGGGAACATTTCGATCGAAACAGCGCCGCCCGCGTTAGCGAACGGCGTGTCGAGTTATTGTTCTTGGCGCGTGATCTCAGCGCGCAATTCACGCAACTTGTTCTTAACGATCGCGGCGTTCTTCGGCCCCATGCGAATGAGCACTTTTTGCCCGGCGGATAGCTGCTCCAGCGACGGATCGGCAAATTCGTAAAACACCCCCGGCTGGGTCAGCTTGATCGGACCCTGCACATCCGGTGCGGCGAGCACGTCGTCGATCACCTGGACCAACCGATCGTTGAAGTATCCATTGGGATAACCCAATCCGACGTAGGCCTCTTGGAACAGCCGGTAATAACGCCGATAGAGCTTCACGATGTCCTTCGTATCGGTCTTCTGCAGCAGGTCGATCACCGGCGCATAGCGCGCGTAATTGTTTTCGCTCAGCGTGACCTCTTCACCGCCGCTGGTGCTTAGCGTGCCGCTCGTGGGTTTGATCGGCCACAATTGCACCGCCGTTTTCTTGCGCGGCAGATTGTCCACGGTCACGACGATGTGGCGGATGATGTCGCGAGGGACCAAGTAGCTGTCCAACGGCTGTCCGACCGTGTTGAGCAGGTCTTGGTGTACCGCGTCGTCGCTCTCGCTCAATGGAGGCAGCGGCTGCTCGGTGCTCTCTGGCGTGATCGGGTTTTGAATGGCAGGTTCGTTATTCGCCTGCGTGGCGGGCTGCTCGGTGACTGCAGCTTCTTGCTGGGCGCTTTGGCTATGCATGCGCCCATATACGAGTGCGGCAATGACACCCAGTACGACGACGACGGGAATGCCGTACCACAGCCACTTCTTACGATCTTCATCCATAGAGCACCTTGGTTGCTAAGCCGCTAGTGGAGCGCTATTTGGCATCCAGCGGCTTCTGGAACTTGAGCAGAAAGTTGTCGGCCTCGCCGATGGCGAGATATTTGTCCCTGTCCTGTGCGCCCATTGCAAGCGAGGGCGGCAAAGTCCACACGCCCTTCGGCCAATCCTTCGTATCTTTCGGATTCGCCAACACCTCCGAGCGGCCCAGCAGCTTGAAGCCCGCCTTCTCCGCGAGCGCGATCATATAGTCTTCTCGCAAGTAGCCGTTGGCAGCCTTGGGATCTTGGGGCTGGTCATTGCGTGCGCGATGGTCTTCGACGCCGAGAATGCCGCCTGGTTTGAGTGCTTTGTAGAACGCGGCGAGCGCGTCATCGGCAAAGCCTTGGCCCACGAAGTTGTGGACGTTGCGAAACGTGACGACCAAATCGGCTGAGCCAGCCGGAGCGATCTGGTAGTGATCGCGGCCAAACTCGGTCACCTTTACTTGGCCGTATGCGGCGGATTTGTCGGCGAGTTTCTTCTCCCAAGCTGCGCCCGACTGTTCAGCACGTTCGCTGCTGCCGCGCGGAGCGATCGCCGTGTAGTACGTGCCGTGATCTTTCAGGTACGGTCCAAGGATCTCCGTCCAGTAGCCGCCGCCGGGCCAGATTTCCACGACGGTTTGGTTCGGCTTCAGGCCGAAGAATTCGAGTACTTCTTGCGGATGGCGATAGCGATCGCGGGCGACGAACGACTCGGTCCGATCGGATGCCGAGACTGCTTTCGCGAGTGCCGCGTCTTTTGCGGAGCTCACCAGCGGCGTGCACGCAGCCGCCGCGACCAGCGCATAGGCACAGTGCTTGAGTAAACGAGCCTTCGTCCATTTCCCCGGGCGATGCATAAAGTTCTCCAGTGGTTGGGGGCAAATCTATCAAGTCCCGCAAGGGTCCGACATCGCGTCGCGATGAGTGTTCAACGATCCGTGCGCGCCGCACTCGTCGATTGCAGGATTTGCCCTCAGAATAGCGCCCTCGCGAGTCGGCCGAATCATCAGGGAGAGAATGAGTAAGAAAAGAAGTGTAAGCCGTGCGTTCGCCGCGCTGAGCGTGATTGCGTCGAGCCTCATTGTGCAAGACGCATTTGCCGCTCCGATCGAACTGCACGAGTGCCGCCTGCAAACGCCGCTCTCGAACGGCAGCGCCGCTGCCCGCTGCGGAGTTCTCGATGTTGCGGAGAATCGCGCCGATCCGACCGGCAAACATATCGCCATCCATGTCGCGGTGATCCCCGCACTGCGCTCGAAGCCTGAGCAGGATCCGCTGTTCCTGGTGAGCGGCGGTCCCGGCCAGGCCGCGAGCGATATGTACTTGAGCTTAAGCCCGGTGTTCTCGCGCATTCGGCAAAGCCGCGACCTGGTGATCGTCGATCAGCGCGGCACCGGCAAATCGAATCGACTCGACTGCACCCTGCCGGACGACTCGGAGTTGATCAGCACCGATCCCGAGCAGCTGCATGCGCTCACGCGTAAGTGCATCGCAAGCCTGAGCGGGGATCCGCGTTTTTACACGACCAGCATTGCCGTACGCGATCTCGACGAAGTGCGCGCCGGCTTGGGCTACGAGCGCATTGATTTGTATGGCGTCTCGTATGGCACGCGCGTCGCGCAGCACTACATGCGGCGATATCCCAATCGCGTTCGCGCCGTCATTCTCGACGGAGTCGTTCCTCCTGAGATGGCGCTCGGTCCGGACGTTGCCGTCGACGCACAGCACGCGCTCGATCGCATCTTTGCGCGTTGTGGTGAAGATCCCAAGTGTAATGAACGCTTCCCAACCCTCGCCGAGCAGTTCCACCAGCTGCAATCGCGATTGCAGCATCCCGAGCAGGTGCAACTAGCAGATCCGTTGACTGCCCAGCCGACGACGACGCCATTTGGGCTTCCCGAACTCACGGCTGCGATTCGCTTGCTCAGTTACACCGATGAAACTGCATCCACACTGCCGCTGTTGATCGCGGGTGCGAAGACAGACTTGGGTGCTCAAGCATTGGCCGCGCAGTACTTGATGATCCGCCGTAGTACGTCACTGCAGATTGCTTATGGCATGCACTTCGCGGTGGTGTGCAGCGAGGATGCGCCGCGCTGGAGTCAATCCAAGATCACCGATGCAGATCTCGAGCGCACCTATATCGGCGTGAGCTTCATGCAAAGCATGCGTTCGATTTGCAGCGACTGGCCCCGTGGCGAAGTGGATGCTGATTTCAGTGCGCCCCTGCAGAGCTCAATCCCCACACTCCTACTCTCGGGAGGCAACGATCCGGTCACTCCCGCGCGTTATGCGGAGCGAGCCGCACGGGGCTTGGCGAACAGCAGACAACTCGTGCTCAAGGACCAAGGTCATGGGCAGATCGCGGTGGGATGTATGCCGCAGGTAGTTACACACTTTATCGAGGCCGGATCGGTCAAGGACTTGGACGTGAAGTGCCTCGACCATGTTGCTCCCGCGGCATTCCTCCTTACGCGGACGGCCACTGCACCATGATTCACATCGAAGGTTTGCAGCGAAGTTTCGGGTCCGTCCAGGCATTGCGCGAGGTTTCTTTTCGCGCCGAGGATGGTTGCATCACCGGTCTGTTGGGCCACAACGGCGCCGGTAAGTCGACGACATTGCGCATCTTGAGCACGGTTTTACGTGCGGATGCGGGCAGCGCGACGATAGATGGCCACGATTGCTCGAGAGATCCTTTCGCAGTCCGCAAATCTCTCGGCGTGCTGCCTCACGCCAGCGGTTTGTACGGAAATCTCACCGGCTGGGAAAACATCCGTTACTACGGCCGTCTGCATGGAATGCGCGGTGTCGAACTGGATCGTGCCTGCCGAGAGTGGGTCGAGCGTCTTGGTATCGAAACGGTCGCGCAGCGCCGCGCGAAGGGCTATTCGCAGGGCGAGCGGCTCAAGGTCGGTCTTGCACGCGCACTCATTCATCGCCCGCAAACGCTCATCCTCGATGAGCCGACCAACGGCTTGGACGTCACCGCGGTACGCATGCTGCGCGAAGTCCTACGCGAGCTGCGCGCAGCAGGCCGGTGCGTGCTGTTCTCGAGCCATGTGATGCAGGAGGTCGCCGCACTCTGCGATGACATCGTCATCATCGCCGCGGGGCGCGTGGTCGTACGCGGAACCTCGGCGGAAATTCTCGCGCATACGGGCGCATCCGATTTGGAAGAAGCCTTCGTACGTGCGGCTCAACAGGGAGCAGCACCATGAGCCGTGCTATCGCAGTGGTATTCGCGAAGGAAGTATTGGAGAACTTACGCGATAAGCGTGTGGTGTTCTCGGCGTTCTTCTTCGGCGTGCTGCTCGCGCCCATGATTTTTGCGTTGACCACGACAATGGCCTCGCAGCGCGCCGTGCGCACTCAGGAGCAGCCGCTGAAACTGCCCGTCGTCGGGGCACAGTTCGCGCCGAATCTAATTCGCTTTCTCAAAGAGAATGGCGTCGAGGTGCAGGAAATTCAGGCGAAGGTGGACGATGCCATTCGCGAGGTGCGAGCCGGACATCGCGAGTTGGTGCTGCGGATCGGTCAAGAATATGTGGACAAACTCCAGGCCGGAGAGCCCGCTCCGCTGGAGTTGGTCGTCGACACTTCGAACGGACAAGCTGCGGGGAACACGGATCGCGCGCGACGTTTGCTGGACTCCTATGGGCATCAGTTGGCGGCGCTGCGCCTATTAGTTCGCGGCGTGAGTCCTGAAGTCGTGCAGCCAGTCGATGTGCGATTGCTCGATGTCGCTACACCTGCAGGCAGATCGCTACTACTGCTCGGCATGCTGACTTACTTCTGCTTCATGTCGATGCTGGTCGGTGGTTTTTACTTGGCGATCGATACTACCGCGGGCGAGCGCGAGCGCGGATCGCTCGAGCCGCTGCTGGCGCTGCCGGTGCGGCGTTCAGAACTCATCATCGGCAAGATGTTGGCGACGTCCGCTTTCATGTGCGCCTCGCTGCTTCTGACGCTCCCCGCGTTTGCGATAGCGCTGCGCTTTATCCCCCTTGAGGCCCTGGGAATGAGCGCGAACTTCGGCTTTGCCGTCACCGCGAAGATGTTCTTGATCATGGCGACGTTCATCCCGCTCGGTGCCGGGCTCATGACCGTGGTTGCATCGTTTACACGGAGCAATCGAGAAGCGCAGTCATGGGTCTCTCTGGTGTACATCGTGCCGCTCGCTCCCATCATGTTTGCCGTTATAAACGGCACCAAGGCGACACCGGCATTGGTCGCGGTTCCAAGCTTAGGTCAGCACCTGATCGCCACCGATCTCATGCGCGGAGATCCCATTCCGGTTTTGAACGCCGCGATTTGCACCGGCAGCAGCTTACTGCTCGGCGCACTGCTCGTGTGGTTGGCGGTCCGTTTGTACGAACGCGAAGCCATTCTCGGCAACGTCTAGCGCGAAACGTTGCGCGCAGCGTGTTCGTACGCATCGACGCGAGAGGAAACGGCCCTGCGAGTCTCTCGCAATTCATCGCAATCGAAAGAACTACACGCGTGCGCATGCAATCGGGCACGTTTGCGAAAAGCCTATTTTTATAGGCCCCGGTGCGTGTCAGAAAATTCACGCGACTTTGATCGCAGACATGTCTTTGCGTTACGACATTTTGCGGGCCACTCCGCAGAGCGGTTAACTCGCCGCGCTACTCGGGTAGAGACTCCGTCGCATCGACCTAGCCTCATGCTTGCGATTGCCGGCTCATTGGACGAGTCAGGCGGAACGGTTCATCACTCGAAGCGATGCATGCTTCGGCGCGAATGGCGCTGAAGTTCCTTTCGCGAATTCAAGGCCCGTTCTCGTAACACACGCGCTGTGCCGCTCACATTTCGCAATGTCCTGTGCGACCTGCGAAGCATCGTCAGTGGCGCGAACGTGCGCTGTTAGCGCTTACGGGTCACACGAGGGTGGCTCATGTTCAGGTTCTTCGGCTGCACGCTTCAGCGCGGCTTCCTGCTTACTTCGCTATTGGTTTTGTCTTTCGTCTTGAGTGAAACGGCCGCGGCTGCCGTTGCGCCCAAGATCTCAGGCACGCCTCCCACGCCGATTAGAGTGAACTCTTGGTTCACGTTCACGCCTACGGTGGTTGATCCCGATACGCCGTATACGAAATTGCGATTCACGATCGTGAATAAGCCGTCGTGGGCCAACTTCTTTGCGACGACTGGAAATCTGGCGGGTATTCCGCCCACGGCGGGCACCTGGAGCAACATCAAGATCACCGTTACCGACGGGCAGTTCAAGACGACATTGCCCGCCTTCTCGCTAAAGGCGACCACCACCGCAGCAGTAAACCATGCGCCGAAGATCAGCGGCACACCTCCAACCTCCGTGGCGGTGGGTTCTAAATACTTCTTCAAACCGTCGGCTTCGGATAGCGACGGTAATACGCTCGGATTCAATATTCAGAATCGCCCTAGCTGGGCGAGCTTTAGCACATCGACGGGTCAGTTGAGCGGAACGCCGACCTCCAGCAACGTCGGGACGTTTAGTCGCATCAAAATTTGGGTGAGCGACGGAAAGACCAGCGTGGCGCTGCCAAGCTTCTCGATCACTGTCACTAAATCATCCGGTACCGGCACGGGCAACGCGCCGCCGAAGATTAGCGGCACACCGGCTACGTCGATCGCGAGCGGTTCAACCTATTCGTTCACTCCCACTGCAAGCGATCCCGAAGGCAAGACGCTGACGTTCAGTATCTCGAACAAGCCCTCGTGGGCCAGCTTCAGTACTTCGAATGGCCGGCTCAGCGGCACCCCGAGCAGTTCGCAAACCGGCACCTACTCGAACATCGTGATCTCGGTCAGCGATGGAACGAACAAGGTTTCGCTGCCGGCGTTCGCCATCACGGTGAAGAGCACTGCGACGACCGGAAGTGCCACGCTCAGCTGGACGCCACCGACCCGCAATACGGACGGCTCGACGCTGACGAATCTTGCCGGTTACAAGATCTACTACGGCACGAGTTCGGGCGCGATGAACAAGACCGTTCAAATCTCCAATGCCGGCGTTTCCTCTTACGTCATCGAGAACCTATCGCCTGCCACGTACTACTTCGCGGTGAAGGCGTACACGACTACGGGTGTGGAGAGCGCGCTGTCGAACACCGCGAGTAAAGTCGTCAAGTAGGAGCCGCTTGATCGAAGGTTGTTTGCGCGAAAGCGCCACGAGCCTGCCGTAAAGGCAGGCTCGTTTCTTTCTGCGGTTCGCGTCGATACCATGCGGCGATCATGAGAAGCCGCCCGTAGCTGCTTGCATTTCGGATTCGACACGGCGCTGGTGTTGATCGCCGCATTCGCTGCGGGCTGCATCGACGCCATGGTCGGCGGCGGGGGGTTGATCCAACTGCCGGCGTTGTTCGCGTTGTTTCCCAATGCGCCGCCCCCGATTCTGCTTGGCACCAGTAAATTTGCCGGCATCTTCGGCACGGCAAGCGCTGTCGCACGCTTCGCCGCAAGAATTCACATCCCCTGGCGCGCTCTCTCACCCCTCGCTTTATTTGTACTGGGTGCGTCAGTGTGCGGCGCACTGCTCGCGACCACCGTTTCGCCGAGCATATTCCGGCCGCTCGTGCCGATCATGCTCGGAGCCATGTTGCTCTACATGCTGTTCCGTCCGCACTTGGGGACCGAACACGCACCGAAGCATTTTTCCGGGCGTCATCATGTTGTGGCGACCGCCCTGGTCATTGTCATCGGTTTCTACGATGGTTTCTTCGGCCCAGGGACCGGCAGTCTGCTCATGTTCGTGTTCGTCCGGTTCTATGGCTTTGACTACCTGCACGCAAGTGCTTGTGCACGCGTTCTCAACGTGGCCACCAATGTATCGGCACTCGTCTATTTCGCAGCGCATGGATACGTGTATTGGACGCTTGGAATCGCAATGGCAGTGTGTAATGTGCTTGGAGCCGCGCTCGGCACTCGCATGGCGCTTCGCGGCGGAAGTGCGGTAGTGCGCAAGATCTTCTTGGTCGTCGTCACGGCACTGATCGTTCGCACCGCATGGACGGCTATTCATTGACCTTTTCCTTTATCAACGAGGCTCACCATGACGCTGCAAGGTAAAACGCTGTTCGTTACCGGGGCATCGCGTGGAATCGGGTTGGCCATTGCCAAGCGAGCCGCTCGCGATGGTGCCAACGTTGCGATTGCCGCAAAAACGGATCGCCCTCACCCGAAATTGCCGGGAACGATTCACACAGCCGCGGCGGAGATCGAAGCGGCCGGCGGTCATGCGTTAGCGATGCAAGTCGACATTCGCGAAGAAGAATCGGTGGACGCAGGGGTGAAGCAGTGCGTCGAGCGCTTCGGAGGGATCGACATTCTCGTCAACAATGCAAGCGCGATCTCGCTCACGCCAACGCTCGAGACGCCGATGCAACGCTTCGATCTAATGTTCGGCGTGAACGTTCGCGGCACCTTTGTGTGTTCGCAAAAATGCCTGCCGTACCTCAAGGATTCCGCGCGTGCGGGGCGCAATCCGCACATCTTGAATCTCTCGCCGCCGCTGAACATGAACCCGCGCTGGTTTGCTCCGCACGTCGCCTACACGATGGCGAAGTACGGCATGAGTATGTGCGTGCTGGGGATGTCCGAGGAGTTGCGGGCAGACGGCATTGCGGTGAATGCGCTGTGGCCGCGAACGATCATCGCGACCGCGGCGTTGAACATGATTCCGGGCGTGGACTCGCATCGAGGACGCAAACCCGAGATCGTGGCGGATGCGGCGCATGCGGTGCTCACCAGCGATGCGCGTACTTGCACCGGCAACTTCTTCATCGATGAAGACGTACTCAAGCGCCATGGCGTTACCGATTTCGCCGCGTACGCGGTGGAGCCGGGACTCGAACCGTTTCCCGATTTGTTTCTTTGATACCAAAAGAAACGGCGGACCCGAAGGACCGCCGTTTCAACGAGCGAGCTGACTCGCGATCAGATCATGGATGTCGAACCGTCGCAGAGCACACGAGCATTCGTGCGAAGCCCTTCACGTCGATATAGCGCTGCAGCGTAAGCCCCAGCGCAACGTGAGCGACGCAACCGACGAATCGACCGCGATTGTTCGTATCGGCCGCACATTGCTCCACTTCCGTCGAGATGATGTCTCCCGTCGGTGTGATGTTCGGCACCTTGGTATCGCAGCGGCCGATCTTCAAACTCTCGATCCCCCAGCCGATGTCTTTGAACAGCTGTGCCGTGAGATCCACGTTAGATGCAGCCTTCAGCGAATCGGTGATCGCAGGCTCCATCAACACACTCGGCTCGAGAACCGTTGCGAAGTGCGAAATCGAAGAGCCTGGAGCCCACACGGCTGGTGCATAGAGGCGCACCCGATCATTCTCGTCCGCCCCTGCAAGTCGGCTGGAATCCGTGACGAAGGCCACCTGGGCCGGTGCGTTCGCCCGGATGGCATCGCCGTCCGGCTTGGCGATCATCAGTGTTGGAATCGTCATGTTCGGGTCGTCGCCCGCCATGCCCGCCACGCCTGCTGGTTGATTGTTGACGATCAGCACACCCGCAGCTCCCGCAGCTTGAGCATTTTGTGCTTTCTGCAAGAAGGCACAGGTGCCACGGTCGATGAGAGCGATTTTGCCGGCGACGTCGGACGTGATTGCTTCACATCCATCGGTCGTCGAAGCGCCACCCGCATCAAGGGCGACGACCACCTGGCCGCTGAAGTTCTGCGCGTTAGGTGCCGGTCCGAAGTCCGCATCGCCCACTTCTGAATCGCGAGCGATGTTGGCGGGGGATTGAATGCGCAGTCCTTGCCACGGGCCGAGAACCAGCGGTGCGCTGCTCGCTACCTGGTTGCCGTTCCACACGATGTGGCCGTAGTTGGTGGCGGAGGCAACGATTTGTTCCGGCGTGAGTTGATCCCAGGTTTTGCCCAGCGTCGTATCGAGCGTGTGGCGCTCATAGATGTCTGGGTACGGGAAATCGGGATACGCCGGGGGCAGGCCATCGCCTTCGCTGATGAAGTTCGAGAAGCCCAGACCATGCCCAACTTCGTGCATGAAGGTGTTCAAGAAGTCGATCGTGCCGTCCGGTGCGTTGTTGTCCAGGCCGTAGTACCAGCTCGAGCCTGGAATGCAATCGTCTGCACCGATCCCGCCGTTGAACTGCGCCACGATGTCGGCGCCTGCATAATCGTCTTCAGGCCCTAACTGTCCGGGCGCGAGATCTTCACCGGCTAACGCATTGGCGAGTGCCACGCCGTACCACGTGTCCTGCTGCGGAGCCTTGGGGAAGTTCGCGAAGATTTGCATCGCGCCCGCTTGCGCGAGCACGTTGCCTGCGCACAGCTCTGGCGGGAATGCGCTGAACGAACCGACGACTTCGATCGGCACTTTGCTCTTCAACACCGAGCCCCATAAATCGAGTGCACGTTGATAAGCGTTCAATCGCTGTTGGCCGATCGTAGTGCCGGTGTTGCCGCCGACCGGTGTCGCGGGAGTGGGATCGTTGAATCCGACGCCAGGCGGGTCGATGTTGATGAGTTCGATTTTGGCAGCGGATGCGGTTGCGCTTGCAATCAGCAAACCGGCGCAAGCAGCCACTTTGGTGGCAGTGAGGAGGTGACGCATGGGTTATTCCTCCGCGGCTGCCGGTTGAGCTTCAGTGGTATGCACCAACCGAGCATTGCCCTGCGCATCTCTTTCGAGTTTCAGCGCCGAGAGTGAGTCAGCCGACAAGCGCGCCGAAACCATCCCGTTCCCGTGCCGCTGCACTGTCTTGCTGGTGGGCATGATCATAGGTGCGCGATTCGGTACAGCGACGCGTGCAGCCCGTGCCTGTGTTGCATGGTCTTTAGCCGCCTTTTGTGCGGCGATGAGGGCTGCGAGTTCTTCCTCCGTCGGTGCTCGCACCTTGCCAGTGTGTTTGTCCACGACAACGCGCAACGAATTCATGTGAGCCGCAGGTTCCGGGGCAGGTGTCGCCTGCGAATCGGCATCGGCCGCAGCAGCCACGCAAAGACTTCCGGCCATCGCTGCAATCGCAACGGCCTCTCTCAAACCATTCATGATGTTCTCCCTTCGAATGTTGATGTGTCGACGCGAGCAAACCCTTGCTGCGCACGAGTGCGCGACAGGAGATGCGGAATTGCGAATTGGCGATCGGCTAAGAGCCTCGTGCCGATCGCGCGCCGAGCATAGACCTGCGTTTGCGAAAATCGCCATAGCGATTTTTGACGGCAGCGAACGAACGCATTCGCCGATCAAAGAGGACAAGCTGCTGTGTACACGTTGAACTTCGAACTGTTGTGAGAAGCACGATTGAGCGTGCGTCCCGATAGGCAGAGGCGCGCGTCTGCATACATGCACCGCGGCCTTGCAGAAACTACGTAGTGTGTTGCTGTCTCAATCGCAGCCAGGGATGCGCGAACTTGCGCAATCACCGGCTCAATAGCTGCTCGCCCATCTCGCGATCGATCGTTCGGCTGACCTCATTCCAGTCTTGCAGCCAGCAGCATGTGTGGGTGTACGTCTTCAGTACCAAGTTTTTGGCATTTGAGAAGCGTTTGAAGTAAGCCTCGCGGGTTTGCGGGGGCACGACGTTGTCCAACAGGCCGATCAAATGCAATTCGCGAAATGAATGCACGCGCTCGCTGCGGGCGGGATTCAGCGAAGTCTCAAGCGGTAGGTAGCCGTGATACGTAGTCCAAGCATCCGTGTCCAAGTTCGCTCCAAAGGTGATCACGGTATCGATCTCGGGAATGCGTTCGGCCAACAGGACGGCCAAGGCACCGCCGCCACTGTAGCCGACGACGGCGAGGTGGGTCGGATGACGACGGGTGACGATCTGCTCAATCGCGCTCTTCATCGCCTGAACCACGCTCTGCGAATAGCGTCCGGCGGTCCATAGATTCGGTGTGCAGCCCTCGCTCTTGATCTCTTGATAGCAAGGGCGTGCGACGTAAGCGCCGTTCACGGGGCTCTTGGTCAGTAGCTTCAACGCTAACGGATCGCGAGTGGTCGGATCGGGGTTGGGAGTGATGCCGCCCGTCCAAGGCACGCCATCGCCGTCCAGGAAGATGACGAACGGACCGGCATCGTCGGTCGATGTGTGCTGTTCGTAAATGACGGTGTTGAAGCTGCCGACGCGAAGGACGGATCGGTTCAAATGCGCCTGAGCTGCGAGCGCGTCGATGCGTTCGCCGTTGGTTGCACAACCTGCCAGGGCGCCGATCAGCAGTATCCCCATCGCGCGCAGCATCACGTTTGCGGTACACCCCAATTGAACAGAATGCGCACAATTAGACACTACCAGCGCTGCCATCGTGTGCACTGTCGAGCGGCTTTGCATTGGACTTCAGCGCGGTTGCCGCGAAGTTCTGCGAATGTTACATAGCCAGCGCGAACAAGAGCCCGGCAGCAACGGGCCCAGAAGGGACTCGAGATGGTCCCACTCCAAGGCCTCACAAGGACACGAATAAATGAAACATTCTGCTCGCGGGTGGCTGATGCGCGCCACGCTCTTGGTGGTGCCGACGCTGTCGATCACCGCTTCAGCAGCGCTAGCTGCATCGGACAAGGCAGCGGCGACACAAGGGTTGGTGAAGCGTTCGGATCTCGAGATCGTCGACTGCTTGCTGCCCGGGCAGGTGCGACAGTTGGGCAATTCGACCTATCTCACGCAGCGCCGTCCGATTCGCACGACCGCATCCGAGTGCTCGATCCGCGGTGGCGAGTACGTGGCTTACGATCGCGCCGATTTGAAGTCGGCATTGCGCATCTGGATGCAAAGCGCCGAAGACGGCGACCCTGAAGCGCAAACCAACGTCGGCGAGATCTTCGAGCGCGGCATGGGCGTCGAGCCGGATTTCGCTGCGGCGGCTTCCTGGTACCAAAAGGCTGCAAACAAAGGGTATTCGCGCGCCCTGTTCAATCTCGGCACGCTTTACGAACAAGGCCGCGGCGTGGAGCAGGACCAACTCAAGGCCCTAAATCTGTATCGACAAGCATCAGGCATCCCGGCAGATAGCCTCATCTATGCCTCCGCCGCACAGCGCGAGCAGGATGAGTTGCGTAAGGAATTGGAAGGTGCCATTGCCGAGAAGGACACGCAGCTCAAACTGCTGCAGCAACAATTGCAGAGCTTGCAGGACAAGCTCGCCAAGCAACCCGTCGCGCAGCAGACGCCGGACAGCAACAAGGAAGTGGCGGCGCTCAAGAAGTGGATCGCGCAGCTCGAGAGCGAGCGGCAGAAGAGCACCGAAAGATTGGCCGGTATACCGCGCACTCGTACGCCGCAAGGCGTAACCGATCTGGTTCCAACCATGCCGACAGGCGAGGAGCTGAAAGCCGCGGGCCTCAACTTCGGTCGCTTCTATGCCATCGTGATCGGAAATCAACACTACCGATCGATCGAGAGCTTAGTGACGCCTCGCAATGATGCGGAGCGCGCCGCGCGGATCCTTGCCGACAAATACGGCTTCATCGTGCAGATCTTCCCTGACGCCAACGACGTCACGATGTTGAAGGCGATCAACGATCTCAATGCCGTGCTCAAGCCTGAAGACAATGTATTGATCTATTACGCCGGCCACGGCTATCGCTTGAAGAGCGGAAAATCCGAAACCGGCTATTGGTTGCCGGTGAATGCCGATGCGCCCCCGCAAGATACGTTCTGGGTGCCGAACGAACAAATCACCGGCCACTTGGGCCGCTTGGCTGCCAAGCGCGTTCTCGTCGTCGCCGATTCTTGTTACGCCGGGTTGTTGTCGACGGATCCAAGCTATCTGTTCTTGAACAGCAATGGCACCTACTCGCTCGACTACATCAAATACAAACTGCCGAAACGTGCACGCTTGCTGCTTTCTTCGGGCGGAGACAAACCGGTGCTGGACGAGGGCGGCAACGGCAATTCGGTTTTCGCGCGTGCCTTCATCGAAGAACTCGCAGCGAACGACGGCATCCTGGCAAGTCCAGAGCTGTTCAGTCGCGTCCGCAAGCGAGTGGAGGCGGCCGCGGCGAAGAACAAATTCGTGCAAACGCCTGAGTTCAAGTCCATCAAGGGAGCAGGACATGAAGTCGGGGATTTCTTCTTTGTGCCGCGTGTGCAGCAGACTGCGGCGAATATGAAGTGAGCCGATCGGCTCGTTCATGTGCCCTTCACCGTAAGCACGCGAGACTTCAGGCCAAGGATAGGCCGGCGCGATTGAACAGAATGTGAGACTCATTGCGCACTTCTGTTACGTCGTTGGGAAATTTCGACTCGGTGTCGCTCAATGACGCCACTTCACAGCCGATCTGTCCTACGAGGACGCAGGAACCGCCTACGTTCTACCAACGTTGTCTGATTGGCCTGTTGGAGTCGATCATGAAGACGAGAGAAGAGTGGCGCCGGCACTTGAGCGATCTAATGAATGCGAGCCTGGACCCGATGGTTTATTCGGTTCACTGGGCGCGCGATCCTCGATGCATTCAAGCTGGTAAGAGTCATCGCCGGGTGGGGCTGTCGGCCAGTTCGGGTGCCGTGTGCCGCCTATGGTCATCGACCGAGATTCGCGGCTGGTATTAGGACCTTTCGCAAAATCTCCTGAATTCGGAGAAAAATCGGCCTCTCCAAGCTGCGCAGCTCGGTTAAGCTGCGCCCATGTTCACGGGAGTGTTCAAGGATCGAACGTCTGCGCGCACTAGCGCGACCGGGGTGCGTGAGACCCTCTCGCGACTGTTGCAGTCGCACTCCCTTCAACCTCATCGTTTCATTCGACACGCCTGCATCGGCCCATTCGTGGTCGAACACGTCTGCCGTGAACGCGCCGTCATCGTCGAGTTGCAACGTAGCGGCACGATCGAAGCGGACCGTCTCCGCGCCCGTCTCCAATTCTTCACTACCCTGGGGTTCAAGGTGGTTCTTCTAAAGCCCACCGATGTGCTCAAACGTCCTGGGTCCGTGCTCGAGCAGATCCAGGCTGCGTTGCAATAGGCAAGGCACGGCAATAGGCCCTGGAACTTAGTCCAGTAATGGAGTATTTTACGTACATAGTCTCTATTTGGACTTACGTATGGCAAATCCCAATCCGTTATCCCATTCCGGTTTCGATCTCGACCAACTCGGATCGACGGCACTCACTGCGTTCTTCAACATCACGGCAGGTTGGGGGCTGACGGCGGAAGAAGAACGGCAATTGCTGGGCAATCCACCGCGATCGACCTTCTTCAAGTGGAAATCGGAGAAGGCCGCGAAACTCGCTGCGGACACGCTCGAGCGCATCAGCTACGTAATGGGCATCTACAAAGCTCTGCGCATCCTGCTGCCGACCGAGGCGGCAGCGAACTCGTGGGTCAAGAAACCGAACACCGCAGCGCCGTTTGCGGGTCGCTCGGCACTGGCGCGCATGTTAGGCGGGCGCGTGATCGATCTTGCCGACGTGCGCCGCTACTTGGATGCCGAACGCGGATGGTGACGCGTCATGAACCGCGGCATGTCACGCTGCGATGGCAAAAGAGTTACCGAATCGTTTCCGCACGGCATCCTCCGATCAATGTTTTCGAAGACATCGTCGAACCGCATCAGCTCGAGATGGCGTGGTACATCGAGGGCCTGACGAACGATCGGCTTCGGGACGAGAACGGTACGACTCCGCTCGTTGAGCAACACGATCGAGTGCACGGTCCCGGTGCCAGTATCGTCATGGCGGCGTTCACGCACAGTGGCAGGCCAAGCCGCTTCAGCGACGGCAGCTATGGCGTGTACTACGCGGCCCATTCCTTGGAAACGGCTGTTCGCGAAACCGCTTTTCATCGCGCTCGATTCTTGGCGTCTACCCAGGAACCCGCGTGTGAAGTCGATATGCGCGCGTACGTCGGCCGGCCGGTGAAGCCGTTACTGGACGTTCGCAGCGATCGATTTGATGACCTGCACGATCCCGACGACTACAGCACATCGCAGGCCTTCGCAAAACCGCGTCAAGCTCGTGGCGAGTGGGGATTGGTGTATCGCAGCGTGCGTCACGAAGGCGGCGAATGCATTGCCGCGTTCAAACCTCAAGCGGTGAGCATTCCTGTTGCAGGCGCTGCGCTGGCCTATGTATGGGATGGCCAGCAGATCTCGAAGGTGTATGAGAAGTCGGAAGTGCTGTTCGATTTGAGCGTGCCGCATAAGCAGGACTCGGACGCAACACAAAGAACGCAAAAATAGGCCAGCGAAGAACAAGCGCAACACAGAGAGCACATAGAACAGAGATCACAAAAAGCCCTCGGACTCACGGCGTGGCCTGTCCACGCGCATCGGACTATGTGAATCGGCGCCGCAATGGACTCATAGAAGTATTTGTTCTTTTCTCTTCGGCTAATTCTTCTTTGCGGTCCTTGTAGATCTTTGTGCTCTTTGTGTTCGTTCTTTGGTTCGCGTCCGGAATCTTATCGGTAGCGGCTCATGATCTTCGCCAATGCCGCACTCCCCGGATTGAGTTTCTCGTACGGGATTTGATTCATCGGCGTTGCGCTCGTGCCATTCACTTCGTGGAATTCCGGGCTGCCTTCGTCGATGTGAATGAGCCCAGTTACGTACTCGCCTTGCGCGAGTTTCTCTCGGATATAGGAAGTTGCTTTCGAGCGATCGGTCGGATCGTAATTCGGATCCAGCTTGCGCAGCAGGATGCGGCTGCCATCGTGCATGGTGATCGGCATCGCTTCGCCCGCCGCATAACTCGCGGTGATTTCCTGCGCCGGGGGAACGAAATCCGCTTGCACGACAGATTCGTAGTGATCGCGAACGAATTGATAGCTCTTCGTGGAGCCTTCGTGATCGTTGAACGTAACGCACGGGGAAAGCACGTCGATCAGCGCGAATCCGCGATGCTTGAGGCCTGCTTCGATGAGCGGCACCAGTTGATCTTTATCTCCTGAGAAGCTGCGTGCAACGAACGTGCAGCCGAGCGTCAGTGCCGTCAACACGGGATCGACCGGCGGTTGCTGATTTTCCTCGCCCTTCTTCGCCTTCGTGCCGATATCGGCGGAAGCCGAGAACTGTCCCTTCGTCAGTCCATACACACCGTTGTTCTCGATGATGTACAGCATGTTGATGTTGCGGCGAATCGCGTGCGCGAACTGGCCGAAACCGATCGATAGCGTGTCGCCATCGCCGGAAACGCCCAAGTAGTACAAGTCCTTGTTCGCGGAGATGGCACCCGTGGCGATCGAAGGCATGCGTCCGTGCACGGAATTGAATCCGTGGCCGCCGCTCACGAAATAGGCAGTCGTCTTCGATGAGCAGCCAATACCGGACAATTTCGCGAGTTGTTCGGGCCGCAATTCGAGACGCCATACTGCTTCGATGATCGCCGCAGTGATCGAGTCGTGACCGCAACCGGCACACAACGTCGACATGCCGCCTTCGTAATCTCGACGCGTAAATCCAAGTGCGTTCCTCGGCAGACTTGGATGCGCGACTTTGGGCTTAGCGATGAATGTCATTGAGTGTCATCCAAGAGCCGGACACAACACAAAGCGCACAAAGACAGGAATCGTGAGAGAGCAGCTCATATCTTCTTTCTATCCAGTTCTGTGCGTTCTTTGTGTTACGTCTGATTCATACCGCGGAGCGGATCTTCGCCGACGCACCCGCGGCGGCGAGCACGCCTTCGACGACGATCGTCGAAGACATCGGTAGTCCAGCGTAGTAGAGGATCGAGTGCAGTTTGGATTTCTCCACTGCAGTTTCGAGCGTCAGCAGGCTTCGCAACTGCGCATCGCGATTCTGTTCGACGACGAAAATCTTCGCATGCGAGGCGAGGAACTGTTCGACTTCCTCGCCGAACGGAAACGCGCGCAGCCGCATGTAATCGACGTTCACGCCTTGGCGCTTGAGAATATCGAGTGCTTCGCGCACCGCGCCGTCGCAGCTTCCAATCGAGACGATGCCAACATCGCGACCACCGCGATCTTCGATGATCGCTTTCGGCACGAGCTGCTTCGCGGTGTCGAATTTGCGCTTTAAGCGATCCACTACAATCTGGTACTCGGTCGCATCTTCAGTGTAGCCGCCGTATTGGGTGTGTCCTGATCCGCGCGTGAAGTAGGCGCCCTTCGGATGCACTCCGGGCAGCGTTCGGTACGGAATGCCATCGCCATCTTTGTCGAAGAAGCGATAGAACTTGTCGAGCTGTTCGATCTGCTCCTTCGTCAACACCTTGCCGCGATCGGGCTTGTACGTGTCGTCCCACTTGAGGTTCGGACACATCCAATCGTTCATGCCGATGTCCAGATCCGACATCACGAACACAGGCGTTTGCAGGCGTTCAGCGAGATCGAACGCCTGAACAGACAGATAGAAGCACTCTTCGGGACTATTCGGGAACAACAGCACGTGACGCGTATCGCCATGCGACGCATAGGCCGCCAGCAGCAAGTCGCATTGCTGGGTTCGCGTTGGCATTCCGGTGGAGGGGCCGACGCGTTGAATATCGAACAACACGGCTGGCACTTCGGCGTAGTACGCAAGACCGATGAATTCGTTCATCAAGGAAATGCCGGGACCGCTCGTCGGCGTGAAGGCGCGCGCGCCATTCCAATTTGCACCGATCACGGCACCGATCGCCGAGAGTTCGTCTTCACATTGGACGATGACGTAGTTGCGCTTGCCGCTTTCGGGATCGATGCGCCACTTCTGACACAAGCTCTTGAACGCATCCATCAACGAAGTCGAGGGTGTGATCGGATACCAAGCGCCGACCGTTGCTCCAGCATATAAACAGCCCAGGGCAGCGGCCGTATTACCGTCGATCAACATGTGATCGGCCGTTTTGTCCATGCGTGCGACGCGCAAGGACAACGGGCACGCAAAATGCTCCTTGGCGTAGTTAAAGCCCATCTCCAGCGCCTTCACGTTCGAGTCCAACAGCGCCTTCTTGTTCGCGTAACTCTCGCCCAGAAGCGCACGCATGACTTGCAGCTCGATATCCAGCAACGCTGCGAGAGCACCCGCATACATGATGTTCTTCAGCAGAATTCGTGCGCGCACACCGGAGAACGTCTCGTTGCACATGCGCGCGAGCGGAATTCCCAAGATGGTGATGTCGTCGCGCTTGAGCAGTGCGGGTCGCGGCCACGTGGAGTCGTAAATCAGAAATCCGCCGGGCGAGAGCTCTTTGATGTCGCGCGCATAGGTTTCCGCGTTCATTGCGACCATCAAGTCGACGTTGCCGGAGCGTGCGACGTAACCATCGCGCGTCACTCGGATCTCGTACCACGTCGGCAAACCTTGAATGTTGGATGGGAAGTAGTTCTTCCCCATCACGGGCACGCCCATGCGGAAGATCGACTTCATCAACAACGTGTTGGCGCTGGCCGAGCCCGTGCCGTTGACGTTCGCGAGCTTGATGACGAAATCGTTTAGGCGGTCTTGCGCGTCTGCTGCGGCAGGCATGGAGGCGTCTCGTCGCTCGCGTAGGGAATCTTGATCTTGGATTTCTGCATGTCCCATGCAGCGGTCGGGCAGCGCTCGGCGCACAGCCCGCAATGCACGCAAACATCTTCGTCCTTCACCATCACACGTCCGGTTTGCTTCAAAGGAGTCGAGACGAAGAGCGGCTCCTTGACGTTGAGTGCCGGCGCTTTAAGACGGGTGCGCAACTCGTCTTCCGGTCCGTTGTGAGTGATTGTCAAGCAATCGACCGGACAGATGTCGATGCACGCATCGCATTCGATACACAACTTGGTTTCGAATACGGTTTGTACGTCGCAATTCAAGCAGCGCTGCACTTCAGCCGCGACTTGTTCTGCAGTGAAGCCAAGTTCGACTTCGATGTTGACCTTCTTGAATCGCTCCTTGAGATCCACGTGCGGCATCAACCGGCGTTCCACGGGGTTGTAGTCGTTCTTGTAAGCCCACTCGTGAATGCCCATTTTGCGGCTGGACAGATTCATCAACGGCGGCAAGCGCTCTGTGACCGATTTACCCTGGCAATAGCGGTGAATCGAAATAGCCGCCTGGTGCCCGTGCTCGACGGCCCAGATGATGTTCTTCGGACCGAATGCCGCATCGCCGCCGAAAAATACGTTGGGCAGCGTGGATTGGAAGGTGCGCTTGTCGACCTTCGGAACATGCCATTTATCGAACTCGATGCCGAGGCCTTCCTCGATCCAAGGAAAGGCATTTTCTTGTCCGATCGCGAGGATCACGTCGTCGCACGGGAAGAATTGTTCGCCGACGATGCGCTCGGCAGTGATCCGGCCGGATGCATCGAACTCGTATTCGATCTTGTCGAACAGCATGCCCGCGAGCTTGCCTTCCTGAATCACGAACGCCTTCGGCGAGTGATTCACGACGATTTCGACGTTTTCTTCCTCGGCATCTTCGAGCTCCCATTCCGAGGCTTTGAAGAACGCACGCGGCTTGCGCGCCATGACCTTCACATCGTTAGCGCCGAGGCGCAGTGAAGTGCGGCAGCAATCCATCGCAGTGTTGCCGACGCCGATGATCAGGACGCGACGACCAATCGACTTCGTGTGCTGAAAGGCAACCGATTCGAGCCAATCGATGCCGATGTGAATGTGTTCTTCCACTGCTGGAAAATCGCGGCGGCCGGGCAAGTCCAAGTCCTTGCCTTTCGGCGCGCCGCTCCCGACGAAGACCGCGTCGAATTCACCGGATGCGAGCAGTTCTTTTAGGCTCGTCACCGGCGTGCCCAGACGCAGGTCCACCCCCATATTCACGATGTAGCCGATCTCTTCGTCCAACACGCCCGCAGGCAAACGGAACGATGGAATGTTGGTGCGCATGAGCCCGCCTGGCGAGCCCCACTTTTCGAAGATCGTCACCTCATAGCCAAGCGGCATCAAATCGTTCGCGACCGTGAGCGATGCCGGACCGGCGCCGATGCACGCAATGCGCTTGCTGTTCTTTTGCTTGGGTGCGCGAGGTAGCCGATCGCTGACATCATCGCGATGATCTGCGGCAACACGTTTCAATCGGCAAATTGCCACCGGCTCAGCTTCGATGCGACCGCGTCGACACGCGGGTTCGCATGGCCGATCGCACACACGGCCGAGAATGCCGGGAAACACGTTGGATTCGCGATTCACCAAATACGCTTCGGTGAACTCGCCGAGCGCGATGAGCCGGATGTATTCAGGAACGTCGGTGTGTGCGGGGCATGCCCATTGGCAGTCGACGACGCGATGGAAATAGTCAGGATTTCCAGTATCGGTTGGTTCCACCGTTACTTAGCCCCCTACCGGATTGGACAACATGCGTATGCGTTGTCACTCGGTTGCACAACGAGTGCGGAAGCCTATACCTAGTAGCAGCGGGGGGGAAGTGAGGAGGCACCCGTAGGGTGCAGTGAGGGAGTGAAAAGGAAGTGAGAGAGTGAAAGGCGTAGTGCATCAGCGATTGTTTGATACCGCAAGACTCACGCAGAAGGCGGCGAGAAGGTGAGGAAGTGAGGGAGTAAAACTCGCAGCGAATGCCGATGCACGACCGACGACCCTCACGCGCTTTGCGCTCTCACCTTCTCACTTCCTCACCGGCTCGCCCACCTAGTTCACCCTCACCCTAAATCTAATCTCAAAATACGGATTCCCCGATCCCGTATTCGCCGCCATGGCGCCTTGCGGCTTCACTCGGATGTTGGTGATGGCCGGATCGCAGCCATTCGCATTGGCGATCGGTGTATACGTCCATGTCGCACCGCCGTCGTTGGAGAAGTCGAGACCATCGGATCCGTTGTTGAGCCCGCCGTATATATAGGTGAGCGCGCTGCTGGGCGAGCCATTCGAGAATGCGACCGGTCCGGAGCCGCTGCCGGCGATATCGAGGACATACATCGCCGTGTTCGCTGGGATCGCATCGATCACGCGAAGCGTGTTGTTGTCCACGGCACCTTGGCCTTGATTGGTGACACGTACGGTATAAACCTCGATCGCGCCGGGGATGCTCTTTGGATTCGTGGTGTTGTTGAGCGGATCAGAAAGCACCGCAACAGTTTTGGCGTGCACCAGGGTCGGGCCTGAAGTGACGACGACATTGCCGCCGAACTCGGAGGTCTGGCCGTTCAACGTCGCCGTTGCAGTGAGAATGGAGCCGATGGCAACGCCGCTCGGCACGCTCATGCGAAAAGCAAAACGATTCGTGGTGTCGGTGCCTTGCGAACGCCCATTGATGTTCCCGGGCCCATACGTTCCGGTCGTCGCATCTACATCGCTGGCGCTCCCTTCGGTCAGAACAGTCACGTAGGTCTGTCCTTCGCCGAAGCCGGAAGGGTCGGGTTGTGCGAGATACAGCTCAATCGCGCTGTTGGGTCGTGCGAATCCCGCGACGTTGAGCTCGCCGTTCGCGATCACGGCAGAGGTGATCACGGGATAATTCAGCAATCCGTTCGGACCAGTGTCCGCATCGCCGTTGTCGTTCAGCGTGACGCCGTTCGGCGCACCCATCGTGTTTGGATCGCGCGTATTCGGATCCAAGTCGATTGCGGGTCCGCCGTTATTGCCGAAACTGTTTTGCGATGCGCTCACTCCAGTCGCCGACATGATCAGCAGCCCAGGACCTCCGTTAGCGATGGAGCGGTTGCGATAGAACACGACGTTGGTGCCCGTGAGATTGTAGGCGACCATTCCTACCGGCTCGGTCGAAGCGGTGCTGCCGGAGGTAAAGCCGTTATTCGTCACCGTGTTGTTCGCAACGGTGATATTCACGTAACTGTCGCTGGCTGAACCGAACCCAAGTTCGATGCCGCCGCCTGCTTGATTGCGCACCAAGTTCGCGGTGATCTGAATGTTGCTCGCGCCACCGATCAGCAGAATGCCGTCGAATGTATTCGTATGGCCGGAACTCGGCCGCGCCACTTCGTTCAGCGTGACGACAGACCCGCTCGCGCCGCCATCGCTGCGAATCGCCGAGTTGTTCACCGTGACGAAGTTATTGCGGACCGTCGAATTCGTGCCGGAGAACTTGATGCCATAGAACGCAGACGCGTTCGCAGCGCTTGATCCACTTGCGGTCATGCCGACGAGATTATTGCGAACGGTTCCATTCGCGCCGGATAGCAGCACGTAACCCTGATTCAATGCGAACCCGACGATGGACTGATTGCTCGATGCGAGTGTTACGGGGGCCGCGCTCGCGGCGCAATTCAACTGCACTTCAGGACGCGAAATAGTAGGCAGCGTGATCGCGTCTACCCCGACAGTTCCGCCGGTGCCTTCGCTGCCGCTGTTCGTGTTGCCGATATTGATCGTTTGCGTGGTTGCATCTAGCCGAGTATTTGTCGCCGTGAGATTCGGCATCGTGCCGGCTAGCGTGATCACCGCAACGCCGTTTGTCAGCGCCGCGTTTGGGATCATGAAGATACTGGTTTCGTAGCCGCCGGGAAGACTCGTTGTCAGTCCATCGAGTTGACCGCTGCCATTTTGCGATAGCGACGCCACACCGCCGAGCGCATTCGAGTTGATGATGAACTGTCTAAGGCTGCCCTGGCACGGAAAAGATCCGTTGTTCACAGCGCAGTTCGTGGCGTCGCGCGTGTTGACGATCGTGTCGAAGTTGAAGCCGAAATCGATGTTGATGAGATCGGTACTGCCAGTGTTCGGATCCACTTCGCTCCATGACTGCGCCGCTTGCGTCGCCGAAGTGTTGGGGAACGTGGCCCACCACGCAAAATCGGCGGGGCCTGCGTCGCTGCGATCTGGATAGCGACCGCCGACTTCATCCTGAACCGATTGGACAAATCCGTTGGGTGCCTCAGCGCGAAAGGTCTGAACCGGCACGCAAGTCGTGCAGCTGGAGCCGCCCGTTCGCGTCGATTCGACCGTGCTATTGACGATGCGAATCAGCCGCGCGGCTTGGCCGCCGTAAGTGTACGAATACTCGCCGGCTGCATCCGTGGTGCGAGTGGCGAGAAGTCGGCCGGAGGTGTCGTAGATCTCAACTCTCACTCCTTCGATACCCACGCCGCCAGACGCCGCCAGTGAACGACCTGCGCCACCCCCGTAGTTGCGATCCTCGAACACCGTTCCGGAGATGGTGGCCGCACGCGCAATGCCGCCAATCGCCATCGCGATCAGGATCAATGTGCAAGCAATCAGTGGACGAACAGTGGATCGGAACAAGGCGCAGGCAGCCGTGTGATAAAGCCGTCGCAGCCTAATCAGGCATTCGCTGCATGCACGTCGAGGCGTTCACATTTTGACGCGCTTATGTCTGCGATCAGTTCAGTTCGAGACCTCAACCTCACTTCGGCTACGTCGTTGGTGTGTGCAGTGTCCACATCCGCCTAACTCGGCGCGAGCGCCAGTATGGCGAGTTGAACCGCCGCGCAAGTGATCGCGCTAAGTGACGAATTCGCCGAACAAAAAGTGACAGGCGTCTCAGCTTGCGATGCGCGGGCAACGTCAGCGCTTTGACATCCTTCTGTAAAGCGCGAAGCACTCGGCACTTCGGCGAGAAACTTGAATCGCCGGCCGAGGAATTGCGAAGAACTTCACAACGTAAGTTCGCTGCTTAACAAGAATCCCGACCCATAAGGAAGCACCTGCACTTATCCATGGGGTATCGATCACGGAGAACGACATCAAAGAACTGAGCCCCGTAAGTGCAGTTGCCGCAACTGTTTTTAGGTTTGGGGAGGTTCTATGTCGATCATCCGCAAAGCGGCCACCGCTTTGGCATTCGTGCTGCTTGCCGCTGAGGCGCACGCCGCTGGTACCGCAGCCGGCACCAACATTCAAAACACCGCTCAGGTCAGCTACACGGTCGGCGCCTCTACCGTCACCGCATCCTCGAACTCCACGACCGTGACGGTCGCCGAGATTCTCGACGTCAACGTCAGCATCGCGAACGCCACGGTCACCGTCTCCCCAAGCGCCACCGGTCAGCAACTGATCTTCACCGTCACGAACACCGGCAACGGCAGCGAGTCGTTCAGCCTCGCTGCGCTGAGTGCGGGCGTGACCGGCGACAACTTCGATCCGACGCTCGCATCGACGCCCGTTTTGGTCGAAGCCTCGGGCAGCTTCGTTGCTTACTCGGCGCCGGTCACGTTGGCACCGGATGCGTCGGTGCGCGTGATGATCGTGAACGACATCCCGAGCAGCGTCACCGACGGTCAACGCGGCCGCAGCCAACTCACGGCAACGGCAACCACCGGAAGCGGAACGGCAGGCACTGCATTCGCAGGCGCTGGTACGGGCGGAGTCGACGCGGTTGTCGGATCAACCGGCGCCAAAGGCACGCTATTCGGCGAGTACTTGGTCGAGGCGCTCACCGTCGGTGCTGTCAAAACACAAACCATCGTCGATCAGTTCGGCGGTTCGCGACCGGTTCCCGGCGCCACGATCAACTATCAAATCGTCGTTACTGCAACCGGCACCGGCACCGCCACGGCGGCGCAATTCGCCGATCCGATTCCGGCGAACACCACGTTCGTGCCCGGCTCGCTGCATCTAAACAGCACTGCGCTTTCCGATGCGGCAGATGCGGATGCCGGCCAATTCGTCAGCACGCCGACGGCTCAGGTGAACGTGATCCTCGGCAATCTTTCGCAGGCTTCCGGACCGCAGACGATCACCTTCGCGGTCAAGATCAATTAATCACAGGAGAGGGGACATGACACATCGCACTGTCGCGCGTTCATCGCTTGCTGCACTGATTCCATTCGCTTCGATGTTGTTGGCGAGTGCGGTTCACGCAGAAGAAAAAGGCTGTATCGAACTGAAGACCACCGCCGAAACCGAGCAGGAGTACGTGAACGAACAAGGCGCGAAGGCTACGCGTCTCGCGCCGCTCGGCAAAGTGGTCCCCGGCGATCAAGTTGTTTGGACGATCACGGCGAAGAACGTCTGCAACAAACCTGCGGATCACATCGTGATCGACAACGCTGTGCCTGAGCATATGACGCTGGTGCCCGACTCAGCAATGGGTGCGGGCACCGTGATCACCTATTCCGTGGACGGCAAGCAATTCGGCACAGCCGGCACGCTGACCGCAAAGGACGCGAACGGCACGCACACCGCGAAGCAAGAAGAGTTCCGTCACGTGCGCTGGACGTACCAAGCGCCGTTCCCCGCGGGTACGACGGCCTTCGTGCGCTATCGCGCGATCGTCGAATAACAAAGTTTTCGAATCGCGCTCGCATGGCAAGGGCGAACGCGATGCATTCACTTCCTTGCCAAACGTGTGTTCAAGCTTAGAGGAGATTTGCAATGACTATCGCAAGGCACCTGATGAAGGCGAGCCTCGCGCTGGCAGCAATCGGAACGTTCGGTGTGATCGAGAGTGCGAATGCGGCCGGAACCGCATCGAACACTCAAGTCACCAACCGCGCGACCGTGAGCTACAGCGTCGGTGGCGTCGCTCAGACGCCGATTGAAAGTTCGCCCATCGGCAACACGACCGCGACGGGTTCGGACACGAGCTTCAGAGTCGACAACAAGATCATTCACATCGTCGCAGAAGCATCGGGCAACCCCACCAGCGCGGGCACTGCACCGGGTGCGACCAACTTGGTTACGACCTTCACGGTCACCAACCAGGGCAACACCGCGCAAGGCTATTTGCTGACGGCGACCAACCTCGCGTCCGGGACTGCCTCGCCCTTCCCGAGCGGGACCGCTGACAACCAGGACGTCAACAATTTGCGGGTATTCGTCGAGTCCGGCACGACGCCAGGGTATGACCCGACCGACACCGCAACGAATATCGCCACCCTCGCGCCCGATGCGACGGTGACGGTGTATGTGTTGGCGGATATTCCGTCGACGGCTACCAACAATCAGTTCGCGAACGTGCAGCTCGCTGCGCAAGCGACGACCGCAAATACGACGACACCTGTCGTGCAGACCGCGGGTGCCGACAACCCGAACGCTGTGGATATCGTATTCGCGGATGGCGGTGCGGTGGCACGCGATGGCATCGCCGAAGCCCAAGATCAATATCAGGTTCAGTCCGCGTCTCTGACGGTTACCAAGACATCGTCGGTCGTCAGCGATCCGTTCAACAACACGACGAATCCGAAGGCGATTCCTGGCGCCACCGTGGAGTACACCATCACGGTCGCGAACAGCGGTTCGCAATCGGCGACGGGCGTGACGGTAAGCGATCCGATTCCGGCGAATACGGACTATGTCGCGGGCTCGATCACTGTGAACGGCAGCTCTGTCTCCGACAGCGGCCGTACGGTGGGCACGCCGGTCACCTCGCTGAATGTCGATCCAGGCGCGATTGCCGCGAGCGGTAGCGCCACCGTGACGTTCCGCGTGACGATCAAGTAATCGCCCATGCGGAAGTCTCTTACGCACCGTTCGCGCCACAGGAGCACGAGCTCCAGCGCATGAATATGTGCGACGCAATTCTCGAACGCTCGACACACGACGCGGGCGGGGCGGTGAATAACCGCTCCGCCTTCGGTGTCTCTGGACCTCGGATTTCCCGAGGTCTAAAGGCGTTCGCGATTGCAATGATCTGGTTCGCAATCGCGCATTCTGCTTTCGCCGCGACGCCTTCGGGCACACTGATTCAGAACAGCGCGAGTCTCACGTTCCTCGATGGCAGCTCACAGCAACGCACCATCGTGAGCAATGCGGTAACGGCGCAAGTCGTGCCTCTGCCGTCGACCTCGAGCGTCTCGCTCATGCGTACCACGCTCGGGGACAGTTCGGAGCAGGCCACGGCGGGCCCGACGCAATGCCAATCCAACAACGGAATGATTTCGCTTGCCGACCCCGTCGTGAGCGGCGGCGGTAAGTTGGATCCTCTGAAGCCGATCGCACTGGCTACAACGACGATGCTGCATGGTGGCGATGCAGCGTTCGTGCAAGTGAAGGATGCGGATCAAAATCGCGATGCGAACGTGATCGATACGGTGAAACTGCAGCTCACGACTGCAGCAGGCGATCGCGAGATCGTGCAGCTTTCCGAAACAGGGTTAGATACAGGCGAGTTCGTGGGTTACATCCAGACCAGTGCGAAGACCGCAGTCATCGGCGATTGCGTGCTGGAGGTCGAGCGCAATGCCGAAATCAATTCTGTGTACGTCGATCCGCAAGACTCGCGTGATGCAAGCAGAGCGAGTGCGTTGGTAGACCCATTCGGCTTGGTGTTCGATTCGCAAACCGGGCAAGCAGTGAACGGTGCGCGAGTTCGCCTACTCGATGCGACGACCGGATTGCCCGCGGAAGTATTCGGCGATGACGGTGTGAGCCGCTATCCAGCCGAAGTGCTCACAGGCTCGCCCGTCACCGACGCGGGTGGCGCGGTTTACACGTTACCCGCTGGCGTTTTTCGATTTCCGCTCGTGACGCCCGGCAACTATCGAGTCGAAGTCGATCCGCCCGCGGGACGTGCATTCCCATCGAAGAAGAGTACAACGGAGCTCGCGCAACTTTCGGGTGGCCCGTTCCGGTTGAACGATGCCTCGTTCGGTGCGGCCTTCGTGGCGAACGCACCCTCGATCGCATTGGACATCCCGGTCGACACCGCCGCCACGCAACTGTTCATGCAGAAGAGCACGGCCACCACTGTCGCAAGTGTCGGTGACTTCGTTCAGTACACGCTACTAGTCGAGAACACAGCCACGAGCGGGGCAATCTCTTCGATGCGTGCGGTGGATCATTTGCCGCTCGGTGCGCGCTATCGCGAGGGCTCGACGCGCGTCGACGGCGTGAAAGGGGCCGATCCCCAAATCTCGGCTGACGGTCAGACGCTCACATTTACGACGCCGGCATTGCGAGCAGGACAGCGCCGCGAGATCCGCTATGTCGTCGAGATCACCGCGGGTGCTCACGGCAAGCAGTTAGTGAATCACGCTCATGCGTTGGGTCCTGATGATGTCGCGTCCAACGATGCCCAGGCGATCATCCAACTTCGCGAAGAACTGTTCCGCGAGCGCGCAATTCTCATGGGTCGTGTCGTTGAGGGAGATTGCCAGACATCGACGCAGAACCTGAAAGGCATCGACGGAGTGCGCGTCTATCTCGAAGACGGCCGCTACTCGGTGACCGATGAGAACGGCAAATATCACTTCGAAGATGTCACGCCCGGATCGCACGTCGTGCAGATGGATACGATCACGATCCCCGACACGCATCAGCTATTGCAGTGCCCTGATCGCGTCCGCAACGCAGGCAGTGCGTACTCGCAGTTCGTCGATGTTCGTGGGGGTGCATTGTGGCGCAGCGACTTCGTCATCGCTCGCAAGCCGACTCCAGAAGGCACTGCGACATTGCAGCTGCAGAGCGAGTTGGCAAGCGCCGGCACTCACCACACGCTAGTGCTGGATGCGCAGCGGCTCGATCTCGAGAACGCGCGAGTGATGGTCATGATGCCGGACGCGTTCAAATATCGGGCGGGTTCCGCAACGGCAAACGGCGGCCACGTGGATGAACCTGCGATCTCCGATGGCTTACTCTCATTCGCGATCGGCAAGGTGCAGGCGGGTCACCCCGTAACGCTCGCATTCGATTCGGATCCGCAAGCTTCAGCTAGCGGCGGCGTGAGCGTCAAAGCCGTTGCGATGTTCGATTCCGCCGGACAGAAAGGTCTGCGCACAGAAGCGATCGACAATGTGCTGATTCGCGGTGACATGTTGTACGAGAGCGCTTCGTACCGCTTCTCGCCCAAGTTCGATGTGCTCGATACCACCATCCAGGCGAGCGACCGTGCGCAGTTAGACAAGATCATTGCTGCGTGGCACGGCGTAACGCAGCTGAAATTGAAAGCGATCGGGCATACCGATGACACGCTGATCGCCTCTCGCAGCCAGAGCCTCTATCCGGACAATCGCTCGCTGTCCGAGGCGCGGGCTCGTGCCGTTGCGGACTACTTGGCGGCAGGGCTCAATATCGACGCATCGCGTATTACCGTCGAAGGGCATGGATCTTCCGAGCCGATCGCAAAGGGACATGATGCGCAAAGCCTCGCGCTCAATCGTCGTGTAGACATCTACATCGAAGGACTGCGAGTCGTGGCTGCCGGTGATCTGAGCATAAAGAAGGGATCTGCGGTATCGGCACCGGTGAAGACACTGGGACTGTTGAGCGCTAGAACGCAGGAGGTGAAGCATCAAGCGTCGTTACCTGCGTCAAGCCATGTTCCTGCAATCGACATCGAGAAGCTGGCGCCTGCAGTCGATTGGCTCACGCCTGGGATTGACGATGTGCCCACCATCCCAAGCATCAAAGTGGCGGTTCAACATCTGCCGGAGCAGAAGGTCGAGCTGTTGAACAACGGGTCTGCTGTCAGCCCGCTCAACTTCGATGGCACATCGACGAACGAGAACAGCACGGTCGCCGTGAGTCGTTGGCGCGCCATCGATCTCAAGAACGGCGACAACACGTTGACTGCCGTCGTTCGCGATCGTGAAGGCAAAGAGATTCAGCGCCTCACGCGCGCGGTTCACTATTCCGGCGGCGCGGTGCGAGGTGAACTCGTGCGAGAAGCATCGACGCTCATCGCGGACGGACGCACCCATCCGGTCATCGCGCTGCGCATGATCGACGCATCCGGCAAACCAGCGCGTCCCGGTACGACGGGCGCGTTCAAAGTGCAGGCGCCTTATCGTTCGTGGTGGGAGGTCGATTCGCTCGATGAGAACAAGCTCGTCGCGCTGGAAACACGCGAGCCCACGTTCAAAGTGGATGCCGATGGGTTGGCGCGGCTCGAACTCGAGCCCTCCACGCAGGCGGGTACCGCCATCATTCGCTTGCGCTTGAATGAGCGGCAACAACAAGAAATCCGCGTATGGCTCGAGCCGCAAGCACGCGATTGGATCTTGGTCGGCCTTGCAGAAGGCTCGGCCGCTTACAACAAGATCAGCGACAACATGCAGTCGGCAGCAGATGCAGGGATCGAAGAAGGCTACGAAAAGGATGGTCGACTTGCGTTCTTCGCCAAGGGTGCGATCAAGGGTGAGTACTTGTTGACCGCAGCCTACGATTCGGCCCGCGAGCACTCGCAAGCGAAAGACAAATTGCTCGGCGGCGTGGAACCCGATCGCTTCTACACCCTGTACGGCGATGCGACCGAGCAACGTTTCGAAGCGGCCACGTCCCGCAAGCTGTACGTGAAGGTCGAGCGCCGCCAGTTCGCCGCGATGTTCGGCGACTTCGAAACCGGACTCACGATCACCGAGCTGTCGCGCTACAGCCGCACGCTGACGGGCTTCAAATCGGACTACGCCGGCGAACACTTCGGCTACAGCGCGTTCGCCGCGGAATCCGATCAGGGCTACGTGAAAGACGAACTGCAGGGCGATGGCACATCCGGTCTCTATCGACTCACGCGTCGTCCGATCATCTTGAATAGCGACAAAGTTCGCCTCGAAGTGCGCGATCGCTTCCGCAGCGAAATCGTCGTCGAGAGCCGTCCGCTCACGCGCTTCATCGATTACGACCTCGACTACTTGAACGGCACGATCTTCTTCAAGCAACCGGTGCCGAGCCGCGATGAGAACTTCAATCCCGTCTTCATCATTGCGGAATACGAAGTGATCAACGGTGGCGACTCGCAACTGACCGCGGGTGGCCGCACTTCGGTGAAGCTCGCCGACGACAAGGTCGAGATCGGCGCCAGCTACATCAGCGAGGGCGCGACTGCAGGTGACACTCGAGTGGCAGGAACCGACTTGCGTTGGCAGATTGCGCCATCTACTGAGCTGAAGGCAGAACTCGCACGTAGCTCATCGGACAATCCTGCGTCGGTGCAGAGCGCCGATGCTTATCTCACCGAACTCACGCATGTCAGCGACAAGGTCGACGCACGCGTTTACGTGCGCGAGCAAGAGGCCGGGTTCGGTGTTGGTCAGCAACTCACGACCGAAGCAGGTACTCGCAAGTACGGGTTGGACGGTCGCTATCGCTTGAGCGAGCACTTAGCGCTCGAGGGTGAAACGTATCGGCAGCAAGTGCTGGATACCGAAGCCCAACGCGATCTCGTCAGTGCCGAAGCTCGGTACGAGCAAGACGATTACAAGCTCGGCTTCGGTGGGCGCCACGTCGAGGACACGGGCCTTGCGCAAGGTGACACGCAATCCCAGCAAGCATTCGTGAATGGCAGCATCGATCTATTCCGCGATCTGATCACGCTGCGCGCATCGCAAGACTTCGCGCTCGGGGGCAAGAACGGCAGCATCGATTTCCCGAACCGCTCTTTGGTCGGCGTCGATTATCACTGGCGCGCCGATACCGCTTTCTTTGCGGAATACGAACATGCGGATGGCAAGGTGATCGATTCGGACATGACGCGAGTCGGTGTGCGTACCTCGCCTTGGAATCGCGCCCAGTTGCAGACGAGCATGAATCAAGAGGCGACTGAGTTCGGTCCGCGCGTCTTCGCGAATGTTGGCCTCACGCAGGGCTGGCAGTTGAACGAAAAATGGGCGTTCGACTTCGGCCTCGATCAGAGTAAGACCGTGAGCGGCGGCACGCCGGAACCCTTGAACGCTCGTCTGCCGCTCGCGTCAGGCTCGTTGAGCGGCGATTTCGTCGCGACGTTTGTGGGTGCGATGTATCGCAGCGAGCTTTGGACATTTACCTCCCGCGTCGAGAATCGCAACTCCGATCAAGAGAATCGCTGGGTGTACAGCGGCGGCTTCTACCGCGAACCGCGCGCCGGCCATGCGTTCTCGCTGACGACGCAGTGGTTCGATAGCGCGCTACAGAATGGCAACGACACGCTTGCAGGCGAAATGCAGTTCTCGTGGGCATACCGGCCGGTCGAGAGTGCTTGGATCATGCTGAATCGCCTGGATCTCAAAGACGAGTCGCGCCAAGACACATCCGGCGAGTTCGAATCGGCTCGCGCCATCGACAACTTCAACACGAATTGGCAGTTGAATCCGTGGACGCAGCTCGGCCTGCAACTCGGTGCACGCTACATCCGCAGCACGATCGACGATGAGAAGTACTCGGGCGCATCGACTCTGTACGGTCTCGACTTCCGCCGCGATCTGAATGCCCGCTTCGATGTCGGTGTGCATGGCACGATGCTGAGTTCATTGCAGTCGCATGTGAGCGATGGCTCCGTTGGCGTGGATCTTGGCGTCACGATTGCGAAGAACATGTGGATCTCGATTGGGTACAACTTTGCGGGCTTCCGCGATGATGATTTCGAAGCGAGCCGTTATACGGCGCAAGGGCCGTTCATCAAGTTCCGCATCAAGGCGGATCAGGATACGTTCAAAGATCTGTCGCTGGATTCGCTTCGCGCGAAGCATTGAGAACTAAGAACAAGATTTCACACGGAGAACACGGAGAACACGGAGGTACAACTCGTCACACCTGCGAAGGCGGGTGCCTATCTTGCGGTGGCGTCACATAGATAAGAGATACGGCAAGCACTGGGAGCACTGGGGAAAGAAGCAGAAAAGAAAGAGTCTCCACGGAGGACACGGAGAGCACGGAGATAGAGGCCATGACACGAAAATTCGATGAAGATGAGCGACTGCCCTCTGCCTGCCAACGCCCAACTGTCAACGGACCACCAAGAAAAAGATCTCCACGGGGAACACGGGGAGAATGGGTGTAGAACTTCTTCTTGCAAGTCCCTAGTCAGTAGTCACCAGTCACTTAAGAGTCTCACACGGAGGGCACGGAGGCCGGAGGCAACACAAAGCGCACAAAAAGGAACACAAAGGGCACAAAGAGAACAGAATAAAAAGGCAGACCTCCGCTTTCTGATCTTTGTTTTTCTATGTGCTCTTTGTGTTGCGATTTCCCTCGAGCCGGACGAAACACCAAGCGCACAAGGACAGGTGAGTAAGTGAGAACGAGCGTTGCTCGCGTGCGGGCTGCGCGTTTGGATCCGGGAAAAGAATTTCACACAAGAGCTCACAGAGCGCACAGACTTCGAATGCCGTCGCACCCGCGAAGGCGGGTGGCTATCCTGTGCTTCAGGACTTCTTGCCGCCCACCGTCAACGGTCAACCGACAACTCAGAAGAGACAGATTTCACACGGAGAACACGGAGGTACAAGTCGTCACGCCCGCGAAGGCGGGTGCCTATCTTGCAGTGGCGTCCCATAGATAAGAGATACGGTAAGCACTGGGAGCACTGGGGAAAGAAGCAGAAAAGAAAGAATCTCCACGGAGGACACGGAGGACACGGAGAACACGGAGGCACGGAGGCCGGAGGCAACACAAAGCGCACAATCAAAGTAGTGAGCAGGTGAGAGCGAGCGTGCTCGCGTGAGGATGGAATACCTTCGCTGTGCGGCCACCTTGCGCCACAACTTCCCTTACGTCGTCACCGCTCACCGAAGGCGCATGGCATCTGCTTTCAAGCTCCCTCCCCCTCGATGGGGCCTCGATGGGGGAGGGTTGGGGAGAGGGTGTCTCCCCCTACCGCAATTTCAGCGCCAGATGCGAACTGGCTACTTGTCGCCTCTGCATCAATTCTTGACCATCTCAAGCCGACCGCGCGGATGCACCAGGCTAGCGGGCAACGCCAATGCAATCTGCTATAGGGCTCGGTTCTTGTCGCGACGCAGCCGTCTCGTTCTTTCTAAGGAGAAGAAGATCATGAAGCGAATCTACTCGATCTGTGCGTTCACTATCTTGAGCACGATAGGCGCTGCCCAATCCGTTTCTGCTGGCCCGGCAACAGAAGCATTGAGCACCTGTGTCGCTGACAACACAACTGGAAAGGATCGCAAGGACCTGGCTCAGTGGATTTTTGTAGCCATGTCGTCTCATCCAGAGCTTGAGCCGTTGTCCCATGTGAGCGACGTGGAGCGCGATGAGCTGGATAAGAAACTGGCTGCTTTGGCGACCAAGCTGATCACAGAGAGCTGCCTACCGGAGGCAAAGACCGCAATCGAGAAGGAAGGCGGTGAATCGTTCAAGGCAGCGTTCGGCGCGCTGGGGAAGTTAGCGATGCAAGAGCTGATGTCCAACGCCACTGTGAACGACGCGTTCACTCGCTACACGAAGTATCTGGATAAGGCCAAATTCGATGCGGCGTTCGCAAAGAAATGATGATGCCTTGCGTGAGAGCGCCTAAGAGTTAAAGATGGCGGCTCACCGTCGCAGGGTACGAAATGGCGAAAGCAACTTCGGACGAGGGCAAAGAGGCTTCGCAGAAGATCGACCAACGCATCTCCGATCTCAACGATTGGCGAGGCGAAATGCTGGCGAGGATGCGCAAGCTCATCAAGCAAGCTGATCCTGACGTGATCGAAGAATGGAAGTGGGCAAAGCCGACCAATCCGGGCGTCCCGGTGTGGTCGCACGACGGAATCATCTGCACCGGCGAGTCTTATAAAGGAGTGGTGAAGCTCACCTTCGCGAAAGGCGCGTCGTTGAAGGATCCGGCCAAGCTGTTCAACGCGAGCCTCGAAGGCAACATGCGACGCGCGATCGACATCAAAGAAGGCGAGAAGATCGATGCGAATGCGTTCAAGGCGCTGATTCGTGCGGCAGTTGATCTGAATACCTCTGCGAAACAGACGAAGCCAAAGGCGAAGGCGAAATCGAAGGCGGCAAAGTAAGTGCGCACTCTGTCGATCGCTAAGAGCGCACTTGCGCTATTGCTAACCGCTTGTTTGCAGGGATGCGTGAGCGGGCCCAGTTTGGGTCCAGCACAGAAAGTCGTCATCACTGGGCGCGGCGGGGAAAAGCCGGATGATGCTGGTTGTCGCGATTTTCAGTTGTCGCTCCGCGACGCGAAGCAATTCTTGAATCATGCGCGCATCGTGACGCCGTCCGATTTGAACGACGACTACGACTGGTTTCCGTGCTACGTGACCGGCACCGCCGAATTTCGCGGGTCGCCTGCGGAATGGCGGATTCGCCCTGGTGGGACTGGGTCGATTACGTTCTGGAACGAATTTACGTTTTCGATTGCGGACGCTAAGCAGAAAGAGAGTGACTAGTGACTTGTGACTAGTGATTAGGAAGAGGGCCCCTCCAAGGCTGCAGGTCACGGTCCCAGATTAAAGGTCACGCGTCACAGGTAAGAACGTCCGCGACCGTTTCAAACAACAAAGCATCCTCTTGCCATGACACTCCTGAAGCGCTTGGTTCTCGTGACTTCCATGGTATCTGCGTTGGTGGTCAGTCCTTGCATCGTCGCAGACGAGGAGGGACCAATTGATTGGCTCTTTCCTGTCATTCCCGCCACAAGCGCGCCGAGCTGGGACGACAGCAAGGCGCTCTCACTTAATCACAGCCGCGTTCATTACACACAACGGCAAGTGAATGATGCGTTCAATGCACCGGACTGGTTTCCTGAGACTCACTCTGCGATGCCGGACATCGTTGCGCATGGTCGCAAGCCAGACGTGCTCGCGTGCGCGTTCTGCCATACGGCAACGGGACAAGGGCGGCCGGAAAATGCGGCTCTCGCCGGATTGTCAGCGGCGTATATCTTGCGACAGCTCGAAGAAATGAGATCGGAACATCGCAAGGCAGTGGGTCCCGACGCGTATCTGCCGATTAGTAACATGGCAAAGATTGCGGCACGACTTTCGGACGATGAGATCAAGGCTGCGGCGGACTACTTTTCTAAACAGGCGTTGGGCGAGCGAGTGCGTGTCGTCGAAGCAGAGCGCATTCCTTGTGTTCAGCGCGCGTATTGGATCTACGTCGAGAAATCCTCAACCTGTAAGCAAGATCTCGGGGTGAGGTTGTTTGAGGTCGCGCCTGACGTGACCCGTCATGAGCTGCGCGATGAGACGATGCCGTATGTCGCATACGTTCCCGTCGGCAGCATTGCGCGAGGTCGACAGCTTTCGCTCGATGCGGGTGCCACGCAGGCTTGCGCAACGTGCCATGGCAACACGTTACGCGGCACGGATATCGCTCCGCCCATCGCCGGACGCTCGCCTACCTATCTATTGCGGCAAATGGTGGCTTTCCAAAACCACACTCGCGAAGGCGAGCGCGCAATCTTGATGCAGCCGGTGGTGAGTGGCATGTCGATTCAGGACATGATCGCCGCGGCGGCATATGCGGCAACGCTGAAGCCTTGATGGAGCGCTTCTGCTGAGTTGTCGGTTGACCGTTGAGAGTTGGCAGCAAGACCCTGTTTCTTCTTCGTCACGGGTCACGAGTCACGGGTAAGAGCAGCGATTCAGCCTGATCTTTAGGCTCGATGTATCGCTTCCTCTTGTACCTCCGTGTACTCCGTGTCCTCCGTGGAGACATTCCTTCGCGTTGGCCGTTGAGCGTGGGTAGTTGCCAGCAAGAAGGTGACCACGTTCGAGCACACCTCACACCCTACACGCGTAGCTCACACTTTCGCCGTCTTGCACTTCCGTGTGCCCCGTGCCCTCCGTGGAGATTTTCTTTCGAGTTGGCCGTTAAGCGTTGGGCGATGGCAGCAAGAAGCTAGCCTACGTTCGACCGCACTTCACACCCGCACGCGCAGCCGTCATAACTCACACCTTTTCATGTGCGCTTTGTGTTGCGTCCGACCTCCGCGGAGATATTCCTTCGAGTTGGCCGTTAAGCGTTGGTAGTTGGCAGCAAGAAGGTGATGACGTTCGAGCACACCTCACACCCGACACGCGTAGCTCACACTTTCGCCGTCTTGCACTTCCGTGTGCTCCGTGCCTCCGTGGAGATTTTCTTTCGAGTTGGCCGATTAGCGTTGGGCGATGGCAGCAAGAAGCTAGATTACGTTCGACCGCACTTCACACCCGCACGCGCAGCCGTCATAACTCACAACTTTCTATGTGCGCTTTGTGTTGCGTCCGACCTCCGCGGAGATATTTCTTCGAGTTGGCCGTTAAGCGTGGGTAGTTGGCAGCAAGAAGGTGACCACGTTCGAGCACACCTCACACGCGTAGCTCACACTTTCGCCGTCTTGCACTTCCGTGTGCTCTGTGTCCTCCATGTGAAATTCTCTGCCGGTGCCTTGATCTCACTTCAGATTCTTAGTCTCGATCGTCCATTGCTTGTCGGTGCATAGGCCGCACTGTGGTCCGACGAACCATGCCTTCGCTTTCTGATCTCCGCGCAATTGCCACTGCAACCACGCCACTGCTACTTGCGCCGCTCGTCCGCCATTCGGTTCGTGATACGTACCGCCGTGCCCGACATCTGTGTTGACCACAACAGCGGGCACATGATCGATCCTGCGGAAATCATCCATGCCGTTTTGATACGCGATGTCCTTCGGTCCACCGAGGATGTACAGCACGGGTGTGTGAATCGTCTTCAGCGTGTCCTTACCGATATCCATCGACGGCAGACGCAGCGCCGTTTCTGGATTGAAGATCCCGCTGTTTTGGATGATGACTGTGCGAAGGCGCTTATCTCCGGCCACCTGCAACGCCTGCAAGCCGCCACAGCTATAGCCTGCGACAGCAACCGCCTTCGGATCGATGCGTCCGTGTAGATCGCTGCCCTTGCGCGCGTTTTCGGCTAACGCCCAATCGATCGCTTGCGTCAATTGTTGCGGGCTCGTCGCTGGCGGCGGTAGTTGGCCATCGGCACGCGGCGGTGGCGGCGGCTCGGGTTGGATGCCGGGCCCCGACTTGATCGACCCATTTGCGATGACGAGATACCCGTGCGATGCAATCTCCAACAAATGCAACCGCGAGCTCGCACCATCGTTCGAGCAGGCACCGTTGCCCCATACGAGCACGCCGAGTTTCGTATTACCGAGCTTGCTCAAATCAGCCGGCCGGTAAACGACGTGGTCGGGCAGCGAGGGCACTTCCTCCTTCAGTGCCGCGAAAGGACCCGTGCCCTTCGTATCCGGCATGGCGTTGTATCGCTCTTGAGCCTCACGCATCCTTTGCTGATCTTCGGCAGAAGGCGGCGATGGCGTGTTCTGGCTCGATGCGGGCATAGAAATAAGAACGCTAACGCTCAACAACAATTGCGCAAGAGACACTCTATAGGGCGCAGTACCCCGATAATGCTTAGTCATTCGTCCCCCGAATGGTTTGTAATACGAACTACATTGCGGAGTTCACCATCCCGCTCGATCCGTGGCAAGCGTCTGGAGAGCGAATCTCTTGAGTCCGGCTATTTTCAGATGTCCGCGAATGGCGAGTTGCCGGTTGACGGTTGGGCGTTGGCAGCAAGAAGGTGATGACGTTCGACCACATCTCACACCTGCACGCGTAGCTCACGCTTAGGTTGTCTGATATCTCCGTGTTCTCCGTGGAGATATTCCTTCGAGTTGGCCGTTGAGCGTTGGCAGTTGGCAGCAAGAAGGTGACCACGTTCGAGCACACCTCACACCCTACACGCGTAGCTCATACTTTCACTGTCTTGCCTCTCCGTGCCTCCCTGGAAACATTCTTCTGAGTTGTCAGTTGACGGTGGGGCGTTCGCGGAAAGACGCCGGTCCGCAGTGACACCTCACACCCTATACGCGTAGCGCACACTTGGGTTTTCTAATGCGCATCGGACTCATCTCAGACACGCACGGACTGCTTCGCCCAGAAGCAATCGCCTTTCTGCAGGGCTGCGATCACATCATTCACGGTGGCGACGTACATAAGCCCGGCATTCTTGAAACGCTAGCGCAGATCGCGCCGGTCACTGCGGTTCGTGGCAATAACGATAAAGGACCCTGGGCGAAGAACTTGCCGGAGACGGAGCTTATCGACCTTGGCGGCAAACTCATTTACGTGGTCCACGACATCTCGATGATCGACGTCGATCCGCCAGCCGCAAGCATCGATGTGGTGGTCTACGGTCATTCGCACAAGCCGAGCATCGAACGTCGCGAAGGGGTGATCTACATCAATCCGGGAAGTGCGGGGCCGCGGCGCTTCACGTTACCTGTGACGATTGGTGAGCTCTTCATTGCACGACGTACCGTGAAACCAAAGCTTATAGAGCTCGATAAATGACTGAGGCCACAGCGCTCATAGAGTCGGCGTGCCGAACTAGCGCTCATTGCGTTGCGGCCGCGGCCTTCTAGTTAGAAGTCGAACCGGAATCCGAGCCTTGCGCCGGAGAGATAGTTGTCTGCGACCGAAGAGTCTTGCCGCAATGCGCCGCTGCGAACGTATTCGAGGCCGATACTCCACCGGTCTAGCACCTGATATGCAACGCCCAGGCCCGCAAACCAAGTGGTGCCGCGAATACTGTCCGATCGGTTGAAGTTCGATGCTTCGGGATACTTATACGTCACCTTGTCATCGGCATAGAGGGCTCCGATCCGCGCATAGAAGTAGGAACCTGATGAGAAGGAAAATTGTGGCACTACCGAGGCGAGTAGACCTGTGACGTGCGAGTCGATGCGGGCCGGGGTGGCGCCATCGAGCCGTCGTTTCCCAGTTCCTGCATCTAAATAGGATAGTTCCGTCGCAAGGAATTCGTTGATTTGGTAGCCGACGCCCACATCCCACGCACGATCGCGTGTGTCATCCCCGGACAGTCCCTGCGCGGGCACGTCAAGAACGTACTCATGAGTGTCGAAGCTTTGACGCATTTGGCCCAATCCAGCGCTCAGGTAAACGTTGGTGTCCTGTGCGCAGGCAACTCCTGTTGCCAGCAGAGTTGCCGTAGCGATCCATACCGGAATACCCGAGCGTTCCATGAAAGGCCTCCTTCGCTGTTGTTCATTCTTCATGCTGAAACGGAAAACCAAATGCTCGCACAATCGACGCGGAGTTGGACGAGAACCGCTTTGAAGCTAGATCGTGGCTCATCGCCACGATCTAGGCGCTGCATTAGAACTTGTACTTCACTCCCAACGTGAGTCCGCTCAAATGATTCCCGCCCGAGTCGGCAGGCTCATCGAGATCGCCGCTCCGTAGATACTCCACGTTCATGTTCCAACGGTCGGTCAACGTGTACTCGAGACCGGCGCCCGCGATCCAGGTCGTATCGCCAAGCGTCTCGGAGTAGCCGCCCTCGTACTCGAACTTCTCGTGCGCAAACAGCACACCTGTGCGCACATACGCGCGCACGTTCGACCCGAGCTCAAACGAAGGCAGCACGGACAAAACTGGTCCAGTGATCTGTGCAGAACGCGTTGCGGTGCCCAAGTTGCCGAAGCGATTCGTTTGATCCGCCGTGCCAGCGTTCAAGAACGAAAGTTCAGCGGCGAAATATCGATTCAATCGATACCCCAGACTCAGTGCCCCGCCTAAGTCTCCATTATCCGAATCGATGCGAATGCCTGGGACCACGCTCCCGCTGCCTGCGTCATAGACCACCCAATCGCCGCTTTGCACGCTTTGCTTGAATTTACCCAACGCCAGTCCGGCGTAGAACCCTTCGTCCTCAGCGTGCACGCCTGCGGCGCCTAAACATGCCGCGATCGAAAATGCTGCCCACTTTGTTCTTCGTTCCATAACGTTCTCCATAGCTGTTGTTACCAATTCCAAGATGGCGTTGCGGGCCCACAACGGCTGTTTGCATTTTCAATTTACGGATGCAAACGAGCGCAGGCTTCGACGAAGCCGTGCGAAGAACGTTGCATTAAGAAGGAGACAGGCGAGCGTTGTTGCGAGTCTGCAGCGCCTTTGCGGAGTGTTCGCTCCGAACATAGTTGGAAAAGCTGTGTGCTATCGTTCGGACCGCTCAAGGGACATCGAACATGCTCGCACCTGTTAAGCCATCACATGAACGACTGTTAACGCAGTTGGCTGAGTTCGCGCGCGGCAATCCGCTGTCATCATGCGTTCGCGTGCAGGCCAAAGAGGCGTACATGCTGCACGCGTTGAATATCGACACCGCGCTGTTCGCCATACCGCTTGAGGGCTGCAAGCGCTTTCGCAGAGATAGTGAGTGGCTGTGCGTAACCCAGGGAGACGTTTTCCTCGTGCCGGCACCGCAAGCACTGGATGTGGAGAACGTTCCCGATGAGCGTGCGGGACGTTATCTCGCAATCGGAATACCGTTGCACGCCAACATCCTCGAGGCCGCGCGACAACTCATCCCAAATCCAATCGGCCCCGGAGCCAGCGATGCGGCGTCGATTTCGCTCGAACCCTACGTCGATGATCTCAGTGCGTGGCTCTCTGCATTGATCAGGAAGGATGCGCTGCGCGTCTATCACGCGATGGTCGGCCTGGTTTTGCGGCTCTACGAAAATGGATTCCAGGGACTACTGCAACCGCGAGCTCCGACATTGTCCGCACAGATTCGCGCGAAGATTGCTGTGGATCCAGCCAAGGATTGGTCGTCGGAAGAACTCGAGCACGCGCTGTCGATGAGTGGCGCGACTCTGCGGCGCCGCTTGGCTGCGGAAGGTACGAGTCTGCGCGACGTGATTGCCGAAGCGCGCCTCTCGCAAGCGTTCGCGCTGTTGTCCACCACCGATCTGCCCGTCAAAACGGTTGCTGTACGTGTCGGCTACAACTCGGCATCGACCTTCGCACGTCGCTTCAGCGAACGATATGGTGTCGAGCCTTCGCGCCTGAGCAACGCGTAGCTGATCGAATCGCGCGCGAAATCGAGCGTTTCGCATCAGTCCGATCTTCTAAGCTTCTCCACGTCCATTTCATGGAGATGCTCATGCGAGTTCCTAACGTCGTACGTCTGTTCTCTTTGGCTGTGTTCACCGGCGCGGCGCTGACTGCGTCAGCCGCAGACGCGCCCCTCCGCCTCTATGTGTTGGATTGCGGGCGCATCGAGTTCAAAGACATGGCGATGTTCTCGGATACCGGCGAATACGACGGCAAGAGCGGCAAGCTCGTAGACACCTGCTATCTGATTCGCCACCCCAAAGGCACGTTGCTATGGGACACCGGACTCGGCGACAAGATTGCTGATCAGAAGGGCGGTGTCGATAACAACGGCATTCATATGTATGTCGATGTGACGCTGCGGCAGCAGTTGCAGGATCTGAATCTAACGCCGAAAGACATCACTCATCTCGCGTTCTCGCATTTCCACTTCGATCACACCGGTAATGCGAACTTGTTCACCAACGCAACCTGGATCCTGAACAGCGATGAACTTGCAGGCGCCTTAGCGCCCAAGCCGACGATTGCCGAAGACGCATCGCTCTTGAGCGCACGCGATCAAGTCAAGACGCAAATGATCGATGGCGACTACGACGTGTTCGGCGACGGCACGGTCAAGATTCTAAAGGCCCACGGCCATACGCCCGGACATCAAGTGTTGGAAGTAAAGCTCGCGCACAGCGGCACGATCATTCTCGCGGGCGACCTCTACCACACACGTGAAAATCGCCAAGAGCGCCGCGTACCGCCGATCAACACGAATCGCGCTGACACCCTTGCATCGATGGATCGCATCGAACGCATCGTGCAGAACACGCATGCGCGCTTGATTATCCAGCACAACCCGGAAGATGTTGCGTCTTTGCCGAAGCTGCCGGGGTATTTGGATTGAAGAAAGGTGATGGGGTGATGGGGTGATGGGGGTGAAAGCGCTGCGCGTGAATGGTGAGGATCGCAGCGCGCCCACACGTGCGATTCGACTTCTCACTCGTCACTTGTCACGCGTCATAGGTCACGAGTCACGGGTAAGAGCAGTGATTCGGCCTGATCTTCAGGCTCGATGTATCGCTTCCTCTTTCACCTCCGTGATCTCCGTGCCCTCCGTGTGAAGTCCGACTTCTTCATCGTTGACGGTTGGCAGTTGGCGGTAAGAGGCTGAGTACGCGGCGCTACATCTCACTCGAACGCGCAGCCCACACGTCCGATTTTGATTCGTCACGGGCCACGAGAGGTGAAATCGCATGCGACGACAGGAAAGTCTCGCGTGAGCCGTGCGTCTGGCCCACGACTCTTCGTGCAAGCGGTCAACCGTCAACACAGAAGGAAGTATCTCCGCCGAGGACATGGGGATCATGCAGAGTCTGTGTTCTGGCCTGCGCGCAGCGCTACCCTGCCAATGGCTGCCTTGCCGACGGCTACCTTGCGCGTGAGCGCTTCCCTCTTCACTCCCGCATCCGTGCCCTCCGTGTGAAATCCGACTTCTTCATCATTGACCATTGACCCTTGGCAGCAAGAACCTGACCAGGCGGCACCACACTCCACATTACACGCGTAGCTCACACCTCCTTTGTGTTACGTCCGTCCGCGTGTACGATCCCGTTCACTCCGTACGACGGATCAAAGATGGCCGTTGTCCCGAATCGAAGCGATCGTTCCAATCAATCCGCCGTACGCACGCTTGCAGACCAAGCGTTCTCGCGCGCGGCCGGCGCGCCCTTGGTTCCGGGAAATTCCGTCCGTCTCCTGCGCGATGCCAAAGAAAATTATCCAGCTTGGCTAGCGGCGATCCGCGCCGCGCGCGATCACATTCATTTCGAGAGCTACATCATCTATGAAGATGAGGCCGGCGAGATGTTCGCACGTGCGCTCATCGACAAAGCCAAGAGCGGCGTACGGGTGCGGCTTATCTACGACTGGCTAGGCGGTTTAGGGAAAGCATCATCGAAGTTCTGGCGACGACTGCGCGAGGGCGGTGTCGACGTACGTTGCTACAACCCACCGAAATGGGACGCCCCCCTAAGTTGGCTTTCTCGCGATCACCGCAAATTGCTTGTCGTCGATGGTGAAGTCGGATTCGTGACCGGCTTGTGCGTCGGGCGCATGTGGTCCGGCGATCCGGTCAAGAACATCGAACCGTGGCGCGATACCGGCGTGGAGATTCGCGGCCCTGCTGTGGCCGAGCTGGAGCGCTCGTTTGCCCAGGCGTGGGAAATGCTCGGCAGTGGAATTGGATCCGAGATCGCCACGCCCGACATTGTTGGCGATGTAGCGATCAGAGTTGTAGCCACGGTCCCGGCCACAGCCGGCATGTTTCGGCTCGATCAAATTGTGGCTGCGCTCGCTCGCAATCGGGTTTGGCTTACGGATGCGTATTACGCAGGTACGGCAACCTACGTGCAGGCCCTGACCGCAGCAGCAGCCGACGGCGTTGATGTGCGATTGCTCGTGCCCAGTAGTTCCGATATTCCATTGCTGAGCCCGCTTTCGCGAGCAGGTTATCGGTCGTTGTTGCAAGCGGGCGTGCGCGTGTTCGAATGGAATGGAATCATGATGCACGCCAAGACTGCCGTCGCAGACGGCCGCTGGGCGCGCGTCGGCAGCACCAATCTCAACATCGCAAGTTGGCTCGGCAATTGCGAACTCGATGCGGTGATCGAAAACGAAGCGTTCGCCGAACAAATGGAACAGATGTACCTGGAGGATTTGAACAACGCAACTGAGATCGTGCTCGACGCCAGACGCAAACGCTTTCGCGCGCCGCATCCTCATTCCACGCGCAAGGTCCCGCGACGCGCCTCAGGTCGTGCAGGTCGCGCGGCATCCAGTGCAGTACGAATCGGTAACACCATCGGTGCAGCGTTTATGAACCGACGCACGCTGGAGCCGGTCGAATCGCGAATCATGGGCATCTCGGGCGTGATCCTCCTCGTCTGCGCATTGATATTCGCCGTCGTGCCCAAGCTACTCGTGTACCCGCTCATGGCCCTCTCCATTTGGATCGGCCTGGCATTGCTCTATAAAGCGTACGTGCTGCGCCGAGTCGGTAAGCAGGAAGGCGAAATCAACAAATCCCATGTGGCCGAACTCGACGATAAAGATCGGGCTGGCTGAAACCGCACGATCAGTGTCGCGAATCGAAGCTAAACGCGACGCATAATCTTCGCCGTGCACAGGAGTATGAAATGCTCGAGCTTCGTCCCACGTGCGAGAACTGCAACAAGGCGCTTCCACCCGATTCGTTAGAAGCACGAATCTGCAGCTACGAATGCACTTTCTGTTCGACGTGCGTGGAAGAGGCGCTTCACAACGTATGCCCAAACTGCGGCGGCGGATTTGCTCCGCGGCCAATCCGTCCCGCTCGCAATTGGAAGGGCGATAACTATCTGGGCAAAGATCCTGCCGGTACCAAGATCAAGCATCGTCCGGTCGAAAGCGCAGAGCACGAGCGGTTTTCCGCCGAGCTGCGGCAGATCCCGCCTCAGGCGCGGTAAGGGCTGGCTGATCTAGTCCTTTTGATGATTCGGCTCAGCCCAACGGCAGTGACGCCGAGGTAGGCCGCGAGATCCTTCTGCGGCACACGATCCGCCAGGCCAGGGTTCCTTCGCACGAAAGCCCGAAATAGTTCTTCGGCCGAGAGCGTCAGTAGATCGCGTTCGCGTTGCAGCTTGATCAGTGCAAGTTCTTCAGTCGCATGTCTCAAGAGCTTCTGCCACTCCACAGATTCGGACGCGAGCTGCTCGAACACGCCGAAATCGATTTGCTCGACGAGGCACGGTTCGATCGCTTGACTCGAGAAAGTGGTTCGCGATCCTTTCAGCAGAGCGAATGCACACGCGAACAGGTCGCCCTCAGCCGTGAAACTCTTGATCCATTCAGCGCCATCCTCGGTCGTATAGAACTGCTTCAGCAGCCCGCGTTGCACTCGATATACGAATGGATGGAACTCGTGCTCGCGAAATGCGAAATCGCGCGAGTTCAGTTCAACTATGCGAATCGCCCCAAGTGCCGCATCGAGGTTCGGAAGAGGCATTCCCGCACGGTCTGCGAACGCCTGCAGCGCATCGATAAAATGTGAGTTACGCATTAACCTGGGTTAACGACACTGCGACACGTAGCGCTCAAGATGTGTCCTTCGCAACGGAGGATCCGATGAGTGTAGAGCGCAATCGCGAAGTGATCACACGCTATTTTGAAGACGTCTGGAATGCGGGCAAGCTCGAGGTACTAGATGAGCTGCTCACGGCGGACTACGTGAATCACAATCCAGGGTTTTCTAATCCGCCGTTAGGTCCCGCAGGATTGAAGCCCATCGTTGCGCACATGCGGGGCGGATTGGCGGGCTTGCACTACGAAATCCTGGAATGCGTAGTCGATGACACTGCCGCCGCAGTATACGTGCGCGTGAAGGGCCGCCATGTCGGAGAGCTGTTCGGAATGGCCGCGACCGGTCGATCAATCGACCTGAAACAGATGCAGATCGAACGATTTCGACAGGGGCGCATCTGCGCTCATTGGCGCGTGACGGATGAGCTCACGATGCTGCGTCAACTGAAGGGTGAGCTCTAAACACCAACACCGCAGACAACCATTCCTAGTTTTCTGTGGTGTTGATACTTCGGCGCGTTACGGTGGGTTAGCGATATGCGGCCTCCTCGGCACGAGCGTGCAATGCGACGCGGCGCTTGCCCACAGCAAACAAGATCCGCTCGATGCGGGTGAGTGCAATGTCCATCTCGGCTGCAATTTGTTCAGGTGAGCGGCCTTCGCGCATGACGCGTGTCCAGACGCGTTCGGAGCGAGAACCGCCGAGCTTTTTTGCCATGTAACCCCCTGACCTGTGGTTGTGTGGCAAAGGTTGCCTGCAGGACAAGGCGGGTGTCACTTGCGGAAAGTCACAATCTCGATCAGCGCCGGTCATCCCCGCGCAAAACTGAGAACTGCTTATCAGGGAAACCCTGCAAAAAACGCGGCTTTTGGAGCTGCTTCGGGGCCGACGCGAGCTATGTCTTTGACATAGCAACGGGCGTTGCCGTCAGTGCAACGCTACTGGTTGCAGAGTTCTGTCACGCCCGAAGTTTGGCGAGCGCCGAAACTCCACAACAATTGGACTTCCAGCTGCAGAATGCCTGTCGCAGCATCCAAACGATGGCGCCAGGAGATGACGTCGATGCGATCGCAGGATGCGGAAACGCCGGCGCGGGTTAAGTTCGCAATGTAGATAGTGTGATCGAGCTCGGCACCGCTGCTTGTTCCTGCGCTCTTCAATACTGCATGGCCGAAGTTGTTGTACTCGGTGAATTGCCACAAGTACTCGCTCAGATTTTTCAGCTCATCGGCCGTCAGTGGCCGTTCGTTGAACTGACCTGCCGCGCCCTGTGCGACTCTCAGATTGGCTGAGTCGCGGTTCAAGTAGCCGCAGCGGAATACACGCTCTCTCAGGTAGAACTGCGGCTCGCCTTGACGGACGCGGCCGAATTCGAAGTAGCGATCATCGGTGCTGGTGTCGACGAGATCCGCATACGTCGGGTCCTGTTCTGCGCTGGTCTCCGACCACTGCAAGGCTTGGTTCCAATCATCCGTGCACAGCTCGTGCAACGGCATCGAGTCGGTAACCGACGGATCGATGTCGGCATTCTTTAGCTGCATCGTGGAGACATATTGATACCCAGACGGCTTCGCATCGCTGTAGAAGCCATTCGGTGTTCGCGGCTTCTCGCCAAAGGTCGCCTGCGCGATATCGAGATCCGATTGGTCCACCGGACGCTGTGGTGTTGGCGAAGGGGGCGGGATAGCAACACCGCTCGGTGTGCTCGCACTCTGGGTGCCGCCGCCACCTCCACCTCCGCAACTGGTGCTCAACGCCAGCATCAACGCTGCCGTGAGTAGTCGCGATGTTCGTTGCACGATCGAATCAGACACACGCGCTCCATCTAGCAATAATCCATAAGGGCATTCGCAACGCGCGCGTGATGCGCAGCGAAACGCATTGCCTGTGTAGGCTATCGTCCTCAGGAGTGCGTGCTTAATAGAACGAGATCAACGAGCCGGTCGCAGTTTTGCAGTGTCGGCGGCAGAGTTCTGCCGATGCCGAAACGCATTGCACGAAATCGATGCAGCGAGCCCGCGCGCTTTGACGTAAGCGCGTCAACAATCCGGCGCGAGAAACTCCGACGTGAACATCGGTTCGAGAATGCGACGCCGACTGTCGATGCTCAAAGAATCCCAGGCCACTTTGTGGCGTGCGTGCGCGCGCAATTCCATATCGGCGATGCGGCGGATGATTTCGTTCGAACCCGATGGTTCGCGAGAGAGGCGTTCAGTCTTGCCGTTACGCAGGAGATCGACGAGACCGCCAAGAACGGATTCGTTGGTGGGCAGCGCGCCGTGATTCTCGCTCGAGTACCAATGCTGCGCCCCGCTCCAAATCGCCCGTTCCAGCGGCACGGTGCCATCGCCGTTGCAAGCAACGGAATACTCGAATTGGTTGTCGCGAAGGTTTGCTGCAATCACCGTCTCTTGCGCAACCCCCACGATGGAATGACATCGTGCGTCGGCTCGCGGCAGATGCACTCGAGAACTGCGCGCCTTTAGTAATAAATCGCGATCGGGCGTGAGCGCGTCGACGGGCCAGTTGCTGATGTCGAACAGATCCGCATCGCCCGTTCTTAATGAATCCGGAAATAGGTCGTAAATTCCCGGTAGCGTACGAAATACCTTCTCCGCGATTTCTTCGGCCGAATGACTTCGGTCGAGTGCTGCAAGTTTGCGTACGGTCGGATAGCTCGCTCGCATGGCCAACACGGGCGCAAACGATCCGTGATTCGGCGCGCCCAGTTGGACGACGCGTTCGATCTCGATGCGCTTTTGGATTCCGAGTGCGGCTCGCGCGACGAGACCGCCCATGCTGTGGCCGACGAGCATGATGCGTTTGTCGTTGGCTTGTTCGATGCGTGCGATTAGCTGGTTCGCAAGCGAATCGATATCGCACCGCCAGTCGAACCCATGTAGTGCGGGACGAAAGCCCGAGATCTCCAGCCACAAACGCATCTTCAAATACGCCGGCAGCATCACGCCGAGCGCCATCATCGTGTGCGTTCCCGGCAACGCGAGATGCATCAATGCGCCTTGCATTACGGCGCCGGGATGCAGCCAGAGGAGCGGCAGCTCTCGCGTGCGAGTGCCCAACCTCGAACCCATGATCCCAGGCAGGATATAAACGCGCGTGCCGTGCGGATCGTGTCGAGTTGCGGCGAGGCGTGCGAGATGCGAAAGCTCTCGATATTCGCGCTCGCCGAAGAATGCGCTCAACGCATGGGCGTGCGTGCCCGCCCGAAGTAGCGCGACAACTTGTTCGTCATGCAACTCGCCCGGCGCGAGCGGTTCACTCGCCAGGGTCATTGCGAACCTCGACGGTGACCGCGATGGCGCCGGCCTGCTTGAAATGCAGCGTCATCGGAAACGTGCTGCCTGCCACCAATGGTTGGCGTAGGCCCATGAGCATCATGTGATTGGCGCCCGGAGAAAACTTGAACGGTTCGCCGGCGCCGATCGCGACATGTGGCAACTCGCGCATCTGCATCATGCCGTCGGCATTCTGAGTCGTGTGAAACTCCACTGACTGTGCGATCGGTGTCTCGGCAGCAAGAAGTTCATCTGGCGTACTCGATTCGATCGTCATGTATGCCGCACCCACCGTCGCAGTGGGAGGTAGCGCACCCGACCTCGCATCCCGTACTTCCAGTGCCGCGCGACGTTCGCACGCAGACACTGAGAGGACAGCGAAGAAAACCGCAACCAGACGTGAGTGCCACTGGGTCATTTTTGTTCAGTCATCGTGTCGTGGATCACATCGCACACGGCTTTGAGCGCCTCGCCTCGAGTGCTGCTTTTTCTCCATACAGCTCCAACGGTCCGCGACGGCACAGGTTTCGAAAATGCTTTCACTGCGAGGCCTTGACCAGAACCAAATGGCCCACGGGTCGCAAGCTCGGGCAGCAGGGTGACACCGAGACCCGCGGCCACCATTTGTCTAAGGGTCTCCAAGCTCGTCGCGCGGTAATCATCGCTCTCGCGTACATCGATGCGGCTGCACACATCCAGCGCTTGATCGCGTAAACAGTGCCCGTCTTCGAGCAGGAGTAACGTCTCGTCTGCGATGTCTTCGAGCTTGACGTGCGGCTTCTTCGCGATAGGACTCGAGTTCGGAACGGCGAGCGTAAAGGGTTCAACGTACAGATCCCTTGAGTCCAAGCCGTCGAGATTCACCGGCAGCGCGAGCACCCCAAGATCGATGTCGCCTGCTCTGAGCTTTTCCAGCAACGGTTCGGTTTGATATTCGTACAACATCAGTTTCAAGCGGGGCAGTTGCTTGCGCAGGCGCCGAGTGACCAAGGGCAACAGATAGGGCCCCACTGTCGGTATTAATGCGACATTCAGCCGACCCGAAAGCGGATCGTGTTCATTGCGCGCTAAGGAGATGATCTCGTCGCTCTCTTGAATCATGCGGCGCGCGAGCGGCACGATCTTCGCGCCGGTTTCAGTCAATGCAACACGGCGCGGATGGCGCTCGATCAGTTGCACGCCCAAATAGTTCTCCAACTTCTTGATCTGTGCCGACAGCGTCGGCTGACTCACGTGGCAGCGCTGCGCCGCACGCCCGAAATGGCGCGTATCCGCAAGTGCAACGAGATAACGCAAATCGCGCAAATTCATGGAGACAACCAGCGATAGGGGATGCCTATCGAAGAGTTTAGAACAATCGATTGGTGAAAGAGAACCTCGATCCCCATCATTCGTTTCGACGCTGCAGCAGGCTCGATGAAGACGGGCCGCGCAGATCGGTTCCTTGAGATTACAGACGGGATCACAGACGAGGTTTAATCATGCTAGCTATTGGACAGAAATTTCCGCAGTTTTCGTTGACGGGTGTCGTCTCCAACGACTTGAACAACGCGTTTCAGAACTTCGATCAGGACACGCATAAGGGAAAGTGGAAAGTCGTGTTCTTCTGGCCGAAGGACTTCACTTTCGTGTGCCCGACGGAAATTGCCGCATTCGGCAAGCTCAATCGCGAGTTCAACGATCGTGATGCAGTTGTATACGGCGTGAGCACGGATTCCGAGTTCGTTCACCTTGCTTGGCGCAAGGACAAAGAGGAACTGCGCAACCTGCCGTTCCCGATGCTCTCGGACATCAAGCGTGAACTCTCGAGCGCGCTCGGCATCCTCGATCCTGAAGCGGGCGTTGCACAGCGTGCGACCTTCATCGTCGATCCTGAGAACGTGGTGCGTTTCGTCTACGTTACCGATTTGAACGTCGGCCGTAGCCCCGAAGAAGTGATTCGCGTGCTCGATGCACTGCAGACGGACGAGCTGTGCCCCTGCAATTGGAAGAAGGGCGAAGACACGCTGAAGGCAGCGTAAACACGACAATGGCTGGAGACTGGAGGCTGGAGCAAAAGAAAGCTCTTCACCTCCGGCTCCAGCCCCAAGCCCCCAGCCCGTTCATTAGGAGAAGCCATGTCCCTGGATTTAATTCGTGACCGAATTCCTGACTACGCACGTGACCTGAAGCTGAATCTGGGTAGCGTGCTGGCGCCGACAGGTGCACCTGGTCTGAATGAAAAGCAGATCGCAATGATTGCACTTGCGACTGCCATTGCGGCCCGCAATGTGGAGTTGACGCAGGGCATCGAGGCGTGGGCAACGCCGCAGCTCGATGAGCAGTCCATCAATGCGGCTCGTGCGGCGGCTGCGATCATGGGCATGAACAACATCTATTACCGCTTCCTCCATCTCGTAGAGGATCGCGAATATCAGACCATGCCGGCGCGGTTGCGCATGAACGTGATCGGCAATCCCGGAATCGACAAGTTGGATTTCGAATTGCTGTCTCTCGCGGTTTCGGCGGTAAACGGGTGCGGGATGTGTGTGTCCTCGCACGAAAAGAAACTGCGCGAGGGTGCAGTGGGCCGCGAGGCCATCCAAAGTGCGGTGCGAATTGCATCGGTAGTTCACGCAGTCGCCGGTGTATTGGAGTATCACGCGGCAGCGGCTTGACGCCGTGTCGTTCTTGCAAGTGAACGGTTCGGTGAGCGCGACTTGGTCACGGCCGAGTCGCCCTCGCTATACTTACGAGCATGCCGTCTCGTGGCACGCGATTATCTGCTGGTGTCGTCGTCATTCGAGAAAGCGCCGAGGGTTGGCGTTTTCTCCTGCTGCGCGCCTTTACGCACTGGGATTTCCCCAAAGGCATGGTCGAAGCGGGCGAAGAACCGCTCGCAGCAGCGATTCGTGAGGTCCGCGAAGAGACGCTGATCGAAGACCTCGATTTCTCCTGGGGCCACGACTACATCGAAACACGGCCGTATAGCCGCGGCAAAGTCGCCCGCTACTTCATCGCCAAAACCAAAACCGTTGCGGTCACGTTGCCTGTGATCGCAGAACTCGGGCGGGCCGAACACAACGAATTCAGATGGGTCGACTACGACGAAGCGCTGCGGCTCGTCTCTCCCCGAGTGGATCCCATCGTGCGTTGGGCCGGAGCGCTGCTGAGATTGGATGAAGCGTGACCATGGCGAAGATCGTCATCATCGGATCGGGATTTGCGGGTCTGAATGCGGCTAAACACTTAGGCAGCGTACCGAATATCGAAGTCACCGTTCTCGATCGCGAGAACCACTATCTGTTTCAGCCGCTGTTGTATCAAGTTGCGATGGCGGCCCTCAGCCCGGCCGATATCGCTGTACCGATTCGAAGCCTCCTCTCGCCGCATCGAAACATCCGTGTGATTCAGGCGGAGGCCCAACGAGTCGATGCGGTGAACCGAAAGATCATCACGAACGTGGGCGAGTTTGCTTACGACTATGTGTTGATCGCGTGCGGAGCGCAGCACGCCTACTTCGGCCATGAAGAATGGGAGCCGTTTGCACCGGGTTTGAAAACACTGCCGCAAGCGACGGAGATTCGTCGCCGTGTGCTGGAGGCATTCGAAGCGGCGGAACGCGAGTCGGATCAAGAAGCGCGACGCCGACATCTCACATTTGTGGTCGTCGGTGGCGGGCCAACAGGTGTGGAACTTGCCGGCGCCATCGGCGAGATGAGCCGATTCACCTTGGCGAAAGATTTTCGCAGTATCGATCCGCGCCAGACACGCGTGATTTTGGTTGAGGCCGGGCCACGAATTCTCGCGGGGTTCGATACCAAGCTAGCAGCTCGCGCGATGCGGGATTTGGAAGCATTGGGCGTGCAAGTGTGGACGGCCGCACGCGTAACGAACATCACAGCCAGCGGCGTGACCATCGGCGATGAACACGTCGCGGCATCGACGACGTTGTGGGCCGCAGGTGTTCGCGCATCTGCGTTGGGCGGCACGTTGCAAGGTGTCCAGACGGATCGAGCAGGACGCGTCATCGTCAATCCAGATCTCACGATTCCCGGACACTCGGAGGTCTTCGTTGCCGGCGACATGGCCAATTGTCGCGATGAACAGGGCCAACCGTTACCCGGCATCGCACTCGTCGCCATGCAACAAGGCATCTACTTCGCCGAAACGGTCAAGGACGAACTCAAGGGCAAAGCTCGCAAACCCTTTCACTATCACGACCTCGGCAAGATGGCGACGATCGGACGCAATCGCGCGATCTGCGAATTTGGCCGGCTGCGCCTTGCCGGCCGCTTCGGCTGGTGGTTCTGGCTCATCGTCCACATCTATCGACTGAGCGGCTTTCGCAATCGCCTCTCAGTCCTGGTGCAATGGGCGTGGTCGTACATCACGTTCAGCCGCGGTGCGCGCTTGATTGTGGATAAGGAGTGGAGGGCTTACGGGCCAAAGCCGAGTGATGAAGTGATGGGGTGAAAGCGCTCCGCGCGTGATACGAATGACGGATCGCTTTGCGATCGGGAAGGACGTTGTCGGGAACGATGCTCCGCATCGAGAGGGACTAACGTCGGGTAACAACCTCTTCATTACCGTTGGGAGCAGCACCCCGAATATTCGGTAAGAAGTGAAGGAAGGAATGTCTCCACGGGGCATGGTTCAGTCCCATCCGTTACTACTCGTCATGGACCTATCCACGTCAGGTTAGTACTCTAGAATCTACGCATTTCACTTCATCACTCCATCACCTCATCACTATTCCCATGCCCTCCTTCGACATCGTCTCTGAACTCAACGGCCACGAAGTGGCGAATGCTGTGGATCAAGCGAACCGCGAGGTCGGTACGCGCTTCGATTTCAAAGGCACGAATGCGAAGTTCGAGTTGAAGGACTTCGTCATCACGCTGACGGCGCAGGCGGACTTTCAACTCAAGCAGATGATGGACATCCTGCGATTGCGGCTTACGAAGCGGAACATCGATATCACGTGCATGAAGATCGATGATCCCGTGATACAGGGACAGACGGCACGGCAGATGGTGACTCTGCGGCAGGGGATCGATAGCGAGCTGGGAAAGAAGCTTCAGCGGCTGATCAAGGATTCCAAACTCAAAGTGCAGGCTGCGCTACAAGACAAACAAGTGCGCGTCACGGGTAAGAGCAAGGATGATTTGCAGGATGTGATCAAAATGGTTCGGGGCGCGAAGCTGGATTTGCCGTTTCAGTTCACGAATTTCCGCGATTAGGACGAGACGGAAAAGAATCTCACACAGAGCGCACAGAGCACACAGAGTTTAATGCCGTCACACCCGCGAAGGCGGGTGCCTATCTTGCTCCTCGGCGCGCTGCAGACAGGAGCTCCAGCGGGGCACGGTTTGCGAAGACAAGAGCAGTCGTTCGCGCTGAGCTTGGTCCAGAGCTTCAGGCTCCGGCCGAACTGCTCCCTAAGCAGCGATCACTTCTTTAAGTACTTCAGGATGCCGGGCCACGATCTTGAGTAGCGTCTCGGCAGCACCGGAAGGTTGCCGGCGGCCTTGCTCCCAATGCTGCAGGGTTCTGGCAGAAATATTTAGAGCTGCCGCGAATTGGCTCTGAGATAGACCACTCTTAAGTCGCGCGGTTACGATGTCATTCGCTTTCACCTTGTACTTCGCACCACGGCGCCCCGCTTTTACGTCTCGAATTGCCTGTAACAGCTCCTCGCCGATGTTTCGTTTGGCATCTCGAGCCAACAGTTCTTTTTCACGTCGTGGCATGACCCATTTCCTCCGCGATTCTCCGCAGGATGTCCGGCGCGATACTGTCCCGAGCACTCTTCGAATAAATCACGAGCAAAACTATTGCGGCCCGAGCTAGTCGAGCCGTGTATATGACCCGCACTCCACCGCGCTTCCCTGAACCCGCGCGCGACCACCGCACCTTGCGACATCCTCCCGAGCCCGGCACTACATCGCCGATCTCAGGATTATTGGAGATGAACGCTGCGAATTCTCCTCGTTCGTCCTCAGTCCAGTAATCCGGCCACAGCTTCGTGAACAGCGGCGATTCAATGATGGTCAGCATGAGGACTTCCTGTCCGCCAGTGGAGTATACACAACACCGCTTTCAGCTCCATAGTTACACTTCGTCCGATACGGAGTAGCCAATGCGGGCTGACGAGCCGAATGTGGACACGCAAGCCTGTATGTAAGCCTACGGCGTGAAAGGTGCTTGGGAGCTTCGATTATTCGGCTATTTGACGCTCAAATTGCCTCGTCATGGAGACGCCGCGTGCTCATTGGGGGACTGCGTTAGATTCGCGATGCTGCGTCGCTCCTGACTCCCTCACTTTTACTGACCAGCCGCGCTTGCCAGATTCAACTGCCAAGACACCCCGAAGCGATCATTCACCCATCCAAATTTCTGACTGAAGCCGTAATTGTTCAGCGGCATCAACACGGCACCGCCATCGGAGAGTGCATCGAATGCCCTCTGAAGCTCAGCTTCACTCTCGCATTCGACGAAGAGCGACATTGAAGGCGTGAAGTCGAATGCATGCTTCACCGGACTGTCGATGCAGATCACCTCCTGTCCGGCGAGCGTGAAGTCCGCACGCTTCACTGTCCCTTCAGGTCCAGGTTCTCCTCGCCCATAACGTTCAATGTGTTTGATCTCCGAGCGAGCAAACAAGCCCACGTAGAACTGCATGGCCTCTTCAGCGCAGGATTTTTGAAACATCAGGAATGGTGAAATCTTGTGGGCCATTTGGGTGATTCCTCACTTGTTAGGATCTGATAGTAGCGCAGGCCAAAATGTTGCGGCGGAGTGCGGCGTCTGATGCCGTGACACTTATCGAAGCGATCCGCCACGGTCACCCGGGCTAGCCTCGCCGGTCGCGCTCAGAAGACGCGCGCTACGTTTGAAATGCTTCTGATGACGGTAACGAGCCCCAAGATGGCCACCCGCCTGCGCGGGTGCGACAGGGAAAATCTATGCGCTCTTTGTGTTGCGTCCGAGTCCAGTTGCCAGTTGACCGTTGAGGGTTGGGGCTCCCACTCGCGTCACTCGCACGCGCTTGATATTAGGATGGCAGTAAGAATGGAGTGCTGCCTACTACACATCACACCTCACACGTTCTTCTTTAGAACTCCGTGTTCTCCGTGTGAAACTCTTGTTTTCTGACGATCGCGGTTTACGGTTGACAGTTGGCGGTCAGAGAAAAAGCCACGTATCACCAGCCGCGATTCCGCTAAGTTCCCCGTGGAGTTCCTGCTCTTCAAAAGTGAATCCGCCGGCCCTCGCGACTACTCTCACACGCCGCTTCGATAACTTCAATCACGCGAGCGGCGTCCTCGGCAGACACAGGTGGCGGCGCGCCATTTTCGATTGCGGCACGCACTCGTTCATAGAAATAGATCCAGCATCCGCGTTCCGGAGCGATGCGTGTGTTGCGATCATCAGGTTCGAACAGTGTGCCCCACTGCGATTCGGGTTCGATGCCGAATGCTTCATTGCTGGGCTCCATGCCAGCACGAGACTGCGCTTCTTGAGTATCGAGACCGGACTTCAAGAACGACGCTTTCGATCCATGCACGCGGTATCGAAATCCATTGTTCGCAACCAGCGAGCTAACCCCTAAGCGAATGCGAACGTTGTTCTTCACCAGCAACAAACCGAATCCATCATCGGCCGCGCTGTTAGGTCTCTGAGCGAACACGTCCGCCTGCAACCAATCGGGCATCCCGAATAACTGCAGCGCTTGATCGATCAAATGCGAACCCAGATCGAACAGCACACCTGCGCCCGGTTCTGCGCGTTCGCGCCAACGATCAGCGATGTTCGGACGGAAGCGATCCCAGCGTGCTTCATATGAATTGATCGCGCCAAGCCGATCTTCCGCGATCAATCGTTGCAATGTGAGGAAATCGCTATCCCAGCGACGATTCTGAAACACCGCGAGTACTCGATTCTTGTCACGCGCGAACGCCGCGAGTTCACGTGCCTCTTTGCTCGTCACTGCGACCGGTTTATCGACGACGACATGTTTGCCCGCCGCAAGCGCAGCACGAGCTTGCGGCACGTGCAACTGATTGGGCGATGCGATCACGACGACATCGACGGGCCGCGCGAACAATTCATCTGCGCTCGAAAGCACATTCGCTTGGGACAGAAGGCCATGAACCGCATCCGGCTTACTGCTCACGACGTCGGAAATGTCGAACCCTGCTTGTCGAAGCAACGGCGCATGGAAATAGCGGCCCGCGAGCCCGAATCCGACAATGCCTGCTGTTAATTTCATTCGACCATTATGCCTGCGGGGTGCACGTAGTTATATGCAGTACGCATTGTGAGTGAACCGCGCTTCCAACGAAGTGCATGTGAAGTGGTGCAAAACACGAACAAGACAGCGTACTTAGCGCACCCAATCCGGAACCGCGCTTACAAAACACGCGTTGTCTGCCAACAAGTTTGCCTTTCAACATGCCATCGGAGGTCAGCTATGAACAGTTTGCACATCAAGGCCGCGCCGATTTACGTGGCGCTGGCGTGCGTCGCTGCAGGTTGCAGCTCAGGCGTATCCGAGCTCACCAAAGATCGTGTTTCGCGCAGCGAAGTTGCCGTGCAACAGGCGCAGCAAACAGTCGGGAATTCTGAAAACGGCGCGCTAGAGCTGCAACATGCTCGCGACGACGTGGAGCGTGCGCACAAGGCGGTCGAAGCAGAAAAGGATGAATTGGCACAACGCTATGCACAGCAGGCCCAGCTCGACGCGGATCTCGCTGTGGCGAAGTCGCAGAGTGCGGCAGCTCGCAAAGCAGCCGATGAGCTGACGGCCAGCATACAAACGCTGAAGCAAGAAGCGGCCCGTGGAGAACAGACCCCGACGTCGACGGCCTCGGACTCCGACACCACGACGCCTAATCAGTGAGCTAGGCGCCCACCCAAGTTAGCGTTTTCAGGAGAAGACCATGAAGCGGACACCTCATTATCTGTTGGCGGGCGCCATCGCAGCCGTTCTCGTTGGCTGCGCCAGCACGCCGAAAAACATCGACGAGCTGGAGACGGCACGGGCCGTCGTGCCCCAAGTGGAATCATCGCCCCGTGCCGGCGTAGCAGCTTCGAACATCGCAGATGCGCGTAAGTCGCTGGATGTTGCGAATCGGCTGGCCGAGAAAGGCGGCAAGCTCGAAGACATCAAGTATCACGCGATGGTCGCGACTCGTAACGCAGAGATCGCGAATGAGAAGATCCTCACTGCGCAAGCACGTGATGAAGTCGAGAAGGGCACGGCCGAACGGCAAGCAGTGCTCGTACAGGCTCGCGAGCGCGAGGCGCAAGCCGCACGGCAGCGTGCCCAGTCCTTGGAGCAGGAGCTGTCGCAGTTGCGTGCGAAGAAAACCGATCGAGGAATGGTCGTGACGCTTGGCGATGTCCTATTCGACACCGGCAAGTCCACGCTGAAGCCGGGTGCGTACACCACGATTGAACGGCTTGCTTCGGTGCTGAAAGAAGACCCGAAGCGTCAGGTCACGATCGAAGGTCATACGGATAGCGTCGGCTCTGACGAGTACAACCAGCAGTTGTCGGAAGCACGTGCGAATGCGGTTCGCAGTGCGTTACTAGAGCGAGGCGTGCAAGACTCGCAAATCAATGCGATTGGAAAAGGCGAGAGCTTCCCGGTGGCAAGCAATGACAACGCGGCCGGGCGTCAGCAGAATCGCCGAGTTGAGATGATCTTCGCGAACGACGGTTCGCGCGTCGCCTCAGATAGCCCCTGATCTGATGCTGCGCTTGTGAACGCAAGGCCCTCGCAAGAGGGCCTTGTTTTATGCGTTAGGCATTCGGCACCCACAGCAAACCGAATTTGATGACCTGCGTGTCGGTGCGTCGCGCGGTAACGGACACCTTCTCGAGTTCGATGCTGTCCGGATTCAAGTCGCCCTTCAATTCGGCGATCTCCTGTTCCAATTCATTCGCGAGATCCGTGCGCCGTTGTTGCAGAACTTCGCGACTCTCCTGAGCGCGATCGACATCCGCACTTTCCCTCCCGATTCGTCCAGCGCCTCGCGCAGCACTCCCCACGCGCGAAAAGGTGGAGCTGCTCAGCTTGCGTCCGAACAATGCACCCAAGATTGACGTGCCCACGTTGATCGCCGTCTGCATCTTCTGATCCGTCAGTTGTCCCCGTTCCCGTTCGATGCGTTCGTCGGCGCGTCGCAGTTGGTCATCAAGCGTCTGCAATCGCGGCGCGTACTTCTGCCGGAGCTTGTCGATCGCTGCATCGCGCTTTTCGCGCAGTGCCATCGAGACGCGAGCACGAAAGTCGCGCTCTGACTCGTTCGGCGCCATTGCGAGATCCAGATCCGGCACGCGATACACCTGGCGCGTCGCCGCTTCCGAGAGGTAACTTAGCAATTGCTTTTGCCAGATCGAATAGTTGCTCGCGCGCAAATATGCGCTGGGCGTGGCACTGTATTGCGCGCCTGCGGCTGCTTGCGTGGACACCATCAATGCAGTATCGAGAGGCTCGTCCGATTCATTCCACTCGATCGTCTGCTCGTCCGCAGCAAGTACTCCACGCCACGAACGCGTCTCCCAGGCGTCAAGATCGGAACCCTTATCGACGAAGTGGAGCTTGGTCACCGCGAGCACTTGAGCTTGATAGGTTGGATTCGACGCCGCTGACTTCAAGAAGAATTCCGGTACGTCGGCGGGCACGACGGGTTTACTCGACTCTTTGGCGCCGACTTTTTGAGTCGATGGTTTCGTGCTTGATGCCGGCGACGGCGAAAGACCGCTAATTTCCTTCAATGTCATCGGCCCGCGCAGATACGAAAGCGCCCAACGAGTCTTGAACAGCACGGGTGCCGCTTCATGGGCATTTCGCATCAGGAAAACGCGATTGCCCAAAGTCGCGAGCAACTTCTCCAGGACACCCTTTTCCAATCCTTCCCCCGACGCGCTCAACAATCCTTCGATCACGCGCGCTTTGTCGCGCTCGGTTTGCAGGCGCCCGATGAACCAAGTGCCGGCGTTCGACAATCCTTTGTAGTCCAGATCAACGGGATTCTGCGTTGCGAGCACGACGCCCAACCCGAATGCCCGGGCCTGCTTCACGAGCGTCAACAGCGGCACTTTCGATGGCGGCATCGCCGTGGGCGGGAAATACCCGAACACCTCATCCATATATATGAGTGCTCGCAGGCTCGAGGTGCCCGATTGGCGGCGCATCCACGCGATCGTCTCGCCCAGAAGCAGCGTCACGACGAACATGCGCTCGGCGTCGTTCAGATGTGCAATCGAGATGATCGAGATGCGCGGCTTGCCACTCTCGGTGTGCAGTAGGCGATCGATGTCCAGCGCCTCGCCTTGCATCCAAGCCTCGAATCCCGGCGCAGCAACCAAGTTGTTCAACGCCATCGCAAGCTCGATACGCTCCTTCGCCGGATAGAACGTCTCGAGTTCGAACACTCCCACCTTATCGAACGGAGGCTTTTGAATGGACTGGATCAGACTTGCGATGTCCAAGTCATGCCCGGCGGCCCACGATGTATTGAAGATCGTCGACAGCAGAATGTGTTCGCGACTCTTCAGCGGATCAGCATCGATGCCGATGAGGCCGAGCAGACCCGCAACGGTCGCCGCGATTCGCTCGCGCAATGCATTCGCGTCGTTGAGCAAATCGCCGGAGGGTGCCGCGAACGAACGCAGAATCGACAAGGGACGGCCCGCCGAACTTCCTGGCGTGTAGATCGTCACGTCCGCCGCATCGCGAAACTTCTGAATGCGCGCGCCATCCTCGTCCCATTCCGCCAATCCCTTGCGCCACGTCTCTGCCGTCGCTTTCGCATACTCGGCAACACTCATCCCTTTACGCGCCGCTTCGCCCGCATCCACCCAAGGTGCGAAATCCGTGTCTCGCAACTGTGGAAACGTCAGCGCCAAATTTCCGAGATCCCCTTTGGGATCGATCACCAGCGCCGGCACGCCATCGATCGCCGCTTCCTCCAACAACGCCAAACACAACCCCGTCTTACCGCTTCCGGTCATTCCCACGCATACCGCGTGCGTCGTCAGATCCCGCGAGTCATATAAAAGGAGTTCGCTCGTGTCCTTACCCGTGTTCGGATCGACTTCACGACCCAGATAGAACGAACCGAGTTCTTCGTAGGAGGGCATAACCAATACTCTGCTGTGAAGCCCCGAGTGTACTTGGGCTTCACTTTGGTGGGTGTCCAAAACCTTCCACCCACCACCCCTACTTTGTGGGTGTCCAAAAGGGTGGTGGCGCAAAAGGTGGTGGGCCCCCTCGTTCTATGGGTGTCCAAAATGTTGGTGTTGTGGTGTGGGTGCCTCTGGCCGCCACCGATCGAAAGCAAAGCGCGATCCCACAACGGCCGGTTGAAGAGGCGAGAGGTCGAATTACACGACCCCACCACTCTCCCTGCGGCGGTTTAGGCGGGAATGCTTCGGCGGATTCGGCCGCCCACCACCCCTACTATGTGGGTGTCCAAAAGGGTGGTGGTGCAAAAGGTGGTGGGCCCCCTCGTTCTATGGGTGTCCAAAATGTTGCAGATCTGTGTCGGGTGAGCCCGTTCAGAACGTTCGAAACAGAACTTTTCTGCACGCGACAGTGATGTGCGGTCCACAACGTGGGATTGGAAAGACGAGAGGTCGAATTACACGACCCCACCACCACCCCTCGGGGCGGATGCGTGGCGGCAGCCGATGGACGTTAGGTTCCTGATTTCGGGAGATTCAAAAACAGGATGTTTTTGTATCAGCTTACAAGGACGTACTTGCAGCGGTCCCGAAATCAGGAACCTAACGGCCGTTGGGCCAAATCACCCGAACACTCCAGCATTCAGTTCAGCACCACCATTCAAATCTATAACCGCTTTATAACCGCCCCACTACTGACCCCGTTACCACCCGCCCCTTAAGCTCGCGCCGGTATGTCCATCACCCTCGACCAAATTACAAAACGGTATCAAGGCCAGCCGGTCGTCAACGACGTCTCCCTCGAAGTCGCCGAGGGCGAGTTCTACGTGCTGCTCGGACCCAGCGGCAGCGGCAAGAGCACGTTGCTGCGCGCCATCGCCGGGCTCACCGGCGTCGATCACGGCCGCATTGCGCTGCATGGCAACGACGTCACTCATATGTCTGCGCGCCAGCGCGGCGTCGGCCTCGTGTTCCAGAACTACGCGCTGTTCAAACACATGAGCGTCGGCGAGAACATTGAATTCGCCTTACGCGTGCGGCGCATGAAGGCGGCCGATCGACGCGCCCGACGCAAAGAGCTGTTGCGGCTCGTCGCACTCGAAGGCATGGATAATCGCTTGCCGACTCAGCTCTCCGGCGGACAGCAGCAACGTGTCGCCGTGGCGCGCGCGCTGGCTCACAAGCCTCAAGTGCTGTTGCTCGATGAACCCTTCGGCGCACTCGATGCCAAGATCCGCGAAGAGTTGCGCCGCACGATCCGCCAAGTGCAGCGCGAACTGAACATCACGACGGTGCTGGTGACGCACGATCAAGAAGAAGCGTTCGCCATGGCCGATCGCATCGGCGTGATGAATCTGGGCCGCCTGCTCGAAAGCGGCCGGCCGGATGAGCTCTACGCGCGCCCCGCAACCCGATTCGTCGCGACGTTTCTCGGCGCTGCGAATCTGCTACTCGCGCGCCAGACTGCACAAGGCATTCGTTTCGGTGCTGCGCCTGTAAATGCACGCGCGACCGAGAGACTCGAAGAGGGTCGCGAGCATGAGGTTGTCGCCGTGCTGCGTCCCGAAGAAGTCGAGCTGGCACCGACTCGCGACGGCCTGCGCACCAACTTTATTGCCGATGGTTTGGTCGAAGAAATGGTGTTCACCGGCGCGTACGAGCGATTGCGGGTGCGTTTGACGCGAGCGCCGAGCGATCCGCAGATGGCTTCCACCCACGGCACCGACGGCCAAAACAATGCGGCGTTTCTCGACGTCACGCGAACCCAGCACGAGCAACGCACTTTCCCAGTCATGTTGGGCCAGAGTGTCGCGATCGGTGTTCGCCGCATTCACGTGTTGCCGACGCCGCTATCGAGCTACACCGCTTGTGCATCCGAGCCAGCCGCCGCACAGCGCTTGGCAACGCATCCATTCGTTGCCGAACTCGCCTCACGCATGAAGACGCGAATTGCGCAGCGCGTCGAGCCCAATCTTGCGATTGCGGATCCGGCACAGTCCGCGAGGTCGTCGATCTCCGGTGTGGCGGTGATTGCATCTCACCCGCGAGCCGCAGCGCAGATCGATTGGCTGTTACGCAATGGCGCGGCCGAAGTGCTTGTTCTGCCGACACAGGCCGTCGCACCGCATCGCGTGTTGATTCACTGGGCCGACGATCTCGCGCGTCGTTCGACGCTTGCAGTTGCGGCGAGCTTGTTGCGACATGTCCCGGCGGAGGCGGTGTACTTGGGCATCTTGCCGGAACGCTCCGCTGAAGCGCAGCGACCGATGGGTGTTCGCACGTTGCTCGACGCGAGATCGGAAGCGCAGGCGGTGCACGGTTTGGAAATGCGCACTGAACTGGGCTTCGGCGCTGCAAGCGATGAACTCAAACGCCGCTTGAGCGAATCGGGCGATCAAATGCTGATCCTGGGCATCTCGAGCATCGAACAACTCCAGGAGCAGTTCTCTGCACTGTTCGATGCGCCGACGCAGTTTCCGCTCATGGTCGTATATCGCCCGTCGCGGGATGGGGCATGACCGTGCGCGCCATCGCAAAACTAGCGTTGGTTTGCATGGCGAGCGTCCTGGCGCTCGCCGGCTGCGACTCGTCGCACAACGATCAACGTCACGTGCGGCTGCTCAACGTCAGCTACGATCCCACGCGCGAGCTGTACCGCGACGTCAACGCGCAGTTCTCGAAAGAGTGGGAGCGCCGCACCGGTCAACGCGTCACGATCATTCAATCGCACGGTGGGTCCGCAAGTCAGGCACGCGCCGTGATCGACGGGTTACAAGCCGACGTCGTGACGCTCGCACTCGCGTACGACATCGATTCCATCCAACGCCGAGGCAAGCGGCTCGGAACGAATTGGCAAACGCGCTTTCCCGACAACAGTGCACCCTACACATCGACGATCGTGTTCTTGGTGCGCAAAGGCAATCCGAAGCACATTCGCGACTGGCCGGATTTGATCAAGCCGGGCATTGCAGTCGTGACGCCGAATCCCCGCACGTCGGGCGGTGCGCGTTGGAACTATCTGGCCGCATGGGGCTATGCACTGCATCGCGAACTCGGCGGCGATTTCTCGAAACTCGATGATCCGCAGAGCGCCGAAGAAGTGGCGGCAGCACAAGCGGCCGCCAAGAAATTTGTGACGGCCCTTTATCACAACGTTCCGGTGTTGGATGGCGGTGCGCGGGGTGCGACCAATACCTTCGTACAACGCGAGATCGGCGATGTTCTGATCACGTGGGAAAACGAAGCGTTGCTCGCAATTCGCGAACTCGGGCCTGATCGCCTCGAACTCGTCGTGCCGAGCGTGAGCATCCTGGCCGAACCTCCAGTCGCGGTGGTCGACACCGTCGTCGATCGCCGCGGTACTCGCCAAGTTGCGGAAGCCTATTTGCAGTTCCTCTACACCCCAGAAGGTCAACGCATCGCGGCGAAGCATTATTTCCGTCCGCGCGATCCTGCCGCATTGGCAGAAGCGGGCGATCGGTTCCAGCCGCTAACTCTGTTCACGATCGCAGAAGCGTTCGGCGGTTGGGATCGCGTGCAAGAACAGCACTTCGGCGATCACGGCATCTTCGATCAGATCTCCGGGACGCGCGAACCATGAGCTCGTTCCGTCAACCTTCGATTTTGCCGGGATTCGGGCTGACGCTCGGATTCTCCACGTTCTTCCTGAGCGCAATCGTCTTGATTCCGCTCACGGCGTTGGTGATGAAAACCGCGACGATGGGCTGGAGCGAATTCGTCTCGGTGTTGTTCGATCGTCGCGCACTCGCGTCGTATCGACTGAGCTTCGGGGCTTCGTTGCTCGCAGCAACCATCAACAGCGTTTTCGGTTTCGTCATCGCGTGGACACTCGTGCGCTACGAGTTTCCGGGGCGCAAGCTCATCGATGCACTGATCGATATGCCATTCGCGTTGCCGACCGCTGTGTCGGGCATCGCACTCACGGCCGTGTTTGCGCAGAACGGTTGGATCGGAAAGCCGCTTGCGTTCCTGGGCATCAAAGTCGCGTACACGTGGGTCGGCGTCGTTGTCGCGCTCACGTTGATTGGCTTACCGTTCGTGGTGCGTTCGATTCAACCGGCGCTTCTAGAAGTGCAGCGCGATTTGGAAGATGCCGCGGAGACACTCGGTGCGGGACGCTTCTATATTTTTCGTCGCATCATTTTTCCGACCGTGATGCCCGCACTGTTGACCGGCTTCACGATGGCGTTCGCGCGCGGCGTCGGCGAGTACGGCTCGGTGATTTTCATTTCCGGCAATCTGCCGATGAAGACCGAGATCACCCCGTTGCTGATCGTGATGAAGCTTGAAGAATTCAAATACGCTGCGGCGGCTGCACTCGGTTTCAGCATGTTGATGATCTCGTTCGTCATGCTGCTGTCCATCAACTTGTTGCAAGCATGGGGGCGCCGGCGAGTGATCGCGGCGGGACGCTGATGGCCGGAGGACCCTCAAAAGAATTGCTGGCGGAAATCGCGAGCCGACCCGGTCGCGACACACTCGTCAGCGGGCTGATCAAGGGTGCCTTCATCGGGACATCCTTGTTGTTTCTTGCGGCGCTGCTGTTTGCACCGCTGGCAACGGTTTTTGCCTCGGCCTTGGAAAAGGGCGTGAAGCTGTACTTCAGCAGCTTCAAAGACGCTGACACGCTGGCAGCGATTCGGCTGACGTTGACGGTGGCCGCCATCGTCGTGCCCATGAACACGATCTTCGGCATCTGCGCCGCGTGGGCGATCGCCAAGTTCGAATTCAAGGGCAAGAGCATCTTGCTCACGTTGATCGATTTGCCGATGGCCGTCTCCCCGGTGATTTCGGGCCTTGTCTATGTGCTCTTGTTCGGCATGCAGGGCTGGTTCGGCCTCTGGCTGCAAGATCACGACATCAGCATCATCTTTGCCGTGCCTGGCATCGTGCTCGCGACGATGTTCGTGACCTTCCCCTACGTTGCGCGCGAACTGATTCCGCTGATGCAGCAGCAGGGCAACGACGAAGAAGAAGCGGCGATTACACTCGGCGCCGGCGGTTTGATGACGTTCTTCCATGTCACCTTGCCGAAAATTCGCTGGGGCCTGCTGTACGGCGTGATTCTGTGTAACGCTCGCGCCATGGGTGAATTCGGCGCCGTCTCGGTGGTCTCAGGCCACGTGCGCGGATTCACCAACACCATGCCGCTGCACATTCAGATCCTCTACGAGGAATACAATTACGTCGGCGCCTTCGCCGTGGCCTCCATGCTGACCATGCTCGCCGTCGTGACACTCATTATTAAGACGTTGGTGGAGTGGCGGACGGGGTATAGGAAGAGATAGTGACTGGTGACTTGCGACTAGTGACTGGTCAGACGAGTGACTGCTCACTAGTGGGTGTGACTGTGCACTGGCAGACGAGGCTTCGTTCGTTCCGCCCTGAGCGTGTCGAAGGGTGATCGAATCCATGCAGAGAGTGTTTCGACAGGCTCAGCACGAACGCAGGAGATGATTGATTCTTAACTCGACTAGAGGATCTGGCTATAAAGACCTTCCATCAGCGCCAAACGCATGAGCAACAATCGAACATCTCCGTTCTGCTATTCACTAGTCACTAGTCACCAGTCACTATCTATCCATGATCGATCGCATCCAAGAATTCATTGATCGACTGCAGCTCGATACGTCGCGCGCAAGCCTGGGCGTATGGGTTGCGATCATCAATGTAGCGATCGTGATCTTGGTGGTCGGTGGCATTTCGGTGTCCGCGATCGGATCGCTCCGGGAGTTGGCGGATCAGCAGGGCAAAGCGCGAGTGCAATTGGCGGGCGCCACAGCGCGCGAGGACTTGCGACGCTTTGGGGAAGACGCGTTAACGCAGGCGCGAACTGTTGCTGATCGCACGACGTTCCAGCGGCTGTTGGCCCAAGGCAATCCGGCGACCATCGGTCCGTATCTGCGTCGCTCATGCAATAGCGAAACGATTGCAGCGTGTGCGCTGATGCAAGACGGCGAGGTGATCGCGCAGGCTGGTGTGCAATTGCCCTGGAATGAAATCGCGACGGCAGAGTCCGAGCAGGGCGAGCGCTTTTTGGCCACGCCCACCGGATCTCGCTACGCGATCTTGGGTGCATCGACGCGCGTTCCGGGCACACCGCCGCGGCGCTTGCTGGTCGTGCGTTTGCTCGATGAGCGCGTCGAGCAGGTGCTGGCCGAGCACGTTGCACTGCCAATCCGGCTCATCAATTACCGCACCTTCGTCGAAAATCACGAGACCGACGCCTTCACTCGCTTGCATTCGGCGGGGCTTTCGGATGGGCGTTCCGCGGTGATGCGCATCGACAATCCCGATCTGTACGCAGCGAGCTTTCCCGTGTTCTCCACGACCGGAGAGGCGATCGTTTTGCTGGAAGCACGATTACCGTCCGCGGAAATCGATGCGAGCGTCGGCAGTCTCGTGAAGCGTTTGTTGATCACTGCGATCATCTTGGCTGCGCTCGCCGTTCTCGCCGGTGTGGTACTGGGGCGGCAAGTCACCGGCCCAGTGACTGAATTGACAGCTGCTGCCGAGCGACTGGGCCACGGCGATTTCTCGACTTCGATTCCCGTCGGCGGCACGCGCGAGGTGGGGCGCTTGGCGCGCACGATGGAAGACATGCGCAACAACTTGGTCGATCTCACCAACACATTGCGCAAGCGAGAGGCAGAAGCACAAGCGGTTCTCGGCGGCATTGTCGAAGGCGTTTACGCCGTCGATAAGTCGCGCGTCATTCGATATTTGAATCCGCAAGCGGCTCGGTTGTTGAATGTGCCCGCCACCGAGGCCATCGGGCGATTTTGCGGCGATGTGTTGAAACCGTGCTTGGATGAAAACGGCCAGCGGCCCTGCGAAACGAATTGCCCCATCCTGCGTGCACGTGCTGAAGGCAACACGCAATTGACCGAGCGACTGCAACTGGCGAGCGGCGATGCGGCGCGCACCACGATCATCACGAGCGCAGCGCCTGTGGATGAGCTGCAGGTGCAAGTCATTCGCGATGAAACCGAACTCGAAGGTGTACGGCGCGCGCGTGACTCAGTCCTCGCCAATATTTCTCACGAGTTCAGAACGCCGCTGGCCGCGCAGCTTGCATCCATCGAATTGCTCCGCGAAGGGTTGGAGACTTTGCCCGCGGATCAGCAGAAGGAACTCGTTCTATCGCTCGAGCGCGGCACGCTGCGGCTCACGCGCTTGATCGATAACTTGCTAGAAAGCGTGCGCATCGAATCCGGTCAGTTGGCCATTCGACATCAAAGCGTCGTGATCGCCGAGGTGGTGGACGATGCTGCGGCCCTGATGGATTCGCTGTTGAAGCAACGACGGCAGTCGCTCGCCGTGCAGTTGCCCGAAGACTTACCGGCCATCGATGGCGATGGTCCTCGATTGACGCAGGTGTTCGTGAACCTGCTGGCGAATGCGAGCAAGTTTGCGCCCGAGGAATCGACAGTGCGCATCGGCGGCGCGCACGAAACGGATCGAGTCGTGGTGTGGGTCGAAGATGAGGGACCGGGCGTGCCGGAGATTGCGAGCGGTTCGATTTTCGAACGCTTCTATCGCGGTCCCGAGCAAGAACCCGAACCGGGCGGGCTGGGTTTGGGTTTGTGGATCGTGAAGTCCATCGTCGATCGACACGGCGGCAGCATTAGCGCGCGGCGAACCGGCGAAGGAAGGACGCGATTCGAAATGCTCTTCAAACCTGTAACGACGGATGCGTTCGTAGCCTAAGCGCCCGCACGAATTCTCATGAAGATACTTTCAGCTGACGATGACAAAGATCTGCTCGCGCTGATCGCATTCACGCTCTCGCAAGCGGGCTACTTGGTCGTCAAAGCCAGCGATGGGCCGAGCGCGATTCAAGCGTTCGAGAGCGAACTGCCCGATTTGGCGATTCTGGACATCAACATGCCCGGCGCGAGCGGCTTTCAGGTCTGCGAAGCGATCCGTGCGCAATCACGCGTGCCGGTGATGATGTTGACGGTGCGCGGCGAGGAAGAAGATCTAGTCCGCGCGCTCGAACTCGGCGCCGACGATTACCTTTCCAAGCCATTTAGCCCGCGAACTTTGCTGGCTCGCGTCAAGGCGCTATTGCGCCGAGCGGGGATGGAGAACGCTACGCCGTTGGCGGCCGGGCGCGTTCAGCTCGATCTTGAGGAACATACGGTACGTGTGGGGAATCAATCTCCCGTGCGGCTGACGAAGCTCGAACTGCGTTTGCTGCAGATGCTGATTGCGAATGCAGGTCACATCGTCAGTTCCGATCGGTTGCTGATGCAGGTATGGGGTCACAAAGGCTCGGGCGACCGGCAGTTGCTCAAGCAACTGGTGCATCGACTGCGTCAAAAGCTCGAAGTTGATCCCGCCGCGCCGCAGATGCTGCAAACCGCGCCCGGCGCGGGGTACAAGCTGGTCGTGGAATAGGAAGCCGGACGCAACACAAAGATCACAAGGGAAAAATAGAATCTGTTAAGGAAGGTGCTTGATCAATTTGATCGATCGTTTGCTATGGCCCTCTTTGCGGCCTTTGTGTTGCGTCTGAGAGTCCTATGAGTACACGGCTACCTGCGATCTTCTTCGGTCACGGCAATCCCATGAACGCGCTCGCGGACAACGAGTACACGCGAGCATGGCGGCAAATGGGTGAGGAAATCGGCAAGCCGAAGTCGATTCTCTGCATCTCCGCGCATTGGTACACGCAAGCAACCGCGGTCACCGTCGCGGAGCGGCCAAAGACGATTCACGACTTCGGCGGCTTTCCGCGCGCACTGTTTGAGATGAACTATCCCGCACCGGGCGATGCGCAGCTGGCGCACGACGTACAAGATCTGCTGAAGCCGCTGGATGTCGCAGCCGATTTGGAATGGGGATTGGATCACGGCACATGGGCGGTGCTGTGTCACGTCTATCCGCAAGCGGACGTGCCCGTGGTGCAACTCAGTATCGACGAGCGATTGCCGCCACGAGATCACTACGAGATCGGACGCAAGCTCGCGGCGCTGCGTGATCGCGGGGTGCTCATCGTTGGCAGCGGCAATTTAGTTCATAACCTGCACGCGTACGCTTGGGGCCGACACGTCGCGCAACCATACGACTGGGCTGTGCGCTTCGAATCTCAGGCAAAAGAATGGATGCAGCGTGGCGACCATGAGCCCTTGATCAACTACGAATCGCTCGGCAAAGACGCCGCTCTGTCGGCACCGACGCCCGAACACTACTTGCCGCTGCTCTACGTACTCGGTGCCCAACAACCGGGAGACTCAGTGAGCTTTCCGGTTGCGGGCATCGATGGTGGATCGGTGTCGATGCTGAGTGTGAGGGTGGGTAATCCGTGAGAAGGTGAGAGAGTGAGGATGTGAACGGCGTAGCTCATCGAAGTCATTCATTCATCCACTTCGTTCAGCAACCACACATTCGCAACGACACTCACCGCGCAGTGCGCACTCACTCCTTCACTCCCTCACGGCTTTGCCTCAACCCCCACCCGAATTCGTGGGGTCAGTGCCAGGTGACGTCGAGGATGCAGGCGGTGTGCGCTTTTGCACTTCAGCAGCAACGCGGGTGCGGATGTTGTTGTCCGCTGCCATGGACTGCACGATCTGATTGAACTCTTCCACCTGCAGGCCGCTGCGTTCCACGGCTGCGATCATGTCGGTTTGAGCGCTCGACTTCACTTTGTCGGCTTGCGCTGGATCGCTCGTCTTCTGCAGGTCGGCCGCCGCCTTTTGCTGGATCGACTGCACAGCGACATACGCATCGGCGAACTTCTCGATCTTGGATTGATCGAGGTTGGCACTGGTCGTTGCATCGGGCGCCGAACCTGCGGGGGACGCGGCGTTGTCCGAGTCCGTGCCGGTTGCATCGGTTCCGGTTGCATCTTCATCGGGCGTCATCGCATCCGGATCCGATCCCATCTGCGAATCGGAATCCATGCTGCCCGAAGCGTCACTTGAGTCGTCCGAATCCGAGGGCATCGTGTCGGAAGGCATTGTTGAGGCGCCGGCTGAAGTCGGATCAGGAGCTGGTGCAGGTTGATCGATGGGTGGACCGCTGCGCGTTTCCGGCGGCGGCATGTTTTGATTGTCTTGCGCGAGCACCAGCGATGCGGCGCAACAGCTCGCGACCGCGATGAGTGCAGAGACTGGCATGGATGAGCGCGGTTTCATGGCAAGCACCTCTGAGGAAAGTACTTCGTAGAATCCGGGCGTCATCACTTAGGTTCCGGGCCGCTCTGCAAGGTTATGGCCACGTCGCTGGCGGGCGACGGCGATGAGGAATCGCTAACATGTCTTCCAGCGAGAGTCGTCGCTGTGCCGGTCCAACCTCCGTGTTTCTGCGTCTGGAAGCCTGCAGGCAAGCTCCTACACTCTTCTCATCAACCGATTTTGGATTCGCCATGTCCTGGACTCTTTCGGCGCGCGCTCAAAAGCTCACCAGCTCTGCCATCCGTGAAATTCTGAAAGTCACCGAGCGTCCCGAGGTGATTTCATTCGCGGGCGGCTTGCCCTCGCCGGATACATTTCCGATCCAAGAGCTGAAAGCGGCAACCGATCGCGTTTTTGCGCAAGCGCCGACGGCGGCGTTGCAGTACGGACCGACCGAAGGATTCATGGCTTTGCGCGAATGGATTGCGCAGCGACATTCGACCGATGGACTGCAAATCGATCCGGCCAACGTGTTGGTGACCACCGGTTCGCAGCAGGCGCTCGACTTGTTGGGGAAGGTGCTTGTCGATCCGGGCAGCCGGGTGTTGGTCGAGACGCCGACCTATCTCGGCGCACTGCAAGCGTTCTCTCTGAGCGAGCCGCAGTTTGTTTCCGTGCCTTCGGATGAGCATGGACCGATCCCATCGAGAATGACCCCGGACCTGCTGCGCGATGCGCGCTTCATGTATTGCTTGCCGAATTTCCAGAATCCAACGGGCCGGCGGATTAGTGTGGAGCGACGGCGCGATCTGATGAACGTGGCTCGATCGGCGGGACTGCTGATCCTCGAAGATGACCCGTACGGCGCGCTGTCGTACTCGGGCGATGTCTTGCCATCCTTGCTGTCGGTCGACGCGGAGCACGTCGTCCACATGGGATCGTTTTCGAAAGTACTCGCGCCCGGCTTGCGTGTTGGCTATTTGATTGCACCCGCGGCGCTTCATCGCAAGCTAGTACAGGCGAAGCAGGCAGCGGACTTACATACGCCCAGTTTCACGCAACGCATCGTGCACGAGACCATCAAGGACGGCTTCTTGGATCGGCATATCCCAACGATTCGGGCGCTGTACGGTCAACGATGCGCGCACATGCTGGCCGCTCTGGAAAAGCACTTTCCAAGCGGTGTGACCTGGAATCGACCCGAAGGCGGCATGTTCATCTGGGTTCAGTTGCCGAAGGGCGTCAATAGCATCGAATTATTGGAAAGAGCCATCGAGCACAATGTCGCGTTCGTGCCCGGCGCGCCTTTCTTCGCCAACGATCCGCAGGTAAACACGTTGCGCCTCTCGTTTGTGACGGTGCCTGGCGACAAAATCGATCGCGGCATCGCCATCCTTGGCGATTTGATCGCCGCAGCAACCAAAACGACGAGTTGAGCGCGACTCACCGGCGAGTTGACTTCAACTTCACTGGCGCCGCACCGCATGCGTACCGCAAAATTGTGGGACAACCACGAAGCCTTGCCGGTACATGAACACGGAAATCCCTGCCGTTAACGCTGAGGACAGCGCGCGCCCAAGCAGGTGGTTCCGTTGGAATCGTTGGCGTCCTTGGCTGATCGGCGGGGTCGTCATTGCATTGAGCTTGGCGCTACTCGGCGGCCTGCGCTCTCTTCTCCAAGAAGTTCGCTACGCCGATATCGTCGCCGGTATCGCGGCAACTTCGGCCCAGAGTCTGGTTCTGGCATTCATTGCCACTGCCGCGAGCTACTTCGCGTTGGTGGGCTACGATCTCTCAGCGCTGCGTTTCGTCGGCGTCAAGCTCAAACGCAGTTCCGTCTTTCTCACCTCATTCATCGCCTACGCGCTCGGTAACACCATCGGACTCGGCGTTCTGACCGGTGGCGCCGTCCGCATGCGTTTGTATTCGGCGGCCGGGGTCGAGCCCAGCAAAATCGGCGCGGTCATCGCATTCAATGCCGGCGCATTCGGTTTGGGAATGACGGTGTGCGGCGCGCTCGGATTGCTATGGGGTGCGCATGATGTCGCAGAGATTGCGCATGTGCCGGCGCGAGCGCTGGAGGGAATCGCGGTACTCGTGTTGCTTGGGACGCTCGCGTTCATTGCGGTATGTGTGCGCGGCAGGCCAGTACGCATTTTCGGGCGCTGGGACTTGCGGCTGCCGCCGGTGCAACTTGTGTTGTGGCAATTGGTGATCTCGATTGCGGACTTGGCGTTTGCAGCGACGGTGCTCTGGGTGCTGCTTCCGCAGGGCATCGTGGCACTGCCAACATTCGCTGCGTTTTACGTGATCGGGATTGCGCTCGGCGTGCTCAGTCACTTACCCGGTGGATTGGGAGTGTTCGAAGCCGTGATCTTGCTTGCTTGCGCAGGGCGTGCGCCGGCCGATCAAGTCGCAAGCGCGCTGGTGCTGTATCGAGCGATCTATTTCTTTGCGCCGCTCGGCATGGCTGCAATGTTGCTGGGTGTGTACGAGTTGCGTTCGGGCGCGGCGGCGCCCGTGGGCCGTGCCGCGGTGCGGCTCTCTCCGATTTTGCTTGCGGCACTTACGTTTGTCGGCGGCGCGATGCTCTTGATCTCGGGTGTCACCCCAGCAACGGATGAAGCTGCCGATTTGCTCTCGTTGCATGTGCCGTTGCCGGTGGTCGAAGCGGCGCACTTCATTGGTAGCGTCGCGGGCATCGCGATGTTGTTCGTCGCGCGAGGCTTACTCGTGCGTCTGGATGCGGCGTGGTGGGCTGCACTTTTGCTGTCGATTTTGGCCGCCGTGCTGGCAATTCCGAAGGGCATCGCCATCTCGGAAGCATCGTTGCTCGGTTTGCTGGCAGTGTTGTTGGCGATTTCGCGCCGGCAATTCGATCGACGATCCGCGCTCTTCGCACTCACTCTGGAAAGGGGCTGGTGGCTATCGATCGCGCTGGTCGTTGCCTCGTGCGTATGGCTGATGTTCTTCGTTTATCAAGACGTGCCGTACACCGACCAGCTTTGGTGGAAGTTCGAATTCGATGCGCATGCGCCGCGATCTTTGCGCGCGCTGGTGGGCGTCGTCGTGACCGTGCTTGCCGTGGCGACCTGGCAGTTGTTCCGCGAGACCAAAGGCAAGGCGGCGTTGCCGACAGCGCAAGAATTGGATCGTGCCGCTGCCATCGTCGCCAAGCAGTACACCGCTGAAGGATGTTTAGCGCTAACGGGCGATAAGAGCTTTCTGTTTTCCGAATCCGGCGCCGCGTTCATCATGTACGGCAAACGTGGGCGTACCTGGGTCGCGCTCTTCGATCCCGTCGGTCCGCGATCGGAATGGCCGGATCTGATCTGGCGCTTCATAGAGATGTCGCATGTCCATGGCGGGCGCGCGGCGTTCTATCAAGTGCGTCCCGATGCGCTGCCGTTTTATCTCGACGCAGGTCTGCGAGCCTACAAACTGGGCGAGCAGGCGAGCGTGCCGCTGGGGGATTTCACTTTGAAGGGGCCGCGCCGCGCGAACTTGCGCCATGGCGTGAATCGCGCCGAACGCGAAGGCTTGAAATTCGAGGTCGTCGCTCACGACCAAATCGATCCGCTCTTGCCTGAACTGCGAGCCGTATCCGATGCCTGGCTGCATGCGCAGAATGCGCGCGAAAAAGCGTTCTCGCTCGGGACTTTCGACGAAGGATATCTACGACTGAATCCGATCGCTCTAGTGCGTCAGTTCGATCGCATCGTCGCGTTCGCCACGTTGATGGGCACGCAGATGAAAAAGGAAGCGACCGTCGATTTGATGCGCCACGTTCCCGGTGCGCCCGCGGGCACGATGGATTTTCTATTCGCGCGGGTGATTCTGCATTTCCAATCCTTGGGATTCGAGCGCTTCGGACTCGGCATGGCGCCGATGTCCGGAATGGCCAGCCACGAACTGGCGCCGCGCTGGCATCGGTTTGGGCGTTTTGCTTTCGAGCGTGGCGGGCGCTTCTACAACTTTCGCGGACTGCGCAGCTTCAAAGAAAAATTCGATCCTGAATGGCAGGCCCGCTATCTTGCCGCACCGGGCGGCATCGCCCCGTTCTTCGTGTTGGCCGATGTCGCCGCGCTGATTAACGGCGGTGCGAAGTAGGCCCACCCTCCGGCATACGTGCGATCTTTATCGGAACTCAAGTCAATGATGAGGGTATTTCTCGCGGCACTGATTGGCTGTGTCTTCGCGCAAGCGCAGGCCGCCAATCCGCTCACGTTGTCGCATGGCCGCTTTCGAGACGTGAGCGTGTATGCGCCCACAACGAAGCCGGCGTCGCGTTTCGTGCTCATGCTCTCGGGTGATAACGGTTGGGATGACGACATGGCGCACATGGCTCAGCTACTCACTGCACGAGGTGCGCTCGTTGCCGGCATCGACACGCCACAATTGTTCGAAGATCTCGCCGAAGATGGCGATGACTGTGTGTTTCCGGACGGCGATCTGGAGAATCTCGGTCGCTACGTCCAAGCGTTCTATCGTTTGCCCACTTATTACGCACCGATCTTGGTCGGCTATTCGTCCGGGGCGACGCTCGCCTATGCAAGTTTGGCTCAAGCGCCCGCGGGCACGTTTGCCGGTGCGATATCGCTCGGCTTCTGTACCGATTTGGATTTGACCAAGGCGCTATGCAAAGCCGAGAAGTTGAATCACCACGCTCGCAAAGGCGGCGGATTTGATTTACTGCCCGCAGCGCAACTCTCCGCGCCGTGGATCGTGCTGCAAGGAGAGAAGGATGAAGTGTGTCCTGCAGCTCCGGCACGCACGTTCGCAACGGAAGTGAAGGGCGCTCAATTCTTTTCGTTGGCGCAGGTCAATCACGACTTTCTACAAGGCCAGCAGTGGGAGCCCACGTTCACGTCTGCCTTCGCGCAACTCGCAGAGAGAAGGGTTTCGAGCCTGACGGCAGTACCCAAAGACTTGGAAGGACTGCCGATTATCGAAGTACCAGCGACCGGCACGGGCGATTCCTTTGCGGTGGTGCTGTCCGGCGATGGCGGTTGGGCCAGCATCGATAAAGAAGTTGCCGCCGCGTTGGCGAAGGCGGGGATCCCAGTGGCTGGCCTCGATTCGCTCCGATATTTCTGGAAGGCACGCACGCCGCAAGGATTGAGCGGCGATCTGGATCGCATCGTGCGCTTCTACGCCGAGCGTTGGCATCGCTCCAAAGTGATGTTGGTGGGTTACTCGCAAGGCGCTGACGTCTTGCCTTTCGCGATCAACCGCATGCCAGCGACCACTCGATCGCAGATATCGATTGCGGCGCTACTCGGGCTCGGTGTGAACGCTACGTTCGAGTTTCACTTGAGCGCGTGGGTCAGCGATGGCGATGACGGGTTGCCCATCGCGCCCGAAGCCCGACGCATGAATGTGCCGACGCTTTGCGTATATGGCGAAGATGAAGACGATTCGCTGTGTCCGCAAATCAAAACGCAGTCCTTCAAAGCGCTGCGCCTACCGGGCGGACACCATTTCGATGGCGACTATCCGAAGTTGGCGAGGATCATTATGGAGGCGGCAGCTAGGAACAAATGACGGATTGCTACGCAATCAGGTTGGCCCACGGCAGGAGGGATCCGGACGGATCAGGAAGGCCGATCAAGTCGGCAGGCAAGAAATCTGAACGATCCGCTCTGACCTGACGCCAGTCCTTCCTGATGCAAAAGCATCCTTCCTGACGAACGTCCCACCTGATCGCGAGAGCGATCCTTCCGCGCAGCGTCAATAAGGCCAATTGGTCACCGTAAACGCCCCACCATCTACATACAGAGTCTGGCCGGAGATGAAATCCGACTTCTCATCCGCAAAGAACAATACGGCGTGCGCAACATCATCGGGTGTGCCGACGCGGCGCATGGGCGTGACGCGCGACCAAGTCTTCGCATAGTCCGGCGCTTCTTGTTTAGTGCGTTCGGTTTCGATCGGGCCGGGAGCGATGCAATTCACGTTGATGCCGTAAGGACCGAGTTCGACGGCGGACACCTTCGTGAATTGTTCGATGCCGCCTTTGGATGCGGTGTAGTCGACGAGATTGGGAAACGGGACTTTGTTGCAGGCCGAACCGATGTTGATGATCGTTCCGGGCTGTTTCGCATCGATCATCATTTGGGCTGCACGTTGTGTATTGAGAAAGCAGCCTTTGAGGTTAGTGCGAATCACCTGATCCCACTGCGACTCCTGCAACTGCAGCAGCGAACTCCAGGTTTGTACGCCCGCGTTGTTGATGAGCAATCGCGGCGGACATTTGAATTGTTCATATAGATCTGTGTAGAAGCGATCGACGTCGACTTTGACGCCGGCATCGCAGCGTTGGCTCCATGCGCGTCGGCCCAGTGCGCGAATCTGATTTTCCAAATCGGTGGCAGGCGCCTGATCTCGAATGTAGGTCACTGCGACGTCCCAACCTTGCCGAGCGAGCGCCAACGCCATCGTGCGCCCGAGTCCCAGTTCACCGCCGGTCACCACCGCAAGCTTGTTCGACATGCCCATCTCCGATTTGGAGCGAGGAGCTTACTAGCCCAGGTAAACTTGGTCGATGGCTCACACAGATCCCGTTGTCGAAACACTCTTCCTTCCTTTCACAGAAGACCGCATGGCTTGGCCCGCTGCACAAGTGCTGTTCTTGCGAGCCCGCGTGGGTGAGGCAGTGCGCAGATATTCCAAGCAGCTGCTTTGCCAGCAAACCTTCAAACCCGATGCCGATGCATTGTCTCAGGCCGGTCTCGCCGTGCTCGAGCCGGATGCGGCGATCGAACCGCATCAGAGTCGTTGGGTGTGCGTGCTGGCACCGCGGCAGCGTGAAGAATCCCGAGCGTTGCTGGCGAAAGCTGTGTCGATCGCAGCGCCTTCAGGCCGAGTGATCGCGTGCGCGAGCAACAACGAAGGCGCTCGCTCCATGCAAGACGACCTCAGTGCCTTGGCAGGCGAGGTGGAAGTCATCACCAAGAATAAGAGCCGGGTGTGTTGGACTCGCTCGCTGCAATCGGCAAATGAATCTCAGATCAATGCTTGGCTCGAACTGGATGCCGTGCGGCCCGTGTGCGATGGCCGCTTCTTGAGCCGCCCCGGTGTGTTCGCCTGGGATCGCATCGATATCGCATCCGCATTGCTCGCAAAGCATCTGCCGCGCGATCTGGCCGGGCACGCTGCCGACCTGGGCTGCGGCTTTGGTTATCTCGCTCATGAGCTGCTGAACACATCTCCGCAAGTTCGCGCAGTGGATTTATATGAAGCGGAATACCGAGCACTGGCGCTCGCGCGGCTCAATCTCAACGCATTCGTCGACCGTGTGGAGCAGCGATTTCATTGGCACGACGTCACAAGCGGACTTACAAACCAATACGACGTCATCGTCTGCAACCCACCGTTTCATGTGCAAGGCCGCACCGATCGCCCCGACATCGGACAACGGTTCATTGCCGTCGCCGCGCAGTCGCTCAAGCCAAAAGGGCGTCTGTGGCTGGTGGCAAATCGCCATTTACCTTACGAGCGCGAATTGACGAGCAACTTCCAACGCGTGCGCACGGTTGCACAAGAACACGGGTTCAAAATCATCGAGGCACAGCGCGCAGCATGAGAATCGTCCGGCTCATTGCCAATCTCGGATACGGCAGCCGCAAGGAAGTCGCAGCTATGTTTCGCGAAGGCCGCATCACCGACGCACAGGGCGACGTTCTTTACGCCGACGACAAGCGCGAACATGCCGACATTCGCATCGATGGCGAGCCACTGGATCCGCCGCACGGTTTGACTCTGATGTTGAACAAGCCCCTCGGCTATACGTGTTCGACGACTGATCCGGGCGAAATCATTTATGACTTGCTGCCCGAGCGCTTTCGTTATCGCTCGCCGACATTGGCGAGTGTCGGGCGGTTGGATCGCGACACCACGGGATTGTTGTTGATGACCGATGACGGCGCACTCCTGCATCGAATCGTCTCGCCCAAGGCGAAGCTGCACAAAATCTATCGTGCAACGCTGGCGCGCGACTTGAAGGGCGATGAGGCGAAGATCTTCGCGAGCGGAAAGCTGCAGCTCGAGTCCGAGCGCACGCCGCTGGCACCGGCCGAGCTAAGGGTGATTGGGCCGCGCGAAGCGGAACTCGTGCTCACCGAAGGACGCTATCACCAGGTGCGCCGAATGTTTGCGGCCATCGGCAATCACGTCGAGACGTTGCATCGAAGCCAAATCGGCGGACTCACATTGGCAGACTTGCCAGAAGGAAAATGGCGAATCCTCGACGGTCATGATCTAGACGTATTGTTCGGTCGCGTCGAGGCGTCGTGAACGCTCTGCGGCGCAAGGCAATATCGCGCAATCTCGTCGATGCTTTCGAACACGATGTCCGGATTGAAGCGCCGTAACCCTCCCATCGACGCGTAACCCCAACCGACCGCGGCGGCCCACGCACCCACCTGACGTGCCGCTTCAATGTCGCGAGTTTCATCGCCTACGCACAACGTCGCTTTTGCGGAAGTGCTGCTGCGCTTGATGACGGAGCGCAGCAGCCGAGCTTTGCCGAACAACCCTGCTCCGCAGCCATAATGATGAATGGCGTTCGCATTCTCCTGCCCGAGAATCTTGCGAATATTGGCTTCTGAGTTGGAACTCACGATTGCCAACGTCATGCCGGCGCCATGCAGGCTCCGCAGTAGATCCGAAACACCGTCGAACAGCGGAATGGACTCGGCATCGCTCGCGACCCGCTGGCGCATGTGTCGCGCGATGAAGGGCATCTTCCACATTGGAATGCCGAGCTGCTTGATGATTTCGCGGTTGCTGTGGCCCCGCAACGAGTGCAACTGTTCCGCGGTTAGGGCACGAAACCCGAAACGATCCGCAATGTCGTTGAAGATGCCGGCGAACCAGGCAGAGCTATTCGCGAGCGTGCCGTCGAAGTCGAATACCACTAAGTCAAATCTTGATGCCATTGGCGTAAGTGATCGGGATTAACGGGCGGTCGAGAAATTCATCTCTTCATCTACCAAGCGGAAGCAAAGATTTTGACAGGATGAACAGGATTGACAGGATGATCGGAGCTAAGCGGTCCGTTCTTGCCTTCATACATCCTGTTCATCCTGTTAATCCTGTTTAAACAAGTCTTCTCTCTGCATCTCCCAAGCGGAAGCAAAGACTTTGACAGGATGAACAGGATTGACAGGATGGTCGGAGCTAGAGGCCCGCTCCTGCCGTCATCATCCTGTTCATCTTGTTAATCCTGTCTAAAAAGTCTTCTCTCTGCATCTCTCAAGCAAGCGCAACGAGTTGTCGGAAGTGCATCATAATTCAGCCCGCGGCTTTCACGGTCCTTCACATTGAATTCCTTTCTGCGCTACTTCTTACTCTCGACACCGCTTTTCGGGCTCGTGTTGTGTGGGTATCTGATCGCACGGTTGCCGGGCTGGCGGGTTTCCTGGAGTAATGGGATTACCAAGGCGATCTACGCCATCGCGCTGCCTGCTCTGCTTTTTCACATGATGAGCACGCGCAAGGACTTGCCCGCAGTAGACCCGCGTTTGTTGATTGCATTCTTCGGCGGTTGCTTTGTCGTATTCGCCATCGGCAAATGGCTGGCGGCACGCGCGTTCGCGATGGACGGGGTATCCCAATCGGTATTCGCGTTGGGCGGAATATTCTCTAACAACGTGATGCTCGGACTGCCGTTGGCACGCTTGACTCTGGGTGAGGCCGCATTGCCTTCAGTGGCGCTCGTGCTGCTATTCAATGCGCTCACGTTGTGGACGCTGGTATCGATCTCGGTGGAGTGGGCGCGTCATGGTTCGCCCTCGCTGCGCGGCATTGGCAAAACGGCGGCAGGCGTGATCACCAATCCGCTCGTCGCTGCCATTCTTTCCGGTTCGCTCGTGAGCGCTGCAGGGTGGACGTTATCGGCACCGATCGCATCGGTTCTCGATCGGCTCGGTAGCCTCGCAGCTCCTGGAGCATTGTTGGCCTTGGGGTTGGGGCTGTCTCAATACGGTATCGATCGGCGCTGGACGCAAACAATCGCGATCTGTGCGCTCAAGCTCATCGTGTTGCCGCTCGTGGTGTGGCTGATTGCATGGTTGCTGCATCTGCCGACGTTGGAGCTGAAGGTCGTCGTCCTACTTTCTTCGGTTGCTGTGGGCATCAATGTGTACGTGATGTCGGTGCAATTCGAGCGGCTGCAGAAAACTATCGCAAGCAGCTTGTTGTTCTCGACCGCGTTGGCATCGGTGACAACTCCGTTGCTGCTGGCACTCGTGAGCGCAGTGACGCGTTGAGTAAATTGGCAACGCAGATCTCCACACTGTTTTTTCCACAAATGTTGTGATTTCCTAGCCGCAGCGCTTATTCGGGAGCCCAAGGATCTCCGCTCTCACATGGCTCGCTCCGTTCCGCTCATCAGCCGCATCCTCGCGCTTGCCATCGCTTATTACGTCATCGGCCGTGTCGGTCTGCTGCTTGCAATTCCGCCCGGTCACGCGACGCTCATTTGGCCGCCTTCCGGTATTGCGCTCGCCGCGCTCATCTTGTGGGGCGCTCGGGTATGGCCCGGCGTAGCGCTCGGCTCCTTCCTCCTCAACGTTGCGATCGCGCTGGGAGGGGCATCGCTCAATTCGCTGTCCCTACACAGTTGGGCCATTGCTGCCGGCATTGCCTTCGGTTCGACACTGCAAGCGATGGCAATTCGCGCGCTCTTGCACAGAGTCTTCGGCTCGCCCATTTCGCTGGGGAGCTGGCGCGATGTCGTCCGACTGCTGGTGATCGCAGGCCCATGCGGATGCGTGATCGCTGCGACAGTCGGAGCGGCTTCCATGTGGCTTGCACATGCCGGGGGCCAAGCATCTTTCGCCCACAATTGGCTGACGTGGTGGGCTGGCGATGCGCTCGGCGTGGTGATCTTCATGCCGTTGGTGTTGTTGAGTGCGGCGCGCCCGGACGTCATCCGCTGGCGCGGCTGCGAAGTGGGTCAGTTATCTGCGTCGGCCTTGCTGGTGCTGTTGGTGCCGCTGGGTCTGACTTTCTATGCATGGAATCTGACCGTGCATTTCATTTACGAGCGCAACGCGGCGCGATTCGCGGCGTTGGCCAAGGAGAGCGAAACGGCATTGCGTAATCGCATCGATTCTTACGAACAAGCGTTACGAGGCGCTGCGGGTTTCTTCAAAGGTTCGAACGAGGTGTCTGCACAGGAGTGGGAACGGTATGTCGATGAGCTGGAATTGTCGCGCAATCTGCCAGGCATGATCGGCTTGGGGTGGATCAGCGATGTCGCTCCCGCTCGATTGGAAGAATTCGTTGCACAGATTCGTGCTCAAGGTGGCACGGGATTTACCGTTCATCCGCAAGGCGGCGATGAATATTTTGTGATCAGCTATGTCGAGCCGCGGGAGCGGAATCTCGAGGCGTACGGGTTGAATATCGCTTTCGAGGCGAATCGACGCAGCGCGGCCATTCTCGCGCGAGATTCCGGCAAGCCGACGATTACCAGCCACATTCGGCTCGTGCAGGAGAGTCGCAAGAATCCCGGCTTTTTGTTGCTCGTGCCCGTTTATAAGAGTGGTATGCCATCGAGCACACCGGAGCAACGCCGGGTGGCGCTGCAAGGTTGGGTGTATGCGCCTCTGTCGGGCGAACTCATGGCAGGACTCACCAACGCGCAAGGAGACCTATTCGAGCTCAGCGTCTCGGATCAGGGAGCCGAGACGGCGCCGATCTACTCCACGCAGCAAAATCACGGCGACTACGCGAGCGCATTCGATGTGCGCAAGACCTTGACGATCGGTCAGCAGCGCTGGCTAATCGAATGGAGCAGCACGCCTGCATTCGAACATTCCGTCACCAGCTACGAGCCGGCGCTGATTCTCGGTGCGGGTCTCATGCTCTCGGCATTGTTCGGCGCCTTCGCACTTGTGATGACTCGACGCGAGCAACGCGTGCAAGAACAGGTCGATGAACGTACCGCCCAATTACGCGCTAGCGAAGAGGCGCTGCGTTCGAGCGAAGAGACGTTTCGTTCCGCGATGGAGCACGCGCCGGTCGGCATGGCGCTGGTGGATCCCAGCGGACGCTTCATCAAGACCAATCAAGCCTTGAGCCGCATCTTGGGTTACAGCGCGGCAGAGTTGCAGTCCATGACATTTCAATCCGTGACTGATCAGCAGGATCTGCAACAGAACGTCGAACAGTTAGGGCGCATGTTGCGAGGAGAGATTCAAAGCTACCAGATGGACAAGCGGTACGTGCGCAAGGACGGAGAGTCCGTGTGGGTGCAATTGAATGTCTCGATGATTCGCAATCCCGATGGCACTCCCCGATCTCTGATCGGACAGGTGCAGGACATTACTCAGCGGCGCGAGATCGATCGGCTCAAGTCGGAATTCATTTCCACGGTGAGCCACGAGCTGCGCACACCACTGACATCCATTCGCGGCTCCTTGGGGTTACTGGTCGGCGGCGCGTTGGGCCCGTTGCCGGAGAAAGCGGCCGCCATGGTGCGAATCGCGCATTCGAACAGCGAACGATTGATAGCCATCATCAACGACATCCTCGACATAGAGAAAATCGAATCCGGCCGCATCGAGCTGAACTTGAAGTCAGTGTCGGTAGTAGATGCTCTGAATGACGCGCTGACGAGCAACCAGAGTTACGGCACGAAATATCAGGTCGCCTTCGAACTCGAGCCGGTTGACAGTCAGCTGCGCGTGTATGCCGACCCAGTGCGGCTCGCGCAGATCATGGCGAATCTCTTATCGAACGCCGCGAAGTTTTCCAAGCCCAACGGCATCGTTCGGGTTCGGGCGCACGCAGTTCAAGATCGCGTCGCCATCGAAGTCGAAGACAGCGGGATCGGCATCCCCGAAGAATTCAAGTCGCGCATCTTCGAAAAGTTTGCGCAAGCCGATGCGAGCAGTGCCCGGCGTTTTGAAGGTACCGGCTTAGGACTGAGCATCACTAGGCAGTTGGTCGAGACGATGCATGGAAGCATTCGCTTCAGCTCGACCGCGGGCTTGGGTACGACGTTCACCATCGAATTACCGACTGCGGCACCGCCAGCTGCGGCGGTCCAAGAAACCCCCAAGGACATTGCAGCCGTACTGCAATCTGAGTCGTTGAGCGCGCTGCCCAGAATCCTCCACGTGGAGGATGATCTGGATTTCAGCAGTATCATCGCTGCAGCGTTGAGTGGACGCGCGCAGATCGTGCGCACCGATTCGGTGGAGCAAGCGCAAGATTGTCTGCGAAGCGGCCGCCTCTCGCTGCTGCTCCTGGATCCTGGCTTGCCAAGCGGCAGCGGACTAGAACTGTTGCGCGTGCTCGAACGAGAACATTTGAACATTCCTGTCATCGTACTCTCGGCAAGCGAGTTGACTGTCGAGTCCTCCGCCAACATTCACGCAGTCTTAGTGAAGTCGCGCACTTCCGAAGGTCGCGTCGTGCAGATCATTCTTGACGCTCTTGGGCTGCAACAATCGTAGAGCCGTACCGCACCAGGAATGTACGTGTGTCGGTGAATTTATTGCGCTGATGCCGATGCGTGCGAGCGCTCGTTCTTGCGAGCGCTTTGCAGCTCGCGTGATGCGAGATCGAGCTGCGTGTAGTCCGGAGTGACGATGGCTCAACGTGTGTGCGTGGCGATCAACGCAACTGCACGTCAATCATCTTCGACACGAAACTGGTTGGAACCGCGATGCGCATCGGCTCGTTCGAAGTGTTGAACTCCCTGCCTTCGAACTATGCGCATTCATCACCTCAATTGCATCTCGACGTGTCCGCTAGGAGGCGCGTTGATGGATGGCCACAGTCATTCCTTGCGTGGGCGCTTGGCGTGTCATTGCTTGCTCATCGAAGCGCCAAACTCGCTCGTGTTGGTCGATACCGGTTTCGGCTTGCGAGATGTCGCCCATCCGCGTCCGCGATTGAGTAGGTTCTTTTATTCGTTGCTGAAACCCGAGTTACGCGCGGAGCTCACTGCGATCCGCCAAATCGAGCAGCTTGGCTTCGACCCGATGGACGTGCGGCACATCGTTCTCACCCACTTGGATTTCGATCATGCGGGCGGTTTGGACGACTTCCCTCAGGCGCGCATTCATCTGCTGCATCCGGAGAAGAAAGCGGCGCTCGCACGTCGCACGATGCTGGATCGTATGCGATATCGTCCTCAGCAGTGGGCCAGTACACAGCAGAATTGGCGTGCGTATCCCGCCGGTACCGGCGAGACATGGTTCGGTTTCAATTGCGTGCGAGAGCTGGACGATCTACCGCCGGAGATTTTGTTCGTACCGCTCCCCGGACACACGCTCGGCCATGCGGGCGTGGCGATCGAGCGCAGCGAAGGTCAATGGCTGCTGCAAGCAGGCGACGCTTATTTTTATCACGATGAAATGAACTTCGATCGGCCGTACTGCACACCGGGATTGCGATGCTATCAATGGCTCATGGAGAAGGATCGCGCCGCACGACTCCACAACCAGCATCGTCTGCGCGAACTCAAGCGCAGTCACGGTCGGATCATTCAAATCCTAAGCTCACATGATGTTGCCGAATTCGAGCATGCAGCCGGGCACGACATGAGTGTGCCGCCGCAAGCGCTACGGCCCGCTTCCACCATTGCCTAATCCGTCGATGTGCGACGTGTGATGCGACGCGTCGATATGCGACGCGATGATCACGCTTACGGCTTGTTCTTACCGTCGTAGTGTTTGACGGGAACCGATGCGAGATCGAAATCCTCGAGCGTTCGCAGATTGATTGCCGCCATGGGATTTCCTTTCGGATCGACACCCACGCCGAATGGATGAATGCCGCACACGTTGCAGAAGTGGTGCTTGATGACGTGCTTGTTGAACGTGTAGGTGCTGAGATCGGACTCCGGCGTTAAGAGCTTGAGATTCGCTCTGGGTACGAACCACAGCAGCGAGCCCTTGCGCGAGCATATGGAGCAGTTACAGGCGATCGCGCCGGTGACATCGCCTTCTACTTCGAAGCGCACTTTGCCGCAATGGCAGCTGCCGTGATGTTTCATGGGAGTCTCCTTGCCGGAAGGGAGGCACAGCATGATGCTGCGGCGAGCCTCTCATCAAGTGGGTACGTAAGCTCAACAGGTCACATGCGACGGAAACTCAATACAATGCACGCATGCTACAGGCCTTCGATGATCCGATTTATCGAGAAATCACCTTGCGGTTGATCGTCGCGTTGGCGGTCGGCGGCCTGATCGGCCTCGAGCGCAGCTACCACGGTCGCCCTGCAGGATTCCGCACGCACGGGCTCGTGTGTTTGTCGACCGCAGTTCTCATGTTGGTCACCGTCTACGAAGCGCTTTGGTTTCCGGCCGTATCGCAAGGCCGCATCACGCTGGATCCAACCCGCCTGGCGCAAGGCATCATGACGGGCATCGGCTTCCTCGGTGCCGGTACCATTATTAAGGAAGGATTTTCGATCAGGGGTTTGACGACTGCGGCCTCGATCTGGATCACCGCTGCAATCGGCATCCTCATTGGGATTGGATTCTTCTTCCCCGTATTTGTCGCGACCGTGCTTACCCTCGGGACATTGTCGGTGTTTCGTTGGATCGAAAACCGTATGCCGATGCAGTTTTATGCCTACCTAGTGTTGCGATTCGCGGTTGAGCACACGATGGCGGAGCACGAGTTACGTCTGCTGCTCAAAGAGCACGGCTTCACCGTAGCCAATCTGAGCTATCGATTGGAGCGCGAAGCGAATTTTTTCGAATACCGTATGAGCATCCGCTCGCTCCGATTGGCGCGTGCAACCAAACTGAGCGAGACACTCTCGGCGATGCCGTCGATCAAAGAGTTTAGAATTTCGACGACGGTGGATTGAGAAGATGACGTGTGAGCTGCACGTGTAGGGTGTGACGTGTGGTCTGATTCAAAACCTTCGTGCTGCCAACCCTCAACCGACAACCGGGAGAGATTCCACGGGAAACACGGCGTAGAGACTCTTCTTGTAAGTCACCAGTCAGTAGTCACCAGTCACTCAAGAGTTTCACACGGAGGACACTGAGAGTACGGGGGCGCACCCGCGTAGGCACCGGGCGAAAGCCCGGTTTTTTGGTGATGCAGTGATGAGGTGAGAGCGCTGCGCGCGTGAACATCGCCGCTCACCAGACGCGAATATCCGACTGCCTTTCGAGTTTCACTCCTCACGCGCGGAGCGCTCTCACTCGCTTCGCAATGCAGAGAAGAACTCACGGCGAACACGGGGCAATAACACCAACTCCTGTGCGACCCTGGGATCGGTCGCTTCCTTCTCTTACCGTCAACTCTCAACGCACAGCCGATTACGGCCGTGTCTATGCGCTCTTTGTGTTGCGTCCGCTTCCGGGCTTTAATCTTGCCCGTCACCCGTCACCCGTCACCCGTCACCCGTCACCACTGATTTCACCATGCTAGGCATTCACCACTACCTGCTCTTCGTTACTACCGGCATCTTGCTCAATCTCACACCGGGGCAGGACACGTTCTTCATCCTTGGGCGCAGCATTGCGGAGGGAACGAAGAATGGCGTGGCATCCGCATTGGGGATTTCTGTTGGATCATTGATTCACACTGTCATGGCGGCGTTGGGACTTTCCGCAGTCCTTGCGACCTCCGCGGCGGCGTTCACGGCGGTCAAACTCATTGGCGCTGCGTATCTTGTCTACTTGGGCGGCCGAATGCTGTTCAGTAAGACCTCGCCACAGCTTCAGATGCAAACTAGCGGGCAGGCTGGCGCTAACGGCGCATTTCGCGCGGGCATTCTGACGAACGTGTTCAATCCCAAAGTGGCGCTCTTCTTTTTGGCTTTCATGCCGCAGTTCATCGAACCTGCAAGCACGACCAAAGTACAAGCGTTCATTCTGCTTGGACTGACGTTCGTTGCGACGGGCACAGTGTGGTGCCTCACGTTAGCGCTAGCCGCAGGCAAGCTGCGCAACTTCTTCGTTCGTCACCCAAGTGGCTGGCAATGGCTATCGCGTGCCGTCGGTGGCGTGTTCGTGTTCTTGGGATTGCGTTTGGCGACGAGCCGTAACTGAACGCAAGCAACGAATGATTGCTGTCACGTGATCGCACCCCAGTTAGCGCGGTCGCATAGGGATGGATCAACAAACGTCATTTCGATAACTAGGAGAAAGCTATGAAAGCTCACTGGCAGCGGCCGCTACTCAGCGCGAAACACCTCACAGCGATTTTGTGCCTTGCGTTCTTGTCGTCGCAATCAAGCGCGGCAGAGGGACCGCAGGTTTCAGAAGAGAAACAAGCGAGCGACGAGCCTAGTGAGGACTTGCAGGCGCTGATCGATGGCAGGCGGGTACTCGAAGATGGCGATCCGCAGCGGGCGATCAAGGAGTTCTTCGATCCAGTGATTCAGCACTACGAAAGCGTTTATAGCAGAAGCGATAGCACGATTTATTCCGCGCAGAACATGCAACAAGCCGTTCTTTACGCGGCGTTGCCGGGTGACGGGAAGCAGGCGGTCGAAGTAACAGATTCGACATGGGCGGATGCATATCTCATGAAGGCGTACGCGCTCATCGAGCTGAAAAAGGTGGAGCAAGCAGAGCCTGTTCTCGAGAAGGCTATAGCGTTGTCGCCGATGAGTTCGCAGTATCTCTCCGAGTTGGCGTACGTCTATCAAGTAGAGGGCGATTGCGGCAAATCGATCGCGACCTACGAGAAAGCCGAGGCGGCTGCCGATCTAGGCTCGGACGATGAGACCAAGACCAGTGACAGCACTCGCGCTTTGCGCGGGCAAGGCTATTGTCTGGTGGAGCAGGGGAAATTGGATGAGGCTGAAGCCATGTATCGCAAGGCTTTGGCAGTTGATCCCTCAGATTCCAGGTCATCGGCAGAGTTGGAATACATCGAAAACCTGCGGAAAAAGTAGTCAGAATCGCCGAACAGGTCGAGTCTCTGCTTTGACGTATCCACCACCTAAAGGAGCTAGTGGATGAGATCCCAATTCGTCATCGTGAAAAGCGCATTGCCGCCAGACGATCTCACTGACGTGCTGAACCTAGACGCTGACCCCACGTTCAAGGCCAATGACTATCAGCAACTCGCTGAGCGGCTCTGCACGGGTGTGAGTTGGAACGGCGATGAAGGTGGCGGCACTTTGTTCGGAAATCCTGTCGCGCTGGTATCGACCGATGCCTGCCTTTTTGTCCACGCGCGGGTGCTCATGACGGACAAACAACTCGAGGAGCTGCATGCTCGAGCGCTGGCGGAAGGCGCCGTCGTGATGGATGCCGACAGCGCTGAATTGCTGTCCGGTGACCTCGATCTCTAGAACCCCGAATCCTTTGTGAGACACAGGTGCGCCCACGTATGCAGGGCAATTTCGATCAAGCACAGGCCTCTTAGCTGCGAAAGAATCCCTCCGTCGATCGAGAGGCGCTATGGACGCAGTCAAACGAGCAATGTGGTTCATTGAGGCTCACTTCGCCAGCGAGCTGACGCTGGAGGAAGTCGCGCAGTGCGCCGGTGTTTCACGCTTTCATTTGCTGCGAGCTTTTGGCGCCGCGATCGGTATGCCGGTCATGCAATACGTGCGGGCACGCCGATTGAGCGAAGCTGCGCATCAACTCGCGAACGGGTCACAGGACATCCTGACCGTCGCCTTGGATGCGGGATACAACTCTCATGAAGCATTCACCCGTGCGTTTCGTGACCTCTTCAACGCGACACCTGAAGCGGTTCGTCGCCAGGGCAGCGTTGCACATCTCAACTTGATCGAGGCACGCACCATGAATACAGCACCACTACGCAAGCTAGAGCCGCCGCGTATTGAGACGCACGAGGCAATGCTGATTGTCGGTTTGAGCGAACGGTATCTCTGTGAGCAAGACGCTGGCGGGATCCCCTCGCAGTGGCAGCGCTTCGTGCCGTATCTCGGCTCGATTCCACAACAGAATGGCGCGGATACATATGGCGTGGTCTACAACACGGATGATGCTGGCTACATGGACTACATGTCAGGCGTGGAGGTGAAAGGCATCTCCGAACTCCCGCACGGTCTGAATTCGCTGCACGTGCCAGCGCACCGGTATGCGATCTTCTTTCATCCCGATCACATCGCGCAGGTTCGCGATTCCTGGAACTACATTTGGAACGATTGGCTACCGCGATCGGGGTTCGAAGCGTCCGATGCACCGATCCTCGAGCACTACGACCATCGCTTCGATCCGCGTACCGGTGCGGGTGGCGTCGAACTATGGGTTCCACTTAAGGACGCGAAGAAACGCTAAGATCGCGAGCTCCCACGCACAGGAGCTTGCCATGATCGATCATACGGGCCTGGTCGTTAGCGATTTCGAGCGCAGCAAACGTTTCTATTGCGAGGCGCTGAAACCGATCGGCTACAGCTTGCTGATGGAGCTTGCTCCGGAAGTCACAGGTAGCGTACGAGTTGCGGGCTTCGGTGAAGTGCCGAAGCCCGATTTCTGGATGAGCAACGGCACCCCCAACCAACCGCGCGTTCACGTCGCATTTCGCGTTGCGACACATCAGATGGTCGATGCCTTCTACGCAGCAGCGTTGGCGGCTGGCGGCCGGGATAACGGCAAACCAGGTCCTCGGCCTCACTATCACGAGAACTACTACGGCGGGTTCGTGCTAGACCCCGATGGCCACAACATCGAAGCCGTCTGTCACGATCCCGCCGCTAATCGTTAATCAACCAATTTCGCGCCGTAACGAAAATGCCGGATTGGAACACGCGCGTGGTGAACCATCGTGGCGAGTGGCCGCGCGCCGGCTTGTTCATGGGATACTGAGCGACACTACACGCTCATTGTTTGCAGACAACCTCGGCGGCACGGCCTCAAGGCACACGCTTCATGATCATCCACTGGGATTTCGACCCGATTCTGTTCTCGCTTGGCTTTTTGCAAGCACGTTGGTACGGCATCCTCTTCGTCGGCGGGTTCTTCGTCGGTCAGTGGATCTTGGGACGCATGTTCGTCGCCGAAGGTGTGCCGCGCGAACGAGCTGAGCGATTGCTGCTGATTCTGCTGCTGGGCGCTATCATCGGTGCCAGACTGGTTCACTGTCTGTTCTACGATCCGCAGTACTACCTCGCTCATCCGCTCGACATTCTTAAAGTGTGGGAAGGCGGCCTTGCGAGCCATGGTGGTGCCATCGGCATGCTCATCGCGCTGTGGATCGCGCAACGTAGGATGGATCCGCCGCTGCCGTTTCTATGGTTAGTCGATCGAATCGCGGTGACCACTGCCTTGGGCGCGGTGTTCATCCGCGTCGCCAATTTCCTAAATTCGGAAATCGTCGGCAAACCCACCTCCGGCTCGTGGGGCGTGGTGTTCGAACGTGTCGATGCCCTGCCGCGTCACCCGGTGCAACTCTACGAGGCCGCCGCTTATCTCGTTATCTTCTTCGTGCTAATTGCGATGTATCGAAGCAAGGGAAAAGACATCGCACACGGATTGCTGTTCGGGTGGTTCATGGTGTTGGTGTTCACGGCGCGCTTCATTCTCGAATTCTTCAAAACACCGCAAGCTGCGTACGAAGCGGGGCAGATGATCACCGTCGGCCAGTACCTGAGCATTCCGTTCGTTGCGCTGGGTGTGGTCATGATCTGGCGTGCGTATCGCTATCCACGCTTTGGCACCGCGGTTTGACGCAGACAATAACGTCCGAAGGAGATTGGAATGATGACTCGAATCAGACTGCGACGTTTCTTGCTCGTTCTGGTTAGCGCGTTCGTCATCATCGCGCTTTCGCATCTGCTCAGAGGGCGAGGGTTGTCTTACGCCGGCGTGCAAGCCGGAATTTGGAGCGTCATCACCGCCGTCGTTTTCTTGGTCGCCGACATCTACAAAGCGCGCAAAGGAAAGCAGTGCGCGGTGTGTGAGCCGGAGCCGAAGTAGTCGGGTCCGCGCTGGCATTGCGCCAGCGCGCGTGATCTAGCTCAGAGTTCCCCTAGGCGGATGGGCGTCACTTCGATGCGCCACACAGAGCCTTTCGGCTGATCGGGGTATTGCACACCTAGTTCGATGGCCGCGTTCTCGCCGTACCCGACACGCAGGATCGGTTGTGCAGCTGTTTCCCACGGATCGCTCAGATCCGTACGCCCGTGCGAGTCGACCTGTACTTGAGCATGCAGCTCCATTTCTTTGGGCGACAAATCCGTGCCGGTGAGTTGCAGACGGAACATACCTTCGATTTGAAACAAGTGAGGTTCTCCGAAACGCATCCTCGCCGATTCGCCGTGAAGCAAAGTTCCGTCGCGATATGAGATCAGCACCGGTTCGCCTTGAGTATCGTCGATCTTGCGACCGAACAAATCGTTTGCAGGTAACGTCTGCCGTGCGATCACTTCGCTGTTCGGCGCAATGCGATCGAAGTGGGAGCTAAGTGTCTCCGGATTGTTGACGGACGAACCTGAAGAGATCACTTCCCCGCGCGGATTCAGCGCGATCCAGAGCAGTTCATGCGCGAGGACCGAATCATTCATCAGCGCTGGAAAATACTTCTCAGCCAGTGCGCGCTGGACCTGACGCATATGCGGCGCAACCGGACTCAGCGGATTGGCATCGACTTCGGCGCGGCCCGTGAGCGGGAATGCGTAGATGATGGTCGGAGCGGCCACCGGTACGGTTGATCGGCCGATCGAATTGACCACCGCGATGTCGGCTGGCGATGCGCCAAGTTCGCTCAACTGACTGACGTAGTCGCGTGGGGTCAACGTCCCCGGTATTCGCTTGGAGCTCACTCGCTTCACATTGCCACTACGATCGAATAGCGCAATCAATACTTCATCCGAGGCGAACGCCTTCGCATACACATCCGAATAGGCTTTCTTCAAGGCAGCACGGATCTGTTGTGCCGTACGCGATTTATGAATGCCGCGAACAACGATATGAATGAAAACGGGCTCTCCGTCTGTAGATGTTTGCTTGATTTGGTGCACCGACAGCGGATCGTTCGGATCTAACAGCGAGACATCGAAACCAGCGGTGGGAGTAGAAGGCGAGGGCAGTGCAGTCTCCATTGATGTACCCACCGGCCAGAGTTTCTTTTCGGAGTAGTCGATCGATAGGTCGTTATTCAGAATCAACTTCAGCGAGACCGGCTGAGCTAAGTGCTGCTTGAAGAGGTCCGGGAAAGCGTCATGCACGATCTGGTTGAGGGTGTATTGCAGATCGGTGCCGGGCGGCGGCAATCGCAGTCCGCTAGCCGCCGGCGTATCGATCTGACCTGCGAACGCCACAACAGTCGCGCAGCAGAGGGCCCACGCAGATGCAATGAGCTTCGGTCGATTCGGTTGCGCGTTAGTCATGTTCTTTATCCTTCGTTCGAGTTGGGAGGCAGGCTCGATGAGGGAGATCGCACCCAACGCCAATCCGTGTTGCTGGCGTCCAATCGTCAGCAAGGCATCGCCGTAGTCGGCAACGGCCACGCCCTCCGCTAGCACGCGGCAATCGCAGTCCGTCTCGATCGCAAATCGAAGGCACTTCAACTGCCACCACAACAGAGGATTCCAAGGCATCAAGATTGCGCATAGCAGCGCCGCGTTCAGCATGAGGGAGTCTCTGCCACGGATGTGCTGCTGTTCATGCAGCAGTGCGGCCGACCGCAATTGCGGGCTTGCATCGAAGATCCAACTTGGAACTACGATCCGATTCGTCCAAACGCCGATCACAGCTGGGCCAATGTCGCCGCTTGATAGAACCGAGTGGCCATCGATGTCGCGCCGAGTCCAGCTTTGCGCGCGTCTTTGCAACGCAAGCATTGCGCAGAGATAACTCAGCAGCAAAGCGCACGATGCGACGATCCACGCGAGCCGAAGCACTCGATCTATCGATGGCAATTCGGGTATGTGCCAGTTCGCTGTGTGCTGAACTCGAACGGTCGCGGTGACTGCAGGCTGCTCAGTCTGGGCAATTTGCGTTGGAGCGCTCGCTGCGGCAGGCGCGCTGATGTGAACAGGAACGATTCGAGCCGGAATGAAATGATTTACAGCGGGTGCACAGATGCTCGCGAGCATGGCCACGAGCCAAACCCATCGGCGCGGTTGACGTGCCGCGATCTGCGCTCGTTCCAATGCCCAAGCGGCGGCGCTGAACAAGGCGCTGAGTGCTAAAGCATATAGGGCAAAGCGCAGCATCACTTTTTGACTCCCTTCTGATGTTTGTCCTTCTTGCGTCGCTCATTGAGCATCTTCTGGATGCGCTCGATTTCTTCGTCGCTGAGCTTCTGGTCCGCGACGAAATGCGTGAGCAGCAATTCCGCAGAGCCTTTGAACAGTTTTGCGGAAAGATCTCGCAACGCGCTACGGCGCGCGCTTTCCGAAGAAATCAGCGGCGCGTAGCGATGCGCGCGTCCATCCTTGCTGGGCCCGACGTACTCCTTCGCTTCGAGATTGCGAAGGATGGTGAGTACGGTGGTGTACGCCAGGTCATCCTTCAGCCGTTCGCGGACTTCAGTCACTGTCGAAGGTCCGTGCTCCCAGAGCACTTGCATGATTTCCGCTTCGCGATCCGCCAGCACCACGCGCATTCGGCGTCCCTCCAATTACTACTCGGATAGTAGATTGCCCGGAGCGACGGTCATCTGTCAACTATCGTGATAGTAGATGGGATGGTCCCATGGTTCCGCTGCTGAGGTGAAATTCGATCGAGTGCAGGTTACGAGTGCATCGGCGCTGAAAGGAGCAAGGAGGGGAACCCAATTCCGTTCTCGTCGTTTGGCATGCATCGCCTCAATGGAGCCGCACCATGGCCAACGTCAAGAACGCTTCGATCCTGACCAGCTCCATTTTGATGATCGCCGTCAGCATGGTGTTGTTCTTCTTGCCGGCCATCAACGGTATCGCCGGTGGGCTGGTTGGCGGCTACAAAGCAGGTTCGGTCGGTCGGGCTATCGCAGCTGCTGTTCTCCCGGCCGTGGTTGTTGGACTGCTGAGTTGGATTCTCTTCGCCAGCTTCCATGCGCCGTTTCTTGGCTTCATCGGCGGTGTCGCCATCGGATTGTGGGCCCTGTTCTCGAGTATCGGGCTGTTGATTGGTGCCTTGTTTGGTGGTGCCATAGCACCCAATCGGGCATGAATGCGAGATGTCGGTGGCGATAACAGGCCGGTGCTTCTGCGGCAAGGTGCGATACGCGATCGGCTCAGAGTTGACCAATCTCTGCTATTGCCATTGCGAAAGTTGCAGGCGTGCGGTGGGATCGCCGTTTGTTGCGTGGGGCACCGCCGAACTCAAAGGGTTCGCGATCACTCGCGGCACGCTGCACGTGATCGACTCATCTGCTGATGTCAGACGCGGTTTCTGCGCCGATTGCGGGTCCTCGCTGACTTATCAACATGCCGGTCGGCCGAACGAAATCGATATCACGCTAGCGACGCTCGACGATCCGGCCACTCAGGCGCCGCGAGTGCATATCTGGGCGCGGGACAAACTACCGTGGGTAACGCTCAGCGATGGCTTGCCCCAATACGAAACGGTGCCCTCATGACGGTTGCTGAGCGTCGTTCGCATCGGCTGAGCGATGCTGGCCGCGCTTTTTGCGTTCGAGCGACGTGTTGTACTTAGCTTCGAGCTGCTTGATGTCATCCGGTGTAAGTCGCGTCACACCCATCACTTGCGAGCGCTTCGGCATGATCGTGTCCTGAATCAAAATGCCGTCGCGAACGGTGCGGCAGATGTAGCCATCGCGATCACCGTCGATGAGTGCAATCGACTGACCCGGATACTTCAAGTCCTGCATCGGCCGATCCAGTGTCACGAGATAGGGCGAGGAATTATTCGCCCAGACGATCAGATGCTGAGGGTCCAGCACTCGTCGATCCTTGACGAAAGTCAGCGAGAAGCACGCGTTCTTATTCGCACTCGGCAGTGGATCCGAGGCTCTGGCCAATGCCGGCATCGCAAGCACCAGGGCGGCAATAGCGGCAACTAATTTCCCGTTCATAAAACCTCCGCGCTTGGGTGTTACAACATTGCGCCAAGCAAAATGAACACAACCTTTAGATCGCAATTCGCCGCGATGCGTTCATTAAGCAGAGGTAACTGAAACCGAAGATGGCGGACTTGCCACGAAACTTCCCTACTGGGCCGTCGGAATCGCCTCTGAACGCAAGGATGTCGTTACCGCCGCCGGGGGCCCTTTCGGTTTAAGACCAAACAGAATCCGTGCGATGCCGAACGGGCGAATGGCGAACTGATACATCACGACGCTGGAGATCAATGTCCCCGCGAGCACGATCCAGTACTTGCTCCAGGGCGTCCAATCTAGCTGAATGACCCAGTAGGCGATGATCAACATCAGGGTCTGGTGCAGGATGTACACGGGATACGACGCCTCGCGGGCCCACCGTAAGAATCCATTCTGGAACGAAAGCCATCGACGACCGTACCCGATGAAGGCAAGGATCGCGGTCCAAGTGAACGCGTTCGCCATGAATGCATCGGCTGGCGTATCGCGATGAATCACACCCCGATTGATCAGTGACACGCCGCCAACGACGATTGCAATCGAAAGCATCAACGAGAGCGCACGATGACGAGAGATCTCGTCCCACAACCCGCGCGCGGACGCAATAAAGAATCCGAAGTACATCAGCAGCAGATAGTGAACGAAGACATACCAATCTGAGAGCAGCGTGTGTCTCTCGGGAAACATCGGCTTGAGCAAGGCCTCATTCAGTCCCAGGAGCAGGCCCAACGACAAGATGAGGACGAGCGCCCCCTGACGCGGCAAATCCTCGTTCCACGCGGCCGTGCGCTTTGCCCATCGCGCAAGCAGAGGCAAGCTGATCAGCACGTACACAAACAAGTACACGATGAACCACAGGTGATGCCAGCTGAAGTTGCCCGCAGGATAAGGCTGAAACTGCAGCACTCGATGCAAATAGAAGTCGAGATAACCGCCGTGCCACTGCCCACGAAAAACCCGTTCGACGAAGATCTGCGGCGGCACGATCACAAACATTCCGAATACCACCGGCAACATCAGCCGCAATGCGCGTTCCTTCAACACGCCCATCGCAGTGCGCCGTTGCAACGCGTAGAACAAACCGGCGCCCGCAATCACGAACAGCAGCGGCATGCGCAGCCGGTGGGCGAGATCCATGGGAAATTGTAGGGCCGGAATCGTCTCGCGGTTCTGGATGTGAAAGTCCCAGCCGACGAACAGCATGCCGGTGTGAAAGAAGAGCAGCACGAAGATGGCGATGACTCGCAGCCAGTCCAGAAAATCGTAGCGTGTGTTCGATTCGCTCATGACACTGCCTCACGTTGGTGAGGGTAAGTTTCTGGAAATCGCGAACGAGAGCAGCAAGTTTGTGGCGAGCGGAGAGAGGCGCGGGGCGAGCGGGGAGGGAGGGGGGGTGCGATACCAACAGGACGGACGACTTCGTCGTATAGCGAGCGAAGGACGACTTCGCCGTCACGAAGGCCTTGGCAGGAAGGACCGCTTTGCAGTCAGGAAGGACTAGCGTCAGGTTAGAAAAGAAGGACGGATCACTTCGTGATCGGGAAGGACATACGTCGGGAGGGACTGCGATGCAGTCGAGAAGGACTGGCGTCGGGTCAGAAAGGACGAACGACGGACGCCGTGGGCGTCAGGAAGGCCTTCGGCAGGAAGGACTGCTTTGCAGTCAGGAAGGACGAACGTCAGGTCAGAAAAGAACGAGCGTCAGGTCGGATTCCAACTCCAATTCGAATTTCCCGTTCGCCCTGAGCCTGTCGAAGGGCTGTTCGCGTTTTCAGAGAGCAAAAAGAGCAAGCCGACTTCATCGGCAGGCGAGCCTTCGGCAAGGGAGCCATTGGTAGGGAAGCGCGATGCGCAGGCCAGAAGAAGAACCAGAAAGCGGCCGCCGTGCTCTCTACTCCTTCCCCCGCTTGCGGGGGAAGGCTGGGAAGGGGGCGTTCCTTGAGCGTTGACGGTTGGCAACAGGAACGAGCCGATGGCGAGTTACACATCACACCTCACACGGTATCTCTGCTTTCTTTGCGTTGCGTTCGACCGGAGTTGTCAGTTGGCCGTTGACGGTTGGCGGCCTGAACGAGCTCATTCCCGAGTTGCACCTCACACCTGACACATCACACCTGATATCTCACACATTATCTCTGCGTTCTTTGCGTTGCGTCCGGCTGCAGTTGATCGCTGAGACAAGAAGGTGGCGGCATAGCGGTCGAGGGTTCACACTTCCGTCCACGACACACCTCACACACTGTCACGCGCACTTCGCGCAATCGTCGCGCGAACTCTGAATCGCATCATGCAATCCATCTCGAACAACGCCGCGGCCGAGCGATTCCACGAGCGCATTTTGTATGCGCTGTGGGCTTTGTTTTGGATCTTGATGACGGTCGTCGAGATGCAGGACAACTGGTACGCCAGCGGGGTGAGCTGGTGGGAACCGTTCCTGTGGATTGGTAGCTCCGCAGGAGTGGGTACGATTTGGTTCGTGCTGCAGCGACATCTCGATCGCAGAATTGCATTCGATGCAGCGCATCCCGGTCATTGGTTCGTCGCTCATTTGAAATGGCTGCCGATCGTCGCGGCCACGATGATCATTGGCATGTATGGCATTCGGCACGCCGTATATGGCTCGCTCGGAATGCGCTATCAGCATGGGTCGTGGTCGTTCGTGGCGCTGTATGAGTCCATCAAGCTGTCGCTGTTTTTCGGCCTCTGGCTGGGAATCTTTTTTGCGCTAAATTCATTTCGCGCTCTGCAAGGAGAGCGACAACGGCTGCTTCTCATGGAGAAATCCGTGAATGAGGCGCGATTGGCGCAACTCAAATCGCAATTGCAACCGCATTTCTTTTTCAACGTCCTCAACACCATCTCTGCCCTGATGCACGTCGATGTGGAACGTGCAGATCGCCTTGTGACGCGCATGGGCGACTTCTTGCGCGCGACACTGCGATCGGATCAAGAGCGCTGGCCGCTCGCAGATGAGCTGCGTCTGCTCGCGCTGTATGCGGACATCATGCTGGAGAGATTTGCAGATCGCGTGACCTTATCGTGGACTGTCGATCCTGCCACGGAGCGCGCGTTGGTCCCGGTGCTCGTTCTGCAACCTCTGATGGAGAATGCATTTCGGCATGGCGTAGAGCGCACGAGCGAGACCGTTGCGATTGACGTCTCTGCCACGACGCAGGAGCAGATGCTCTGCGTCGAGATTCGCAATTCCGGCGAGCTAGTCGGCACGAGTGGCGGCATTGGCGTGCGCAATGTGCGCGAACGGCTGCGCGTGATGTACGGAGCGCGGGCGCAGTTCGCCCTTGATCAAGATTCCAACTGCGTACGTGCAAAGATTCGCATTCCGCTGCAGCCAGCATGATCAGAGTCCTCATCGCCGATGACGAAGCGCCCGCGCGCGAGAAACTCGCGAGGTGGCTGGCTTTAGAGCCCGACCTGCAGATCGTAGCGACGTGCCGGGACGGGATCGACGCAGCGCACGCGATTGAAACGCACAAGCCTCAGCTCGCCTTCTTGGATATTCAAATGCCGGGACTCTCCGGACTCGAATTGGCTGCGCAGCTCGAAGCATTGCCCGAACCGAAGATCGTCTTCGTCACTGCCTTCGATGAGCACGCGATCCGCGCGTTTGACTTGAACGCGATCGACTATCTGCTCAAGCCCTATGATCGCGAGCGTTTGCAGCGCACCTTGCTGCGGGTGCGCGAACGGATGGGACATACAACCAACGATGCAGTCGAAGCGGCTCGCACACAATTCGGCGCACTCAAGCGATTGCTAGTTCCTGTTCAGGGGCGAATCGAACTGCTGGAAGTCGAGCAGATCATGTGGCTCGAGAGCTGCGACAACTACGTGAACGTGCATACGGCTTCGCGTGCGTTTCTGCTCAGGCGCACTCTGCAGGATCTGGTCGAGCAACTCGGAGATCGTTTCGTCCGCGTCCATCGCACCTCGGCCGTGAACGTGGCCCACGTGAAATCGCTGGCACCGCTCATGAAGGGCGATTACGAGATTCAACTTCAGGATGGACGCGCGTTGCGAATGAGCCGGCGCTACAAAGATGAATTGCTGGGCCGCCTGCCGAGGTAGACAGGTAAACGTGTGAACGTCGCGTGCCGGCTTGCTTTTAAGAACACGGAAGTTTCACACGGAGGACACGGAGAACACGGAGAAAAGAGTGTGCGGGGACGCCTAAAGTGGAGTTGGTCAGCATCTGACCTGACGTTCGTCCTTTCTGACCCGACGACCGTCCTTCTCGACTGCATCGCAGTCCCTCCCGACGTACGTCCTTCCCGATCACGAAGTGATCCGACCTTCTTTTCTAACCTGACGCCAGGTCCTCACTGACGACGAAGTCGTCCGGTTTTTTGGATTCCGTTGGTCGCGCAGCGATCCTTCTAGTCCCAAGTCCCTAGTCACCAGTCACTAGTAGGTGGATCTATTCCCCCTCCCAAATCGTTTCTCCTTGGTCTGACGCCTTTTCAGGCATGTCCATGGAACCCAATGTATTCGTTCGCCCCGCTGGTTTCTGAGCGGCCCGCCTTCTTTCGTTGCACTACGGTCATGCACGTATTGGCCGCAATTGCGCTTGTCCTTTGGGTCGGAACGAGTGTGGCGGCGGATTTCCAAGATGCGGGCGCGCTCCGCAGTGCCGAAACGTGCGATTCCTTGCTGAAGGCCGAGGAGTCGACCGGCGGGCAGACGTTAGTGCCGAATCCGACCAAGCCCGTCACGCTCTTTACTGTGAAGCGCCTGTTCGGAGGCGATCGCGCGGCACTCGTTTATGTGTGCAATCGCGACGGACGGCTCGTGAATCGCATCGTGTACATGCATTTTCAAAGCAAAATGCTGGCGCAGGAGGCATTCGAGAAACATCGCGAAGCGCTCAGCCGAGAACTGGGTGAGCCCTGCTGGAATCCGGATCGGCTGACGAATAAACAGAAGGATTTGTTGCCGGGCGGGGACTTGGCGAGCCTGCCGGCATTGGCGGACTCGGTGATTTGGAACGGCCCATTTGGGCAAAGCATTTCGCTGCACATTCGCGAACCGCTGCGAAGTTCGGACGCTTGGCAGGTGCGGATCTCGACTGACTTCAGTGGAGTAGCGCTCAACGAAGTGGTACGGTCGATCTATCGCGCCAGTGGCTGCTCCACGCAGCACTTGGTTGGCCAGTAAAAGTATCCTGAACGGCCCTGCGCGCTCATCGTCGTCGATTCGCCAGGAGCGCTAGTTCCGAGTAAGCCCATGCAAATTTCTGCGCAAGTTTCCAATTCCGGCTCCCAGCACAGCGTCATCGTCGATACCGATGGCAGCCTGAAAACGCTGCCGATTTCCGGTCGCCCGTTCGGCGGCTCGGCTGTGAATGGCGGAGAGTTGCTGATGCTCGCGTTGGCCACGTGCTATTGCAACGATCTGTATCGCGAGGCGGCAAAACGCAATATCCACATCGAAGAGGTGCACGTGCAAGCCCGCGCCGATTTTCCGGGAGTGGGTCTTGCGGCGAAAAACATTCGCTATTCGGTGCGCGTCAAGGCTGATGCAAACGGCGATGCGCTCGCAGCATTGCTACGCGAGACCGATAAAGTCGCGGAGGTTCAGAACACCGTCCGTGCAGGCGTGGACGTCGAGCTCGAACAAGACTGACGCGCCGGCCGGCGTCTAATTGGACTGCGGTTCCCAGCTGTAGTGGAAGCGGATCGTGACGGGCAGGCCGTGAATGCGTTGATTCGCCGAGAGCGGATGCGCCGCTTGCAGATGCAGTACCACCGTCATCGGCCGTACACCGAATTGATCGACTAAGTCGGCAGGCATACGACGCGTGAGCATCGGTCGTTCGGCAACATAGCCTTGCACCTTGCTGCCGTCAGGGAATCGGATCGTCGCTCGCGAACCCGTGACCAGCTTCGGCGCAATTTGCGGCGACACGTACGCGAGCACTTGGGGCTCAGCTTCGCTGCCGATGATGAGCATCGGATCGCCTGCACCCACGAATTCGCCTTCTGTGGCTAACACATCGACGACGCGCCCTTCCGCCGTGGCGCGCACTACCAGCTGTTCGCGTCGCGCAATCAACTGCGTAAGTGCGTTATCGGCTGGCTTCTCGGTCGAACCTGAGCCGGAATTCAATTCGTGGCGCAAGCGCAGCACTGCGGCCTCTGCTTGATCTACGGCAACTTGTGCTTCGCGCTCCTCTGCTGCCGTGGCCGCACCCGCTGCGACCAATTTCTGTGTTACAGCGAGGCGCTGCTTTAGCGATTCGAGGCTGCGTGTCTGCAATGTGAGTTCTTGCTCCAGGAGCGCCGCTTGCTTGGGCGCGCGCTTAGCAGGAGCTGAAGATTCGAGAGATTTGATCTGCGCATCGAGATTTGGGTCGTCAAGTTCTGCGAGCACGGTTCCAGGCTTAATGAGGCTGCCGACTTTCACATCAATATGAGCGATGCGTGCCGCGGCTGGCGCTCTAATCTCCGACTGCTCGAGAAAGACGCTGCCGTTCGCGGACCACGTGAGCAAGCCCACCGCAGTGGTGACAAGCAGATAGAGGGCCGGACTGAGTACCACGAAAAGTATCAACCGCCATCGCCATTTGGGTGCCGCTCGCTTTGCTGCCGCGTAGGGCACCTTAAAGCCATCGATCACTTCGGGCGACGTGCGTGCTTCTCGGTGAAAACGAATTCGCATGTCTAGCTCCAGCTCACGATCCAGCCAGCTCACGATCCGTTTGAGCCGACAACGCAGTGCGTTCAGCCGCAGCAGGTTGCAATGTGATTCCGACGAAATTGCGCATGGTCAGCGTGGACTCGATGAGTGCAATCCGGCGCTCGCGCTCCTGCGGTTCCAATGCGTACAAGCTTTCCTCCGGCGAAAGTGTGTTCTCCACGCTCAACGCGATTCGCTGCTGTAGATTGGGATAGCGATCCAAGAGCGGCTGCGCAATCTCGATCACGCGATTGGGATTGGAGACGTAAATCATCAACGTCGCCGCGACGTCGTTGTCGATCAGATGGTCTCCCAGCGAGCGCCCATCGATTTGGGCCGTGAGATAGCGAGGGTGCACGCTCAGTTCTAACGGAAGCGCCGTGTGCGATCGAACCGCTTTCAACGTCGCCACGAGTTGCTCGAGCACTTCGGTCCCATCGTGCTGCGGGAGTTGATTCGGCTCCAGATCCAAGTGAATGCCGTCGAATGCGAAGGTCGAGAACTCATCGACGATGCTCAGGAGCTCGCCGCGATGCTCTGGCAGGATCCAACGAGGCTCGCCGAGCAGCAGCTCAACGCGAAGACCTTGCGCATGCGCGCCCGTAAGCGCGGCGTTCAATGAGGATGGTTGGTCCCGATAGCGCGAGAGTTGATCGGCGTCCAACGAGATCAACAGCGCATTCACATCTCGTTGCGCGCCGCGCGTCTGCGTACGCAGTTGTTTCAGTGTCTTTTCAGATGACCAAACATACTGCGCGCGGGTCGTGCAGACTGCCGGCGCGTACAGACTCCATTGCGCCGACCACAGTTGTAGCGACAGTTCGGCGTCGATCACTTCCTTCGCTGCGTGATAGCGTGCCAAGCGCGATTGCTGCAGCTGTTCCATGACATCGCCGGCAAGAGACGCAGCCCGCAGCTCACGCTCGCGCACCGATTCGCGGGCGGCTGCAAGTCTAAGCCGTGCGAATTGCAGGGATTGGTCTAGCACCGAGCGCTGCCGCAACAGTGTGCGTATCGCCTGTTCCACTTCCGTCTTACGCAACTCATATGCGAGCTGCGCTTGCGAGCGCATGGTCGCAGCCGAAGATTGCAGCACGCGGCGCTGACTGATGAAGTTTAGCGGCACATCGAATGACAACGTGATCGCAGCGGATCCACCCTGTTCTTGCGTCGGCCACTCGGTGGTGCGCTGATAGCCGGCACGGATCTCCGCGTTCACCGGGAACATCGGATTGGAGCGCGGATCGGAATCCAGTTGCATCAGCGCAGCCTTCAAGAACTTCACATCCGGGTATGCGTCGGCCCAATTCGAGATCGTGTCGGGGTTGGGTGAGCACACGGCGAGATTCGGCCTGCGTGCGGTGCCGTCCTCGATGTTGTTGTTAACGAGCAAGCGCATCGAGTCCAAAGCACGTTCGCGGTCACTGCGCGCGCTGATCTGATCACGATGTGCAAGTGCGAATCCGCTCATGAACTCGAGCCGATCCGAATCCAGCAACAAGCCTGCCTTCGTGCGCAGCATCAAGCCGCGCTCGACCGTCGGTTCGTCAGAGGCGTACGCAACGCTCAACGACTCGTTCTGCTGCGCGGCCCAATACGTGGCATAAGCCTGGCGCAGTTGCTTGAGCAGCTCGCGTCGCTTCGCTTCGCGTTCGCTCTCTTCGCGCGCCACAGCGAGCGTGGTGTCGGCGAGATTCGCGAGCCATTGCAAGCGGCTGCCTAGAATCGGCAAGCGGATGCCGATGCCGCTACCCAACTGCCGATAGCTTCGCGTGCGCCCCACGTCGACCACTTCGTCGTTGTCCGAAAAGCTCGTGTTCGAATAGAAGCTCGCGCCCTGGCGATGTTCTTCGATACTCACTCGTTGCCGGGCCAGATCGTATTGCGCGTCCATGAGCTGCAAGGCTTCGGAGCGCGCCAGCTGAGCTTCGAGCTCGGGTAGGCTCGGCAGTTCTGCGCCGCTGACCAACGTCGTTATCGAGACGAGAAGAATGAGGGCTAGGATGCGCATATCAGAACTTCGTCTTGCGCAGCACCCACCAAGGTGCCATCGACGAATCCAGATGCGATTTGTCGAACAGTTCCGCCATCGTCGAGACCGCATTCCAAAGCCGCGTGATGAACGCAAACGCCGGGAAGAGCAGCAGGACCCAAGCAAAGCTGAGGTCGTAACGACGACGCTCCGAGAATAGCGCGACGTACTCTGCGTACATCGCGAGACTCAGGAGCACATAGAACAAGTAGACAAAGGCGAGCACACCCAGCACGTAGCCGGCTGGGTACACGAAGAACACGTAGCTCATGTACGCGAGCACCACGAAGGGCAGCACGAGCTGAAAGAAGAATCCCGTCCAGGCAAGTGCGAGGAAGTTGCGCCAGCCGAGCAGAGCTGGGCGCAGCGACTCGCGATACTTCCGCAGGTATAGATACGACAGATCGCCGTCCCATCGCAGCCGTTGCTTGAGGAACTGTCCGAGCGATTCCGGGGCATCCGTGTGGCCGACGGCGCGCGGTTCGAAACGAATGCGCAAGTTCGGATGACGACGGAAGTACTTTTTGATTCGCAACGTGAGATCGAGATCCTCCGCCGTGCCGCTATCCCAGCCGCCGATGCGACGGATGAAGTCGCGTCGAAACACGCCGAATGCACCGGAGATGTTGTTCACGGCGCCATATTGATCGAGCCCTGCACGACTCAAGTGGATCGACAGCATGTACTCGAGCGCCTGCAACCGCGTGACGACAGTCTTCTTGGCGTTGCGCACGCGCAGATTGCCCGAGACAGCCACGACGTTCGCGTCGCGGAAGTGTTGAGCGACGTTGAAGATCATGTCGTTGTCGAACGAGGTGTCGCCGTCGAGTGCACAGACGATTGCGCCTTTCGCCAACGCCAGTCCTTGATTCAGGCTGGAGACGCGTCCACCACGCTGAATCTTCGGCACGACTTCCAAGCGACGATTCGCACGCGCGTTGACGTATGGGATCAGCGAATACAAGACATCGGCGGTCGCACGGTTCTGATGCGCGCCATCGACGAGAGCAAGCATTTCGATGTGACCTGCATACAGCTGCTCGGTGAGCGATTCGATCGTCTTGCGAACGTCCGCACCTTCCGAATAGCAGGTGATGATGCAAGTGATTTTCGGGCAGTAAGGAACTTGCGGGATCGCATCTGCGCGACGGCGCGCGAAGTAGTAGCGCATCCCGCCGATCATCACCACCGCTTGTACCGGCAGCTCGAACAACAGCACGAACGGAAAGAATTTCGAGACGACGCTCAGCCAATCGGAATGCAGGGCGTTGTACGCCAACTCGCGCAGGGTGAGCCACGCTTGGGTCAGATGTGCCAAGACGTCCATCAAGACACCTTGGCGTGCAACTCTGCCATCAACAATTTCGCATCGACTTGACGCTCGGCCAGCGCGCGCGTGCCGCTCGATGCGATGGTGAGTTTCAGCGTCTGATCAGCGGAAATCGCCGCCTTTTCAGGAATCGATTGCACGCGCGAGACCAGTACATCGACACCCGCCTTGGGAGTCTGCGGCAGCAACAACCAGCAATGTTCGTCATCGCTGCGTAACACCATGTCCGTCGTTCGTACGAGTTCTCGCAGTCGGGTTGCGAAGCCGTCGATCATCTGCGTGACTTCGATGCGCGGCAGTTTTGCGAGCAGCTCGCGGATGTTCGAGAACTTCAGGCACACGAGGCCGAATTCGATTTCCTTATGCCGGCGCGAAAGGCTCAGCAGGAAGTCGAGCGTCTGCTCAAAGTACGCCGGGTGCACGCAATTGAATTCATCGATGAGCGCGAAGAGTTCACCGATGCGGCCGGTGCGAGCCGCAAGGTGTCCTGCTTCGGATAAGCGCATCGACTCGATGCGTCGAGCGGGCAGAGCGTCGGTCGAATGCGATTTGTGGCAGTGTAGGCAATGGGCCCGGACGTCGGGCTCGGTAAAGCGACCTTCGCACTTCGCGCAGGCGAATGCTTCGAGCGCGCGGTCGTAGTCGACGCCGATGTGCCGGAGTGCAATCAGGCATTTCGGGCAGCTCAACGTGTTGCGGCTGATGAACTCATCCTGCTTTGCGACGTGTCCGCAGGTGTGACAATGCAGGAAGACGGTTTCGGCGATATCGATCGCAGAGCACTGCGGACACACATCCACGAAGTTCAAATGGGCACCGGCGCAAGAGGGGCACAGCCGGATCCGATCCACGAGCGAGACGGGCTCTAGCAATCCTCGACGCCGCAGGTTCGTGCTCCATTCCATGCCGTTCGTGTTGCTCGGCGCAAAGACATCGAGCACCGGATACGAATAGACCTGCGTGGTGCTCCAGTCGCACGCCGGCTGCAGTACATAGTCCACTCGCGTGTAGAGGAAGGCGAGCAAGCGTTCTTCGGCATCGGCTATCGAGCGTGCAGGCAAGGCGCGAATCTGATCGTGAATGGCACCGCAGCGTTCATAGAGGTGCGGGGGATCTGCAATCACGCCGTCGCTGAGTGCATCGACGACCTCGTTCCAGCGCCGAGCCGTGAAGATGGGTGCGAGCGCATAGCGAGCGTCGCGTCGCAGTGCGCGAAGCCACTCGAACGCCTGAGTCGCCTCCGATGCATAGAGCATGACGCCATCGACGGTCGAGCCGGTGTTTGCGAACAGTGCGGTTGGGCTTGCATAGGTCGGGCCGGCGACGCGGACCATCGGGTTTTCGCCGAGCCCGCCCACGGTCGGTCCGCCGCTGACAATGCTGGCGACGACCGGAAGCACGTGGACCTTGGCGCTGGATTCCTTCACGGTTTGGCTCGACAAAAAAACCAATTGCATCAAGTACGAAAGATCGACCAAGCGCGAAGACGCTTGAATTTTGATGTGACGCCGATCACAGCAGCGAACGGCGCAACGTTCGGGGATTATCCGTAGCGTCTCAGTGGGGCTTTGAGCACCGCCGACCCGAAACCTGGGTCAGTCGGATGCTGAAGGACAGGGAAGTGCGCGATGGGTCTCGCTGGAAAGCTTCGGTGCGGCAGCGGACGGTGTAACGCGAGTTCGATGAAGCCGCATCATGCGCTGCCGATCGCTCCAACTTTCGATCCGGGTGTCGCCAATATCGGCGCAATTTTGTGCCCCATTTCACATTTACTCCCGCTACACTTCGCACCAGTTTTCGCGGGCGTCCTTCGCGTCCGTCGCTGCCAACCTCATGCAAAGCGTCGATGAATAAAGCTGCAAACGCGCCAGCAGAACCTTCGTTTGAAATGCGCTTCTGCCATGTCGGGCTGGTGCAAGTCAGAATTCGCACGACAGACCCTACGGCAATCAAAAACGAATTGGCTGCCCGGGTGCTCGCCGCTCCGCAACTCTTCGATCGCACCGCTGTTTGTTTGGATTTGAGCGCGCTGGATCGTGAGCCGGACGTCGCCGGAACACGCGCGTTGCTCGATGCTATTCGTGAGGCGGGCATGTTGCCTGTCGGGCTTGGGTACGGCACTTCGCAAGTCGATGCGCTGGCGCGAGAACTGGGGATTCCCGTTCTGCCTCAGCACCGCGCGTCGAATAAACCCCATGCGGCACCGAGTCCACCGCCTGCCGTCGAGAGCGCTCCCGAACCTAAGGCAGCGCCGGCCGCCGCGGAGCCGATCGCGATGTCCGTCCCATCGCTGCTGCACCATCAACCGGTCCGGTCGGGGCAGCGCGTCTATGCGCGCAATCGCGATCTGGTCGTAACGACAACGGTGGGCGCTGGCGCCGAGGTGATCGCCGACGGATGCGTACATATATATGGAGCGCTCCGGGGCCGAGCGGTCGCGGGTGCTCGCGGCGAAGTCACGGCGCGCGTCTTTTGTCAGGAATTCCAGGCCGAGCTCGTGTCGATCGCGGGCGTGTTTCGAGTGTTCGAGACGATTCCGCCGGAGCTCGCGGGCAAGCCGGTGCAAGCGTGGTTAGACGGGGATGATTTGCGCTTCGCGCGGGTCGGCGCGTAGACAACAAACACTGGGAGATGCTGAATTGGCCGAAATCATCGTAGTCACATCGGGTAAGGGCGGCGTCGGCAAGACGACAACCTCAGCCAGCCTCGCGTGCGGGCTCGCGAAGCGAGGCAAAAAGGTCGCAGTGATCGACTTCGACATCGGGCTGCGCAATCTCGATCTGATCATGGGATGCGAACGGCGTGTCGTTTACGACTTCGTCAACGTCATTCACGGCGACTGCACGCTCAAGCAGGCACTCATCAAGGACAAGCGGATCGAAACGCTGTTCGTGCTCGCTGCTTCGCAAACGCGCGACAAAGATGCGCTCAATGCCGAAGGCGTGCGCCGCGTGCTGGATGAGCTGATCACCGAGAGCTTCGATTACATCGTCTGCGATTCGCCCGCCGGCATCGAGAAGGGCGCGCACTTGGCGATGTACTTCGCTGATCGCGCGATCGTCGTCGTGAATCCGGAAGTCTCCTCGGTCCGCGACTCGGATCGCATTCTCGGATTGCTCTCCAGCAAAACGCAGCGTGCCGAAAAGGGCGAAGAAAAAGTAAAAGAACATCTGCTGCTCACTCGCTACAGCCCGCGTCGCGTAGCGAACGGCGAGATGATGAGCGTCGGCGACGTCAAAGAAATTCTCGGTATCGACGTCATCGGGGTGATCCCCGAGTCGCCCGATGTGTTGTCGGCCTCCAACGCCGGCACACCGGTGATCTTGAATACCGAAAGCGATGTGTCTGACGCCTACGAGGACGCGGTCGCAAGACTCATAGGCGAGGAGCGAGTGTTGCGCTTCATCGATGAACCTAAGAAGGGCTTCTTGGCCCGCATGTTCGGAGGTTGATCATGGGGCTGCTCGCATTCTTCCGTCGCACACCCCAAACCGCCAACGTCGCCAAGGAACGTCTTCGCATCATCGTCGCACAGGAGCGCACTGCTCGCGGCGGCCCCGATTACTTGCCGTTACTGCATCGCGAATTGCTGGAAGTCATTCGCAAGTACGTGAATGTCGATCCGGATGCGATCCAGATCAATCTAGAAAAAGAAGACGGGCATGAAGTGCTCGAGCTGTCCGTCGCGCTGCCTGAGAAAGTGGCGGTGAAATAGGAGAAGAAAAGGAAATTCACACGGAGGGCATGCGGTACCCGGAGAGAAGAAAGGCCTTGGCGCAAAGAACCCATGGGTGTTGAGCAAATTGAACAGGAGCTCAACATCCGCCTCTCGTCGCTCGACAAAACGGAAAGTCGCAATCCAGCGATGTCTGTCAGAGATCGCAGAGCATACGGAGTTGAAATTCGTCGCACTCGCACAGGCGGGTGACTATGTCCTGGCTCATCAAGCGGGCACTCCTTCTTCTCTGGACACCCAAAGACTAGGACCCTTGTAGTTGGACCCGCAAGCAATGGGCCGAAAGCGATCTTTCGCTTTGGACACCCAATCTTTCGCTCCTGGACACCCAATGAACCGGTACACCCTCTGGACACCCAACAAATCAGTACCCCAGTCCAGAATCCCGTCTTTCTGGACACCCACCGAATTAGTCTGCCGTTCTTGTCCGGACGTTCTTTTCCGGACACCCACCGAATTAGTCCGCAAACGTCGAGATAATCGCGATCCACAAACATTCACGGTGCGTACGCTTCACCCATGGGCTACGCACGCAAGCACCTGATCTCCCTTCAAGACACGCCGTACTACCACGTTGTCTCGCGATGCGTGCGACGGGCATGGCTGTGGGGACAGGATGAATTCGCTGGCCGCGATTACTCTCACCGCAAGCAATGGGTCATCGACCGAATAGCAGAGTTATCGAGCATCTTTGCCATCGAGATCTGTGCCTATGCCGTGATGTCCAACCACTACCACCTCGTTCTGTACGTCGATCGCGAGAAGGCCAAAGGCTGGACGGCCGAGGAAGTCATTCATCGTTGGAGCCAACTGCACCTGCAGCCGCACCTGATTCAGCGTTACTTGTCGCCCGACGGGTCACCCGCCGAGCGTGAAGCCGCCGAGACCCTGATCGCGACCTGGCGCGAGCGTCTGTTCGACATCAGCTGGTTCATGCGCCATCTGAATGAATATTTAGCTCGGCGAGCCAATGCCGAGGACGACTGCACCGGCCGCTTCTGGGAAGGACGATTCAAATCCCAGGCACTGCTGGATGACGCAGGCATCCTCACGGCCATGGCTTACGTGGATCTCAATCCGATCCGTGCTGGCATTGCCAAGACACCCGAAGACTCTGAATTCACCTCCATCTACCAGCGCATCCGCCAAA
>JAEWBG010000092.1 GCA_023391335.1 Pseudomonadota bacterium | reverse complement strand
ACGTTGGAGCGGCAACACTCGCAACTGGTCGCTCTGCGATGAAGTGTGGCTCAACCGTCCTGCATCAAACCCTCTAATGCAGAACGCTGCTTAACCTTTAGGCGACAACTAGCTTGACAGCCGCCGGTGCGCAGCTGCGCTTGAGAGCTCATGGTGGACAAACTCCACAAGGCGAACCCAATGCCCACAATCAAGGAGACGAAACCTAACGCGTACCACACGTAACCGAGGCATCGATCGCGCACTTCAAGTCGAGCCAAGGACTCAATGGCTACCTTGATGTAGTCAGCCGCGTTGCTTTGTATCTTCTCGGCTACTTCCGTCGCCGCAGCCTGCTGCGCCACTCTGCGGCCTATGAATGAGGCAATTGCAACCTCCAATTTTGGAAGGATTTCGTCAACGTTGCGATCTCGCTGAATGATCGCGTGGATGTCTTGCAAATAAAGCGGAATCGAGATATCCCCAACCACGATCGGAATGATCAACATCCGACCGGATTCGAGCGCATATGCGCGCGCTGCACCCACCTCTGTCAGAACGTACTGCGATCTTGAAGTGTTCTCAGAGACGATGACGATAAATACTTCCGACGCGCGGAGCCCTTGGTCGAGCGTCGAGCGCCAATCAGTGCCCGCGGCCAGCGCCTCGACATCAAAGGTAAGCGAGTGCCCTGCTTGTTTAAGACGCTCTGCTAGTTCGAGCGCGAACATTTGGTCGTCGCGCTGGTAGGAAATATAGATCTTTGCCATGTCTTCTCTTGAGTTCTTATCGTCGGCTAAACGCTCGCTTTAGAGAGCCGAATCAAAAGCGTTCCTTGGCTCTCTGAATTATTACTGCCGCTTAAATCCTTTGATGGCCTTCATGAGCTTCATGCCCGCTCCCCAATTGAGATCGTCTCCCTCAAACTCGCAACGGTACAGTCCCTGCAGATTTGATGGAACCGGGAGTCTTCGGTCCCACAGGAGAACCACTCGCTTATCGTAGAGTACGAACGCGGCGCCGATCTCTATCAATACATTCTCGTTAATCGTGTATTGCCTGCCTTCGTCCTTCCTTGCTTCTTCTACGGCGACGACGATTATCGCGGCCTGGCACCTCTTCATAGCCGAGAAAACCTTATCCGGCACTGGAATCGCAGGCGATTCCTCTTTAACAGCGACCTCGCTTTTGATGTCTGCTAATCCGAGCATCGTTTCGACTTGCTCGACCAATTCCATGTTCTTGCCATGCGATATAAACACGCTCAATTCACTAGGAGCATCCTGGCGTGGCGAAGGCTCACTGACCGCCGCGACGACCGGAGTGCTCGAGGGCTTCGGTTGTGGACCCTGAGGAGGAACCTCGTCGTTGTCTTCAGTCTTGGTTGGGTCAACCCACGGTGGGGCGCTAGGACCTGCTTCGATGTATTTTTCCAGTGCATCCTTAGCAAGCGATAGTCGTGTGGTCTGCCCTTTTCTTCCCAGTGTGAAGCTGCCCAACCCTGCCGCCTCTGCAATTCGCAAGAAGCAGACAGCTTGGTCCTTAATCGAGTTCTCGTTATGCGTACCGAGGTGTTCGCTGTGGTGTTCATGCCATTGCGCAGCCACATCAACGTTCGAGATCTGGTCAAAACCCTGGTGATGTGCCCATTCGAGAGTAGAACGATACGGCGGAATCGAATCTAAGACCTCTCGAAATGACTCGACCTGGGGCTTAGTTTTTCTTGCTAGTTCCCAACCGCGTGGTGCGAGCTTGAGTCGATCACCTTCCTTTAGAACAATACCCCAGGCTGCATACGCACTAACCTTGCGTGGATCCAGTAGCGTCTTCTCGATCACCGCTTTGGCTTCCGAGACCGTGGCACCGGTCGGTTTTGTTTTGAGATAGCCGACGATTGCGAGCACGTCTTCGGCAGTGGTGAGGATTGGAAGGCTCATCGATTCTCCATGTTTTTCGTTTGGCTAGTCTGTTGCAGACCTAACAGTAAACGCTGTCCTGAGCACGAGCCTCGCCGGGGTCGGCCGGTGAGTCGTGTGTCACGCCACACGTTCGTACATCTGTCATCCCGGTTTTTGTGTCTCTGTGCGCCGATGTGCGTTGCATAAGATTCGGTCAATAGCTGCTTACGATGGACCAACAAAGGGACTGTAGGCAATAAAGCTAGAGAGCAACTAGCTCGGCGATTTTCGACGCCACTACCGCCATGGAATCTTCCGCAGTATCCAAGCCGCTTCGAGAAGCGAGCAAAGGGCTGACATTGCGGAGAGCTTCATATGTTGTCTTGTGCACGATGGGGACGAGCTGATTGCGCGCGAGAAGTGCCGAAAGCTCTTTGTCTGCGATGCCTTCTTTTGGGAGGCGGCTCAGCAGCGCAGGGGTCACCAGCACAAGTCCGATACGGGAATTAGCTAAGCCTTTATCTATTGCGCGCATCATTGGCACGCCGAGGCCAAGGTCCTTCTCGCTGAACCAAACTTTGACACCAGCCGCCACAAGCAAATCGTGCAGCTCTTTGGCTGGCCCCTGCCGGTCGTCCCACGCATGGCACAGGAAGACGTCGCGAAGGTCAGGCTGCTCGGCTGCTCGCGCCTCAACGCTTTGGCGGATGGGCGTGAGTGACTGTACTTGCAGTGGCGTATATGACACGGACGACCCCGCTCGTGACCAGCGTGGTCTTGAACTGCTGCTGGACCTGTTGCCTCCGCCGCTGCCGCTATAGGAAGGGGCGCTGCCTGATGAGGAGTAAGATGAGCCATAGCCGCTATAGCGGTAGCTGCGGCGGTAACGGCATGCAGGGCATGCCGCCGCGGCGGCCGCTGAGCTATGTCCGCGTACTGGGGCTGTGCATCTAGCCATCTCTTGAACCTCCATCAATGAGCGCGCATGAAATCCGGATCTATTGACGGGTATGCGTACAACGTTTCGCGGAAACGCTCGGAATGCGACTGGGCTCGACTGGTCGTCGTCGCTTAGTTATGTCGCCGCTTCTCCGGATCCACCGTTCCCTTCTTCCCCGTATAGGGATTCACGTTGCCCTTCGTAGACCAGTTATTGAGCTTTGAGTGATCTGGATTGGTTTGACGATGAGGCGCCACGTAACTGCCCTTGCGGCTGATGTGGCCTCGGACGTGGTGAGAGCTGGCAGTGGCCTGCGTGGCGGCAAGCAAAAGAATCAGACCCGCTGAAACGATCGTCTTCTTGTTCATATAGATTCCTTCCTAGACGCTCCGACTTTACTGCAAGGCCAGCGCGGCGGGGAAGTGAAGTCACATAAGGAGTTGTGGGTGCGACGGGGTGTAAGCCTGGTCGACGGGATGTTGGCTTTCCAAACGCGATCCGGAGGTTTAGCCTCGGCAATGAAGAGAACACCAGTCGGCTGACCGCCAAATTGATATTTCTGCGTCCGTCTAATCTACCGGTAGAGCTCATGGAGAGCGACGACAAGGATGAACACGTTAAGACTGTCTACGCTCACTACGGCTTGGCTATGTATCTAGCTCAGGTCTTGGAGCACGGCTTAGTGAACGCGCTCGTGTTTTTGGATTTGTTGCCCAGCCGCATTGGAAAGCCGATTTCGAGAAGTCGTTGGGAAGTCGAGTTCGACGCGTTTATGGAACGAAACTTCGAGGCAACTCTAGGGAAGATGATTCGGAATCTTAAGGCGGTCGTCGCTGTTCACTCCGACCTCGAGGTTAGTCTTCAGGATGCATTGTGGAGGCGAAACTTGCTCGCCCATTCATTTTTCCGCGATTAGGCAGACGAGTTCATGTCGTCCGCCGGCCGCGAGCAAATGATTAAAGAGCTGAAGGATGCCCAGGCGATATTCGTGCAGGCAGAGGAGAGACTGTCCCAAGCAACTAAGGCGGTGCGCGAGAAGTATGGAATTACAGATGCAAAGATCGAGGAGTTTCTCGCCGCACACCTGGGCAGAATCCAGAACGATCTCTAAAGTTATTCAAGAGCCGAGCACTGAAAGATGGAGAGCGCGGCTAACAACGCCGTTGAGCGTGATCATGAGGCGAACATGACAAGAACAAGAGTCGTAATTACATGTTATCTGGGCTTTTTCCTTTTCGGTTGCGTTGACGGCGACGCGCAGCATCATGAGCTTGCTAGTAGATTGGCCAGCACCGAGGCGGGACTGGCAGCGTCGCGCAAAGAGATCGATGCGCTTAAAGAACAGCTGGCCCTGTTGAAGCAAAAGGTCGATTGGACCGACATGACGAAGGATTGGAAAAACATTGCATATCTGACTCCCGGAGACGAGGGGTATTCGACAGTAGCCTTCGATCTCGGAACTCTCACGGTGCAACTGACCGATGTCAAACCCTATGCAAACGGTTCAAAGATTACGCTCAGAATCGGAAACACGCTTTCATCCTCCATCGATGGTCTGAAGGCAACGATAGATTGGGGTCGTGTTAATGAGAAAGGAACTCCGGACAACGCGTCGCAGAAATCAAAAGACATGTCATTCGTCCAGAGTATTCGCGGAGGCGCTTGGACTCCGCTAGCGGTCGTATTGGAGGGAGTACCTCCTGAGGAGCTTGGGTTCGTTCGTATTAGCAAGGTTTCGCATACTGGAATACAGCTTCTAAAATGAGTTCCGGCACTAAAGGGGGTGCCAGGTACCAGTGCAAACATTTGAGTCTTCGCGAAGGTGCATCGAACGGACCAAGTCGGGACGATTGGTACCGGGGATTCGGATATCCGGCGTATTGATCAACTTCGTCCATTCGGACGTTGCGAGAGACGTTCACTGGGAGCGCGCGTTGAACAGTCGATCGTGCGCTAGAACACACTTCGCAATGGAGAAAGAATTTATTGATGCGATGTGGCGTTCCTGCTGAAAAGTTCTGAGGGATCCCTCGCGAGATAAGTCAGTCTCCTTTGTTCGGTTAGTCGGCTTTTGTGCCGTTCTGTGCGCCATCAGTTGTGTGCGAGTGAGACGTCATTGCTTCATTCGGAAATTGAGCATGCCAAAGAACACGAAGACCAGGCTGCTGAAGGATATTTTTTGGGCCACGCGTGCTGAACCGAACGGTGTAACTCGAAGAACGTTTCTCGCGAAACATCCTGATGACGTTCATGCTATTGATGAACTGACTGCATCCGGCGAAATCCAGTGCCGTGATGGAGAGCATCTTCGTTTGCCATTGTTGGGGCTTGTCGAATTGGCCGACGTATTGCCAGCGGCCGAGAGCGTCCGCTATCTATGTGCACATCTGTTTGATGTGCTCCGCGTCGAATTCATAGAGCACCCTGATGCACAAGTCTCGCAGTCCGATGTTGCCGCCTTAGCCGACATGCCTGAGCGCAAGGTGGCGCAGGCGCTCGAGTACCTAATGGACGCTCCTATTTTCGATGGCTGGAGCACGAGTGCGGATGGATTCCGCTCGCAAATCCAAATATCAGATCTCATAGTCAAGTACCGGACGTTCTCAGACGTAATCGATGCTATGCGCTCCCAGGAACGGCTGTCGCAATCTGAAGGCATACAGCTCAATGTGACGAAACGCGGAGCCAATCCCGATGCCAAAGACGATCACCTGACATCCATTTCTAGCTATGTCGATTCAGTCCGGATAAACGAACTAAAGATGGTCGCGAGCAAGGATTGGGATCTCAAGCGACTCATTAGGATGTGTGAGGAACTCAACAGCGCGTTCGATAAAAAATCATTCATTGCCTGCTCCATGCTTGTGAGGGGAATCGTCGATCACGTTCCGCCGATTTTTCGGTGCAATACATTTTCGGAGGTTGCCAACAACTACGCGGGCAGCAAGTCATTCCGATCATCCATGCGTCACCTTGATCAATCACTTCGAAACTTGGCCGACGGCAACCTACATACGCAGATCCGGAGGACCGAGTCGTTGCCGACGGAGATGCAGATAAAGTTCTGGGCAGATCTCGACAAGCTACTAGAAGAAATCGTTCGGATTAGTCACGACGATTCGTCATGAGTGTGCAATTCGCAAAGGGGATCCATTTGTCGATAGATGGCTCCGCTGAAACTTTCTGAGACTCGCGCGCTAAAGGGGACAGATTTACTAATCGATGACGCTCAGGCTTTGATCCGGACTCGGAATCCGGTGTTTGAAAATCAGAGCCGCACATGTCATTGCCCATGAAACTAGAAATCAATGGCAACTCTGTCGAAGACAATCTCACTGAAGAGAGCTTAGATCAGCACGTTCGGGCCTTCGCCGAAGGCGAGTCTGGCTCTTTCATCATCTTGTCCTCAGGTGCGCAGCAATACGTTCAAGCGTTCAAGAATTCGGATGGATCGTTCGAGCTCGAACGACGAGAGGGGAGTGAAGCGGAACACTGGGTATGTTCGGACACATACATCTCTGTAGACAGACTTCGCTTTGCCTTCAAAAGCTACTTACAAGGGTTACCGTCTTGGCCTGAACAGCTTTCGTGGGTCAGATTTGGGGAACATCGAGACGGAACCTCAGGGGCAAGGCTTTGGCTCGTGGCGTTTGTGGTTGCTGCGGTTTTGGCATTGGTTTGGTTTGCAACCGAGGGTCGAGGCTAAGACGCCTGTCTTGGTTTCATACGTCCCGTTATTCCTGTCTAAATTTCTTCGCTCTGCACCGGAGCAGAAGCTAAGAGTTTGGACAGGAACAGGATCGACAGGATGATCGAGGCACAGAGATCAGTTCGTGGTTTCATACATCCCGTTCATCCTGTTAATCCTGTCTAAATTTCTTCGCTTTGATCTGGCTTTCGTGCTGATCTCGTCGAAGCACTCCTGATCTGAAGAGGTCCTTCGACGCGGCTCAGGACGAACGGAAAAGAGGAAGTCGCCGTTAGAATTCTGAGGGGATACATCAGCGACGCTTCGATTTGTCGGCGATGGTGACTTTGCTGCTGAACCATGTCGCCCCCTTCCCAACCTTCCCCCCGCAAGCGGAGGAAGGAGCCGACAAAGCACGAGCTCGCACACCCGAACGATTGCTATCGATTCATATCTCCGTGCCCTCCGTGTCCTCCGTGTGAAATTCTGCTCTTTCCGACGCTCTGTATACCGGCCAAGCCGAGCGCCACGTCGCGTGTTTCTCCGCCTTAACGCCAGCTTCGCAACGCTGTATCTTCGGGCGGCCCTGAATGCTTCGTACTGTTGAGTAGCAATTTGACGTATGTCCTTACAGCGGCGTTCGCGCGGCAGATTGGACTGACTGCGGTCGCATTGCTGTGTGCGATCGTTCTTACATCCCCAGCTAAGGCCTCCGAAATCGATGCGGCACCGCCGGGCGTCGTCGAAGCCGGTGCTCCCGCCTACGAATTGCTAACCACCGAAGCCCTGGGCCTCGACGTCGCACCCACCGACGTTCGCGAAATGCCTGATGGTCGGCTGCTGATCGTCGCCGGCACGCAACTCGCGTTAGGCGATGGCGCCACGTGGCGCATCTACAATCAGCCTGCTAATGCCTCACGCATTCCGGTTAAGAGCGCGGCAGTAGACCGCGACGGCGCCATCTATGTGCCAACGTCAGAAGGCGTGGCGCGCGTCGTGTTCTATGAAGATGGCTATTGGCGGCCGCAGCATGTGGTCGATTGGTCCCGCACGCAGGACGGTCGACTGCTCGTTCCCGAAGTGCGATTGGAAACGGTGGGCGACCAATGGATCTGGCATTCCCTCACCGGCGCAGTGTTGTCCTGGCGTCCGGGACAGCAGATGAAGTTGCTCACTTTCTCGAACACCATCGAAACCGTGTTCGGGTTCAAGAACCAGCTCTATGTCAGTGAACGCACGAACGGAACACTGCGACGACTCGATTCCGGTGCGGGTGAGGTGGTGAGATCGGAAGGCACGCTAAACGCCATCACCGCTACGCAAGCATTGAGCACCGGACAACTGCTAGTCGGTACCTATGGCCGTGGTCTACAGCTATACAACGGAAAGACTGCGCGCACGTTCAGCTCCGATGACGTCTTCACCGGTGAGCAAAGGATCAACGCACTGTGCCGCACCGAAGGCGGCTTTCTCGCCGCTGCAGTTGAGGGCGTAGGACTCGTTTTCTTCAACGAGGATGGACGCGTCATCCAGGTTCTGGACCGCCTCTCGGACAGCCGCTTCACGCGCGTCAAACATCTGGTCAGTACTGCGGGCGGTGTCGTATGGGGCTTGCTTGACGCAGGCGTATTGCGAATTCACTTCCCTTCGAACATCGGCCACTTCGAAGCGCAGTTCACGAACGGGATGACCATGGTTCACCCGCATCGCTTCGGCGGCAAACTCTGGCTACTTGCGGACGGCCGACTCTACCGCGGTGTTTACAACTCTTCCGGCCGCATGATCAGTCTCGAACTCGACAGTCCACCTGGCATCTTCGTCACGGCATTCTCCGGTGCACTCGGTGTCGCTGTCGCGGGCACTGAAGACGGCGCGTACGTTCGCGATTCGCGCGGATGGCGCCTGTTCGCGCCGGACGCTCAGGCTCTGAGAATCATTGAAGAACGATCCTCGCAGCAAGGCTGGCTCTACATGGCGCGTAACGAGGTCGGATGGATCCGCCGCGAAGGCGATCGCCTCGTTCGTTCGGGACGTCAAACAGTGAAAGATCTCACCACGACGTTCAACCATCCTGTGATCGATAGCAGCGGGCGCATCTGGCTCGAGCTCGGCATTGGCCGCGTCGCCAGCGTTGAATTGCGCGGCGGCATACCGAATGTGCAGTTCTTCGGCGAGCAACAAGGGTTGCCAGCGAGTTGGCCGCAACTGTTTGTCGATGACGGTGCCATCACGGCCAATATGGGCGATCGTTTCTGGCGCTTCGACGAGACTGCGCAACGTTTCGTTCACGACGATAGATTTCTTACGAAGGTTCCTGGCGTTAAGAGAGTGTTCGGACGCCCTGGCGTGGATGCGCGTGGGCGTCTGTGGATCGTGGGCGATGGCGAAATGCAAATTCGCGCACAGCGTGCAGGTCGATGGTCGGAACTCGTCGCAACGGTACCGCTGAACTTCGCTCCTTACTTGCCGACTTTCGAACGCGATGGCGTCGTCTGGTTGTATGCGCAATCTCATCTTGCGCGATTCGACCCTCGCAGGCCCACTCCAGCGCCAAGGCGGCTCCGCGCGCTGGTGACCGAAGTCAGCGTGGCGCAGGACAGGCGGCACTTCTTTGCAGTAGACAATTCTCTGCCGCAACTGCCCTATAAAGAGAACACATTGCTCGTACGGTACAGCGCGATAGGCAGAACGTTCGCCTCGCCGCTTACGTTCGAGACTCGGCTGGAAGGGGACGCGAGTCGTGACTGGACATCGGTCGGCAGCACGGGGTGGACGGTGCTGGATGAGATCGAGGAAGGCGACTATGTGCTCCGCATTCGACCGCGACAGGGTGGTGTGATCGGCGAAGAGGACTCCATCGCGTTCTCTATCGCCGCACCCTGGTACCGAACCCCGCTTGCTTACTTCGGCTACGTGGCCGGCCTTGCCTCTCTGATTCTGATCACGGTGTGGCTCTTAACGCTGTTCGAGCGCCGCAAGCGGAACCGCCTCGAGCAGCTCGTCGCCGCACGAACAGGCGAGCTACAACAAACGAACGTGCAGCTTGCGCGTCAGATGGACGAGATTCGAGTGCTGACGCAAGCGATCGAACAGAGTCCGGTGGCGCTCTTCATCACGTCACCGGAAGGGATCATCGAATACACCAATCCACGCAGCTCGCTCCTGACCGGACGCACTGCAATCGAATTGCTGGGCTTCAACCTCAATGCGCTGCGTCCTTCGAGCATCTCAAACCGGAAGCGTAAGGAGATAGACGCGACGCTAATGTGCGGCGAATCGTGGAGCGGTGAGCTGGCGATCGAACACAGGAGCGGACGCATCATTCCCGTGCGCTCGACGCTTTCGCCCATCACCGGTCAGGATGGTCGACTGCATCATCTCGTGCTCGAGGACGACATCACCGAATGGATCGAAGCGCAGGAGCGTCGTCGGCGTCTCGAGAGTCAGCTTGCCCAGGCGCAGAAGATGGAAAGTATCGGCACCCTCGCTGGAGGCATCGCGCACGACTTCAACAATTTGCTCACGGGCATTCTCGGCTACAGCGAGCTCGCGTGGATGAATGCCGAACAGAAGCTAGACAACACCGCCGAGATCGATCAGATGCGCAAGGCGGCGCTGCGAGCAAAGGATCTGGTGAATCAAATCCTCACCTTCTCGCGCAAGAACGAAGGCACTCGAATTCCGCTCGACTTGCGACGCCCAGTGGAGGAGGCGCTTGGACTCCTGCATAGCAGCGTGCCTCCGAACATTGAGCTTGTGAGTCAGTTGCAATCGGGTACGGTACAAGCCGACGCCTCGCAGATTCACCAGATCATCATCAATCTCTGCACCAATGCATTGCACGCGATGGGGGAGAGGCGTGGGACGTTGACGGTCCGCCTGAAGCCGGTGCGCGTCGACGAGAAGTTGGCGGAAGAGATTCCGCAGCTGCATCCCGGCATGTGGATGTACCTGTCGGTGGCCGATACCGGACTCGGCATCGACGGGGCGATCCTGCCGCGCATCTTCGATCCGTTCTTCACGACCAAATCGCAAGGCAAGGGCACCGGACTCGGGCTTGCGATCGTGCAGGGCGCTGTCTTGAATCATGGCGGCGCGATGCGAGTGCGCAGTCAGCCCGGTGATGGCACGACCTTCGAAGTGTATTTCCCGCTGATGGATCAGCCCGCAGAGGAGCCCGCGGCCGCGCCGATGGCGCATGCGTTAGTTAAGGGCAACGGCGAAGAAGTCCTGATCGTCGACGATGAACCTCTCGTGGCCGAATATGCGCATGCCTTGCTCGATCGCAATGGATACCGCTGCACGTACTGCATCGACTCTCGCGATGCCTTGGCCGCGTTCCAGGCGGCGCCATCGCGTTTCAGCATCCTCATCACCGATCTGACCATGCCGCATCTCACGGGCGTGGATCTCGTGGAGGAGATCCGCGCGATCAACGAGAGTCTGCCAGTCATCATCCTTACGGGTTATGGAGACAAGGCAAGCCGCGAACAGATCGCCGAGTACTCGCGATGCGAGCTACTGCAAAAACCGGTCAGCGGTGAGGTATTGATGCGGGTGATGGCGGAGCTGATACGGGGAGGCTAAGACTGAAGAGGCAAACCCGTTGGGTGTGTGGGATCTAAGAGGCAAGCCCGTTGGGCAGGGAAGCCGTCGGCAAGCGAGCCGCGAAGCGCGGCAGGGAAGCCGAGAGGACTCGGCAGGCCAGAAAGGGAGATGTCGTGGCGCAAAGGGAACAGAGTCCCGATCCGTCCCCTTTGTTGCCGCATTGCGAATGCGGATGTCGCATCGATTGCGTGCATCCAGTGGCTGATCGGAGCAGCTAAGATCTGGAATGCGGAAATCGGATCGTTTGCTTAAGTCACCTGCGACCACCTAATTCGGAGTGTTCGGATGAAATCACTGGCTATCCTGACGCTCGCGTTTTGCGGATTGGCTGCTGCGGATGATCTGAGCCGCGCGATTCCATCCGCTGTCATCAGCGACCCGACGCCAGATGCCGTAGAACCTCCGCCTCGTTCGGCTCAGGTGCTCATCCCGAGTCATGGCCTTGAAATCAACGGGCTGTTCTATCTGGCAGGTGGCGGGGGACGCCATCCCACCTTCGTTCTTCTGCACGGGTTCCCTGGCAACGAACAGAATCTAGACCTCGCTCAGGCCATCCGGCGGCGCTGGCTGGAACGTGCTGACACTGCACTATCGCGGCTCTTGGGGTAGCCCAGGAAAGTTTTCGATCGCGCATGTTCTGGAGGATGCAGATGCCGCGATGGAATTTGTGCGTCGAGACGCCATAGCCGAAAAGTTCGGAATCGACACTCGACGCATCGTCATCGGCGGACACAGCATGGGAGGCTTTGCGAGCGCGGCGCATGCGCGGACGGATGAACATCTTCTTGGCCTCGTGCTTCTGGATGCGTGGAACGTCGGAGCGACTGGGGATCAGTTCAGCAAAGTGAGTGGTGCCGACCGTGCAGCAATGGCTGCCAAAAGATTCGATGATCTCGGCAATGCGCTGCAAGGAGCAACGGCAAGCAGTACTGCCGATGAGCTAGTGGAACACCGAGCCGACTGGAACTTCAGATCGTGGGCCAAGGATCTCACGCGCCGACCTCTGTTGGTGATCGGCGCTTCGAAAGCGGGTGGCGAAGAGAATCGTCGGCTCGCCGAATCAGTGGCTCGGGCTGGCGGCCACGTTACCGCAGTCACTCTTACCAGCGATCATGCCTTTCAGGATCACCGCATCGCGCTTGCTGCAGAAGTCGTCAACTGGCTGCAGAGACTTCCTGTGAATTGACTGCATGATCGAGGACGCAAAAGGGGAGGATCTATTTATCGACGTCATGGAGCTGCGTGATTAGCGAACAGCGCGTAAAGGAGCAGTACGCCGAGTGCACATGCGGCCACGGCGTAGGGCTTCAGATATCGAACCAGCAAAGGTCGCAGTGACGTACCTAATCGATCGTGCCACTGCCACGGAATGCAGATTAGTGCCATCGAGCTAACACCGACAATCCAGCCGAACAGCCAGAACGCTCTTGGTTGCCACATGTCCGATGAGCGAATTACGAGCGCCGCTCCAACAGCGATGCGAACGATCTGCTCCAAGTAGTGCGTGCGCGCGGAACTCGCGAAAGCCATCAAAAAGCGTTCGGCACGCGCTGGCTTCGCAAAGGCCACGACGGCGAACACCATCAGAGACAAGCTGAATACGACAACGACCAGAGCTGCAAGGGCAGCCATTCGACAACCTCAGAGACAGATCTATTCAGTGTACGGCGCAAGTCATCTCGGACTGGCTCGCTGACCTGAGCGAACGGTGCAGTTCGGATCGCTGACAGGAGAGTGATCGCAGGGGACGTCTGCGCAAAGGGCATGGATGTATGTGTGCGTGCTGAAATATCTTCGAGGCCGCACTGTGTTCCGGATCCGTCCCCATCTGCCGTGAGCTAAGCGTCCTTTCCTTCTAGGGCTCGCGTTGCAACTTTATTGATATAAGCAGAACCAATCTCGTTCCAGAGTTCAGCAAAAAGGGGAGTGCCACTCACCGTGACTACTAGGAGCGATTTGCTGAAGGACGCGATCAGCTCTCTAAGTTCGGCTAGGTCAATGAATGGGTTGGGTCCTAACTCGATCCGCAGTTCATCGAACGAGGTGAGCTTGTATTCGCCGTGCCCGCTTACCCGGCGATAGGTCACCGTAACACCACCGACTTCGAGACAGAGTCGTTCGATCAGGGCTACGCGCGCGTTGATGATCTTGTTGAAGTGAGATGGCGTCTCGGTGCCGAAGCTGGGGGTAAGCGACACGTCGCCCTCGAGCGTGCACCGTTCGCTCTCGATGAGAGTCGGCCATCTTCTGGCCACCTCTTTGAAAGCAGTGTAGATGACCCGATCCGAAGGTATTCGAATCAGGACCAGACACTCTTCCGGCGTAACACGGCGATCGTTGTCGCCGCCGATGACATAACTCAATACCAACCCCCACTCATCGCTGATCGTTCAACGATCAGTCGCGTGGCAGGTTCCCCCACCGGCCACTTTGCGGGCGATTATTTGATAGCGTTCTCATCGATGCAACCCTCAACGTTGCGGCGGGTTCTCGTTGGGCGAATTTTGGTGTGGTATGTCAGAGTTACACACCTGCGACCACGGGTCCGACGCGGTCACCTTCCAAGCGCCCCGATTCATTCCCGCTCTTCCTTCCTCCGACTCTGAACGAAATCCACGAACGCGCGCAGCGGGCCAGGCATGTGGCGCCGGCTTGGATAGTAGAGGAAGGGTCCCGAGAAGCTGATCCACCATGGTTCCAGGACAGGCTCGAGCGAACCGTCGTCGAAGTAAGGACGCAACCAGTCTTCGAACACATAGACGATTCCTCCGCCAGCGATCGCAACTTCAACGGCGAGGTCTTTCGCCGCGCCAATTCGCACGGTCAGTTGGCCATTAGGTTCCACTTCGATCGTCTCCCCATCACGCTCGAACTCCCACGCGGGGATCGAGCCACTGCTGAACTTTCCGCGAATGCACGCATGCTTCAATAGGTCACGCGGATGATTCGGTCGGCCGTGTCGTTCGAGATACTTCTTCGATGCTGCGGCCGCGAATCGCTGTCGACACGGACCAATCGGAATGGCCACCATGTCTTGTTCTAGATGCTCTTCGTAACGAATACCTGCGTCGCATCCGGACGCGAGGATATCGACGAAGCTATCGTCGGCCACGATCTCCACCTGGATATCGGGATAGGTCTCCAAAAACTCCGGCATTAGCTGCGGCAGCACTAGGCGGCTCGCAGCTACTGGAACATTCAACTTCAAGTTGCCCGCGGGCCGATCGCGGAAGCTGTTGACGACATCGATCGCTGACTCGAACTCTACAAGTGCTGGTTCGAGTCGCTTGAGCAACTGCGCGCCGGCTTCGGTGGGGGCAACGCTTCTCGTCGTGCGGTTTAGCAAACGTACCCCAAGTTTCTCTTCCAGCCTGCGAACGGACTCGCTCATGCTGGATGCGCTGCTATTGCTCACACGAGCTGCTTCTCGAAATCCTCCGGAGCGCGCAACCGCGATGAAGGCCATGAGGTCGGGAAGATCTGTCGTCATTGTTCGCGGCTCCGAACAGGCTGTGCTGTGTTGGCTGGATTATCGCCTGCTCCGGTGCCGAGTAGAGTGCATCGATACTCTCGAGGAGCAGCAACGAACATGATCCATGATGCAGGCACATTTAAGTTAGGCGATCGAATCGTAAATCGTGTTGGCTACGGAGCGATGCAGCTTGCTGGTCCTGGCGTCTTCGGGCCGCCAAAAGATCGCCAAGCCGCCATCGCGGTTTTGCGGGAGGCGGTGGCCAGTGGCGTCAATCACATCGATACGAGTGATTTCTACGGACCGCACGTCACCAACCAAATCATCCGCGAGGCGCTGCATCCATATCCGTCGGACCTGGTTATCGTCAGCAAACTTGGCGCCGTGCGAGGCCCGGATGCGTCGTGGAATCCGGCGTTCTCGGCGGAGGCACTGACACGCGCGGTGCACGACAACCTCCGCAATCTTGGCGTTGAGTCAATTGAGGTCGTGAACTTACGTTTCATGTTCGATCCCTTCGCACCCGCAGAAGGACCGATCGAAGAACCGCTTGCAACCGTTGCCAAGCTCCAGCAGCAAGGGCTGATTCGTCATATTGGCCTGAGCAATGTGACGGCGAAGCAGGTCGCAGAAGCACAGCGCATGGTGAAGATCGTTTGCGTGCAGAACCTCTACAACGTTGCGCATCGAAACGATGACGCATTGATCGACGAGCTTGCGGCGGCAGGAATCGCGTATGTTCCATTCTTCCCGTTAGGCGGATTCAATCCGCTGCAATCAGCCGAGCTTTCTGCTGTTGCTAAGGAATTGCATGCAACGCCGATGCAGGTAGCGCTCGCCTGGTTGCTACAACGTTCTCCAAATATTCTGCTGATTCCAGGTACTTCTTCCGTCGCACATCTACGAGAGAACTTGGCTGCGGCTCGCGTTCATTTGCCGGCGCGTGCTTTGGAGAGGCTCAATGGCATCGGCTTGGCGAAAGCGTATGAGGCAATTAGGGCGTGAAGCGAGGTGCGCATTCATGTACGCCTGAGGCGCTGCCGCTAGTGCGAAATCAAAACTCGATCTCCTGAAATCAGATCTATAGCCATGACTGAGGACGTGTTGGTTTCCGCTATGTAAGCAACCTGAGCTGCCGAATCCACATCGATGCCAGCGGCAACCATGTGTGCAGGTCCGCTGCCGCGCATCGATAGCGTCAGGTCTGGACCGGAAATCATCGTCTGTGGTGTTCCGCTGGGCATCGACATCGAAAAGAGATCCGCGCATATGTAGTCGTACTTGTTGAGGCGCGGATATAAATCGTACGCCACCGAAAACGCGAGACGCTGATCGAAAGTGCCGTTGTAGTTCGCAGCGCCGCCGGGCCAGTACACGCCATCAACATCCGTGTAGCCTGCCGGATGCTCCATCATCGTCATCATCGTGTACAGCGCAGCGTCATCGATAGACCAACCGGAACTTCGCAGAGCCGCAAGGGGCGCTTCCGTGCGGGCGCCGACGGGCGCCCACTTGAGCCCGATCAGTCGAGACTGGGTTGCATCGAGATACAACGCACCAGGCCCCATCATCGCGCTCCAATCATCTGAGAACTTAACTCGAGCGCCCGTTTGTATATCGACTGATATCCACCCGCCTGCAGTAGGGTCCGACACGATGATGCGATTGCGTGACTTGTCCAGCACAAAGCTTTTTGGATAACGCATGAGCACACCATTCCCGAAATTGCTAGCCGATACGGTGATGCGCTGACCGGTTCTCAAGTCATACGAATAGAGCGCCGCTTTCCCGGGACCCGCATCATCGCTGTTGATGAAGTAAATACGATTGGTTTCGGCATCCAGTCGCAGGTCGCCTTGAATGTCTGGCAACGACAATCCGAGATCGGCCACATGCGTGCGATTGCCGGTTGCAAGATCAATCGAGACGAGTTCGTTGGATCTAATAAATGCCGCAAGCGCGGATGGTCGTGCGGAGTTCGCACGCGTGTCGAGTGTCATCGCGGCGAATCCGGTGTCGAATGGACCCGTGCCGACACTTGAGGAGGAAACGATGGTTCGATCACCTGTGCTCAGGCTGACTCGCGTCAAGCGTCCGCCTTCCAGTACCAATATCGATCCGCTTTCTTCTAGCGCAGCAGTCGAGAGCAGGCCGAGTTGCGGTCCCTGACCTACGCGTGAGTGCAACATCGTTTGCTGCGCACCGTTGGAGAGATCGACGCTGAGCACCTCCCCATGTGCCTGCGCCACCAAGGCCTGACCGCCCCTAATCGCGAGACCTGCCGCCGGTGCGAAGAGCGAATCTGAGGACTTCGACTGATCGCTCACGACCGCACGATTGCCCGTCGCGAGGTCGACCGAGATGAGTGCCTGCGTGCCTGAGTCCGCAACCAACAAATGATGCGTGCTCGGGTCGAGCGCAACGGCCGTAGGTCTAGCTAGAGGTGCACTGTTGGAATCGATCGGTGAAATGATCTGTCGATTTCCGGTTACAGGGTCCACTGCGATGATTGCACCAGTTCCCGCCTCGACGTCGACCGCGACTGCTCCGACGAGCCGTGGCGTTCCAGGATTGGTATACGAATCCAGAGCTAGCAAGGGAGGGTAGGTGAGGGCAGGTCCGCTTCCCACGGCCTCGCTGGAGATGACGGTGCGCGAACCGGAATCGAGATTGACCTGCGTGATCGTATCTGGCGAGCCCACGAACACTGAGTGATGCACCTCATCCAGGGCGATCGAGGCCGGAAACGACAAGGGCTTCGTTGCATCGGACGTCGATATGTCATGTATCGCACCCGTGGATAGGTCTACTGCGACTAATGCATCACGACTCCCGTCGACGACCAGAGCCCGATGGTTAGCTACGTCAAGTGTCACCGCAGTCACCCCTGCCAAGGATTCTCCATCGTACGAGGCCAGCGCTTTGGTCAATCCCGTCGCGGGATCGAACAGATAAAGCGATTGGAGAGATCCATCTGCCACCAAGACTTGGTCAGTACTCGTGTCGAGCGCAAGACCTGCGAACGCGCCGACAACTGGACCGCGATTCATTACCACCGCGCTTGCGGCATTCGCGTTCGTGTTTCCCGATGCGTCCGCTGTCTCGACGATCAAATTGTTCTGACCCGTATGAATTGGAACGACAGCGGACCAGTTCTTAAATCCGTCGGTGCTCGTCGCAACCACATCATTTACGTGGACCGATGCCACGCTGTTGGATCCTGATGTCGTACCTCTCACCGTCAGCGTAGTGGCGTCCGTGTATGAATGTGGCAGCGGAAATAGGATTTGAACGGTGGGCTTGGTAGCGACAGTCCACGCGAATGTCGCAGGCGTGGCATCGACGTTTCCAGCCGCATCGCGCGCGCGAATGGCCAACGTATGGTTGCCGTCCGCAAGATTACTCAACTGCAACGGGAGTGCTACCGCCGCGAACGCCGCAGAATCCAGGCTAGCTTCGAATGTCGATCCCGACTCGGTGGAGCCTGCATTGAAGCTCGCCGTGCTGCTGTTCGATACCGCCGGTGGGTTGCTCGTAATCGTGGTGTCGGGTGCGGTGGTATCTGAAGGTGTCGACGATGGTGGAGGAGTCGTGCCCGACGGTGCTCCACCACCGCCGCCACATCCAGTCAATGCAAGTGCAAGCGCCAACAGCACGGCATAGGTGCCGCGCATCGTCTCGTTGAGCATGTGTCCTTCCGCTGATTGATTCGAGTTATTTATCTGCAGTCTACGTAGCGCGCGGCAGGATCTTCTGTGGACGAAGATGGCGCTCTGTTCCGTGCGCTGGTATGTGCAGGCGGTTCAGATCTTATCAGCACGCCAGGCTGAAATGGGCCAGATTGAAGACGGCGTGCGTGAGATTAAGTTGATTGCCTTGGTGCCTCAAAATCAGAGCGGATTTGAGTCAACTCACAAGTGTCTTGTCTCGGCAGGTGCCTCCCACCACGCATTGTCCCGTCCATTGGCGTATCCAATAGGCCCTTCCAGTAGCTCCTGCGGGCTTGCGTTGTCGAGCGACATCAATTGAACAGACACGAACGCGCCGCCCAATTGTTCTAAGTTGCCACGGCTAAAGGAATGAATGCCGCAATGGCGGCAGAACAAGTGATGGCCCGTCTTCGTGTTGAATTGGTAGTCGCTCAGCGCGTCTTCACCTGCGAGCAACCTAAATGCTTCGGGCTTGATGAGCACGGACCAGTTTCTCGACTTACTGCAATACGAACAGTTGCACTTGCCCGAACCTGCGCTGAGGTCTAGGTCAGCCTCGAACCGAACCGCGCCGCAGTGACAGCTTCCTTCGTATGTCTTGATCATGAGCTTCAAACCTCATTAGCAGCAGAAGACATCTCCAGTTCTTGCACTGAGTGCGAGTGCTGGAAGTTGGTGCTGAGCATGAGGCATAGAGAGGTCGGAAGTCGTCATGTTTCCGCGCGGGCAACATTTTCGACAATGATCACGTGTGGCAGTGCCAGGTTTACACATCTGTAACTGGTTCCGCCGACCGGTTGCGCGAGTTCCAATGAACGCGACGCAGCAGCCTTCGCGAACGTGCTGTTCCCATTCCCGTTGTGCGCAACGTTACGCATGCGCATCTCTGCTAGTTCATTGCCTCGGACCTATTCGCGAGCGCGATCGACAGCTCACGCACCAGCCGCGCGCCATCGCCACGCCAGGCGCTGCCGTGCATGCAGGCCAGCGTCTCGGGGCGTTCGCGAGCGAGCCGTTCCAAGATCCCGGTGGTGCGTGGCGAATGTGCAAAGTAGTCCATCGGCATGCGGAAGGCTTCGCTCGGGCCGAGAATGTCCGATTCGGTGAGCGCGACGTCGCCCGCGCCGCCCTGGGTGAATAGATCGCCGCAGAAGAAGGTGCGAGTGCTTACGTCCATCATCAGTCCGCATTCCCATGAATGTGGCATGTGCGGTGTGTCGAACCAGCGCATCGTGTGGCGACCCAGTTCTAGGTTCTCGCCATCGGCGAGTGCACGAGCAGCGCGACCGGTGAAATCGTTGACCGACACCATCGCAGCGATCCGACTGCAAACAGCAATCGCTTGCGGTGCAGCGTCCAACATCAAGTTCAGCGCCCCGCATTCATCGGCCTCGAAATGCGACAACCCAACAAAGCGCAATCGGTCAATCGGCATCACACGCTCGATGGCCTCGCGTACCAATGGGAACAGCTGCTGCTGACCGGTATGAAAGATCATTGGCGCATCGTCCACGATCAAATACTGATTGAAGCTGAACTTACTGCCGTCGGGCAGCGGCACGGGTGTGTTGATGCGATAGATGCCGTCTGCGATTTCCTGGATGTTGGTGCCGGACTGTGAGTTGGTAATCATCGCGAATCCTCGATCGGTGATGGCTGGATGACGAGGAGGTGTAACGAAACGGCCGGTCGTTACACTTCCTAAGCAAATGTCGATTCTCGAGGCCCAAGGACCCGATGCAATGCCGACTTTCGACTCTTTTCGACACTGCTTATGCTGGGTGCATGCAGGACCCGGGGGCACTGAATGAAGACGATGGCGGACTCGCTCGCAGGATCATGGCTGCCGCTCCCCAGCGGAGTCATGCCGCGGAGTCCGAACTGTGCCGCCGATTTGCACCACGCATCCGCCTTTACGGTGTGCGGCACTTACGCAGCGAAGCCGCCGCAGCCGATCTCGTTCAGGACGTGTTGTTGATGACATTGCAGAAGCTGCGCGAGGGTGCGGTGCGCGAACCGGATCGAATCGCCTCCTTCATTCTCGGCACCTGCCGACAGGTTATCGTCGACGGACGCCGACTCGGTAGGCGGCGCGAACTGCTGCTGGAAACGTTTCACATCGATCCGGCCTTACTGACCGATGATCAAACCAACAGCCTCGATGTGGATCGTTTGCATCATTGCCTGGACCGATTGCCTGAGCGTGAACGCGCAGTGCTTATTCTGACTTTCTATGACGATCGCCCGGCCGATGCGGTGGGGAGCGAGCTCGGATTGTCGGCAGGCAATGTTCGCGTGATCCGCCATCGAGCGATCGATCGCCTAAAGACCTGCATGGAATTCGAGGAGGGAACGCGATGAACGCGCCAGCCTGCCGCACCGCGTTCCCGCACGCCCGAATCATTGAGTACTGGTTAGGTGAGATCGACGATCCCGTGCAGGCTCAATTCGAAGAGCACATGTTCGGTTGCTCCTACTGTTCTGAGCGCGTCAATCGTCTCGCACGGCTCGGAGCGGCGATCAGGGGAGCCACGCTCAAGGGCCACTTGCACGCGGTGTTCACGCCATCGTTCGTCAAGCGACTACAGGGCGATGGCTTATGCATTCGCGAATATCGGATGCATCCGGGCGGAAGCGTCATGTGTACAGTCGCTCCGCACGATGATCTCGTCCTCGCGCATCTTCACGCGCCATTGCGTGATGTGAGTCGCCTTGATGTTCTCGTGCACGAGCAACCCGGAGATACTCAGGTGCGCGTCGAGGACGTCGCATTCGATCCCAATGAGAGTGAAATCGTAATGCTCCCGAATGTAGTGCACTTGCGTGCTCTCAGTCAGGGCACTTTGCACGTCCAACTGCTCTCAGTCAGTAGCGACGGCGAACAGATCATCGGCAACTACACGTTCAACCATTCCAAATACACGGAAGGCGCGTGATCTGACCCATCGCAGCGCGGCACGCTCCTTGTGCCATCGCACAAAAAGCACTGCATTGCGCCGCTACGGTTAATCCCGCGGCAGGATTGCGTTCTGGCCACTAGAATCGGCTGCAGTGGGGGCGGGGTTGACGACTGTAGCGATGTCAACAGAGAAGAAGATCGTCTCGCCAATCTTATTGGGCAACTCATGGGCTAGTGTCCCGAACCCAGCACTGCTGATCGCCTGGGGAGTGGTGGTCGTTGCGTACTGCCTCATCTCAGTGTTCGGAAATCTCAGCTATCGCGCGGGCAGTATTCTCAACGATGTCGCGTGGACGTTTTCGGCGGCACTGGCTGCTTTGAGTTCATATCGAGCGGCGCGCTCGCTGACTGGCGCCAATCGTCAGGCGTGGTTCAGCTTTTTCGCAGCGACGTTGGCCTGGACCTTTGGGCAATTGGTCTGGGACTACTACGAAATCGTTCGCGCAGTTGAAGTCCCATTCCCAAGTCTCGCCGATCTTGGGTATCTCGCCTTTGGTCCTTTGATGATCTTAGGGTTGCTGTTTCTTCGCGCCACGCAGCGTCAGCGCCGCCTTACATGGCTGCGCGTTGCCAATCTCAGTCTCATTTTGTGCAGCTTCGCGATTGTGCTTTTGATCACCATGACTCAGCCATTTCGCGAGTCGACGCAGAGGCTAGGCACTTCGCTCATCGTGATCGGCGAGAACGGTTCGATTTCCATGGCGTTTGTCATCTCGCTGTACCTGCTTTGGTCGTATCGGTGGAGCGAGCGGCTCATGCCCGTCGCTTTGATCACCGTATCTTTGAGCGCGCAAATGCTCGCAGCTGTCCTTTACGCGCGCGAACTTGTGGTTGAAGACTTCGACGGCCTTAGCTTCTTCAACTTCCTATGGGTTGCGGCCTTCGCAATCCATCAGTGTGCCGCCGAGACGCAGGTGCGAATCTCTCGCGCGCAACGTACGGATCAAGTCGCTCGTGGCGAACAGGTTCAGGTTTTGGTCGAGATGCTCGTGCCCTCGATGCTGGTCTTATGCATTGCGATCAGCTCGTACTTTTTTGCCGAGGAATTGATGGTCGGGACGATCCATCTCGGCGCCATCGTGCTGGGCGTGTTCGCGCTGCTGTTGGGTGTGCGGGAGGCTTGGTCCTACGCGCAAGGTGAGCGGCTTCGAGGGGCACTCGATGCGTCCGCTAGCGAAGTGGCGAGATCGCGAGCGCAGCTTCAAGAGTTGGAGACGCGGCATCATGAACTTGAGCGCGTCATCGAAATGACAGCTCGCGCAGGCGGTGTCGGGTTGTGGGAATGGGATGTCCGTGCCAATGCACTGAGACTTTCTTCCGAGTGGAAGCGACAGATTGGACATCAGCCCGAAGAAGTACCGGATGATTATCACCAGTGGAGTGGGCGCTTACATCCCGAAGATCGAGAGCACACCGTCAAAGCCCTGAGAGCATTTCTTGCCTCGCACTCCGGCGAGTACACGAGTGAATATCGCCTTCGGCATCGGGACGGAACCTATCGATGGATGATGGCGCGAGGAACCATGGTGCTCGATGAAGCGGGGCGCCCGGCTCGCATGATGGGCTCGCAAGTCGACATCACGAAGTTCAAAGATCTGGAAGCATCGCTGCGCCAGAGCGAGGCATCTTTACGCGAGAGCGAAGCGCGCTATCGTGAACTCGCCCAGGATCTGGAATCGCGAGTCATAGAACGCACCGAAGCGTTGAGCGATGCATATCGAGAGTCGCGGAGTTTTGCTTACGCGGTGGCTCACGATCTGAGAGGGCCACTTCGAGCGATCAATGGCTACAACGCGCTGCTGGGCGAAAGCGCACACGATCGCTTGACGGAAAAGGAACGCGACTTGGTCGCGCGAGTGGGCGAGGGCTCGCTGCGAATGTCAGCGTTGATCGACGGATTGCTGGACTACTCACGTGTCGAGCATCGGGATCAGAGGATTACGGAGCTCGATTGCAACGACTGCCTGAACGAGGTTCTCCGCTCGATGTCAGGTTCGATAGATGCGGCGCACGCCACGCTCGACGTGAATCTTGATCACGCTCACGTGTTGGCCGATCGAGAAGGCTTGGCGATCATTCTTCGCAACCTGATCGACAATGCACTTAAGTTTGCCAGTCCTCACAGACCGTTGCAGATTCGCATTGACTCACTGGTGAATGAACGTCAATACATTCTCCGCGTGAGCGACAATGGAGTTGGCTTCAGCAGCGACTACCACGAGAAAGTCTTCGAAATATTCCACCGCTTGAATCCGAATCAGTACGCCGGCACCGGGATGGGGCTGGCCTTGGTGCGCAAGGCCGCAATAAGAATGGGCGGTCGGGTATGGGCGGAAAGCGAACCCGATCGCGGTTCCACCTTCTGTGTCGCTCTCATTCGAGCACGACCAAGCGCGTAGAGCTAACCGAGACTTGTAGCTATACATGCTCGGGACTGAGCACAGAAAGCCAGGCAGTTACTTGCGGATCTCGAAGCCAAAGCACAGGACAAAAGTCAGCAGCGCCCGAACATTGAGGTCGCGGAAACGGGAAGGCGAACTGCCCGGTTCATTCTTGTCTGTGTGTTCTCTGTGTTCCGTCTTTTTCTGTAGTGGCTTGTGTGCGGCTAGAATTGCTCCCTCAATACTCATCGTGAGACGACCATGGCCAAAGCATATTGGATCACTTGTTATCGCAAGATCATCGACGCAGACAAACTCGCGGCGTACGCAAAGCTCGCAGCTCCGGCGATACAAGCCGGAGGCGGGCGCTTCTTAGCGCGGGGTACAGCGGCGAAGGCGTATGAAGACGGCATGCTCGAACGGACGGTGCTTATCGAGTTCGAATCAATTGAGCAGGCAGTCGCAGTTCACGGCAGCCCGGAATATCAAGCGGCGTTGAAGGCTTTGGATGGTGGTGTGATTCGCGATCTGAGGATTGTGCCGGGGGTCTGAGCGAGAAAGGCGGGCCGCCTGAAATTGCCCTGCGCGACCGCCGAGGCGCGCGGATGGCCATTCGACATTCTTGTGCTGCGGAGAGATCTCAATGCGCCTGCTCTTAGCGACGATATTCTCTTTTTGCATGCTCAGTGCGCATGCAGCGCCTGTTGCGGAACCTCAGGTTGGCGAGGTGCCGCCCAACTTCTCAGCCAAAAATGCGGTCACCGGCGATCCGATAGAACTCGCCGCCTTGAAAGGCCAAGTCGTTGTGGTGACGTTTTGGGCGACGTGGTGCGGTCCCTGTCGAGAAGAATTGCCCATCTTGGAAAACCTGCAGCGCAAACTCACCCCTGAGACCTTGCGCGTGATCGCGATCAGGTGAACAAGGTGTTGCAAGCAACCTGACGCGAAGTCCGCGACGGCTCTCTCGAGGTCTCGAGGTCAGCGCGTCCACGCATTGTCTCGTGGACTGCTGCAACCTAAAGGATTCGGAGCGCGTCCGAATTCGATACGAAAGTCGCAGGACCTCCACATGTACGTCACGCTCAGATGCTTGCTCCTCAGCACAGCAGCGATCTTTGGATATCAATCCTTCGCAACCGCGGCGGATGCGATCGACTGTCATGTCGGGAGCTATAGGTTGGCGGACGGCAGTCTTGTGGACATAGGACCCACAGACAGCGAGGCGCTGCGATGGCGTCGATTTGACGGCACGGTCGGCGCGCTTCATCCCGGTCCGAGCGGTGAATGGCACAGTGCGTACGGCTGGACTAAGCGGGAAGACGGGATCATCGCAACGTTCTCACCGTGCGATGCGGGCGAGATCGACTTTGCCGGGATAAAAGGCCGTCGTGTCGAGTTTGACGTCACCAACACCAAATTCGGCAGTCATGAGACTGAATTAGCGGGACGCCTCGTGATGCCGAAAGGCCTTAGAAGCGTACCGATCGTGGTTCTCGTGCACGGTGCCGAGCACGATTCAGCACTCACGTTCAATTTTCTGCAAAGACTACTCCCGGCGGAGGGCGTGGGGGTTTTCGTCTATGACAAGCGCGGCACGGGAATTTCAGGCGGAAGCTACAGTCAAGATTTCACTCTGCTCGCGGACGACGCCGTCGCAGCGATGCGTGAAGCGAGGCGCTTGGGCGGATCGCGTGTGAGTAGGGTTGGCTATCAAGGGGCAAGTCAGGGCGGTTGGGTCGCGCCCATCGCAGCAAACCAGGCGCCCGTTGATTTCGTCATTGTTAGTTTTGGCTTGGCAGTGAGCGTGAACGACGAAGACCAACAAGAGATCGCAATGGAAATGCACGACAAAGGTCATTCGCCCGAAGAAATCGCAAAGGCACAGGAAGTGGGGCGTGCAGTGGAAGCAGTCGCGGCAAGCGGCTTCACCAAAGGGTTTGAGGAATTGGACGTCGTACGCGCTCGTTACCAACACGAGCCTTGGTACAAAGATGTTCATGGCAACTTCACGTATTTCTTCTTGCCGCATTCCGAAGCGGAGCTGCGCGCGATGGCGAAGGAATTCGATTGGGGCACGCCGTTCGACTACGATCCGATGCCGACTCTGCGCGCCAACTCAACTGCGCAGTTGTGGATACTCGGCGGGCGGGACTATGAAGCCCCGGCTGTCGAAACGAGTCGCCGGATTCAATCTCTGATCGATGCTGGCCGACCCTTCACGCTCGCTCTCTATCCATACGCTGAGCACGGCATGACCTTATTCGAGATGAGCGCGGACGGTGAGCGTGTTTCAACTCGCTACGCCATCGGCTATTTCAGAATGATGCGTGACTTCGCTCGTACGGGTAGATTGTTGGGCGTCTATGGCGATGCCGAGATCAGCCGCACGAAGCAACCTTAGGCATCACCTTCGCAAAGCAGCAACTCCAGGTCCGATAAAGCCCGAGGCGCGCGGGAACCTCCGGCAATCTCGTTTCGTCCTCTGAATGAGGTGACCCAATTACACGCCACCTGGAGAACGAATATGAACATCCAAATTTTCCTGTGGACGGCCATCGCTCTCTTTGCAATTGCCGCTGGCGGCGGTTTGATCATGGCTGGAATCAGAGGGACGGGTGATCGCAATCCCCCGGCATGGCTTGCGATGTTGCACGGATTACTCGCGGCCGCGGGTTTGACGCTGCTGCTGTTTGCAGCCTTCACCATCGGCCTGCCGCAGTACGCGTTGTGGGGAACGATCTTGCTGATCCTTGCGGCGCTCGGCGGTCTGTATCTAAATCTCGGCTTCCAGGAGAAACGTGAGCTGCTGCCGAAGCCGGTGATGTACGTCCATGCGCTGATCGCAGTGGTTGGATTTGTTCTGCTGATCGTTGCTGCGACGGCTTAGGAATCTGCAGCATCAGCCCGCACCCGATTGCCTCTGCTGGGATGCGTAAGAGAGAGATCTAGACAGGATTAACAAGATGAACGAGGAAGCGCTCGCGCGCAGGGTACCTTGCCCGCAGGGCTCGCCTCTTCAATTCCGTCTCTGGCCTGCCGTTAGGCTTGCCTGCCCGAAAGGCTTGCTTGCCAACGGCTACCCTGCCCGCAGGGCTTGCCTCTTCATTCCGCTTCCGATGTCTTCACTCCGACCATCCCGTCAATCCTGTTCATCCTCTCCAAACTTTTGTGTCTGCCTGAGGATTCAGAGAAAAGAATTTCTAGACAGGATTAACAACATGAACGAGGAAGCGCTCGCGCGCAGGGTACCTTGCCCGCAGGGCTCGCCTCTTCAATTCCGTCTCTGGCCTGCCGTTAGGCTTGCCTGCCCGAAGGGCTTGCCAACGGCTACCCTGCCCGCAGGGCTTGCCTCTTCATTCCGCTTCAGATGTCTTCACTCCGATCATCCTGTCAATCCTGTTCATCCTGTCCAAATTCTTTGCGGTTGCTCATGAATCGGCGATTCAGTAACCGCTCAAGTTTGCACATCTGCAAAGCCTTCCCAACCGTCACGGTTCACACGCCCGTTTAGTGGGACTGCCCCGATCACGGAACTGCATCTCGCGCGACTTCGTTGCTAGAGAGCTGTGAAATCGAGACTGCCGGACTTTATCGAACCATGCCTTGCTGAACGCAGCGAGAAGGTGCCGAGCAAAGGCAAGTGGCTGTACGAGATCAAGTTCGACGGCTATCGCGCGCAGGCGCGCCTTACAAAGCAATCCATCTCGATTCTCACGCGTCGCGGTTACGACTGGACCCAAACGTTTAGCTCGATCGCGACTGATCTGAAGACGCTCCGCAGCGCCGACACCATTCTCGATGGCGAGATCGTCGTGCTGGACGCCGAAGGGCGCAGCGACTTTCGGCTGCTTCAGCAGGACATCGCGGCAAAGCGTGCGAACCGCTTCGTGTACTACGTGTTCGATCTCTTGTTCCTCAAGGGCAAGGATGTTCGCGAACTTGCGCTCGTCGAGCGCAAGAAGCTGCTCACGGCCTTACTGAAGAACAATTCCTTCACTCGAATTCGCTTAAGCGAGCACATCGAAGCTAGCGGATCTGAAATCTTCGAGCACGCATGCCAGTTACGACTCGAAGGAATCATCTGCAAGAGGCTCGATGCGCCGTATCGCTCCGGCCGCGGCGCGGATTGGGTGAAAGTGAAGTGCACGAAGGCCGACCACTTCCCAATCGTTGCGTTTGTCGAGAAGCTAGGCGTGAAACCGCGACGCATCGCCTCCCTGTATTTGGGGCGATACGAAGACGGGCGATTGCTTTATGCGGGAAAGGCACAAACCGGTTTCACGAACGATCAACTGTACGAAGTCCGCGAACGGCTTGATCCATTCATTCGTAAAGAGTCGCCGCTTGCGGTAAAGATCAAGAAGCCGAAGGCCACGTGGGTTGAGCCGGTCGTTGAAGCACAAGTCGAGTTCAGCGGTCGCACCAGTGACGGATTGCTGCGTGAGCCGGTGTTCAAAGGATTGCGCGAAGACCTGTTGGAAGTTCCACCGCGATCACATCGGAGGAGCAATCAAACGAACGCTGCCAAGCGAGGCGGTGCGCCTCGCGAGAATATCCTGCAGCTTCTTCCCGATGCGGTTGTGCCAACAAAGGAGCAACTCGTTCAATATTGGGAAAGGGCGGGTGAACGTGCATTGAAGTATTTGACTTGCCGCCCGTTGAAGTTAGTTCGCCATGTTCTCGGCTCCACGTTCTATCACAAAGGAAAATTGCCGCCGATTCCGCCCAGCGTTCATCAACTCAAGATCGAAAAGCGCGAAGGCGGCACCGGAACGCGTGTGTGGATCGACGACGTTGCTGGATTCCTGGGGCTCGTCGAAATGGATGTGATCGAAGTGCACGCGTGGAATGCCACTGTCGATGACATCGAAAGGGCAGATCAGCTCGTGTTCGATCTCGATCCGGGTCCAGGCATCGAATGGGACTTTGTGCTCGAGACGGCGTATCGATTGAAAGACATTCTCGTAGCCCACGACCTCGAGAGTTGGCCGAAGCTAAGCGGTGGCAAAGGGGTGCATGTGATGGTGCCGCTGCAAAAACGCGTCAAGCATGATGAGGCACATGAATTGACCAAGCGTATTGCGGGTGAGTTGGCGCGCACACAGAGTAAGCGCTACACGACCTCCGCAGTTCTGAGTGAGCGCCGAGGGCGGCTCTTCATCGACTATTTACGCAACGGTCGCGGAACGACGGCTGTTGGCACTTATTCGCCACGTGTTCGACAGGGATTCCCCATAGCTGCACCCACCACCTGGAGCGCATTGCAGAAGCTGACCCCGACATCGTTCTCGATCGCTCGGCTTCCTCCCGCCCGGCTCATTTCTTCGACGGGAAAGCGCACCGCTCGCGGCGACCGTGGAATCAAACACAGTGCGGGGCACAGGGCGCTATGAATGCTGGAATGCAGATGAGTGCGCGGCTAGTCGTGCACCGCCCCGAGTGCCAGCGCATGCTGGCGCGTTCGCTCGCGATGCAGAAGCCACCAGAAGAACAGTCCGGTCACGATGACTAGCGCCAGGCGCGTTATATCTTCGTAGATATGCGGCACCGACATATTGATCTGTTCTGAGACGCCTTCCTGTATGGAGTTGACCGCGCCATGAGCAATGGCTGCAGGCCAGAAGGACCCCGCGCGAATGGTGAGCCAACCAAAAAAGTACGAGGCGGCGATGAGTTGTAGAGGGAAGAGAACGAATGCGCCGAGTACTGGATGTTCCGGGTAGTTGTATCCAGCCAGGAGCAGCGGCAGGTGCCAAAACGACCAAATGAGTCCGAGTAGCGCAATGCCACGTGCCATGCCCAAGTCCTTGATCAGGATCCCCTGCAGGAAACCACGCCAGCCCAGTTCCTCTCCAACTGCGGCAAGCGCATTGAGCACCGCGAAACCAGCACCTGTCACAAGAACATTGGCGATGAAGAGCGGCCAACCTTGCGAACCCAACCCGAGGAACCACGGGCCTGCCGAAATCACAACCGTAGTGGTTGAAAACTCAAACCACGCTGATTTGCCCCAGCTCAAAATCTCGACAATGGCTACCGTCGCAAAGGCGAGGACGATCGGGATCACCGCGCCAACGAAAAGAGGCCGCAACATGCGCCATGACGAACGCCATTGGATCAACGCGCGCGATTCACGGTTCAAGGCCGCAAGAACTAGCGTGATAAGCGCCGGCGTGAACATCACGGCAATGCCCCAGGGCACGGCGCGTGGGTCCTTCGGATTGCCATACGCGAGAGCGATCCAGGTCTGGAGGGACCAGCTCAGCACAAAAACGGGAATGCAAAACTGCAGTACGCGTCGCCGCCAATTCACGGTTTGCTCCTTTGACATTCGGATCTGCGAGCAGGGGTGATGCGTGTAGCAAGCACGCGGCGGATGAACCGCCCTGTCGCCCAACTCATTGGGACGACGCCGACGCACAGCGGGTATAGCCAAGATCCCAGAAGCTCCGTTGCGCTCGTAGGATCAGCGATTTTGCCGATGACGAACTGATGTGCGTCTCGCCACACCCCTGCGTGTACCGGATCAGCGAGTTTCAACGTCAACATCGCAATCGCGGCGATTGCAATTAGGCTGAGCGATACGACGCCAGTTGCGCCGAGAGCGATGCGCCAGGATCGAGACCGCTCAGCGCGCATGCAGAATCACCGCTGCAGATTGTCCTCGCGTCGGAACGGAGTTGGCACTCTGAGTCAGAAACCATTCGCCGTTTCTTTTTATCCAGGTGGTCGCGACGCGCACGGGTACTGGCGGCATTCTGCCCGCTTGGAAGGACAAGCTAAAGAATGCAGTCGCGAATCTGCCGTCCGTTCTGAAGTCAACGTCGCGCAGGTTGTCGATCTTGGCTGTGCCCCAAAGCGCAAAGTCGGCGCGCATCAGTTCCTGCAGTTCGTTACTCGAATGCACGACCTCTTTGATGTCGCTGCCCCACATGGTGAATTGCTGCTTGTCGATCAGTTCGAGCACACCGGCGAAGTCGTTTGCCGAATAGCGCGTCATGAGTTGGCTGGCGCGCATCATGACTTCCGACTGCGCATTGTTTTGCTGGGTCGCCACGCTGGAGCACGCGGCGAGGTTGATCGCGAGGCAGAGGGAGACGCCTGCTCTCAAGAATCGTTGTTTCAACGTAGCGTCTTCGGTCACAGATAGCGACATGGATGCTCCCTAGCCGAAATGGGCTTACTCGACGCGAGAAGGAGCTGCTCAAGACACATGCGCGCCGTCAAGGGTTGCACGCGCGAACGAATTCAAAGGCCTCGAAACCCAATTCGCGCACTCTCTGCCACGTTATTGTTTTAACCACCACCCACTCGCGCATCGGTTTTCCGTGGCGCGGATCGAAGGGGGCACCCACGCCGCGATTGGATAGCTCGCGTACCTTCGCGGCTGGCAACTTGAACACGAGCTCACTACGAGATGACAGCATCGCGAAGATCTTTCCGTTGGCATATAGCGCTTTGGCACCGAACCTTAAGGGCCCTGCCAACCGAAGCTCGACCCCGTCCTGATCTTTGAACGTGTCGCAGAGCTTGCTAAATACGGACGCGGCATTCACACCGGGCACGAGTCCGTTATGCGCCGCTTCCTTAACGCGCGCACTAGATCGACTGGTTGACCTTGCAGCCATTGCGCAGCTTTACGAATGTGAATCGCAGCGCCTTCTCAGCGCTTCAACTTGCCGTCTGAGCCATTCGCGCTCGGCCGAGGTATGAATGCACGCGAGTGCTGCTGTGTATTCTTTGATCGCTCCCAATGAGCGATTCAACTTGCGCAGAAAATCGGCTCGAGCTGCATGGAAAGGACCGTAGCCATCAAGTTGTTCGCGATCGAGAGCATCGAGTTCATCTAGTGCTGCCTGAGGACCTATCACTTCCGCCAAGACGACGGCGCGATTGATACGAACGAAGGGATCGTCCTGACGAGCGAGCAGCTTGTCGTAGATGGACAGAACCCCACGCCAAGGCGCCGGCTCGTGCAAGCTGGACCTCGAGCACCACGCTGCTTGAATGCTTGCACGTAGCGTTCGGGGCAACGCTCCGCCGCAATCGAGCGCTCGGTCTAGAAATCTCTGCGCATCGGCAATGAGTTCTCGAGACCACATGCGAGGATCTTGTTCTGAAAGCGGACACATGGTGCCATCTGCCCGGACTCGCGCCGGTCTGCGCGCCTCTGAGAAATGAATGGTTGCAGCAAGCGCAAGCACCTCTTCGTCTTGCGGTATCAGCCCCGCAAGCGTCCGGCTGAGCTGCAACATTTCCGTTGCGTAGTTTGCGTGCGTACTGTCGCACGCGGCATCTTCGTGTGCTTTTGAATACGCGATCTCAACTGTGGACAGCACGGCATCCAATCGATCCGGCCAGGCATTCGGGCAGGGCACGTCGAAGTCGATGCCGCTTTCCGCGATTTTTCGTTTCGCGCGTACGAACCGCTGCGCCATGGTCGCTTCGGGAACGAGGAACGCATCGGCGATTTCGCGCGTAGATAGGCCGCAGACGAGCTTCAACGTGAGCGCAGCTCGACTCTCGACAGCGATGGCCGGATGACAACAAACGAAAATGAGGCGCAGGCGCTCATCCGGAATGACCTCCTCGTTGGAATCGTCGTCCGCTACCTCATCGGTGACGAGCAACGGCCTGAATTTCTCTTCCGTACGTCTCTGTCGCAGACGGTCGATTGCACATCGCTGAGCGACTCGGTACAGCCAAGAATCTGGATCTTTTGGGACTTCTGTTCGAGACCATGTCGTCGCGGCGCGGACACATGCTTCACTGAACGCTTCCTCGCTCAGATCCAAATCGCGAAAGCGGCCCGTAAGCGCGCTGACGATACGGCCGCTCGCTTCGCGGAACACGCGTTCCAGGATTGCGTGATGCATTAGGGCCCGAGAAGTGGACGTATCTCGATCGAACCGCTCGACATCAACGGGAGCTTCTTTGCAATCTCGATCGCCGCGTCGAGGTTTGGCACGTCGACGATGTAGAAGCCTCCCAATTGCTCACGCGCTTCCACGAATGGACCGTCGTGAATGGTCTGCTCGCCACCAGAGCGGCGCACCGTGGTTGCGGATGTGCTGGATTTTAGTCCCGCACCACCCACGCGTGTGGCCCCCAGATTCTTGGAGAATTCCATGTGTCGTGCGACGAGCGCTTGCAGCTCCGGGTTGTTCTTCGCCGCCCCAAATTGAGACTCATCCTCGTAGATCATCAGCATGTATTGCATGGTGCATCTCCAGGGTTTGGTTGGATCTTTAATTTGTAGACGGGTGGCCAAGCGCGTTTTCGACCGTCGATAACCTTATTTTTCGTTTCTGCCGAAAGGTCATTGCGGGCTTATCAATGTTGGGGCACTCGGCGGGAGCTCGTCGGCGGCTGCGCCCCTGGCGAAAAAGGCGGCAATCGCAGAACGTCTCGCAGTGAGCGCGTCCTTCCACGCAGGAAGAGAGTTCAAACCTTCATACCAGCGAAGCACTTCCGGGAACCTGCTGACTGGAAGGCCGAACCGCTCGGCAGTGGGCACAAGGCCGGCGATCGAGAAGTCCGCGATCGTCAATTGATCGCCAGTCAACCAGATTCTGCCCGCAAGCGAGTCATTGAGAACTGCTGCGAACCGATCAAAGTTCTGTTCGCCGCGCGCGATGAATGCCGGGTCGGGTGGGCCGGCTCCGAGCACTCCTTTCGAAGCTCTCTCGTAGGCGACCATCCCGCACGATTCGGCATCCCAGTGGGCGCTCTGCCAAAAGAGCCAGCGCAGTACATCGGATTGGCGGGCAGTGTCGGTCGGCCATAGCCCGCTTTCGGGCCGCGTAGAAGCCAGATAAAACAGAATAGCGTTCGACTCCCAGAGAACGATGTCGCGGTCGCAAAGAACCGGAATTTTTCTGTTGGGATTGAGAGCGCTGTATTGAGGATTGCGTTGTTCGCCTTGACACAAATCGATCGAGACAATTTCACAGTCGATCTGCAGATGATTTTTCAACGCTATGAGCGCGACAACACGACCTGACGGAGGAAATACGTAGAGCTTCATTTCCTTTTCGCCCTATGTGTCTCATCTTTCTGCAATGGTGCCGAGCGCGGCGAGACACGGTTCTGTACGGCGCGTGCCGCTGTCTCGATGACTTGCGCTACAAGGCGAGGTTGCGAGATGTAAACAGCATGACTCGCTTTGATTTCCGTCACGGCGGAGCCCGCGCGTTTCGCCATTCTCCGGGCGTCACTGGGATTAAGCGCACGATCGTCGGTAGCGATAATCGCGTAGCTCGGTTTTTCATGCCACGCCGCAACGGTAAGCTTGGCCTTGAATGCCTCGCTCGACACTGGCATCTGCGCGTGAGCCATGAACAGCGCGTCCTTCTTCGGTACGTCGGCACAAAAATCCTCAATGAACTTTGAGCGATCGAGGGAGACGAAGCCATCATCGCTCTGGCGCAAATCATTGCTGGCCGGCTGCATTGGCGGAGCAACCTCACCGCTGTTCTCGCCGACGTCGGGTTGGATCGCGGCAACATAGACGAGCGCTTTTACTTTGGGGTCGACGCCGGCTGTCGTGATGATCGCACCCCCATAACTATGCCCGACGAGAACGACCGGCTCGGTTTGCTGATTGAGGATGCGCTGGGTTGCCGCCACGTCATCTTCGAAGCCCGTGAGCGGCTGCTGCACGATGCTCACGGAATACCCATCCCGAGTCAGCAAATCATAAACACCGCGCCAGCTCGATCCATCCGTCAGCACGCCATGCACAAGCACGATGCTCACGCCCGCAGCCGACGATAGAGTTGAGAATGCGATGCCGGCGCAAAACAGCAGCGTCGCTGACGTTCGTGATTTACGTGAAATCTGCATCCTACTTTCCTCGTGCAGCGGAATCGTTCGCGCAACGCAGACTACTGGTGGGATATGGGTCGTCGAATACGACAGAGCCGGTCTCCAGCAACGACTTCAAATTCGACATGATCTTTGGCCAGCCGCCGGAGACTGCCTCGATCAGCTTGGAGGAGTCCCGCTCGATAGAGTGGGTTATCGTGAGCTTCGTCGACCTCGAAACGGTTTCGAGCGCAAACGTGCAGAGTGATGGACCTTCGGCTTTGAGCTCCGGCTTATTCTGGTGCTGCCAGCGAATGACCAGCCGATTGGGTGGATCGGACTCGACGATTTCACCGTCATCGAGAATGTTTCCTTCAGGCGAAATCATTTTCCATGACGAGCCTGCGCGCCACTCGCTTTGACAGTGCACTCCGAACCAGTACTGCTTCATGAATTCCGAGTCCTGGGTCAGCGCAGACCACAGCCTCTCCTGTGTGGTGCGGATGTAGGTGACGTAGACGAACGTCGATCTAGCCATTGTCTTTCTCCAATCGTTTCTTCAACTGCGAAAGCGCTTTCATGCGCGGCTTTTCGAACTTGGCAATCCAGCGGTCGTAGATCTCTTGCAGCGGCACTGGATTTAAGAAGTGGAGTTTTTCGCGGCCGCGCCAAACCGTAGCAACGAGATTCGCTTGCTCCAGCACATTCAAATGCTGTGTTACGCCCTGTCGTGTCATGTCCAGGTATTCACATAGCTGATTGAGCGTGCGCCCATCGTTCGCGTGCAGCAGATCCAGTAACTTGCGTCGGCTCGGATCAGCCAAGGCCTTGAACAGTTGATCGGTGTCGTGATGCTCTGTCATTCAATACGCAAGTAAAAGCTTGCCTAATATTAGGCAAGTAGTCGCTTGCATGTCAACACGCAATGTTCATAGATCAGCCGGGTTGCTTAATTGGGGGGTGATTGGACGCCCCCATGGTCTGCGGAAATGGTGGGTGTCCAAACAGCTGGGATTAAGAGAGAAGAATCGCTAAACAGGATTAACTGGATGAACAGGATGTGTGTGCAGGAGCAGGCCTCTTCGCTCTGACCATCTCGTCAATCCAGTTCATCCTGTCTAAACTTTTTGGGTCTACCTGAGGATTCAGAGAGAAGAATTTCTAGACAGGATTAACAGGATGAACAGGATGTGTGTGCAGGAGCAGGCCTCTTAGCTCTGACCATCCCGTCAATCCCGTTCATCCTGTCCAAACTCTTGGGTACCACGTGTCGATCGCAGGTTCAGGGTTGCAGATCTGCATATCTGCATGGCGTCCCTAATCGCCACGGTTCACACGTCATTTAGTGGGACCCCGAGTCGCTCGTATTCACCCCAAATGCTTTACTCGGTCGCATCAATGCTCTTGCGTCATCTTCGAGCCCTTCTGAAGGATCTTGCCTTCAGCATTCTCGAGTGAGAGTTGCACCCTGCCATCGTCATCGGTCGCGAAGACGTAGGTCGAGGTCGGATTGTCTTCATCGAAGAAACGGTTTCGATTTTCGGGTGTAAGCGTCGCGAGGTTCATGCTTACGCCGTGCAGCAATGCGGCGACCTCTGGACCCAACGCGGGTATCGCCATCGGCATCGATAATTCGAGTTCGTTGTGATTGCGCTCAACGGTGATGACGCGACCCGGAAATTGGTATCGCCCGCTATATCCATCGAGAATTTCCGCGGGCAGTACGGTGGCCTTTCGTTGGATCTGCGGACCTTTCAAATCGGAGATGTAAAACGACGCAATTCCTGCGGCAATCTTTTCCGGCATCGCCTGGGTCGCATTCGTCAACACGATGATGGTCAGATGATCGTCCGGGAGGCGGAGGATCTGCGAGCGGAAGCCGAGCATCGTGCCCGCATGCTTCACTTGCGTGTGCCTGCCCAACTTGCCGAGCTCCCAACCAAATCCATAGGGCTTTTCGGAACCGTCTTTGAGTTTCACCTCAGTCCACATCAGGCGACGCTGTTCCTCCGTGAGCACTTTGTCTGAATACAACGCTGCGTCCCATTTCGCTAAGTCGCAAACCGTGGAGATGAATGCACCGCTCGGACGCACGCTCTGAGTAACGGGCGCGTTCCGATACACGTTGCTATCCGTCCAGTGGTAGCCATCGGCTCGATGGGGAATCAGCTCTGCGGCGGTCGTGGTACGCGTGGCGTTCATCGCGAGCGGTTTGAAGATGCGTTGTTCCAAGTATTCAGTCCAAGGCATGTGCGCGGTTCGGCTGATGATCTCCGCGAGCACGCAATATCCAAGATTGCTGTATTGCCATTTCTCACCTGGGGCGAACGCCAAAGGCATCGAATACGACGATGTGATCGTCTCGATATCGCTCTTTGCTTGAACCACGGAGCCCGGCGCTTCTCTCTGCAGCCCGGACGTGTGCGTCAATAGATGTCGAAGCGTTATCGCGCTCCATGGCTCGGGCGCATCCGGAAAATATTTTCTGACTGAGTCATCGAGACCGAGCTTGCCTTCATCGCTCAGAAGCACGATGCCTGCCGCGATGAACTGCTTGCTCATTGAGCCGATCTGGTACACCGTTTCTGGCGTCGCACGTACTTTGAGCTCTACATTGGCGAGACCGTATCCCTTCAGTTTCGCCGGCGTACCGTTCTTTAGTACCGCGAGGGAGAGTGCAGGGATGTGCTGCTTTGCCATCTGCGCGGTGACGTAGCGATCGATCTTGTCAGCGTGGGCCCCGCCAACTGTCGTGAACGAGAGCAGTGTGATCGTGCTGAACGAGCGGACTATCGAGGTTCGACAGCGTCGCGGATGCAGATTCGAGTGACCTGAGTTCCTACTTTTCGAAAGAAGCGTGATCCAGCGCATCGGCGTGTTCCTTCTGGTGGATATGGGCGCGATGAAGAACACGCTCGATCCACAGAAGTCGCAGCTATCAGCGACAAGTATTGCGTGCTGAGCACGAATAGCGACCAATGACACTGCAGGCAGCAGATCAATTCACGTGAGAGTTCGAGTTGCTAACTGACAGTAGATCTCTGGAATAAGCGCCGATACTTCACGCGCTCGATGATCGCTGCTGTGAGTGCACCACCAAGGGTGCCGATCAACATGGCGCCGCCGTGTCCCGCGAAAACATGTAGCGGTTGGTCGATCCAGCAAAACAATCGAACACCTGCATCGGTCATGAGGCCGACTGCTAGACCGTAGGCTGCTCCCGTGAGCGCAGGACGCGTTGGTAAAGCTCTCGCGACGAGCCAAGCGGAAATGGCTAACGAAGGAATGGCGAACAGCAATTCCATGACGATGCATTCCCATGCGAGACGTGACCAAGCGCTAGGGTTGTGTAGCGGGGTGGGCAACACGTTCGCCGTCATGAGAGACACGCAGGTGAATAGCAGCGCGCCCGCAGCCAACGCGGAAAACATCGATCTAGATTGAACCGCGAGCCCGGGCACTGCTTGGCGCAACGCAAGCGCCATGAGTGCAATACCGCCAAGGGACTCAAGCGCCGACAAACCCCAACTTGCCCACGACGGCAATTGCGAGAAGTTTTCACGCCATTCGTAATATATCGGCGGGCCAAGGAACAGAACCAGCGCAAGCGGAAATAGACTCACAACGCGACGCGACGGAGAAGCCAAAGGCTTTACCGGCTCCAGGTTGGCGCGAACCTGAGTCAGGAGCGAGGCGGGCACATCGTGTTCAGTCATGATCCGATCCTCTTTCCAGCGCCGCTCTCAACACTCGCGAAGCTCGGCTGCAACGCAGTCTCACTGCGGTCGCGGCGATACCGAGCCGGCGTGCGATGGCCTCGAATGAAAGCCCATCGATGTTTCGCATCCACCAGGTCGCACGCGAATCGGGCGATAGACGATCGAGAGCGTCTTGGAGCGGCAGTAGTTCGATGTCCGCAGTTTGCGGTGCAAGTTGTTCATCAGTTTCCAACGCATCTGCTGCCATTTCGATCTCATCGCGCCGGCGCTGTTGTCGCCGCTGCCGAAGGATGACGTTCTGCGCGATGCCGAGAGCCCATCCAATGACGGAGTTGCCGGCGAGATATGTATGGCGTGAGCGATGCAGCTCCAGAAAAGTCTCTTGGAGCAAATCCTGAGTGCGCGCCTCGTCGCGCACCCGCGCGCGTATGAACCCCTTCACGCGCGGAGCGAGTGCACGATACAGGGCTTCGAAAGCGGCAAGACTTCCGCTCTGGTATTCGCGCATCAATGTGTCCAGCGCCTCAGCGCTGTCGGCTTCGATCATGGGCCTGCCGAAAAATATTCTCGGGCCGATGATACATCTCGCCTGATTCGACGAACTACTCGATGTGCAGCGAAAACTTAAGCTTTTTGTGCTGTGGGGCGCGTCTCTACTGGCATCGGTTCCTTGCACCTGCGCGATGGCCAATGAAGTGGCTGCGATACGTGCAGAAGGCGCCATCGTGCTCGATGGCGATCTCGATGAAGCCACATGGAGAGACGCACCGCTCTTGGATGCGTTTTACGAAATCTATCCAGGCGATCACATCAAACCGGAAGTGCGCACCACGGCGCGGTTCGCATGGGACGAGAAGTATTTCTATGTCGCGGTCGAGGCGAACGATCCGCGTCCTGACTCGATTCGCCAGCCATTCGTGCGTCGTGACTGGGTGCGGGCTGGACAGGACTACATCCAGCTATACGTCGATGCGTTAGGGACCCGGCGCGGCTCGCAATTCTTTCGCTTCAATCCGCGCGCCAGTTTGACAGACGGGCTGTCCGACGAAGCCGCCGCGAGTGAAGACGAAACACCGGACTTTCCATTTGAAGTGGCGACGCGCGTGAACGATCGCGGCTGGCAGGCTGAAATCCGCATCCCGTTTTCGAGCCTGAGATTGCGCAACGACAGCGATGTGCCTTGGGCGGTCATGGTGTACCGCGGACGTTTCCGCGCTCAGAACACGCAGATCGCATCGGGACCTGTGACGCGCGAGGCAACGTGCTTCATGTGTTTCGCAACTACAGTCACGGGCATCCATACGCCTGCGCAACACGGTGCACTGTTTGTCACGCCGCAGTTCACCGCCAACGGAACGCGCTTCACCGATAACGAGGTGTCCGATCGCGAGACGCGAGGTCATCCGGGCCTCGATGCGAAATGGATTCCGTCTGCGGGATGGGTCATCGACGCTACCATCAATCCGGACTTCTCCGAACTCGAAGCCGATGCCCCACAGTTGACCGGCAACGTGCGCACCGTCGCGAGCTTGCCGGAGAAGCGTGCGATCTTTTTAGAGTCGCTGGATCTGTTGCAGACGCCAATGCCATACGTCTACACGCGATCGATTGCGGATCCGGAGCTGGGTCTGCGCGCGACGTATCGTGGTGAGGGAGAAGATGCGACTGCCTGGATCGTCAATGATCAAGCAGGCAGTTCGGTGTTCCTGCCTGGCCCATTCGGAGCCGACGTTCGTGAATTGCCGGATACTCGTGTCGCGCTCGCACGCGGGCGATGGAACGTTCCCCATGCTGGATTTGCTCTCGATTTTTCCAATCGATCAGGCAGTGGCTACGCGAACAACGTGTTCGGCATCGACACCGCATGGTTTCCGACGGCATCGGACACCGTCCTGGCGCAATGGCTCATGAGCCGCACGCGCGATCCGCTCGCAGGTATCGAGGGCACAGTCGGCGGCGATGCGTGGCATGTGGAATGGACTCACGGTTCGGCACGGTTTCCTTGGAAGTTGCGTCACGAGCGTATCGATCGTGGCTTTCGTGCGGACACGGGTTACATGCCGTCTGCGGATATCGATGAGAACTACGCGAAGCTCGGTGTTCGATTTTTCAACGTCGGCGTGTTCAACGAGCTGCAGCCATTCGTCGAGATTGAGGATCAGCGCGTCTTGTCCACTGGCGCGACGATCGATCGCTGGGTGGCGCCGGGCGTGTACTTCGAAGCGCCTCGCAACGCCTATGGCTCAGTGACATGGCATCGCGATGAGGCCGAGCGTGCTGCATCAGCTCTACCATTGCGGCGCACGAACTTCGTGAGAATAGATGCGAGCATCAGTCCGACTGCCTGGTTCCCCAAGATTCGACTATTTGGGGATGTGGGGCGGCTGATGGATTTCGACACTGGCGATCTCGCGAATGGTCATGCGCTGGGGCTTGAAGTTCGCTCCCGACCACATGATCGCTTCGAACTTCTCACTACCCTCACGCATGAACGACTGAACGATGAGAGCGGCTCGCAGCATTCGCGGACCGGTCAAGCGGCCACGATGCTGTACTACGTTTCCACGGCCACGAATTGGCGAGTTGAATGGCTTCACCATGCCGGCAGGCTGGCGAAACTAGGTGAGTTGGCACTGCGCGACATTGATCAATCGTTGTCACTCGTCTTTAGCTATCGGCCGAGTTGGCGGCAGTCCTTCTTTGCGGGACTCAGCACTGCCCGACGTCGTTCGGGGAACGATGCGGAGGGACAACGAGACGAACACGATGAATGGCAAGTGTTCGTGAAGTGGAGACGGACGTTCGAGGGACCGTCGGCGTGAATCCGTGAAGCGCGTTCAGAAGAAGAGTGAGTGAATGCATGAAGCCTGAGTCGATGCCGTCAGCCGCGAAAGCATTTGACCTGACACAACGCAAACTCCTTTTCGGAGTGGCGATTGCGACGCTAGTCGCTTTCGCGATCGTGATTGCCGACTTGGCGACAGGCGGGCGTCCCGATCCGCCAGCGCTGCGGGCGACTGCGATGCTGCTCGATGGCGGGTGGCGTTTCCACATTGGCGATGACGCACAGTGGGCGAAAGTTGATGCAGACGACAGCGATTGGGAAACGATCGATCTGACTGCGTCGCCAGGTAGTCACGATGGCGATGTAGGGTTACCTGATTACGTCGGCGGGTGGATGGCGCATGGTCATCCCGGCTATCGCGGCTACGCTTGGTATCGACGCGGAGTAACAGTGCCCGACGGTAGTAATGAGTGGGCCATTCTTGGGCCAACGCTCGTCGACCACGGCTACGAACTCTATTGGAATGGCGCATTGCTCGGCGGCTCGGGCAGGATTGGACCGGACCCACGCATCGTCGGCACGCGCCCGCTCATCTTCGCGCTTCCCGCCAATGCGGCGGGCACGACTGGCTTGCTGGCCGTACGCGCATACATGCTTCCTGGCTCCGGGGGCAGCGTGGATGCAGGTGGCATGCACAGTGCGCCGATCCTCGCGCCGCGACCGATCAGCGATGAGCTGCATCGCGCGCAATGGCAACGAACGATCGCGGGATACATCGTCGAGGTCATCGAGCCGATTGCGATGTTCGCAGTGATTGGATTGACGCTCGTGTGTCGAAATCGCACGAGTCATAAGGGCTTCTTGATCTTCGCGGGCATTGCGCTTGCGCTCATGGGATTGAGGCGCCTCAACAATGCCATTGTTGCGTGGACCGATCTGCAAGATCTGCGCACCTATTCATGGCTCGCGTCATGGATGTGGGTGCCAACGCTGACCGCGTGGACGTTAGCGTGGAATAGATGGTCTCCGCGTCCATGGCGGACCATTGACGTCACGGCTGTAGTGTTGGGAATCGTGGCGATCGTCGGCCTCATGGTTCACTCGACGAATGCGATCAGCGTGGTCCGCTATCTATCGCTCGCTCTGTTCATCATGATTGGTGCGCGCATTCTCCGCGAGGGACCCATGAGGGCTCTGGCGCTCGTCACGTGGGCCTCGATGATGGCCGCGCTATTCGGTGGCGAGTTGCTCGATCCGATCGGCGTGCCGGGTATTTGGTTTCCGTTCGGAATCGGCGTGTCGCGCATCCAGTACGTGTACGCGATTGCGATTCCGCTACTGGCTGTTTTGATTGTACGAACGGTGCAATCGAAGGGTAATCATCAAACGGCACTGAACTAGAAACGTGCAACGAAAATCGCACAAAGCTGGAGCTTCCCCAGTTCCGTGCCCTTGCTGTTGATTACAAAAAATCTCGGAGACCCAGTGTCGGAAGTTGCGACCCCCGATCGTCCTTGGGACGAATCGACGGGGTTTGCCCCGCGCAGATGCAGTCATACACGGATCAATCGAGGTGCTGTCATGATGAAAACCATCGCTGCTGCTGTCTTGCTCAGCGCTGTTGCGTCCATTTCGTCCGCTGCTCCATCAGCGGCTGATGCGAAGGCAAATGAGAACACGCAGTCCACCCCAAACACGCGTACGAGCAAGAGCGGCCACGTTGCCGTCAACGGGGTCAACTACTACTACGAGGTGCGTGGAGAAGGCGAGCCCGTGCTCCTGCTGCACGGTGGACTTGGCAGTATGGACATGTTTGCGCCAATCATGCCTATCCTCACCGAAAGCCGGCAGGTCATTGCCGTGGATTTGCACGGGCACGGTCGCACTGCGCTGGGTGATCGTCCCATCGACCTCATCGCGCAAGGCGATGACATGGCGGTGATTCTGTCGAAACTTGGGTTTCATCAAGTCGACGTGCTGGGCTATTCATTGGGTGCGGGCGTGGCATTCCGGCTCGCCGTGCAGCATCCCGATAGTGTTCGTCGGCTCGTACTCGTGTCGGCAGGCTACGCGCAGGATGGGTTCTATCCGGAGATGCTGCCGCAGCAAGCACAGGTGGGTGCCGCAATGGCGGATGCGATGAAAGAAACACCGATGTACCAGATGTATGCCGCCGTCGCGCCGCATCCGGAAGAGTTCCCGAAGCTGCTCGATCAGATGGGTGCATTGATGCGCAAGCCCTACGATTGGTCGGCTGATGTGAAGAAGCTCGGCATGCCGGTCATGCTCGTGTACGGCGACAGCGATATGTATCGACCGGAGCACATCGTGAAGTTCTATCAGCTGCTCGGCGGCGGCTTGCAGGATGGAGGTTGGATGCGTGAGCACGTGTCCCAGAATCGCCTGGCGATTTTGCCGAATCTCACTCACTACGAGATGTTCATGGCGCCGGAGATGGCGCACACCGCGCTCGCCTTTCTCAACGACACCAGCAAGCCTCCCAGCTGGGCCGCCCAGACGCAGAGCGCATCCGGCGCGTCCAATTAGAAGTGATGTCCTCAGATCCGGCGCTACTGCGCCGGATCTCCGCAGCAGTGGCCGGTGAGCATGTCTGCCTATCACGCCAACTCAGCAACACAACTTTACAAAGCCGCGATTCGGCAGCAACGCTACGTCGGCAGTCTGTGCATCGTCCCTCTCACACTTGGAGCACAGACAATGAACGAATCCCTGTCCCCCGCATCTCCCCCGAAAAGCCGTCGCGGCACCATCATCGCCTCGATCGCGGCAGCTGCTGCGTTATTCACGGCGGGCATTGCCGTTGTCGCCGCTCATGGTTCTGGCTGGAATCATGGGTGGTCGGACGAAGAAGTCGCTGAGCACATCGAAGGCCACGTCGGCAAAATGCTGGATGGAATCGATGCGACTGCTGAGCAGCGCACTCAAGTGACGGCCATTCTGCAATCCGCAGCCAAGGATGTCCTTGCACTACGCGACCAGCACGCAGCAGCACACGCGCAGTTCAAACAGATTTTGTCTGCCCCGCAAATCGATCGTGCGCAACTCGAAACGCTGCGCCAACAGCAAATGCAGGCACTGGACTCCGCGTCGCAGCGGTTGAGCTCTGCGCTCGCGGACGCGGCAGACGTGCTGACGCCGGAACAGCGCAAGCAGATGTTCGAGAACATTGAAAAGCGCCATCAACGGTGGCACCACTGAGCGCTGGCCATTTGGCGCGTGCGGCCAGATACTTCGAGCTGCACGCGCCATCACCTACCAGAATGCCTCATCGCATATTGTTGATCGAAGATGACGTTCGCCTTGCCGCGATGGTGAAGGACTACCTAACCGAGGCGGGCTTTCATCTAACAATCGCTCATACCGGGTCTCACGGCGAGCGCCTGCTGCGCCAAGGAGGGTTTGACGCAGCGATTCTCGACCTCATGCTTCCGGACGCCGATGGTCTGGATATTTGCCGGCGGATTCGTGGCGAATCGACTCTTCCCATCCTGATGCTCACGGCGCGAGGCGATCCCGCCGATCGGGTCGTGGGCTTGGAATTAGGTGCCGATGACTACTTGCCGAAACCGTTCGAGCCGCGTGAGCTGCTAGCGCGATTGCGTGCGATCTTGCGAAGGCAGCGCTCTGGGTTCGCGAACCAGGTATTGCGCTTTGGCCGTTTGGAAATCGATCACGGTGCGCGCGTGGTTCGTGTTGATGGCCAAGAGAAGGCACTCACGGCCGCTCAATTTGGACTGTTGCTTGCGCTCGCGGAACGCGCCGGCCGAGTGTTATCGCGCGATGCGTTGATGGAGCTTACGAAGAGCAGCGAGCTCGAGGATTTCGACCGCTCGATCGACGTTCACATTTCTCGGATCAGAGCGTTGATCGAAGACGATCCAAAGCATCCGCGACGCATTCTGACGGTGCGAGGGGTCGGGTACGTTTTCGCTAAGTTGCAGGATGCATGATGCGTCGACTTCATTGGCAATTCTACTTTGCAATCCTCGCGACGATGGCGCTGTTCATCGTGGCAAGCATCGTACTGTGGCATGCAACGAGTTCGTCTCGCGATGATCGCATTGCCATGCAGACTGCGGCTCAGCTCGCCGAGCAGTTGTTACCGCCGCCCACTGCATCTGAAGCCGAGAACCAGAAGATCATCGGTGCAGTCAGCGCACATCTCGGCACCGGCATCGCATTGTTTGCTGCTGATGGCTCCGCGCTGGCACAGGCGGGCGACTTACCGCGTTTGGATCGAACATCGGTGTTGCATGCGCGTGGTTGGACGCTCACGAGCGGCGGCCCGGTATGGATCATTCCGTTGGACGACGGCCGGCGTCTCGCATTTCAGCCAGCGCATCACCTGCGCCCGCATGGGCCACAGCTCTTGGGACTGTCCGTCGCAGCGGTGATCGCATTTGCACTGGGCGCGTATCCGATTGCGCGGCGCCTCACGAGTCGACTTGCGGATCTGCAGTCCGGAGTGGAGCGACTGGGTGTGGGTGATATGGCTGCGCGAGTTGACGTGAGAGGTAAAGATGAAGTCGCGGCCCTCGCTCGCAGCTTCAATGCCGCAGCCGAACGCATCGCCGCTCTTATGCAATCGCAGAAGACATTGCTGGCCAACTGCTCGCATGAATTGCGGACGCCTCTTGCTCGCATTCGCCTTGCGGTCGAACGCCTATCGGATGAAAGGTACGAACCGGTTCGTAACGAAGTAGAGCGCAACGTCGCAGAGCTCGATGAGCTGATCGACCAGGTTTTGCTCGCAAGCCGGTTGGATTCGGCTGCACCGCTGCACAACGAAGATGTTGATTTACTGGCTTTGGCGGCGGAAGAGGCGGCGCACTACAACTTGGAAGCGGACGGTGAGCCCGTGATCATTCGCGCCGACCCGTCGTTGTTGCGTCGTCTCATACGCAACCTTCTCGATAATGCTCAACGCCATGCAGGAGGCGCCTCACGCGTGCATGTCGAAAAAGATTCTGAGGGCCGTGCGCTGCTTGCCATTGAAGATCGCGGACCGGGAATCGATCTTGGCGAGCGCGCTGAGATCTTCACGCCGTTTCATTCTTCACGCGCCAAAACGGCGGCTGGCCGCGGATACGGACTCGGGTTGTCGATCGTGCGGCAAGTGGCGCGTGCGCACGGTGGTGAGGTCGAATACCGTGCGTTGGAGGAGGGAGGCAGTCGCTTCACGGTCTCTCTGCCGAGATCAAAGGGGACAGATCTATTTTGAATCTTCGACGACTCGTCTTGAGGAATTGCGAGGCGGCCCTGTCGACGCTTAGCGATTGCAGAAAATAGATCTGTCCCCTGCTAAGCCGACCGAGAAATCAGCAGCACGCCGCACACCAGCAACGCTGCGCCCGCAACTCGCGTCATCGAGATCGGATTGTGAGGAAATCCGATCCAGCCGAAGTGATCCAGGACCAGAGCTGTTGCGATCTGGCCCACTAATGTGAGCGCAAGCAATGTGGATGCACCGAGGCGCGGACCGACGATCGTCGCGATCGCGACGTAGAACGCCCCGAACAATCCACCGAGCCAAGCCCACCACGGCGCTGATGCTAGAGCGCTTCGCGAAGGGATTTCAGTGCGCGTTGCTAGTAAGAACAGCACCAACCCTGCGAGCCCAACGCAGAAACTCACGACTGCTGCGAATGCGGCATTCCCGGTGAATTGCCCCATCGTGCTGTTGAGCCCGACTTGAACAGCGAGACCTAAGCCTGCGAGCAATGCGGTGAGATAGAGAATGGTGTTCATCAGATGAGAATTGATTTTGGGCGACGAGGTTAAAAATGAGCGCGCGATGATAGCGCGTGCGTGAACGGGGATATTCCCTTCACTAGTTGGTCCGTTCGTCCTGCGTCGAAGGACATCTTTTGATCAACGAATGTTTCGACTGCACGAACGCAGTCAGCTACTTAAACTTGCGCAGGTGAATCGAGGACTGGGCAACCCCGGATCTGTCTGCGTTACGACGAGCGGGTTGTAGTTGCTATTCCTGCTTGGCCGCCGGCAGTGCGAAGTCACCAGTTTCTCGGAATCGTACGGCTCTGAATCCAGGTCCATTGAGCTTTCCAGTCATTTCATACGCGAGTTTGGTGGGTGCGCTCGTGTCGCCCATGAGCCCGAATACTTGTCGTGCCATGCGGAATGCCGAGACCGTGAGCGGCACTTCGATCACCGTTTCGCCGAATCGCCGCACGCTGCCGTATGCATCGCTGACGCCGGTAGCGAAAGTCTTGCCTTGCACCTTCATCTGCAGCGCTACGCCGTTGTATTCGATGGGTGTGTCGTTCGGATTCTGAACGCGCAGCTTCACCAGCATGCGCAGTTCCATGCCTTCTCCTTGTAAGGGTTGAATGCCCGCAACCATAACCTGCACCGGATCGTGCTGCTGCAGGCTGGCGCAGCCTGCGCACACTGTCATGAGTGCGAAGAGAAGAGAAAAAAGCGCTCGGCGTCGCTTGAACATGGGGCACCCAAATACATTTGAGCAGAGGGCGAATCATACGCGCTCCGGCTGCGCACCTCCGAACATGAGATGCAGAGAGCAGAACTTTCAGACAGGATTAACAAGATGAACAGGATGCCTGAAGCAGGAGCAGGCCTCTTGGCTCCACCATCCTGTCAATCCTGTTCATCCTGTCGAAACTCTTCGCTTCTGCTTGAGGATGTAAACAAGCATCGCTAGAACGAAAAAGGCGCCTCAGTGAGGCGCCTTTTTTCGAGAACGAACGTCTCCGGCGTGATGAGAATATACCGCGCGCGGGGGCTTGCTGGAAGGCCCCGGTTTTGCCGCAGCATCGCGCGCTTTCTTGGCACGGGAGTCATGAAATGCGTGTGTTGCTGACGACGTTCGGATCGCGCGGAGACGTTCAACCTTTGCTCGCCAAAGCGCTCGCATTGCGAGTGCTAGGTGCCGATGCACGGGTATGTGCGCCCTATGACGCTGAGTTCGTGGATCTCTTCGGCGCTGCCGGTGTGCCCTTGTTCCCGGCGTTCACGTCGGTCCGCACATGGATTGCCGAGATGCTGCCGAAGCGTGCGACGCTTTCGTTGCCTGATGTGGCAGCGAAGGTGATGGCCGCTCAATACGAGGCGATCAGCGCAGCGGCCAATGAATGCGATGTGATCGTCGCGACAGGTCTCTTCTCGTCCGTCGCCGCAGCCCGATCAGTGGCCGACAAGCTGGGCATTCGCTACGTGTTTGCCGCCTACTGTCCGTTGTTTCTGCCTTCCCGACAGCAACGGCCGATGGAATATCTGAGTCATCCTCATCCTCCCGGCGTGACGGATAACGCGACGCTATGGCAGCGAGACGTGCAGGTGATGAACGAGATCTTCGGCGGGGCACTCAATGCACTGCGGCGGTCGCAAGGATTGAGAAGGGTCGACAATGTGCGTGGGTATCTGCAGACCGATCGTCCGTGGCTCGCGGCCGATCCCGTGCTTGGGCCGTGCGAGCAACCGATCGATATCGATGTTGTGCAAACAGGTGCGTGGATCGTTCCTGACGAGCGCCCGCTTCCCGATGACCTGTTGAGGTTTCTCGATGCGGGCGAGTCGCCCGTGTACATCGGCTTCGGCAGTATTCCTGTTGCGAAGGACTTCGCGAGAACGGCGATTGAAGTCGTGCGTGCGCAGGGACGTCGCGTTCTTCTTTCAAAAGGCTGGGCTGAGCTCGCGCTTGCGGATGATCGCGAAGATTGCTTTGAGATCGGTGAGGTGAATCAACAAGCGTTGTTCCGAAGCGTCGCGGCAGTGATCCACCACGGCGGTGCGGGTACAACGACGACGGCTGCTCGCGCGGGAGCGCCGCAGGTGATCGTGCCGCAAATCGGCGATCAATCTTATTGGGCGACAAGAGTGCATGAACTTGGAATTGGCTCTGCGCACGACCGGTCGATACCCACGTATGAGTCACTCTCAACGGCACTGGAACGAGCGCTGCTCCCCGAAACCGTCGCACAAGCGCTCGTATTGGCTGAACGGATTCGCACGGATGGCGCAATGCGTGCGGCGGAGATGCTGGTTTCTGTCCGCTAACGCGAGAGGAAGATGGTTCTCGACTCGTGCTGCAGGGCAAAGAAAGCGGTCAACACTCAACAAACCGAACCTTCACGGAGCCACGTCGGAACTCCGCCTTTCGCCATGCGAGTTGGACCGCGCGCGACACACATTCGGTGATGGCGCTGTTCGTGCACCTTAGCGATGGAGTGGGTCAGTGGATAAGAAATCTCGACCGATTGGTCCTACGACGCAGGCCGTTTAACAAGGACGCGAGCACGAGTGTGATGTACTCACTGGAGCCGCCTCCGCCGCCACTTTTACCACCGCTGGTGCCGGGAGTTGTTGTCGAGTTCGCGACCGGTGCAGCAACGATGGTCGACTGTTGAGCGGCATTGTTTGCTGAGTTCCTATCTGCACTCGCGGTGCTGACCGTCGCCGAAGCGCTGATCGTTCCCGCTGCGCCTGCGAGGACTTTGATGTCGAGCGCGATGTTGCCGTCCACCGGCAGGGTATCGATTGCACACGATATTGAGCCGGAAGCGTTGTTGCACGTGCCCTGGCTTGGTACGACGGACGTTACGCTGCCGGGCACGTTCACCGTCAGGGTGACCCCTGAGGCGGACTCGGGTCCGAGATTCGTGACGGTCGCTTGGCATTCGAAGCTCTGCCCCGCAGTCACAGGGTCCGGTGTGTCGGTGAGCGAGACGGCGAGGTCGGAGATACTTCGCGCCGCGACTTCCGCTTGTGCAGTGTTGTTCGCAATATTGCTGTCGCCCGTATTGGAGGGAGAGCTGACGGAAGCATTTGCGGTCAATGTGCCTGCATTGTTTGCGACTGCCGCAAACTTGAGGGCAGCAGATGCGCCCACAGCGATCACGCCGATGGAGCAATTGACCTGACCGCTCGACTCCACGCAACCAGGAGGCAGCTCGGTGACAGTTCCACCATTCGTCAATGAGAACGTAAGCACCGAACTATCCGATGCATGCGGACCGCTATTGCTCACGATGGCTTGGTAACTCAGTGCGTCACCACGATCGACCGTGGATGTGCTCGCGGCAAGCGATACGCTTAGATCAACAACGTGGCCCGCAATCGCCGTTGCTTGGACCGTGTTGTTCTCTTCGACGTTATCGGCTTCGTGAGCAGCGATGCTCGAGCTAACTGCAACAATCACGGGCGACACCGGCGTATAGCTCACATCGATGTCGGCGGTGGCACCGGGTTGCATCACGCCAATGCGACACGTCAACGTGCTTGCGCTGGCCGAGCAGATGCCGTTGTCCGGGATTCCCGACAGGCTCGCCACTGCCGGCGGGAAGGTTGTGGAGATGGACACGTCGGTTGCGGCTAGTTTCCCCAAGTGCTGTGCATGCAAGTGCAATGAAGACGGCTCGCCAACGTTGCGCACACCTGAGTGGCCGCTGATGGCCAACGTCAAGTCGTTGGCGATCTCATAGCTAGCGATGCCGCGAATGCTGGTGTCCGCAATCACTCGGCTTGGAGTATTGGGATCCAACAGCAGTCGATTGACGTACCACGACGGGCCGGTTTGATCTCGCAGGACTTCCCAGCTCTGTCCGCGATCGACCGATCGCAACACGAACGAGGAAGGAGTGGGCGTACAACATGGACTGTCGTACCAACTCGTCGCGTAAACGGTCGATGGTACCACCGGGTCGATCGCCAGCTCGCCACCGCGTCCGCCCGTGATCACCGCAAAGGCATCATTGGTTGTGAAGGACGCGCCGCCGTTGGTGCTGATATGTAGACCGGTGGTGCTGGTGACGTAAATGCGATTTGAATCGCTGGGATCAATCTGCACGTCTTCGACATCTTCGCCCGCAAACGCAATCCGATTCCAATGCACGCCAGCATCTGCCGACGCATATAGGCCGCCCACGTCGCCCGGTAAGACCCCGTCTATCCCGGCAATAAACATGCGATTTCCATCAGCCGGATCCACCGCAATCCTCCGCGCCCAAACGTCGGTGAGGCCGACGCTTCGAGGGTTCCAGTTGGCACCGCCATCGGTACTACGATAGAAACTGGCCGGGTGCGCGGTCATGTCGAAGACGCCTGCATACATGATGTCCGCATCGATCGGATCGAAGGCAATCGACGTGACTTGCAAACCCTGAAGTCCCGATCCTGGCGTGGTGAACGTCATCCCACCATCGGAGGAACGGTAAACCCCGCGCATGAAGCCCGCAAGGTACACAGTGCGGGGTGTTCCAGGGCGGACAGCGATTTCCGCTTGCCCAATCTGAAGTGAGATCAGTTCTGGTGCTAGGCGCTCCCAGTCAGAGTCGTTCGTGGACGCGTATAGGGCACCGCCAGCGTTATACATGTACGCGTAGATCGGAGCGTTCTCCGCAAGCGTTGTAGCAATCGAAGCGCCGCCGGAAGCGATCGGGCCACGGGTCGCGTCCTGCCAATGAGCACCACTATCCGTCGAGCGCTGCACGCCATTCTCGTTAGCCGTGAGGAAGACGTTGGACCCTGCGCGGCTGATTACTGCTCGGCGTGCTCGTCCAACGGTCGGGCTGCCGATTGAATTCCACGTGACGCCGCCGTCAGTGCTTCGCTCGAGCGGGACGGCACCATTGCGCGAGGCGAGCAATGTCGTTGGCGCAAGCGGGTCGGCCGCGACACTCCAAGTTAGATCAAAAGTTCTTTGTGTCCATGCGGCGTTTTCGTCGGCACGCGTATAAATTCCAGAGCTGGTGGCCGCAACGAGTGCGCCATTGGGCAGTTCCACGAGCGAATAGAGCCAGTTGTTAGCGAAGCCGACCGAACTCTCACTCCAGGTTGCGCCTCCGTTCGTGCTTCGCATCAGGGCGGGGCCGCGAATCACATAGAGCTTATTGGGATCCTGCGAATTGACGTAAATGTGTTCGAAAGTCTGTTGAACGGAAACGGCCGGACCGAATGTATCGCCGCCGTCTGTGCTGCGGCGAAACTCTGAAGTGCTAGCGTAGTACACGACATTGTTAGGCCCGACAGCCGCAGACCAGATCTGATACGAGGTTCCTGGCGCAACCTTTGTGAAGGTCACACCGCCGTCCGTGCTGCGGTACAGTCCCTCGGAAAGGACGCATGCAAAGACCCGTTTGCTGTCTTGCGGATCGACCGCCACGTTAACGACTTCATTAACGAATTCGTGCGAGGACCATGTCACGCCCCCGTCAGTGGAGTAGTGAAATCCGTGCCCATACGCCGCATAGAACACGTTCGGATCGCTCGGGCTGGCTTCGAACGCTCGATAGGTTCCTCCGGGCGGTCCTTTCGTGGTCCACTCGTTGACCCCGGCGTGTGTGGTTGCTGCCGACATCAACCCCACAAGTGCAATCCACGCGCGCGCACATCCGGGTCGCATACGATTCCCTCCCCAATCTTGTTTTATGTAACAGCATTGCGCTGTCGCTGTGTGCGCATCCTAGCATCTCGCTTCGGACGCGGTACCTAGAAAATGTGCTGCAAACTTAGTCAATTTCTGCCCGGTTGATGTCGCGAAAGAGCGCTCTTGCTGCCTGCCCGAACGGCCAATTGCGAACGCAGTGCGGCGATGGATAGCGTGTAGCACGGGTCGTTCTCTTTGCTATTCGACGGACAGGATCTTCCCAAGAGATCCGGCGAGGGCGTCATGAGCGCTGAAGCACGCACATTTACTCAGGCATCGCGCGAGTCCATCTTCAAGCAGATCTTGGTGTATCCGGCGTTGGCTGTTGCTGTGATCGGCGCTGCGCCGCAGTACGTCCAAGTATTCAAGGCATTCCAGCGCGACGTGCCGGTCAATGAAGTTGCGGCAAGCGAGCGTGAGCACGCGCTATGGGTCAAGAACCTCGATTGCGTCGGCAAAGTATTGCTGCCTGACACCGCGCTGCCCGACAACACTCGCGTCGGGGCGCGGGTTTGTCCTTCCGGCGATGTGCTGGTGAAGGTCAAGCGAGTCACCGGTGCGGAACTGTATCGCTGGCTTCCTTTAGACGACGTAAAGCCGACTGCAACAGTTGCCGCGTTGATCGGCGTTTCAACGGCTCATGCGGATACGTTGCCCGCCATGGCGTTTGCCTCGGATGGACAAGCCTGCCAGCGTTGGCAGAACGAGGCACAAGGAATCCTCGTGAGGCGCGTTCGCGAAGGCAATCAATGTTTCGAGGAGACGCTCAACACGTTCACGGGCAGAGTGATCAGTAAAACGCCGGTTCCCTGCGATGCGCCGTGCGGGTGAGGCGCAATCGCAGGTCACCCGAATCGAACGTACAGCGCACTAAAACCGCCGACCGGATAGTTGGCCAACTCGTGCGGCTGCTCGGCGGCAAGGCGAATGTGTCCGCGCGTGTTGAGTAGTTCTTCAATCAGCACACGCAATTCCAATCGAGCGAGCGGGGCGCCGGGGCAGACGTGAATGCCGTCGCCATAGAGAAGATTATCGTTTGGATCGCGATCCAAACGGAATTCATCCGGCGCGCCGAAGACGTCCTCATCTCGATTGGCCGATGCCCACATCAACGTGACGCGCTCGCCGGCTTCAATTGTTCGCTCGCCGAGTTTCACCTTTGCGGTTGCTTTGCGGCGGCTCGAAATGAGCGGACCATGAAGGCGCAGAATCTCATCGATCGCAGCAGGCAAGTCGGTGGGAGTCGCGCGCAGCCGTTGTTGAAGATCGGAGTGCGCAGCGAGGTAATGAACGAGAATGCCGATGCTCGCGGCAATCGTCGAGAGTTCTCCTGCGGTCCAATTGCGCAAGATGCTCACGATCTCGTCATCGGTCAGTTCGCGGCCGCGGATTTGTTCGCGAAGGAGCCGAGTCACCACATCGTCTGCGGCGTTCGATGCGCGCCGTCGCAACTTCAATAGCTCGATGATGTAGCCATCGAACTCCGCGGCCACTTGCGCAGTCGCATTTCGATCGCCGCTCAACGTGGCTTGCTGATTACGGCGCGTCCACTGGCGGAGCGGGGCGACCAGTTCCTGCGGCCAATCCAAAAACGCGGCTTGCACCTCCAGCGCAAACGGATGCGCCAACTGGCTCATCAGTTCGATGTCGCGTTCGATGGGGAGACTTTGCAATAGATTGCGCGTAAGCGTACGGCACACGGGTTCGAACGCACGCATTCGATGTGGTTCGAAGTAGGGCTCGATCACCCTGCGGTAGTCGGTGTGGATCGGCGGGTCCATGCCGCTGGGCACCGACAGATGCGCCGAGACCACGCTGCTGAACGTATCGGGATCATGCAGTACGCGCAGCACGTCTGTGTGTTTGAACACCGACCAATGCAAGTAGCTGCTGTGGGCGACGGGGCAGCGCGTGCGCATCTCGTCGTAAGCCGCAAGTTGGTTTTTCTGGACCTCAGGCGATCTTGGGTCCCAGTCGTCTCGTCCGTCCGCTGCACTCATGCGCGCCTCGCTATCTGATCGGAAACCTCGAACGCCACTATCCGGCTTTCACTAGCTTGGCGAGCCAACCGACCAGTGCAGTCGGCAGCATCTGCGGCTTTTGCAGCAGCGCATAGTGATGTTGGCCGAAGATGGCGGGCAGGTAGCTGCCCATTTGACGATCGATCGTCAGGCAGAACGGGAAGATGCCCTGCAAGCGTGCCTCGATCACGGCACGACGCATGTCTTCTACGCCATAACGGCCTTCGTAGTCATCGACGTCGTTCGGTTTGCCGTCGGACAACATGAGCAACAAGCGATGGCGAACATTGCGAGCCATCAGGGCTGCTGATGCATGCCGAATTGCAGCGCCAGCGCGTGTGTACTTTTCCGGTTCCAGGCTCGCAATTCTCAGAGCGATCTCTTCGCGATCGCGTTCTTCGAATGCTTTCACGTTTCGAACCGTGACCGCCTGCGGGCCGTTGCCTGAGAACGCCATGACCGAATACGGCTCACGCAAACTATCGAGCGCAATGCACACCATCAATAACGCTTCACGTGCGACGTCGATCACGCGCCGATTCTCTGCGACCCATCCGTCGGTCGATCCACTTACATCGATAAGAATCTGCACACAGATTTCACGACGAGCCGGGCGCACGGATTCATACACTCGCTCGATTTGTCCGGTACCCGCACGCAGATCGACGAAGCCATCGATCGCAGCAGCTAGATCGACTTCATCCCCTTCTGATTGCCGATGCAGACGTTGGCGTTGCGCACGGATCGATTCGAACTGTCGTTGAATTGCATGCGACAGAGATCGATGTTGAGCTAGCGTCGCGCTAACCCACTCGCGTGAGCCTCGCCCGCAAGACAGTTCGTGCACGGTTGCGCCCGGATAGACGTAGTCCGCGCGACGATAATCCCATTCTGGGTAGCTGATGACCGATTCACGTTTGGTCTCGGCCTTTACCTGGCTATGAGATAACGAAGGTAGGTCGTCGCTCAGCAATACCTCTTTGGCAGGCGAGGAAGTGGTGATCAGGCGCGCTTGATCGAGCTCGGAGAGCGAATCAGCGAACTCGTCTGCGGGCGTGTCCTCGTCGCGATCCATGGGGCGCTGCATCCCAAAAGGATCTTCAGCGTGTTCCAGCGGCTGCGCCGTCTGAATCATCCACGCGCCTTGCTGCTGTTTCTCGTCGCGCTCGTCCGCTTCGCGAATTGAAGGTCTACGACTCAGGCGCGCGGATCGCGCGGGAGATGTCTCTGTCTGGTGGTCCTCCGATCCAGGCTCGGCGAGTTGTTCTCGTGTGGTGGCGTCGTGGAACTCGCCGGTCCACAAGTCTCTGTAGAGCAGCGCTGCTCGATCCGGATCGCGGCCCATGTTTGGCCGAAGCGCTATAGCGATCTTTTGAGCTTCTTCCACTGCAGCGTCCGGGTTCAGAGCAACGTCGGTCGCGCGCATCACGTCGCGGATCCAACGTTCCAGAACGCATCGTTCCTCGGAGAAAGCAGAAAGCGGAGGCCGCTCATTCAAAGCAGAATTGCGATGAGTGCGGATCGACTCGCTCAGGCCGGGAAGAAGTGTCGCGAGTTGCGTGTCGGCGGCTGCGCTTTCGAGAACTTCGAAACAAGCGAGTTCAAGCTTGCTGGTCAGATTCTTTGCGTGACGTGATGCGTGTCGTTCGGCGCGCATCGCCTGTTCAAGGGCGATGACCCGTAGGCGCTCGAAGGCGTGCTCCGATGCGGCAAGATCGACCGGCACCCAAATCAATACACCATCGGTCGCTGGAATCGGTCGAGAGTGAGAGGGTCTCGCATGTCGATGCAGTAATCGCCTCGCAATGGACATCGGCAGCGGGGTAGGTGCTCGGCGCAAGGAATAGCGCGGTCCGAACACACTCGCGATGAGCAGCTCAAGCCGCTGCAGGTGAAACGAAGGATCGAACGCCTCCGTCGTTCTACGCTGACGCCAATAGTTTTGCGCGAGGATCGTGACGTGCCGCGCAGCATCGACAATGACGTCCTCTGCCTCGGCCATGACGTACTTACACGAAGCTGGCGTTTACCAGATCGCGCATCGCGCCGAGCAGCGCGGGTTCATCCGAGAGCGGCGCGACGATTGCGCAGTAACAAGCATCGCGGATGGGAATCCCTTGTGCGGCGAGGCGGGCGGCCGCGACTAACAAACGGGTGCTCGGCACTTCAACGAGGCCGCGATCCTGCAATCCTCTCAGTCGTTGTGCCAGTGTCACGATGCCGTGTGAGGCAGCGCGATCCAAGCCGCTCTCGTGCGCAACGATGCGAGTTTCGACTTCGACGTCCGGGAATCCGAAGTCGAGTGCCACGAAGCGCTGGCGCGTGCTCGGCTTCAAATCCTTGAGCATGCGTTGATACCCAGGATTGTAAGAAATCACTAGTTGAAAACTCGGCGGGGCGGCAAGCATTTCACCCGTCTTTTCGAGCGAGAGCATGCGGCGATGATCGGTGAGCGAATGCAGTAGTACGACTGTGTCCTGACGCGCTTCGATCACTTCATCGAGATAACAGATCGCCCCTTCGCGAACGGCGCGCGTCAGAGGCCCGTCCTGCCAGTAAGTGCCGTCGTGACGCAGCAAAAAGCGACCTGCGAGATCGCTTGCTGTGAGATCGTCGTGTGCGGAGATCGTGATCAGCGGGCGCTTGAGGCGCCACGCCATGTGTTCGACAAAGCGCGTCTTGCCGCAGCCGGTGGGCCCTTTCAGTAGAACCGCGAGCTGTTGTCGATGACACTCTTCGAAGATGCGAATCTCATCCCCGCTTGCGACATAGAAGGGCTCGGCTGAGTTGTGCTCGGCATTGAAGGGCACTGCACTCACGTCGATATCCGGACTTCCGTAATTTCAACGGTCGTTCCGCGGACCGCTTTGCTGCCATCTTCGGCGATGTCGAATCGAGGCGCGTAGCGGAAGAAGTTCCAAATGTAGAGTCCCGCACCGGCCATGAAGATGGTTGCCGCTGCAATCAGCATCAAGAAGTGAACTTGGATCTTGAGTTGGGTATCGAGATAACCCAGCCCAAGAATGCGTTCTAGATAGACCTGTCCAATGCCCGCGGTCGCAAACGAGATGGTCATGCCGAACATGCCGGCGAGTTGCAACCAGAACGCCCAGTAGCCGATGGCCGTGCCATTCTCTCGGCGCGTGAAGCTAGGCAATGCGTACGAGATCATCGCGAGTACGATCATCGCGTACGCACCGTAGAACGCGGCATGACCATGCATTGCGGTGATCAGCGTGCCGTGGGTCCACTTGTTGACGCTTGGCCAGGTGTGAGCGAGCCCGAGCAATCCTGCGCCGAACAGCGTGAACACCGCGCTGCCTAGCGTCCAGTGCAGTGCAAGATTGTTTGGATGCGAAAGACCCGATCGCCGCAATGCGGTGTACGCGTAGATGGCCATGCCGATCAATGCAAGGGGCTCTAGCGCGCTGAAGAATCCGCCGATCGGCAACCAGTAATGCGGTACGCCGACCCAATAGTAGTGATGCGCTGTTCCAATGATGCCCGCGATGAACACGAGGCCTACGATCACGTACAACCATTTCTCCATGACTTCGCGATCCGCTCCCGAAAGGCGAATCAACAGATAAGCGAGGAAGCCGCCTTGGATCATTTCCCAAACGCCTTCCACCCACAGATGGATCGTCCACCAGCGGTAGAAAATCGAGACCGTGTAGTTCTTGAAATGGAATAGGGAGGGCAGATACAAAACCGCGGCACCGGCAATTCCAAGCAGCAATACGCCTTCAGTCGTGGTGAAGCGGCCGGACTTTCGAATCGTCATCGCCACGTTGTAGAGGAACATCAACATGACGATCACGATCACGATCTTGTGAGGCAGCGGTTGTTCCAAGAGTTTGTTGCCCGTTCCATAGCGGAACAGATAGCCGATGACTGCGCTCACGCCCATGATGACCCACAGGATCAATTGGATGTAAGCGAGTTTCACGCTGTGCAATTCGGTGCGAGATTCGTCGGGGACCAACCAATACGTTGCACCCATGAACCCGGTCAGGACCCACACGATCAGCAAGTTCGTGTGAATCATCTTGGTGACATCGAAGGGCAGAATGTAGAGCAGCGGATCTGGACCCAAATACTTGGCGGCGGACAGCAAGCCAAACACGAGCTGCAGCCCGAACAACACCATGGCGACTGCGAAGTACCAGTAAGCGACTGCTTGCGATCGATATTGCATGATGAACTCTTCGCGTAATTCCTATTCAACTCGCGGCGCGGTTCGCAGCCACCACTAGATGTATCGATGCCTCGCGCTCACTTGAGCGTTGCCAAGTACGCAGCGAGTTGATCGATCTGCTCCGGCTTCAGGTCGTGCTCATACGTGTTGGGCATGAACGACTGACCGTTCGCGGAGTACATGGGGCCGGGCACGATGTATGCATTAGGCGTACGGATCGATTCACGGATGTAGTCCTCTACGGTCTTCGCGTGGCCCGTGTAGTCGGGTGAGTTGATGAGCTTCTCCGCGCGGCCCGCGACGCCGGCGAGCGAAGGCCCGACCATGTTTACGCCTGGTGCTGTGGAGTGACATGCATTGCAAGCAGGCGCGACGCTACGAAACGCGGCTTGTCCGAGTGCAATCGGATCGTTCGCGGTGGTAACGGGGCGGGCGGCAGGCGGCACGGGCTCTTGTCCAGACGGTGCGGATTTGCTCGGCTCAGCCGCAAAGGAATCCGTACCGGGAATCGATGCGCCGGTGACGAGAATCGGTCGCGGCGGCCAGCCTTGATTGTCGACTTTGCTCACCCAGTCGAGGAACGCGATGACGTCACCGATTTCCTGATCCGACAAATTCTCGTTGGGCATCAGCCTGCGATGCCGCTGCTCATCGTAAAAGTTCGCGGGGTTCTTCAAGTAGGCGCGCAAATATTGCTCGCCGCGCAGCTGAGTGATCTTCGTGAGGTCCGGGGCGTAGTAGGCGCCCTCGCCGAAGAGTGTGTGGCAATTGATGCAGTCGTATTTGTGCCAAACATCTTGGCCCCGCGTAACGGCCGGTGTGATGTTCTGCGCGTTGGTGAGTTTGCCGAATTGGCGGTGGCTATCGACCGTCATGCCTAAGAAGGCCACTGCCGCGATCGCGGTCGAGATGATCGCGAACGCACGCGTTTGCCGTTTGTTCATGGCAATCCCTCGCTCAAACGCCGATGCCGGACCAGTGGGTCAAGGCAATGTAAGCCGCATAAACAACCGTGGCGGCCATCGCCAACAGTACGACGTAGCTTAGGACTTTCAGCGACGCGGAGGCGGATTGGGAATTCATGCTTCGAGTACGCGCGATTGTTGTTAGTGGCGACGGGGACTCAACTCACACCGAAGCAATAATACTCAGATTCGGTGATTCGATGACATTCCCCACCGCCCGAAGGGGCAAAACGTTCACGTTATCGCCAGATGCACGCCTGCGCGCGCGAAAGCGACCATGCCAACTTATGCGCGGCACGGAAATACGAATGAACCGAAGAGGTGGGGCCGGTGAGCGCCTGCGCCCGAGGCGGGCCGACGCGGTAAGCCATCGGGCGATTGTGGAAGGACCGTTTGAAGTGTTTTGCGTTGCGTTCTCGACTAGCGATGCCAGATCACATCTGTCGCCGCATAGTGTTCCATCTCGAGGATGTTCGAGACGTAGGGTTTGATGTGCCCAAAGAAAGTCCTGAATTCTGGAGAGCCGCGAAACCCTTGCAGATGCCCCTCGCTTGAGTCTCAGCGGATCGTGAGCAGAAAAAGATCTGGCTCCTTCACGGAACGCAGCAGTTCAAACCCGTGACAGTGTGCAGAAGCTTTGAGCGCTTCGCCGGCAGCGCGATAAGCGTCCATGAATGCGTCGGCTTGCGAGGCGGGAACTTTGTAGCGAATGATTTCGGGCATCATCGGGCGTTCTTCCTTTTGCTGATACAGTCGAACGTGTACATGTGTTGGGATGCTGCTCGAACTGCGCTCGCTCGTAAACGCACCGCTAGGTAACCCATGGCGACACGCCCGTTCTTCTGTCCTATCGACGTCACCTTGAGCATGATTAGCGGCAAGTGGAAGCCGATGATTCTCTACTTGCTCAAGAAAGGTCCGCAGCGATTCAACGGACTTCTGGCGCAGATGCCCGGCATCTCTCATAAAGTTCTCACGCAGCAACTGCGTTCGCTGGAACAGGATGGGATCATCGAGCGCGCGGTAGACGCAAAGGATGTTGTCGGCTATCGAATGACTGAATTCGGTCGAACGTTGCGGCCGGCACTCGCCGAGTTGGCTGCTTGGGGCATCAAGCACCGGAGAAGACATGCCGAGTCTGCCGGTAGCGCGGGGCAGAGACGGGGAGATTTCACAGTTACGTGAGCCCAGCGATCTTGGCTCCGCGCGCGAAAGACGACTGGGCGCTCGACTCGAATCGAAATGCCTCCAGGAGATCGTTTGCACGATATTGCTGGCGCGTGCGTCGAATTTGCATCACGTAGCGGCGTGCATCGTCGCGCTGGCCTGCCAATGCCGCACAGCATGCGGCGATCGCAAAGATGTGAACATGCGCGTTCGGTCTGTTCGCGGCTTGCTTGGCGCAGTCGGCTGCTTGTTCGATGTGTCCAAGACGAAGGAGTGCGATCGAGCGTGCGCCGAGCATTCCAAACAGCAGTGGGTCGAACGGGCTCAGTCGGCGCGAACGGTCTGCGGCTTCGATGGCCTCCTTTGCGTCGCCTGATTGTGCTTGCACGAACGCGAGCGTGTAATGACCCAGCGCAAAATTCGGACTGAGTTCGAGCGTCTTTCGTAACTCGGTGAGCGCATCGGCCTGTTCGTCCTGCAGCCACAGTGCACGGCCCATCGCCCAGTGCGCGGCTGGGTCGCAGTCATCCGCGTTCAAACTTTCGCTTGCGGCGGCGAATGCATGTTGAATGGCGGCTTCCCGAGCATCCCAGCCCTGCATCGCGGTTTGAAAGTGCGCGAACGATATGCCGGCATGCGCCCGCGAAAAGGTGGGATCCAGCTGAGCTGCCGTCTCGAAGAAATGCAGGGCGCGAAGGTTATCGAGCTTGTTGAATCGGTACGCGTGCCAAAGTCCGCGATGATATGAATCCCACGCGTCGAGGGAGTCTGGCGTGCGCAATACGGCTCTGCGCGTTTCGTTCGATTCGATTTGGCCCACGATGCAAGCGACGATCTTGTCGCCCAGATCTTCAAGTACTTCGAACGTGAGCTGCCGCCGGAAATCGTACGCAGTTCCCCACAGCACACGCGACGGGCTGGTGTGCACGAGTTGAACTTCAAATCGGGTTGTCGTTCGATCGCCGCGGATCGTGCCGTTGAATATGTAGTCCGCTCCGAGCACCTCGGCGACCCCGGTTGGGCTCATGCCGCGTTCGCGCAGCGTGAACATCGAAGCGGGTGCCACGACATGAATGCTGCGCAATTTCGCGATACGCGTGATGACGTCATGCACCAATGCATCTGCGATTCTGCGAACATCAGCAGGCTCGATTCCCTGGGCACATTGAAACGGCAACACCGCGACGGTTGCTCGGCGGGCCGGGTCGGGATGTCCCGATTCCATATTCGGTGGCGAGTGCGTAATCGATAGACGAGAAGCGGCGGGCGCACGTAGCAGCGAGCGCAATGCGGTGCTGTCCAACTGCTCCGCGTCGAAGAGGCGTATGGCGCGGTCGATGTGCGCTTGCGCTTCTTCGGACTGGTGATTGGAGAGTAGCGTGCGGACGAGTTGTTCATGCGCTCGTACGTCGAATGGCTCGAGGCGCAACCATTGCTCGACTGACTTCAGGCGACTGTCGACGTCTCCGGTTGCGGCTAGATGCGACAGCAATGAAAGCTGCACGTTGCGGTAACGGCATCGCTGCATCGAGAGCCATGAATTGAAGGTGGTCGAAGCAATCTCGAGGCCTTCGAGAAACTCACCTGGGGTCGATGCCGAGAGTTTGCGAAGTTCATCCGGCGAGAGCTGCTGCCATCCTCGTTCTGAGGCATCGGTGAGCTTCGCGACATCGAGTTCATAGCAGCTGGAATCGAGGTGCACGACATCTCGATCCGTATTCAAGACACCGCGTTCATCGCCGAGCGCTGCCCGAATTCGGCTCAAGCACCAGCGCAGTTCGCCTTTCGGATCGGCGGACTCATCCCAAAGCAGTTCGCACAGGTGGGTGCGAGTGACGGGCTTGCGTGCTATTGCGAGATAAGCCAAGAGCGCGCGAACCTTGCGAGACTTCGGCAAATCGATCCGCACGCCGGAAGCGAACAAAGACATGCGGCCTAAGAGGTGCATCGTCAGCATCCGCGCTCGCTCCGGTGAAGCTCGCGATGTGCGGATGACCGTTTCGGGATTCCCACGCTCGTTCCCACGCTGTGAACCTATGCTCGCGATCATACCCGCAGGATTGGCCGGCATCGCAGCGCCGCGTCCTGCGGTCTCATCGACTCGTTGTTGGAGGACTCACATGCGCATTTCAAAAGAGCAAATTCCCACGAAGATCAATGTGCCAGGCGCAGTCGCACGCGTTGCGGTGGGCTTCGGCAATGCATCCGGGCTTGGAAAGATGGGTGCGGAGTACTTTTCGCTCGGCGCGGGCACTGACATCGCGCCGCTTCTTAAAGGACTGCAGGATGATTGCTGCCAAGCGCCGCACTGGGGATATGTGATCGGTGGGAGGTTAGTCGTCACGTACGCGGATGGCGAAGTCGAAACGTGCGATGCGAATGATCTTTTCTATTGGCGGCCAGGGCACAGCGTGCGCGTGGAAAAAGATGCTGAGGTGATTCTGTTCAGCCCGCAGCACGAACACGGAGCGGTGCTCGATCACATGCTTGCGGCCATACAGTCGTAACGCTCAATTGAGGGGGCAGGGTGAGGCCGCCCAGTAGAGTCACGTACCGCCGACCAAGTCCTTGTTCCTATTCAAAGAATTGATGCAACTCTCATTGACGCGCCCCGGCTTCAATTGATGGATGTCCACTGGGTCCTCAACGCGTGGTTTAGAAATGGCGAGGCCCAACTCCCTTCAACGGGCCCTTCTTTCGATTGGACACCCATCGATTTGGCGTCGGGCCCTTCTTCGATTGGACACCCATCGATTTGGCGTAGCGGAAAGTGACCGCTCGATCTAAGCGATCACTCGATCTATGGGTGTCCAATTCAGATTGGCTCCAATTCAGATTGGCGGTGTCACATGCAGATGCGAGCCAGAAACGCTCTGGCTCGCCTTTCGTCCCCGCCGGATGCGACTAGGACTTCAGTACCTCAGTCACGAGCGCTTGAGCTTCGGTCTGCACCCGCCGCAGATGTTCGGTGCTGATAAAACTCTCCGCGTAGATTTTGTAGACATCCTCGGTGCCGGACGGCCGCGCCGCAAACCAACCGTTCTTCGTCATCACTTTGAGTCCCCCGATTGCATTGCCGTCGCCGGGAGCATGCGTGAGGATCTTTTCAATGGGTTCGCCCGCGAGTGTCTTTGCTTTGACTTGCTCGGCGCTGAGTTTGCCTAGACGCGCCTTTTGTTCGCGATCGGCCGGTGCATCTGTGCGTTCGTACACGGGTGCGCCATGTTCACGCGTCAATGCCTGATACAACTCGCCTGGGTCGCGCTGCGTCACCGCGCGCATCTCGGCGGACAGTAGCCCCAGCAGCAAACCGTCTTTGTCGGTGGTCCATACCTTGCCGTCTTTGCGCAGGAAGGATGCGCCGGCACTTTCTTCCCCAGCGAATCCCAACGTGCCTTCATACAAGCCATTCACGAACCATTTGAATCCGACCGGGACTTCCATGAGCTTGCGATTGCGCGCCGCTGCCACTCGGTCGATCAAGCTTGAACTCACTACTGTTTTGCCGATTGCCAGTGAGCCGGACCATCGCGGGCGATGGCTAAACAAATAGTCGATTGCCACGGCGAGATAATGGTTTGGATTCAGCAGCCCGGAGGAGGGTGTGACAACGCCGTGCCGATCCGTATCCGCGTCATTGCCAAAAGCGATGTCAAAGCGCTTGCTGAGCGCAATCAGATTCGCCATCGCGTAAGGAGAAGAGCAATCCATTCGGATGCGACCGTCCCAGTCGAGCGTCATGAAACGAAACGTCGGATCGACCTCCTTGTTGACGATGTCCACATTGAGTCCAAAGCGCTCAGCGATCGGCGCCCAGAATCCGACCGCCGCACCACCGAGCGGATCTACGCCGATGTGCAAGTTCGCGCCGCGAATGGCATCCATATCGATGACATTGGGTAAGTCGGCCGCGTACTCGCTGATGTAGTCGTGGTGATGTGTCGTGGAGGCGGTGCGTGCTCGTGCGATTGCCACCCGAGCGATGTCTTGAGTTGCGCGCGCGAGCAATTCGTTTGCACGCTGCTCGATTGCCGAAGACAGTGCGGCTTCAGAGGGTCCTCCATGAGGCGGGTTGTATTTGATGCCGCCATCTTCGGGAGGATTGTGCGAGGGCGTGATGACAATGCCATCGGCGAGGCCGCTCGTACGGCCGCGGTTGTACGTGAGGATCGCGTGCGAGATGGCCGGAGTGGGTGTGTAGCCGCCATCGTGCGCAATCATGGTCTCCACGCCGTTTGCAGCGAGCACTTCGAGTGCGCTGACGAATGCAGGTTCAGAAAGCGCGTGCGTATCGATGCCAAGGAATAGAGGTCCGTTCACCCCGCTCTTCTTGCGGGTTTCGCACACGGCCTGAGTGACGGCGAGAATGTGTGCTTCGTTGAACGATCCCTTGAGCGATGACCCACGATGTCCGGACGTACCAAAGGTGACCCGCTGCGAGGGATTGTTCGGATCCGGCCGTTCGCTGAAGTACGCAGTGATGAGCCGTGGAATGTTGGCGAGCAGGCCGGCGGGAGCGGGTTTGCCGGCGAGTTGATGTACGGACATTTGCATCCTCTTAAGTGAGCTTCAAAGACAGCGCCACCAAACCCTATGCCGGGCACCATTGCGCTGTGCCCCGCGGAATCCATGGTGGTGTGGACATTCAAGGTACGCGGGTCCCCACTCATATTAAAGGTGGATGGGGCGCGCCCTCCCGATAGACACCTCCGCGCACACTAGCTTGACGTTCCAGATCTTCGACTTGGTTCCGAGCAGCACGACGACTCCACAAGCCGGAGGTGCCCCGTGGCTGGAATTTCGGTCGGCACAACTGATCTGCGACATGAAACGCTGCATGTCGGTATTGGTTTCACTTCTGGTGTTCCAATTCTGGACACCCACCGATTTTGGGCAGCGAGTCAGTGAGCTTCCGAATCGTCCAGCTCCCGAATTGGAGCTCCCGAATTGGACACCCATCGATTGGGCGTAACCACGAGCTACGCCTCCATCGATGGGTGTCCAGAGGTCAGCGCCATGGGTGTCCAGAGGTCAGCGCCACTGTTCAAGGGGCGGCATCCAATTTGTTGGGTGTCCAAAGGGTGCCTGCAAAGGGCGCCTGCATCCTGTTTTGGCGCTTCGTAGAACCGACATAACGCTGCTGGTTACTCACGTCGCGGGGAATGTCAAAACAACGGGAGTACGTATGAAGGTCAGACAAATGTTGGGCGTTGCGGGGTTGATCGTGGCGAGCGGAGCGTTTGCCCATGGCGGTGGCTATTCGAATGTCCTTTTCAGTTTCGACGGTGGCATCGGCGTGCAACCATTCCGCAGCGCTGGGGGAGCGCCAACTCTGAATACGGTTGCAGGCGTAGCGCCTGCCGGCATTCCGTGGGGCATGAGCTCGTTTCGAGCTGTGATCAAATCAAATGGAGACATTCACGGTCGCGGCACTGGTGTGCTGTTGCTTGGCGGAGATGGGGTCGGCACACGCGGAGGTCCGCGGCAGGTGATCTTGTCCTTGTTCTGCCGCAATGCGCCCGTTGCGCCCGCAGTGACGGGATCCTTGCAGACGACGCCCTTTAATTCCGAACCGTTGGATCTGGATGAGGACGGTGACTTTGTTGCGCGCGGCAGGCTCAATGATGCGACGGGTGCTGCACCGCCCTTGGACTGCGGCGATTCCGCCGACAATCGCCCGGTACTGTTGGTTCGTGCAGTGATCCCAGCTAATTCGAGCACGGGTGCGCCTGCGAGCCCGGGTCCCTGGTTTGCGGCTGCGGTGATCGCGGATAAACACGGCGATCGGTATTGAACGAGTCCTGAGCGATCCAGCGGTGCAATGCCGCTGGATCGACACATTGTGTCGAGCCCGGCCTGCCGATGGTGAATAGCTAGGTTGAACACCTGCGTTCGCGCCGGGGCGCGAGCTTGAATCGATGGGTGTCCAAAAGGCGTCCACTTGAATCGATGGGTGTCCAAAAGGCGTCCAAAAGGCGATGTGGTGGGTGTTCAAAAGGCGAGAGCCCTCCGCCGAAGGTGACGAGCCAAATGGCGAGGACGGTTTGGTGGATGTCCAACGACGAAGAAACCCGGATTGAACCCCAACGCTTCCTGCCCCGCTTGGTGCACGTGCACGTGCACGTCGGACGTGGGCGCTCGAACCATCGCTCAGTCGTTATTGCGCCGCTTCCGTCCACCGTTCATTCCAAGCTTCCACGACAAAACGATTGGTGGAAGGGAATCCCGGCGGTCTGACTTCCTCGAAACGGGTGTCGTATTCGATCTTGGTCGAGTAACGCGGTTCGGTCGCGGACATGCTGCCGGCAGCAACACTCCCGTAAATGCGTAAGGTGGCGGGCTGTTTCGCGGTGTAAATGTCCGTCACCAGAAACCGTCGACCCGCATAGATCGCCGCATCGATCTCTAGATCGCCATCGCCTGTGGCCGAGGAGCGTGCGACCTCCACAGTTCTGTCGCTGACAAGCCCCAGGTAGTCACGCGCGTTTGAGTCTCTACGCGGATCGTGAGCGTACGTGATACTGCCTTCGACGACGATTCGTTGCGGTGAATAGACGAGCACCTTGCCGGCCACCACGCCTTTCACATACAACGTTGCGCCGCGCGAACCGATGAAATAAACAGGCCGGTCGCCATCATCTCTGATGCGTTGCGTCGGTCCGGTTCCCTCATCGAGCGAATAACTGCCATCGGCGAAGAATTCAATGTGCGTGTCATCGCGCAAGGTTCGAATTCGCGTGCGCTCATCTTGCGGTGTCCAGGCAAAAGGTCGTACGTCTCGCGGCAACGAGATCCGTCCAGCGTGGGTTTCGATGCCGTCGCGGAACATGTCCAGATTTCTTCGCCGACCGACGGATGCCGTGGTGAAACTGCTTGCCGCCGTGCTGACCTTGCCGAGGAAGTGCGGGGCAGCATCGCTGTCCGCCATCAAATTGAACTCGGAGTTGATGTGCAAACGTCCGACGATTTCATCGTCGTGCAACTGCACCATCGGATCCCACGCATCGATCATCTGCGTGTAGTTCGAAAACGCGAGGCGCTTGAGTTTGATCTGCGTCGTGAGCTGGCGTCCTTTATCCTCGGCGCTGACCTGGGCCAGCGCACGATCCAAATCGCTGCCATGACTGGCACGAACGATCACAAGCTTCGCAGTGTATTGTCTACCGCGCTCGCGCCACGTGACGTGCTGCTGTGGGTTTCCGAGCTGCGCCTCCGCGAGTTGACTGAGGCGTTTCAGTAAAGAACGGTTCTCGGATTCTGTGAATTGCACCGAGATATCCGGCGTTTCGTGCGGCGGCACATCCAGGTGAGCCAAATCCGCAGGCGGTGGCTGGGAGCGCTGAGAGGATCTGGGGATCACGATCGCGGCGGCAGTTTCCGTCGGCTCAGATCGCTCCGGCGGCACCGTCACCGCTGGAACCAAAACGGATCTCTTCAACCAGTCGCTCGACTCCGACTGCGGCTGGGGATCGATGATAGGTAACTCTGCGCCTCTCTTTTCCTGAGCATCTCTAGACAAGAGCAGAATCAGTCTGGTGATCGGCGTCGCGCTGTCGTGTATACCTTCGAAGCGTCCGCCGGAATTGACGATCACAAGATACAAGCCAATATGCGCGGCCAACACGATCAGCGCGGCCGTCGCCCGCTGCAGGTCGCGTTGATTCAGATGTCCCCAATGCGCCTTGATGTGCCCCATCTGCGCTCCGACGGATTGACGCGGTAAGCAACTTACACCCTTTCTCATCGGATCAATATCCGATCTTTATTGACTGTCCAACGCATCGGCGCGACGCTCGAATCTGTACTGCGCGAGCTGCAGTAGTTGTATGCAGACTCGACTTGGAGATGCGTTATGAAATTGTCGTCCTTGTCCTTGGTGCTCGTCGGACTCGCCGCGCCGATCCTTAGTTCGGGCGCGGCGCATCCTTCAGATGAACCGGAAACTACGGCAGTTTGGAAAGATCAGCGCATCGACTTCTACTACCGCAGTTCAACCGCTATCTACTCGTGCAGCGCACTGCACGCCCGAATCATCTCGATCTTGCGTGCGTTGGGAGCGCGCGATGATCTGAAGGTCGATACCAGCGGTTGTGATGTGATGTTGAGTCCACCTGCTCAGACGATGCCGTCGATTCCTGGCCGGCGATCACGCACCGACGATATGTTTCGCAACAAGTCGAGCCGTGGCGAGCAGTATTCGCACGTGCGGATCTTCGTGAAGACGCCCACTGAGGCGACGCCCGAGGTGCTCGCCGAGTTGCAGAAGGACAAGCCGAGGCGTGAGCTCATCGCAAAGGTGACGGGGAAACCGGATGCGGTGGTCGAGGGCGAAACGCAATTTCCGGCGCAGTGGCAACGGATCACGTTGTCGCGCGACTCGATCGGATTGGAAGCGGCCGAATGTGAGCTGCTTGATCAGCTCTCCAGTACAGTGTTTCGCGACTTGGGCGTGCGCGTCGTGAGTCGTGACTATTCCTGCACGCCGGGGCAGACATCAAAAATTCCGCCGAAGATCACGGTCGATGCCCTTGTTCCTGCACTGAAGGTCTCGGTTCCGGAAATAGATCCTGCCGAATCCGATTCAGACCCGAGCGAAAGCGGGGCGGAAAATGCGGACGAACACGGCACATCCGCTGGCGAGGTCCAGGCGCCTGCGAAATAGGACAGGCGAATGTGAGCGGCCTCACACCTCATACGGTTCGCGAGGCCATCGAAGTGGGACATACCCTCTGGCGTGCATCGAAAGACGATTAGGCTAAAGCCGCTGTCCATTCGGCCGATGACTTGATGACGGACCGAACTGTCTCCGCTCACCTCTTGCGCACAACGATGCGCTCGCCGGCCACTGAATGACGATGACTTCTCAAGCGACGGACGCACGGCGCCAAGCTGCGCTCGATTCAATTCTCATGCGACTGCGCGACTGCACCGGATTTCCAACTCTGTCGAGCACGATCATCGACATCAATCGCAGCGTTGCATCCGATTCGGATAGCGCGCGTCAACTCACCAAGGTGATCCTTCGCGATCTGTCGTTGACGACGAAGTTGCTACAAGTCGTCAATTCGGCTACGTACGGCCAGTATCGCGGTCGAATCAGAACCGTTTCCAAAGCCGTGCTCATCCTTGGTTTCGAAGCCGTGCGGAATGTCGCGATGGCATTGATGATGCTCGAGTTCACCAAGGGCCGTTCTCAAGAGAAGGCGCTCCAAGATGAGCTCGTCGGGGCTTTCTTCGCGGGTGCAGTGTCCAAACCGATCGCGCAAAGGATCGGAGTCGCAAACATCGAAGAGGCCATGATCTGCACGATGTTCCAGAGCCTAGGTCGATTGCTGGTCATCTTCTTCCTATATGAAGAGAGCCGCAAAGTCCGCGAGCTGTGCGAAACCGGCATCGGCGAAGATGAAGCGGCGCTGACAGTGCTTGGTATCTCGTATGGCGAGCTGGGGATCGGTGTTGCTCGACACTGGAATTTTCCCGAGCGGTTGGTCGAAGGAATGCAGCGTCTGCCGAATGGCGACGTACCAACTCCCGCTGGGGAAATTGAAAAGCTCAAAATAGCGACCAATCTGGCAAATGAATTGTACGTGACGGCGTTGCGCGCAAGTGAGCCGGAGAAGTCATTTGCATTAGATGCCCTGAGTAAACGCTACGGCGCTATGAAGCTTGCACCCAAGGATTTCACCGCTGCCATCGAGTTCGCGCTCAAGGAGATCGAGGAACGAGCGACCACTCTCAATCTACCGGTTGCGAATAGCGCGGCGCTCAAAGTGATCCGTGTGTGGACCGGAGGGAGCGCGGACAGTGAGGATCAGGAGACTGCGGCAGAGGAGGATGCGATCATGCAAGGGACCGCGGTGGTCGATTCATGGGAGAAGGAAGGTTCATCCGCCTCGAATGCGCAACAGATTTTGTCCGAAGGCATCCATGATGTGAGCGAGACGCTGACGGGTGAATTTCAGCTCAACGATCTGCTGCAGATGGTGCTCGAGACCATGTATCGGGGGCTGGGGTTTTCGCGCACGATGATCTTTGTGCGAGACGCGAAGCTCAACGCGATGCGGGCACGATTTGGGTTCGGCACCGATATCGAACGCGTCATTTCGAAGTGCAGCTTCCCTATTGCGTTCGCGCCAGATGTTTTTCACGTCGCGTTGGACAAAGGCGTCGATATCGCGATTGAAAACACCGAGGCTGCGAACATTGTCCAGCGTATTCCGGAGTGGCATCGCCAAGCGATCAAAGCGAAAAGCTTCCTGCTCTTGCCTGTAGTGCTGAAGAACCGGCCTCTTGCATTGCTCTACGCGGATCGCGAATCGGCCGATCCGATGAAGATCAGTCCCGACCAACTCAGCTTGTTGCGGACGCTGCGGAGCCAGGTTGTGCTTGCATTCAAGCAGTGTGCGGGAGCGTGACCGCGTTCTAGCAACGAGACCTATGGCGATTTAGCGCCGACAGCGCGTTCACGTTCGGCAATGACGAACGCGGCATCGGGTCGCTCGAGCACTTGGTGGTTGATCAAGACGACGGGTAGCTCGGCCAATCGCGGAGTGGGATCGGATGCAGAGATCTTGTGGAGGTGGTGCCACATCTCCTCGCTGATGAATGGCTTGTCGATGTTGGCGTAGACAAAGGGAATCCCTTGTGCCTGCAGATCGCTACGCATCGCTGCGGTGAATCCACACGAATCACGGCCATAGACAACGACCTTGTCGGCAGCGGGGAATATTCGTTGCGCATTCATCGCAACATACGTTCCGACGAAACTCACAATGAGCACGCCGGCAGCAACGACGAATCTCACATACAGTTTGATGAAACGGCCGAGAAAGGTTGTCGGGCTCGTCTTCGTATCGGTGCGAAACGGCCAGCGATGATTACAGACGGGGCATTCGAAGAGTTTGCCACGAAGGCGCGCCCAGTAGAGCGCGACGCGTTTGCCCTCGCCGTCGTAGCACCGAACCGCTTCGCTGCCGCGCGCTTTGATGAGGGTTGCGCCGCATTGCTGGCAAACATACCCGGAGCGTAGGTACTGCAAGTGTTCGACGCTGTAGCGATCCGATTCGCCGACCGCCGCTGCGAATCGTCCAACCGCTCTTAAAAACCAACGTTCCATCGATGCGATTCCCGAAACTGGAAGTGCCAGTCTACTTCGCTGAGGCCTTGCGCGTGACGAACGGCATTTGGAGATCGTGATGGCGCTCTCATTTCGTCCGTGAAGCGCCGCGGATCCGTACACTGCTACCATCGCGTACCCTCCCTTGTTGCGGAATCAAAATGGCTCGATTCGTTGCCTTCCTGCGGGGCGTCAGCCCTATGAACTGCAAAATGCCGGAGCTGAAGCGAAGTATGGAGACCGCTGGCTTCACAGATGTAAGGACGATCCTCGCAAGCGGTAACGTGGCGTTCGACACCTCTGCGAGATCGCCATCGACACTAGAGCGCAAAGCGGAAGCAGCGATGAAGCAGGTGTTGGGCCGCAGCTTCTACACCATCGTTCGCTCGCAAGCGCAGCTCGTCGACATGCTGGAGGCGGACCCGTTCGCGAAGTTCAAGGTCCCGGCCAAGGCGAAGCGCGTGGTCACGTTCCTTAGAGAGCCACCTGCCACGAAGATCAAGTTGCCGTACAGATTCGAAGGTGTCCACATTCTCGCCATCGAGGATCGAGAGATTTTCACCGCCTACGAACCGCATCCGCGCGGGCCGATTTTCATGACGCTGCTCGAGAAGAATTTTGGCAGAGACGTGACCACTCGCACATGGGATACGATCAAGAAGTGCTCTGATTCGTAATCCACTACAGAAAAATACCCTGCCCAAAAAAATATAAAAATGAAGCTCATTATCCGCATCGTTCTTCTAGGCGTCATCGTCGTCCTCGGCTTCACCGTCGTGTTCCCAGAATGGTTCGACTTCAGAGATCAACTCGTCGCTGAGCACCGGGCCGGAAAAGCCGCGGAGGTTGAACGAAGTCGGATTCAGGACGCGCGACGCAATCGCGAAGAGGGGATCGCGCAGCTCAAGGCTCGAGAGTCGCAGGCCCTGGAATTTTCGCGAAGTATCTGGAAGGGCGTCTCATCGGGCGACTATGCAGCGCTCTTTCAACACGGCACGGGATCCCTCCAAGCCCAAAACACACCGGAGAGTCTCGATGAATTGCAAACGATCTACTCGGCTGTGGGACGAGAGCTCACCGCAGATGAGGCCGCACAAATGGCCGGGTACGACAGCCGTCGTTTGGAGAGCGAGTACTTAGATGCGGGAATGGCCGACCTGGTCACCCAGATTCGGTATTGGGGAGAGAACGCACTGTGCGTGCAGACGCTGCATTTGAAAGTGGTCGAGGATCGGCTCGCCGTCGATTGGGCACTTGTCGAAGTGCTTCTGTATCACGGGAAAGAGTCGTTGATATCCGAAAACGTTCGCCGTCCGCACGTTTTTCGCGGGACGTGAGTAGGCTAGTCGCACGAGTTATTTGCGTCGCGTCTGATCTCCAATCAGCCTCGCCCCTTACTCGTCGTTGCGTATAAGGCGCTGGTACTCCGCGGGCACCGGACCCAGTTGCATCAATCGCAGAAAACCCGTCACGTCGGTGGGCGGCCAAATCGGCGAGGGTTGATTCGGATTCGATGCGCCTTCGACAAAAGGCGTGTAAAGCTGGCGAGGTCGGGAAAGATACGATTCGCACGCAATGCCTTCATCGTTCGCGTAGTAGCGTTCCGAGGCGTTGACGATCGACCAACGCTCGGCGGACCGGCGGCTGAAATCCCAGGGTTTACGATGCTGCAGAATCGCTGCGCGACGCACCACATTCAGCGTCAGCACGACGCCATCGGCCGTCTCTAGATTTCGTTTTGCAGTTTGCTTCCAGTCCGCCGGTGGCGTGTACCACGTCGTACGCTGCACAGCTTCTTGCCATTCGTTCATTGCATCGGGCGCATACGTGCGTGGCGGCTCGCATTGCACGATCTCGGCGTCGATCACGTATCCCAATATCTTCGGGTCGGGTAAACAGAACAACAGAGTGCCCAGCGCGAATGCGGCTGCCGTCCACATCAGCAGCTTTCGATTCGTCGCGGTTGATCCGGCGAACATGCGAGCCAGTGCACCGAGGATGAAACCCGCGAATGCGCCGCCCGGTCCCGTGATGAAGATACCCAGCATCGGGCCTTGATTCGCATCCGGATTCAACAGGATGGGCCCGAAGAACCCGGCAGCGAATCCGACCGCACCGAGTACCAATGCCCAGAGTCCAATCGGCAGCGATGTTCGCGGTGAGTTCATTGGATTTAGAACACGAACAAAAGCGCCAGGGACAGGGCGCAGTACACGGCGATGGCGCCCCAGTAGTTCAATCGATCTTCATCGCGTCGGAAGGCGCGCCCCCAAATGCCAGACCGGGCGTAGACACTGCCCGTCGCAAGGGAGCGCACGACGTAGAGGGCGAGCAGTGCGCCTAGCAATTTGAAGATCGAACTCATGCAAGGACTTTACGTCCTCAGCGCGTGGGCTCCCTCCCGTCCGGGCATTTGACCGGCGCATTCTGTCGAGCGCTTCACAATCCGGATGGCGCTTCTGGGATGGGGATCCTGAAGGTGGGTGTCCAGACGATGAGTGTCCAGACGATGGGTGCCACCCAGACGATGGATGTCCAGGCGACGGGTGCCCCAGAGGATGGGTCCTCCAGACGAGGTTCCCACCAACTTTGGGCAAAGCATCCTGCGCATCGCATCCTCTCGCCCTCTGGACACCCACAAACATTGGGCATGCCGATCCCTCAGCTCTGGACACCCACTTTCAAGACGATGACCCTCATTCTGATTGGACATCCATCGTCGGAGTCATGGGTTTGGACACTCATCGACTGGGATCCAAATCGATGCTCAGACTTGGTGGATGTCCAATTCGATGAAACGGCGAGGGCCATAGTCCAGAAGGTGGGTGTCCAATGGATGGGTGTCCAATGGATCGGTGGGTCCAATGGATGGAAGGTGGGTGTCCAACGATGGGGGAGTCCGGAACGAGGCCAAAGCTATGGACGTCGAGACGATGCGTCGCTTGGCTACGGCGCTCACTCGCTGAGCATGGTTCCTGAGCCGCCCATGGCGGCCGGGAAGTCCCCGAACTTCGGCAGTCCATCGCTGATGCGCAAAACGGTTTCGCCGTAGTTCACATGCGCCGAGGCCTTGAACGGGAGCGTCGGAAGCATCGCAGCGTAAGTATCCAGGAGCCCGAACATCGGATGATCGGCCATGACGTGACCGCCGCAGCGCGTACAGAACTTGCGCAGGCTGCGCTCAGTTTTGGCGAACTGTCCGAGGAGCTCTGCTCCTCTGGTGATCTGCACTGCTGCAGGCTTCCACAACGTGAACGCGTTGATCGGGCTTGCGGACCACGATCGGCAGGATTCGCAATGGCAGTAGCCCATTACTTCAGGGGAACCGGATGCCTCGATAGAGACGGCGCCGCAAAAGCATGTGCCGCGATATGTAGTCATGAGAACCTCGCTGTGCATCGGTGGATTTGCAGCGTAGGTGCTATTTCGCGATCGGCAGGTTCTATCGCAGAAGCGAAACGAGACGACCGGCGCGCCTCTCAGTGCGTGCGACTTCGAGGTTCAATTACTTTGCCTTTCGAGGAGGGCTCAGCCAGTCTTTCGCATCTTGCGGCGTCATCGAGTCATCGCCGCCATCCTTCGCGATGGCGCATAACAATCTGATTGCATCGCTTTGCTTCTTTTCGTTCGCTTGCAGCGAGACTTTCAGCTTGTGATGTTCGAAGGTCGCTCGCAGCGCCTCGGCTGCGAAGCGCGGTGCATTCTTCAGCTTCTTGCCTTGCAGTTGCGTTTCGACCTTTCGAGCCGCACTGCTCGCATTCCTCAGCCACTCCCGTAAGCCGACCGGTTCCACGGATGGCAAGCCACGACCCTGCAGCGCATGCAGGACGGAATTCATCGCCTCGTTTTCGGGTTCGCCGCGCTTGGACGATGATTCAAGCCATTCGAGCAATGCAGCAGTGTGCTTTTCGAAGCTCTTCAATGCTTGTCGAACGCTGCGCGCACCCGCGCCGGAATCCAACTCGTGATGTGCTTCGTAGCCGCGAGCGATGTTGAAGACGTGTTCTACGAAATCATCGCTGTCCTTAATCGAACGTGCGGTCTTTTCAAGAGTCTTGCTGCGGCGTCGTTTGCTCATATCCCATCGGTGCGCTCAGATGCGGGCGGCGATTCTCGCTTGGAATGGGATGGAGGGGAAGGAGTGGGAAGAATGCGAGAGGGCGGATCGCTTCGCGATCGGGAAGGACTGACGTCGGGAAGGATGCTGTTGCATCGGGAAGGACTTCGTCGGGTCAGACATTGAACGATGGACGCCTTTGTCGTCAGGTGGGCCTTCGGCAGGAAGGACGCGATGCGTCAGGAAGGACTAACGTCAGGTCAGAACAGCAGAGAGGATGGATCGCTACGCGAACAGCAAGTACTACGTCAGGACAAAACGAAATAAGGAAGAGGAGGTGGAGGACGCGCTACGCCCGGGCCGACGGGGCGCTCTTCGTACCTCGCCCCTGGTGGGAGAGGTCGGACGAAGTCCGGGAGAGGGGGCAATGGCGTTCGAGATTCGGGAGCGCGAATCCGGGTTCGAGGTTCGAGCGAAACGGTAGTCTGAGGTACTGTCTCTATCAGCTCACACCCGGCACTTCACACGCGCAGCTCACGTACCCACAAAGAACGTTCGTAACAACTCGACAACCGCTTGCGTCCGCTCCTTGTGCACTTCATGTCCCGCGCGGGGGATGTTTGCGAGCTGGGATCCGCTCACCAGGTTCTGCAGTTCTTCGGCGTCCTGCTTCGAGAATAGATGGTCGTGCTCGCCGCGAATGATGAGCAATGGACAGCAGATTCGTTTCGCTGCTTGGTCTGGATACCCCGAGGTGCTGGGATCCAGCCACATTCCGACTTCCGCGCGAGCGAGCAAATCGAAATCAGGTTCAGGGTTGCACTTCTCATAAGCGGCGTAGGTCTGCGGAAATTTCGCGCGCCAACTCTCACCGGTTACCTTCGAGAAGATTTCGCGAGCTGGATCGTTCTCGGTGCGACGCCATGCGGCACCGATGGTCGCGAGTTTCTCGAGGCGCTCGCACGCGAAGGCGCCCATGCGATACGCAGCAATGCCCCCGTCGCTGAATCCGAGAATGTGTGTCGTGTCGATGTCGAGATGTTCGAGCAGCGCCAACGCATCCAGCTGCAATTGCTCGTAAGTCAACGGTCTCGTGCCCAGCGTCGACTTGCCATGTCCACGACTGTCCATCGCGATAAGCAGGAAATGATCGGAAAGGGCTGGGGCAAGTACGTTGAAGTCTTCGATCGTTCCGAACCCGCCATGTAAAAGCAGCATTGGCGTGGCATCGTTCGCGCCGCAAACCTCGAAGTAAATCTTTGCCCCATCCGTTTGAAGGTATTCGCCGCGTTGGTGATCGAACATCTGAACTCACACCCCTGCAGAGTTGGACTCGAAGTCATGCAACGCCGTGGGCGTTGCGGAGGTTTCATTGCATACATTCACCGCATACATTCACTGGCGAGTGACGTACTTCTGCACCTGGGCTTATGCTCGCGCTCTCACTGGACATCAGAGTTGGTTATGCACTTCTCGCGCACTTCGATCGTCTCGCTGGTCTTTGCCGCCGTCTTCGCAGCGGTTCCCGTGCAGGGCATGGCCGCATCCAAGCAGCAAAGCGCCTTGTCTGCAGCATCTCCGGATGCGCGATTGGAGGCGTTAACGAAACGTTGGTTGCAGGGTTGGATGCCGCTCAATCCGATCTATGCAACCCAGATTGGCGATCACCAGTACGACGCAGAAGTCGACGACCTGAGCCCCGCTGGCCGCAAGAAAATTGCGGACTTCAGTCGCGGGCTCTTGAAGGAGCTCGATGCGATCGATGCAAGCAAGCTCACGCGCGAGAACCAGATCGATGCGGCGCTATTGCGCGATCAATTGAAGGCCGACATCTGGACCGTGGAAGTACTGCGCGACTGGACTTGGGACCCGCAGGTCTACAACGAGCTTGCCGGAGGTGCGATCTACAACGTCATGGCTCGCGAGTTCGCGCCCCTTCCTCAGCGATTGAAGTCTGCGACCGCGCGCATGAACAAGATCCCCCAGATGTTCCAGCAAATGCGTCAGAACCTAGATCCTGCTCGCGTACCCAAGGTGCACGCGGAGACGGTCGCAAAACAAAACGCTGGCATTCTAAGTTTGATCGATACGTTCATCACGCCCAGCGCGGATCAGTTGCAGGGTGAAGATCGCCGTGCATTGGATGCGGCCGTTGCGAACCTCCGCAAAGCGGTAGCGGATCAGCAGGCGTGGTTGGACAAGACCTTGGTTCCGAACTCGAAGGGGGATTTTCGGCTCGGCCAAAAGCTATACGACCAAAAGCTGACCTTCGCGCTGAATTCGGCTCTATCGCGCGATGAAATCAAACGTCGAGCGGAGGCGGAGCTCGTCAGAGTTCGCGCACGCATGTATGGCATTGCTCAATCGGTTCTGCAGGGCAAGCCAAACGCGCCTGCGCTTCCCGCCAATCCAACATCCGACCAGCAGCAGGCTGCAATCGAAGCGGCGCTCGAACTCGCGTACGCGGATCGGCCGCCGCGCGACCAGGTCGTCGAGTTCGCCAAGTCTGCGCTCGAGCAAGCTACCAAGTTCACGCGCGAGCACGATTTGGTTACCGTGCCGAGCGATCCAGTCAAAGTGATCTTGATGCCGGAGTTTCAGCGTGGTGTCGCGGTGGCGTATTGCGACTCGCCGGGGCCATTGGACAAGGGTCTCGCTACTTACTTCGCGATCTCACCGATTCCCGACGATTGGAGTCAGCAGCAAGTCGATTCATTTCTGCGCGAGTACAACAGCCGCATGATTCATCTGCTCGCGATTCACGAAGCGATGCCCGGTCATTACTTGGAAGGCGTGCACTCCGCGAAGTCGTACTCCGTGTTTAGATCCGTCGAGCGCTCCGGATTATTCGCCGAAGGCTGGGCGGTCTACACCGAAAACCTGATGGCCGACCAAGGCTACATGAACAACGATCCGCTTTTCCGCCTCGTGCAGCTCAAGTTCTACTTGCGTGCGGTCTCGAATGCGATTCTCGATATCGGCGTGCACGTGGAGAACTGGACTCGCGAGCAAGCGATGGATTTGATGGTCAAGAAGACGTTTCAGCAAGAACGCGAGGCAGCAGGCAAGTGGGTGAGAGTGCAACTGACTTCCGCACAGTTGCCGACCTATTTTGTGGGCGTCCAAGAACACTTCGATATGCGCAAAGCCGTGGAGGCGAGGCTCGGGTCGAAGTTCAACTTGCAGGCTTATCACGATCAAGTGCTTTCCTACGGCGCGCCGCCCGTGCGCTTCGTTCGGGAAATGATGCTGGATGAACGGATCGAGTAGGGAGCTGCGCCATGAAATGTAGGAGCGCCCCACTCGTCGGGTCTCCCTCTTGAGAACCGCGTATTAGTGCACTGAGAAGAGCACTGCAGATGCCCGTCCGGATCGGGACTTTTGAATACCTGTTAAAAGTGCAGCGCGAGCAAGAGGAGGGACTGTGAGTCGCATCTATACTTGGAAAGCGCTGGGCGCTGCTGTCGGTCTGATTCTAGCGATCGCAATCGCCTGCGTGCTCTCCCGCAACAATGGCATGGCTTCGTCGCTAGTCATTGTTGCGATACTTGAGGCAATCTTCGGAGCGCTAGTCATCACCGTGGGTCGCGCGAAGCATAAGCGTGATCATTCGACGACGCCCTGACACCCACCCAGCAGCCGCCTGGTTCCGACTCATAAACTCCTGCGCCGTTTGTTCCCGGCAGACCGCGGGGTTGGCCGGATGGGCGCATATCGTCAAGACCGAGACTTCGATTCTTTCTCCGTGTTCTCGGTGTGCTCCGTGGAAATCATCTTCCGATTCTAATTCCCGGGTTCCCTGTGTTCCCCGTGGATATCTTGGTTCCACCAGCGAAGTAGATAGGCACCCGCCTGCGCGAGTGCGACGATTTTTCTCTGTGCACTCTGTGTGCTGGGTGAGATTGTCTTCTCTGCTCGCCCATCGCGGTGAATGCCCTGCCGCGACGTATCTGCTTCGGACAGCGGCTCACCAGCTGGTCAGATGAACGCGTAGATGAAATCATTCGAGGACCGATCACCATCTCGAGTTCGCAATGTCGCTTACCACGCCGGCGCTCCTGTTTCCCGCAATCTCGCTGCTACTGCTCGCTTACACGAATCGGTTTCTGACGCTCGCGACGATTATTCGGCAGCTTCACCCGGGCGAAGGCAAGGCGCCAACTGAACTTGCGCGTAAACAGATCGCGGGACTGCGGTACCGCGTGAGTTTGATTCGCCACATGCAGACCTGCGGGGTGGTGAGCTTCCTGCTGTGCGCGGTGTCGATGTTCGCGATCTTCATCGAGGCCGACACGGCGGGTCAGATTCTCTTCGGACTGAGCCTGCTGCTGCTGACGGTCTCGCTGATCCTCTCATTGATCGAAGTGCTGCTCTCGACGAACGCTCTCAGCATCGTGCTCGACGATATGGAGCGTCGTTAGGTGACTACGAGTTGTAGTGCTCAGAGAAGTACTGGATGAGTTGCTTCGACTCGGTGCGATAGTCGCCGGGTTCAACCTCAACGGTGGGAAATTGAGCGGGTTCGCCGGTTGCAGCGGTGAGCTTCTCACGCACGGCTTCCATCTTGTGCGTGCCGGGTGTGCACCACACCACGTCGAGTTGATCTGCCAAGTCAGCGTCCTCGATGAAGTTCATGAACTTCATCGAATACGGACACCCTTCTTTCACGTATGCCACGGGTTTGAACTGTGCGTTCATGATCACCTCTCGTTGCTGTGCTCATGCAACGCGAGCCGGCGCGATTTGGTTTCGGGAGGATCCGTAGCGGTTCGATGCTGGGACCCGGCACTCCAGCCGCTGGCGATACAAGCGATTCCTGCACTGACGCGGTGTGATTGATTACCTCAGGCGCCGCCGCGAGAAGTGGCGTGCGAACGAACGAGTCTTCGCGCCCTCGGTTCAGCCGCGGCCAACAAACAATGAAAGGAAGTCAGCTCTAACGCAGAATGCGTCAACCAGAAAAAACGCCCTGCAACTATCGACGAATTGCAGGGCGTGCTTTTTTAGCTTTGGAGTTTTCGGCTTGTTATTTCGTCGTGCCGCCGCCGGCTTCTCGCAACTTACGCGTAATGCGATCGTTCACCCACTGCGCGCTCCACCAATCGATTGGCGTAATTGCGTTGCCGTTGAGCAGCATGGTGAAGTGCAAATGATCGCCGCCGGCCATGCCTGTTGAGCCGCTGCGTCCGAGCTCTTGGCCCGACTGCACTTCTTCGCCGACCTTGACCTCGATCGACGAGAGATGCGCATAGAGCGACTGCAATCCCATTCCGTGATCGAGAATCACGCAGTTGCCATAGATGCCCAGATAAGCAGCGTGAACGACTCGTCCGCGATTGGCGGCATGCACGGGCGTGTTGGCGTATGAGGCTAGATCGAATCCCAAGTGAACCTGCTGATCGATCTCCTTGCCTTGATAAACGTACGTGCGCTGATCCGCAAAGCCTGCTTCGACCGCCGTGTTTGCCAACTGCTTGAAAGCTCCCTGCCAAAGAATTTGCGGTGCCGTGTGCTTGGACATTTCGGCGATCGTGGCCCCGTTCTGCTGGCGCAGTTCACGATTGATGTGCAGGAAGGAATCGACCAAGTCCGACGGGTTGGGCACATTGAAGTTCGGCGTGTTCTGCAAAATGGCCGGCACGACCTTCGCAAGGAAGCGGTCATCGATCGGGATGCGGCTCTTGCGGAAGGACTTCGGTATCACGCGATAGTCGAAGCTCGCGTGGCTTTCGTTGCCGTAGTCGTCGCGCGAGAAAATGCTGATCGGGGATGATGTGTCCTGATTCCAAAGCAGCGCGAAGAAGGCCACTCGCATGTCCGGTGTGGCATTGGCGATGCCGGCGCCCGATGCAGGAAAACCTGGGTATTCGTACTGGCCGACTCGCACGCCGGACTGCGCGCCTTCAGACGTGCGGTAGACAACCATTTCCGAACCGCCTTGGTTGATGAAATGGAATTGCGAGAGCACCGAGATCTGCGGCGGAATGAGGTGGACCTCGAAATCCTTCGATGCCGTCGACGATACCGAGCGGAAGCCGAAGAGCACCGGACGCGTTGCACTCACGATCAGCCGCGCCTTGCCTTCTTGCAGATCCGGCAACTCGTGCTTGCCGATCGGTCGTGTTACTCGAACCCGATCCGGAAGATGCGCCAGTTGTGCGCTGGTAGTGGGGGTGGAGAGATCGAACAGGACCGTCTTGCGATCGCCCTGCTCGAGGGACATTTCGAGCCGCTGGAGTTTTTCGGCCGGTACGAGCACATCGACGATCGCTTCGCCTGACTGACCCACGCCTTTGGTGGGCTGCACAATCTCGATGACAGGTCCGGGCCTCTTGCCCGCGTAGTACCAAGCTCCACCCGCGCCAAGCACGAGTAGCAAAACCAGCACGAAAAACGTTCGCATCGATTCGACTCCAAAAATCTCGGAAGGGCACGTTCAGCGACGTGCGCGTTGCGGGTGTTGGCGGATTGAAGCGCGCCTAACCGGGCGGCTTCGAGAGCGCGAATTGTACTTGATGCGGACGCATTGCTCACATCATCCGCACGCTGGAATGCGTCGCGGATAGCGCTCGAGTACTACATTTGTTCTGTCGCTGAAGCGTTCGCCTCGGCTCGCGCGGCGATTTGGTGCCGACGCGCTGAGTGAATTGCATCGGCGAGGTCCAGGACCGCCGTGGCGTAGAAAGTCGAGCGGTTATATCGGGTGATGGCTTCGAAGTTGCCGAACCCCGCCACGTACTTCGAGGGTTTTCCTGGCGTGGGCAACTCCACTACCGAGCAGAGTCCCTTGGGCAGCCGCGAGCTGGTGAACTTCACGCCCTGCTCCTTGAGTTCAGGTACCTCATATACTCGATCCAGTCCGCTAACGAGCTCGGATTGTTTGCCTGCCGGCAGGCGCACGATCACTCGCGGCGTTTCATCCGGTGTCCAACCGTATGACTGCAAATAGCTTGCGACGCTGCCGATCGCGTCGGCCGGGCTGCCATTCAGGTCGATGACGCCATCTTCATCGAAATCGACGGCGAGTTTGCGGTAGCTCGATGGCATGAACTGCGGTAAGCCGACCGCTCCGGCATAGGACCCTTTGAGACTCAAGGGATCCATGCCGCGCTCGTGTGCGAGAAGCAGCAACTCTTTGAGCTCGTCGCGGAAGTAGTCCTGCCGCCGCGGGCCGTCGAACGCGATCGTCGCCAACACATCCACAACTCGGAATGAGCCGGTGTTTCGGCCGAACGCAGTTTCCACGCCCAGAATTCCCAGGATGACTTCCGCCGGCACGCCGTACTGAGCTTGCGCACGGCGCAAGTCGCGCTCGTGCAGATCCCAATAGCGCACGCCCGCGGCGATGCGATGCTTCGTTAAAAACTTCTTTCGATAGGCCGGGTACGAGCGAGGACCTTGCGAAGGGCTGGTCGGTGCGGGACCGATCAAGCGGACGACGGTCGGCTGGTATCGCGCATCGCCGAGTACGCGCTCGATCTCGGCGGGATCCAACCCATGCTCGGCGCTCATGGATTCGATGAAGGTCTGCACTTCCGAACGCGACAGGTAGTCGCTCGATTCAGCCGTGCCCGTGCCGAGCAGGAGCCCAGCAAATGACGTCGCAATGGCAAGCACTCGCACTCGCGCGAAGGTCTTGATAGACCGCATCTACATTCTCTTTGGTTCGATCGGCGAAGGCTGCGTGACTTCCGCGTCCGCAGCGTCGTGTTCGTAGCGAAACATAATCCGCTTGCGGCGCAGGCGAAGTGATCACAATCACAAATGGCGAAGCGACTACCGTTACCGGTTGACCGTTTTCGGTTTGCGGCAAATCCATTGGTGGCATTGTTGTGAGGTGGCCCGAAGTGAAGGACTCTGTCTCGGTGAATCGACTACATGATGGTGGTGAGGTGTGAGGAAGAGTTGGCGGTCGAGAGTTGAGGGGAAACGGCAGATTGGCGAATGGGGAGCGAGAGCGGGAGGTAAGGGTGCTTGACTGCCAACTGCCAACCCTCAACTGCCAACCGAGAAAAGGAGCAAGCGCTATCGCGCAGGCAAGCCGTCGGCAAGGTAGCCGCGCGGAGCGGAAGAGCGCGGCAGGGGAGCTGACGGTCGTCAGCAGGCCAGAACGCATCGCGTGTTGCAGATCAGAAGGCTGCAGATCAGAAGGTAGCTGCGAAATGCGAAGCGAAAATCAGGTGACGTGGCTTCTTACCGTCAACTGTCAACGGACAACTGACAACCGCGAAGAAGCAAGCGCTCTCGCGCAGGCAAGCCGTCGGCAAGGTAGCCGCGCGGAGAAGAAGAGCGCGGCAGGGAAGCTGACGTTCGTCAGCAGGCCAGAAAGTTAATCTGAATCCCGCGCGAAGCGCTTCGCTTCATCACCCATCACGTCATCACATTCTTCTTTGCGTTCCTTGGGAGCGGCGCAATGTTCCTACCGCGATGGTGTGGGGCGAGTGTGCGAACACTTCTACATCAGCCCAGAAGAGCTGTTGCAGATCTTGGCGCGGCTGGGTGCGATGAAGCTTAGAACCCATCGCAAAACCTCTTTGTAAGCGGCGACGGAGAAGGCGAGCTTTGGTCGACTTACGTGACTACTCGATCGTGTGGCCGAACGAAGTCCATTTGCCGATTGTGCGGCCACAGGAGTTTTGGGCTAGGTTGTTGCTACGGCAGCTGGAGTGCCGGTTCTACGATTGCCCAAAAGGCCCACTTGGGGTTGCCGTCTCGATCGAACAGCAATGGTCGATCCGTTCGATTCGTGCGCCAGTAGTTGAGCCATGTTTCAGCATCCGAGATGCCCCACGTGGTAACCGAATCAATGCTCGCGTCATGTGCCCGGAAGACGCCGAAGAGCGATCGATATGCTTGCGCTTGCTGAGACAAAATCGAGACGGGCGGTCCCTGGAGACCGTAATCCGATGTCGGATCCGTATAGATCGTGAGATCCAGTTCGGTGATCTCATTGATCAAAGTGGAATCTAGTTGTTCAACCGCCGTCAGTGTGGTGTCAACTGCGCTCGGTTGAACGTAGATGTAGCTGTGGAGTTGATGGCCCACTCCGTCGATCGGTATGCCTTTATCGATTAGATCTTGCAGAACCTTCAGCAGATTTTGGCGCTTGACCGGAGTTTCGGTGTTGAAGTCATTCAAGAAGAGTTTCGCATCGGGATCGGCTGCTTTTGCGGCACGGAATGCATCTTCGATGTAGTCTTCGCCGGCCATACCGGCAACGCTGTACGCTTCGTACCATCTCGTATCTGTTCGGTAAGGCGAATCCACCGTTTCGCCGACAGCTTCGTTGACTACGTCCCACGCGTAGATCTTGCCCTTGAAGTGAGTTACGACATCGGAGACATACGTCTTCAGTCGATTTCGCACCACTTCGCGATACGCAGTCGGGTCTGAGCGATCGCCGGCGAAGAACCAATCCGGCGACGTGGTTTCCCAGACTAGCGTGTGTCCGCGAACAGCAATGCCGTTGGCCTCGGCGAATGCGATGAGGCGGTCCGCAGGCTCAAAGTTGTACTTGCCTTCCTCTGTCCCGATCGTATCCGCCTTCATCACGTTCGCAGCTGTTACGCTGCTGAAGTGTTTCTTGAGCAACGCCACATCGGCGGCGTTCGTTGCGGGGTCGATCTGCCAGATCTCCGCTGCGGCTCCGATTTTGAAATAGGCAGCGAACTCGGTCTTGAGTGCCGGAGCTGCGGAAGGATCCGGAAGTTGCGGGGCCGGCGCTTCGACCGGAGGCTTAGGCGTGCCGGAAGTAGAAGCAGGTGAGGAAGCGTCTTCGTGGCCACCTCCGCCACACGCTGCAAGTCCCCACGCCAGGGCCAAACCTATAACTACACTGCGCGAATCATTGAACATCCTGTGTACTCCCAATTACGCCATCAAAGCGACAGACTTTCCGTTCAGTGGACGGTGTTCGCCTTTGTAGTTGCTTTGCGGCGGCAAATCAATCAATGACGCGTGTCGACGTCGGCGCAGTGCAGGTTCGCCGTTGACCGAATAGGATTGATTTGTAGAGGCGACCAGCCCCGTGAGGTCGGAGTGTGTGCGTTGGCATTGGTCGCACGCTTCAAGCACCGTCGCTCATTTCTTTCTAAATACAATGAACAACCGTCGAAACGGAAACAGCGTTCGCCCGTCCGTTCTCGCTGGGTATGCCCGCTTCACACGCTGTGCATAGTTGCGCTCGAACTCTGAGCGCTCCGGTTCTTCGAGGGCATCCAAGAATCGCTTGAGCCACGTGCCTTTGGTCCATTCTTTGACCGGATCGTCGCCTTCCAGCACGTGGAGGTATTCGGTTTCCCAAATGTCGATGGTCGCGGCTTGCTCCTGCAAATAGCTGAAGTAATCCTCGGGCTTCTCGACGGGTGAGGGCTTGATCAACGGTTCGAGTCGCTCGCGCCACGGACCGTCGAGCACGGTCTCGGTGATCGCAGTGTGCGACGGCGCCGCGAAGTTGCGCGGCATTTGTACAGCCAGCGTTCCATTCGGATTCAAGGCGCGCGCCAAGCGCGGCAAGAGAGCGGAGTGGTTCGGCAACCAATGCAAAGCCGCGTTCGAGAAAATGACGTCTGCAGGATCCGTGGGATTCCAGTCCGCCACGCTCTGCAGCGACCACTCGATCGCATTCGAACGCTTCGCAGCTTGCGCCAGCATTTCCTGCGAATCGTCGATACCGATGATGCGGGCGTTCGCCCATCGCTCTCTAAGCAGCTGGGTGATGTTGCCGGCTCCGCAGCCGAGGTCGTAAACCACGCGAGGAACGGTAGTTTCAATTCGGTTGAGTAGATCGATTGCCGGACGCGTGCGCGCGTTGCTGAATCGAAGATATTGCCGTGGATCCCAGGTCATAGCTCGTCACTCTCGTTGTGCGATCGATGTTCTTTTCCATTCTTTGCTGCAGTGCTTGGTCGATTGTCGGACGATGCATGCGACGCCGGATGTATGGAACCAAGTTGATCGAAAGGGCCCTTCTCAGTTGCGGCTACAATGGATTCTGAGATAACTCTTGGGCGCAAACAGCGCAGAAGAACGTTACGGCACGTTACCGCAGCGCGGCCGCTGTCCGGTGAATCATGTCTCCCGAAACACCAACGCCAACATCGGCTGGCGGCAACGATCTTGTCGCGTCGCAGCGTACTGTACTCGAGTCGATTGCCTCCGAGCGTCCTCTTCGCGAAATCCTGGAGCGGATCATCGCGTTGGCGGAAGCGCAGTGTCCGGATGTGGTTTGTGCAGTGCTGGTCGGGGATGCGTTGGGCGAATTGCGCTATGTTGCTGCACCGAGTCTGCCTCCAGCACTGCTTGAGGCCCGCTTGCGAGGCTCGGGGGAGAAGCAGCCGAGTTCAACGGATCTCAATGTAAATTCCCTCCGTGACGCGTATCGCAGGTTGGTCGGTGTGCTGGATTCGACCGCGTATCCGGGTGGACTGCATGCGTGCTGGCGAAGATTGCTGTGTAAGCCGGACGGAACCGCGATCGGCGCGTTCGAAGTGTTCTGCAAGGAGACGCGAGAGCTCCATCCGCAAGAATGCGATCAACTCGAGACGTTCATGTGCCTCGTGCACGTGACCATTGCCAACGACCACGCACGCCGCAGCGAACACCTTCGTTCGGTCATTCTGGAGAACATCGAAGACGCAATCTTCTTCGTTCAAGTGGACGAGGCAGGCGAATACCGTTTCATTTCCGTCAACCAAGCTTTTACGAAGTTGTTTGCTGTGCCTTCCCGCGAGCTTGAGGGAAAGCTGCTCCGCGATGTATTGCCGCCTGATCGACAGGCCGAAATATTCTCTCTCTACTCGCGCGCCGCTAAGACGCGAACGGCGCAGCGTTGGGAGGAGGCGATCAAGGCAAGAACGGGGGAAAAGCATGGCGAGATCACGATCGTACCGATCTTCGATCAGGAAGATCGATGTACGTACTTTGTCGGCGCCGTTCATGATTTGACGCCGCGTATCGCTGCCGAACGCGACCGCGCCCAATTGCATCAGAAGCTCAATCAGGCGCAGCGCATGCAGGCCCTGGGTACGCTCGCGGGCGGCATCGCGCACGACTTCAACAACATCCTCGCTGCCATCGGCGGGAACACTGCGCTTCTGATCGAAGGCATTCCGGAGGACTCGCCGCTGCGCAAGCGCGCATTGGAGATTGCGAAGGCTTCTCGAAGGGCGGTGGAGTTGGTGCGGCAGATTCTCACGTTCAGTCGCGGGACGGCGCCGAGCTATCGCGTCTTCGATCCCAGAGTTGTAGCCGAGGAGGCCCTGAACTTGCTGCGCTCGACGCTGCCATCGAATATTCAGATTGTGACGGCATTCGCCGCAGACGCACCGAGCATCAAAGCGGACGCTACACAGTTTCATCAAATCTTGATCAACCTTGTCACGAACGCCGCGCATGCTTCGGTTGATTCGAATGCGCCAATCGAAGTGAAATTGGATGCGGTGACAGCGGACAACTTGCCGCAACAAGCGCAGGAAACATTGTCGAAGAGGAGGTACTTGCGTCTTGGAGTGATCGATCATGGCGCTGGTATGGATGCAGCGACGGCCAAGCGCGCGTTCGAGCCGTTCTTCACGACTCGCAGTCCGGGCGAGGGCACTGGGCTGGGGTTGTCGGTGGTTCACGGTATCGTGGAAAGCCATCAGGGCTTCATCGATCTCAAGAGTTCCCGCGCACGTGGAACTGCGGTTCACGTCTATCTGCCTGCAGAGGAGTCGAGTGAAGAGCCCGCGCGCACCTCCTCGATACCCACAGGCCATGGCGAGCACTTGATGTACGTCGATGACGAAGAAGGCTTGGTGGAACTCATGGAAATCGCGCTGACCAAGCTGGGCTACCGATTCGTCGGATTCACCAACCCGGTCGCAGCGCTCGATGCGTTCGCTGCTCATCCAGATGATATCGATGTGGTCATCACCGACATCGCTATGCCACAAATGTCCGGCACTCAGTTGGCGAAGCGGGTGCGGGAGATTCGTAGCAATACCCCAATCATCATGACTTCGGGCTACATCAAGGCCGAAGATCGGCAGATGGCCGAGGAGCTGCATATCGATCAGCTCGTCTATAAGTCCAATACGATCGAGGAGCTTGCATCAGCCATCGCAACCGAAGTCAATCGTCTGAATCCTCCGAAGCAGTAGGGATTGCGATAGGCATCCAGCCGAGGCCGCGCCGTTTGGTATGCTCCGGTGGTCATCGATCCTTTTGGGGCTGTCGCATGCTAATCCGTTCCGTCGCCATTCTTGCTTTCTCGCTGAGCGCATCGCTATCCAACGCACAATTTCTCGACTCGTTCGATAAACCGCAGATCGAGGGTTGGATGCCGATCACCGGTGACGGCAATGCAAAATTGCAGATGGAGGCACGCGATGGCTATGGCCGAATGGATATCGATGCAACGCACGACAAGTACGGCGTCTGGTGGACGTGCATCAAACGCGATGTCACGAAGTCTCTGGACATGAAGCGCTTGGCTCGTCCCGACTATGAGTTGCGAGTTGAAGCGAAGGTGCGTGGCAGCGTCGGACCGCGTCGCGTGAACTTCATGATCAATACCCAGCGCACGACGAACTATCATCAGCATCTGCGCGAGTTCGATATCGCGCAGCCGAACGAGTGGCACACGATCAGTATGACGACTCAGGACCTCGACGCGAAGCCCGGGGACACTGTATTCGTGCAGTTCTGCGCAACCGATTGGGGTTTGGATCGCTATGCCGTCGATCTCGACTACTACCGTGCGGACGTCGTAAAGCGCGGGTCAGTTAAGGACGTGGGCGAGCCGCTTGTCTATCACCCAGCAGTGCCCGATCCGGCCACATTTCAGAACCATCTCGCTGCTACTCACGACAGCGTGATCAACTTGGATTTTCCGGACGTGAACTTCAATGACTGGCATATCGATGGCCAGGATGGCAGCGCGCCGGTGCTGACGGTGGATGGCAACCAGTGGATCGTGTTGCGTTGGGACCTCGACAAATTTCGTGGAACGCGGGCGCAAGGACCTGGTTTGCTCGAACTCACGACGCACAATCTTGCGATCGGCGGCAAGTACATTCAGGCGATGGGTCAGGACTTCGGTGAAGAGTTCGGCAAGATCCACGTGATCGAGATCTTGGGCGGCGATCCGCAATGGGATCAGAACAGCGTGACCTACAACAATCTGACCCGCGGCGCGAAATACGAAGACGTGTTCAATACTCAGATGATCATCGACTATGAGCTAGGATCCAAACCTGGCGATAAGACGTTCTTCACGATCCCGCGGCCGGTGATGCAGAGACTTTTCGATGGCACGACGAAGGGTTTGCTGATACGCCCGCTGGGTGCGGTCTCTGGATCGGTCTATGCCTCCGAGAGCAAGGCGGGCAACGGACCGAAGCTTCACTTCTAAGAAAAAGGAAGGACTATGCGTCTGATCATTTCGTGGCTGATTCTGTCGCTCGCCGTCTGGGTGACCAGCAAAATCCTTCCGGGCTTTCGCATCAAAGATACGCAGAGCGCGTTCATCGTAGCTGCCATCTTCGGGCTACTGAACTTCATTCTGGGATGGGTCATGTTCGCCGTCTTCACGGTGGCAACGCTCGGAATCGCGTGGCTGTTGGCGTTCATCACGCGATGGATCATCAACGCGTTGCTGCTGATGCTCACGGACAAACTGACCGATCACTTGAAGATCGACAGCTTCGGTTGGGCGCTTGGCGCGGCATTTGTGATGTCGGCGATCGGTACGCTCGCTCAGTTTTTGATCCGGCTGCCCTAAGCGCAAGCAAGCGACCCTCGCACACTGTGGTCGTGCACGATGAACGCTGCTGAAAGATGTCCATGCGGATCGGCGGTCGCATTCGATGCATGTTGCGGACGCCTGCACGCAGGCGAGCCCCCTTCGACGGCGGAAGCATTGATGCGGTCCCGCTATACCGCATTCGTTCTCAAGAATGAGCCGTACCTCTTGGCGTCGTGGCATCCATCCACTCGACCGTCCACCATCGACTTCATCGCAGGTCAGAAATGGCTCGGGCTCAAAGTCATCGAGTCGAAGACAGATGGCGATCGCGCCGAGGTGGAATTCATCGCGCGCTTTCGCATCGGCGGGATGCCCGCGCAAAGATTGCACGAGCGCAGTCGGTTCGTGCGGGAGGCCGGCCGATGGCTGTATGTCGATGGCGATTTGCGCGATCGTTGACCATTCAAGCGAGTTGAGGTGGATTCACCTACTCTCGCCATCGTAGAGGCCATTCAGAAGATCGCTGATTCTTGAGGCTGTGATCCTGTTCTCATACTGCGTGCCCTATCTGGAAGGGCGCGTGAGATGCAGAACGGGTCGCAAAAAAGTCGCAAGAACAAAGGTGCTGCACGGAAACCCGGACGCGACAAGTCGAGCCAAGACCATTGGGATTGGCAAACCTCAACCGGGACATTCGAAACTCATATCAGCGATGAGCAGCTTGCAAAGCTCGAATCGGCATCGCTAACGATCCTCGATGCGCCTAAACCCCAGACTGCCGTGAGTTATTGGGAGTGGCGCGAGCAATCGCGTCCTGCGACGCCCGCAGCAGAAAAATCCAAGAACACCGATGGTGCGATCAAGCGCCTAATCAAGCGGTTCGTTGGCGTGCGCTGAAGGAAAGAGGGAAGAACTCCACGGGGAACACGGGGGGGCGTCGGGGTAAGAGACGGAAGAAAGATGATTCCACGGAGGGCACGGAGCACACGGAGTTCAAATTCCGCCGCACCCGCGGAGGCGGGTGGCCATCCGCGAATGCGCTCCGCTCGTTCGGATACCGTGAACGCCACGGAAACGGGAACAGGGAAATCAGCCGATGGAAAATGGGACCCCTTCCACCATTCGCGCGCGAAGCGCTTTCACTCCATCACCTCAGCACCTTTCTCTATGCGTTCTTTGTGTTGCGTCCGGCTACGGTCTCGATCTTGCCAGGCACACATTGCCCGTCTTGATCGTATTCACTCTTCCTCATCCTTCGCGTTCAACGCAGCGATCACTTCATCCAATTCCTTGTCAGCTTCGATCGCTTCAATCATTGCCGAGACGCGCGCTGCATAACTGGGGTTGTGCGGATCGCTTGCGAAAGGCTTCATAACGCGCATCGCCATGTCGCGATCGCCCGCACGTAGGTTCACGATGGCGGCATTGACTGCATAGTCCGCCACGCCAGGTGCGAGCAGAGCGGCTCCGGTCGATGCGTTGATCAATGACTTCGACGGCGCATCGCCGTTGTCGGTGAGCGTGCGAGACAAGTAGTAGAGCGTAGGCGCATCGAGCTTGTTGAGACGATACGCCGCGGCGAACTGCTGGCGTGCCTGACTCATCAACTCGTCGCGATCTTTGCCGCCTTTTTGCGCTTCTTCGTAGTAGCTGCGGCCCATCAGGAATGCCGCATCGAATTCATCTTGATGCGAAGCCAGAGCAGCCTGGAGGTGCGCGCGCGCTTCCCGCGGATCGCCGTACAGTACTTCGGCGCGGGTGAGCGCGATCAGGTAGTCCGAGTCGCTGGAGTGGTCTTTAGCCATTGCGCGGAGTTGTTCGGTCAGTCGAGTTCCATATTCCTTGCTCGGACAAGTTCGCAACGTAGCTGCTTGAATGATGTAGTCGTCTTCTCCCTTTGGCATCGGGCTCATAGTTATCTCGGTGTCCGGCAGATTGGGCACGGTGACTTTGAGCCCTGGCAGCCTCCGCCAGTGATTGCGCACCGCGTTCGCCAATTTGCCCACGGGAATTCCCGTCGCTTTCTCGAAGCTGGGAATCGCGTCTTGGCCTGCGCCAATGGCATCGAAGTATTCGTTGAACGCTGCGGCTCTACCCGAGTCCGAGAGCATGAAGTGTGTGAGGATCCACGACTGCGCATAGAACTGCAGTGCATTGAGGCGGCCCTTCTTTGCTACCGCGAGATACGCCTTCGGATCCAGCATCAATCGAAAATCGATCCAGGTGGCATCCGGGCCAAGCTGATCCGCTCGCATTTTGTTGTTGCCGCCGACCGTGAATACGCCGCGCTTCAGCGTCACGGTACTGAGGTAGTCGGCGAAGCCTTCGACATACCAGGCCGGATAGAAGCGCCGCATGCGGGAGAACATGATGTGGTGCGCGTATTCGTGCAGCAAGATCATGAGCCCAAAATCCGGCTGACCCAACATCCATTGCACTGGACGGTACGCGAAGGCCTGTGCGCCCTCGGCGCAATGCATGTACACGCCGGCGATGTAGCGGTCGAATTCCGGCCGCACGACTTGCAGTAGGTCTTGATCGTTGAACAGGTAGACGGTGAATTTTGCGTTGCTCAGTGCCCCTTTGGAGTCCGACCCGAGCATGAGCTCGGCCAGGTACTTGAACGCCTCGAGCTGCTCGAGATACTCGCGAGTGTTCGACTCGCCGATGTCGCTATAGATCACGAAGTGGCTCGTTTCGGCTCGCAGCCACGTTGACGCCTGAACTCGATATGGCAGAAGTGTCGCGAGTCCGAGTGCAAGGAAGCCGATCGCGAGCGTTCGAGCTGCTGACAGTCGCTGCAGTACATGCATTGTTGTATTTCCCGCTGAGGTGCAGGCGCGGCCGTATCCGCGGCTGCTTTAGCGGAAAGGCTATCTAGGAGCTGCGTTAAAGGCAATTGCGACGCGTTGCTCGCGAGCCCCGCTATCGAAGCAGGAGATATCCACGGGGAATACGGGGATCTTCGGGGCCGGTCAGGAAGAGGAGGCTCGGCGGTCCTCTTGATGCCAACGCTCAAATGAGAAGAATATTTCCACGGAGCACACGGAGCACACGGAGGCAAGATATCGATGCGAGTATGAGCTGCGCGTGTGTTCTTGCTCGTGACTTGTGACCAATAAGAATCTCACACAGGAGATCACAGAGCGGAATCCAAAAAAGACGGTCGCACCCGCGATAACTTGCGCCGTTCACGCGCGAAGCGCTTTCACTCCATCACTTCATCACATTGGGAACAGGGCAACCAACAAGCGGAAGTCTGATCTATCAATTCTTTTTTGCGTTCTCTGCGGCTAATTTTCTTCCGTCTTGACACGAAGCATTGACGCGAGCAGCGCTCGCTCTCCACTACTTACCTAATCTTATGCGCTCTTTGTGTTGCGTCCGATTCCCGTTTCTACTCTTGCCGCTAACCGCTTCCGTCACGACCCCGCCTCATGCAGCACCGTCTGCTGCCAAAACAATAGGGTGGCCCAGAACTGGTAGTCGACATTCGGTTTGCGAGCGAACCCATGTCCTTCGTTCTCGCCGATCAAATGCCACGCGAGCCTGCCGTTGCTGCGCACAGCCTCGATCATTTGATTGGCTTCGGACACGGGCACGCGAGGATCGTTGGCGCCGGACACCACGAAAAGCGGGACTCGCAACTTATCCGCGGAGCTCAGTGGCGAAATCTCTAGCAGCTTCGCCCGCTGTTTTGGATCACGCTCATCGCCGTACTCGGCGCGGCGCAGATCGCGCCGATAGCTCTGCGTGTTCTCCAAGAAGGTCACGAAATTGGAGATGGCTACGATGCAGTTCGCCGCCTTCAGTCGATTGCCGTAGCGGATCGCGGACGCATAGCAGAGATATCCGCCGTAACTGTCGCCCATGATCGCAACTCGACTGTTGTCGATGAAACTGTCTTTGAACATCGCATCCAAAAAAGTGCCCACATCGCGCACCGCGTTCTCGCGCTTGAATGCGCCATTGTCGAGATTCACGAATGTCTTGCCATAGCCGGACGATCCGCGGACATTCGGCCAGAGCATCGCCACGCCGAGCTCGTTGACCAGATAGTTGTAGCGGCCCAGAAATCCAGGGCGTGCTTGCGCTTCAGGGCCACCATGCAGGTAGACGATCAATGGACGCTTGCCTGGAAACTTCCTGGGGTCGGGGCGATAGAGAATGCCTGTGAGCCGTTCGCCGCTGAAGGCAGTCACGTGAATGATGTCCGGCTCGACGTTGTTGGACGCATCGAGGCCGCCGGTTTCGCTGTACGTCCAGCGAGTCACCGCCAACGTCTTCGGATCGATTGAATATGCATCCGTCGCACTTCGTGCCGATGAGAACGACAACCCGACGTCGCCCCACGGCGCAATGCTCAAGCCCCGAATTTGTCCATCCGGCAGCCCCGTGACATGCCTCACCTTTCCGGACTTCACATCCAGTAGACGCAATTTGGACGAGCCTGCCTCATTCAATGAGTAGGCAATGAAGGAACCGTCCCGCGAGATATCGAACGCTTCGACTTCCCATGGAGTGCTGGGCGATTTTGTAGTTACTCTGCCGGTGTTGAGATTCACGACACCGAGCTGTTGAAACTCGGATGCTTCATCCGTGGTCACCCACAGGTTGCCATCGGGTGCGAATTGCGCGTCGCCATAGACGACGTTGCGTGTTTGATCGCCAACCGGTTGCATAGCGCCGGTGTTCAAGTCGAGCACATATAGATTGGCCTTGGTGATCGAGAAGTACTCGATGACCGCAGCATGCGTTCCGTCGTATGAGAATGAAGTGATCGACCAGCCACCGCCTTCTACCTGGGCAACCATTCGATTGGTCGTCGGATCGCGCGGATCCATGACGTACAAATCACCGTCCGCGCCGTTGCGACGAGTCGAACTGTACGCAATCAATCGGCCATCTTTGGACCACGCATTGAAAAGATTGCGGCTGTGGCCATCTGTGAGCAGACGCAAACGTCCCTCTTTAAGCGTGTAGAGTTGGTAGAACTCGTTGCCGTCGGCATCCTTTTGCACGACAAGCGTGTCTGCTTTGCTTGGATCCCACGATGCATAGGCGATGGGATCGTTTTCGAAGCTCAACTGATTACGCGCACCTCGCGGAGATTTGACCTGATGGATCTGCATGGTGTCGCCGAAGCGTGTGCTGATCAGCATCGAGCGATCGGCGGCATCCCAACCGCGAAATATCGCGACTCGATACTCTAGGTAAGGACGCGTCCGTTCGGTCAGTGCGACGGGAATGGACGGGACGCCGTCTGCGACCAGATCCGGCGGCGTGTTTATGTAGGGCCCGGCGCTGAAGGATTGGGCGTTAGCACAGAGCGCCACGAACGGCGTGATCAATGCCGAAAAGCGATATCGCATAATCCCCCATGCAATCTTGTTGTCGGTTCAACCGGTCGATTGGACGGCGCGACGAAGCATAGGTTCCGTTTCAGCAGCCGGCATGTTGCAAGAGGGGTGAGTGGCTATTGCGCTTCGCGCCGCTTCACGCGCGTTCCGTCCGTGATGGTGCTGCTCGGAAATACGATCACCTCATCGCCCTCATTCACGCCCTTGTTGATGGCGCGGTAGTGGCCGTCAGACTGGGCTGCCTCGACTTGCGTGAGTGCCGCGCGTCCATCGACCACCTTATAGAGCGCCCAATTCTCCCCCTGTCGAAACAGTGCGCCGAGGGGCACGCGCACGGCGTTCTTTGCTTCGTCAACTAGCACTCGCGCATCGACCCGGAAGTCCTGAGCATGCGGATAGCCGCTAGCTTCCGCCGTGAATTGCAGAATCACGTTGGTTCGCTGTTCCTCTACGCCCAACGCCGAGATCTTGGTGTGCGCCACCGGCTCGACCCGATCGACGACGGCGGGTAGGGGTGGCCCGCCCCAATTCTCGATTTGCGCATTGGCGCCGGGTTGCATCCGCACGGCATCCTGCGAGAGAAATTCAGCGATGACTTCGATGTGGCGCGGATCGCCGACTTGCACGATCGGCGTGCCGGCCGCAATCACTGATTCACTCTCCTGCGGCACCCGCAACACCTCGCCGACACTTGGGCTGACGACGGCGATCAAGTTCCGAGTGGTTTTGTCCGCTTCGACTAGCGCGCTGCGAGCACGAGCCACTTCGGCCTTCGCTGCATCGAGTGCGGCCTGTGCGGCGTCCAGGCGAGTCTTGCTGGCGTCCGCAACGGACTGCGAAATCACTTTCTCTTCGACCAAGTTCTGGTTGCGGGTGTGCTCACGCTTGGCCAGTGTAAGTTCGGCGTCGCTCGCGCGTTCTTGCGCCTCTGCCGCCCGTACCGCTGCGCGAGCTTGCTCTGCCGTTCGCGTATCGAGAAAGCCTGCTGCGGCGCTCGACATGCGTGCGAGCACGGCACCAGCTTGAACCGCATCGCCAGGCTCGACTTCGACGCGCAGCACGCGGCCCGTAACCGGCGCGCTGACGACGTAGATGTCGTGCATTCGGGTGCGTCCTTCATCGACGATCTCGACGCGAACATCGCCACGATCGGCACGCACGATATCCGCCTCGATGGCTTTCGGCACTAAGGACAGCGCAATCGCGATCACGATGACGGCTGCGGCAACGATCCAAAAGAGGCGGACCCGCCGCGTTTTCTGCTGAGATGCTTCGTTCGCCATCTATTCCCTCGACTTGAGCACTGCCACCAAATCCAATCGATCGACGCTGCGTCGCACGGCCAAAGCGGCTGCGACCACGGCCGCGGCAACAAATAGAGCGGAGCGGCCGTACGCTGCGGAATTCGTGATGTACGGAAAGTTGAAAAGGTCCGTTTGAAACTGCGACATCAACCAGCGAGACAGCACAGCACCCAGTACGGCTCCACTCGGAAGTGCGACGAGCAGCAATCCGCCAATCTCTGCAAGCAAGACGTATGAGACTTCGCCGCGTCGGAACCCCAACACGCGCAGCGTAGCTAAGTCTCGCTCTTGTTCCGCAAACGTCACGCGCGCTGCCGAGTACGCGACGCCGCCAGCCATCAAGCAGGAAAAGAACACGAACAGAGATGCAAAGAAGCCAGAGCCTTCGCTCAACATCTTGCGCATCGACGCCGACGCGTTGGTCGTGAACGAAACGCCCGCAATCATGGGCAGGCGCTTCACGGCATCGTTCAACGCATCGCGTTGCTTGCGATCCATCAGCACGTAAGCGCCGCTCACCCGTCCAGGTTCGCGAAGCGCGCGTCCCATCGCGCCGATTTCCATGTAGGCCACCCCGGCCAGATAAGGTTTGACGATCGAGATGACGAGTAGGTCGGCGGTCGCACGATGTCCTTCAGTGCTCTGCACGTGAATACGATCGCCCACCTTCACGCCGAGTTTGGCTGCGATGTTTTGGGAAAGGGTGATCCCGTCGTGGCGCATTCGTACCGAATCCATGTGTTGATCGAGAACGCGAAACAGTTCAGGCCGTGCCGGCAATCCCATCAACGTCTCGCGTCGCTGCCGACTGCCTGCTGTAAAGATCACCTCAGTCGCCCGCAACGGTTCGACCGAAAACACCCCAGGCAGGCGGGCGACTTCATTGAGAACGCGATCATCCGCTGTTTCCGAAAATGTGAGCGTTGCATCCATTCGTTGCGCGACACCGAAGGTGACATCGACGATGTGATTCATCGAAATGGGGAAGTGTTGCGACGTGATGAGCAGCGCAAGCGCGAGTGCAATGCCGGTGACGGTCGTTAGGGATCGGCGCGGAAAGCGAGCGATGCGCCGGGCCACCATTCGTGTCTTGCCGTCGAGTGTCTGCGCCGCATCTTCGATCGTGGCGCCCATTTTTCCGAAACTGACGGGCGCGGGTGGTGCGAGCGCCGCGGCGGGCGGCAAAAGCGCCGCCCGGTGGACTGCCCGAGCAGCGCCCAGGATGGCGGCGACAAGCGCCACGATCACCGCCCACACATATATATGTATCTCGGCGTCGAATTGGAGGTTGGGGATGCGGTAAACCTTGGTATAGAGCATGGCGACATAATCCCCGATCAGCCGTCCGCCGATCAGGCCGATTCCGGCGCCCAGGATTGCAAACGCAATGGCGAACTTCGTGTAGTGCAGTGCGATCGAGAAGTTCGTGTATCCAAATGCCTTCAGGAGTCCGATGTTGGATCGTTCGGTCTCCACCAGGCGCGAGAGCGACACATTCAACAAGAACACCGCCACCAACATGAAGATCGGCGGCAGGATCGAGGCCATCGTTTGCAGCGAACTCAATTCGTCGGCGAGAAATTGCGCGGAGATCATGCGATCGCGTCCGTACGCGCCGCGTCCGCCGTAACGCGCGAGCATGCGGTCGATCGCGAACATCGTTTCGTGTACGTCTGCGTCAGATGCAAGCCGCATCACGACATCGTTGAATGCGCCATCCAAATCAAAGGCGCGGCCCAATGCCTTGCGGCCCATCCATACCACTCCGAATCGAGCGGGCTCGGGCAACAGTCCGCCCGGCGCGACTGCGAACACGAATTCTGGGCTGCTCGCGATCCCGACCACGTTGAGTTCTCGGTAGCGGCCATAGATGAGCGCGCGAATCCGCATGCCCGGCTGCAGCTCATTCGCTTCGGCGAATGCTTCATTGATGAGCACTTCGTTCTCGCGCGTTGCCTCGGGCCATCGGCCGGCTCGCAGCAGTACATCGTTCACGCGGGGATGACGATCCGGCGGCAACGACACGAATCTCGCCGAGACCGGATCTGACTTATGCGCGATGTCTAAAAGACCAACGCCGGCAACTCGAGTCTCCACGGCATTCACACCTGCGAGCGCTTCCAATTCGCTGGCGATCGAATCCGGCGCACGCACTGCGCTTACCGCGATATCCGCCATACGCGCGTAGTCGTAGTAATGATCGCGAGCACGTTCGAGCGAGTCGTACATCCCTGTCGCCATCACGAACAAAGTCACGCCGCACGCGAGGACCGCCGACACCGCGATTGCCTGCATTTTTAGCCGTTGCAGATCGCGCAGCAGTTTGCGATCGAGAGGCTGCAGGCGCATCACCAGCGCAGCTCCCGTGGCGCGATGCGTTGTTCGTTGCGCTCGACCGAACGAATGAGGCCATCTGCGAAGCGAACGACGCGATCGCCAATGCGCGCGATGTCGGCGTTGTGCGTGATGAGCAAGGTCGTGGTGCGCAGCTTCTCGTTGGCGGTGACGAGCGCATCGAGCACGTGAACGCCCGTCGCGACGTCCAACGCACCGGTTGGTTCATCGCACAGCAGCACCGTCGGGCGCTTTGCGATCGCTCGTGCAATTGCGACGCGTTGTTGTTCGCCGCCGGAGAGTTGAGCCGGGAAGTGATGCAGTCGATTTCCCAGGCCAACGAGTTCTAGGGCTTCGTTCGACGGCATGGGATCGGTGGCGACTTCAGTCACTAAGTCGACGTTTTCCTCGGCGGTGAGACTCGCGATCAAGTTGTAGAACTGGAACACGAATCCAACGTGCAAGCGGCGGTAGGCCGTGACATCTGCATCCGAAGCGCTGGCGAGGTCCGTGCCTTTGAAAAAACACTGCCCGCCCGTCGGCCGGTCCAGGCCGCCAATGATGTTCAACAGCGTGGATTTACCCGATCCGGAAGGCCCGAGCAGGACGACCAATTCGCCCTCGAGGATGGTCAGTTCGACGCCGCGCAGGGCATGGACCGCAGCCTCGCCGCTGCCGTAGGTCTTACGCAGGTCGACGAGCCGGAATACTTCGGGTGCGGCGGACATGCAGGCAGTTTAGCGGATGAGACCGAATCGCAAGACATAAGGAGCGAACCACCGACATAGATCCGTCTGAATCCGCCCCGCGAGTTTGGTACCCTGCGCGCCTTTCGTGGTGTCGGGAAGAGGATTTGGCCGCATAGAACGCATAAAAGAGGGGAGCAAGGTGCAGTTCAGTCGATCGCGGAGCCACGGACTGACATGCACTGTTCACGCACGAAGTGCTTTCACTCCATCACCCCATCACCCTCTTTTTCGTGTTCTCTGCGGCTAATACATTCTTGGTTCGGATTCGAGATGAGTACCGTCGTTAACATCGCTGCCTACAAATTCGCTTCGCTCGACGATCTCAAGCGCCGTCGAGAGCGGCTGCAATTGCTTTGCAAAGAACGCGACCTCAAGGGCACGATCCTGTTGAGTCCGGAAGGCATCAATCTCTTCGTCGCGGGCGCAGCCTCCGACATCGAATCACTACTTTCCGAATTACGCAGTTGGCCGGGGCTCGCCGACCTACAAGCGAAATACAGCGAAACCGATCATCAGCCATTTCGGCGCATGCTGGTGCGGTTGAAGAAAGAGATCATCGCGTTCGGTGTCGAGGGCATCAATCCCGCGCAACGAACCTCACCCAAGTTGCCGGCTCGCGAGCTCAAGCAATGGCTGGACGAAGGTCGCGAAATCACGCTGCTCGACACTCGTAACGACTACGAAGTGAAGCTCGGTACGTTCAAGAATGCGCTTCCCATCGGCATCGATCACTTCCGGGATTTCCCGCAAGCGGTAAGCAAGCTTCCCGAAGACATGAAGGAGCGCCCCATCGTGATGTTTTGCACGGGCGGCATTCGCTGCGAGAAAGCAGGGCCATTCATGGAGCGCGTCGGATTCAAGAACGTCTTCCAACTCGAAGGCGGCATTCTCAAATACTTCGAAGAGTGCGGCGGTGCCCACTACGACGGCGAGTGCTTCGTGTTCGATCAACGCACGGGACTCGATCCGACGTTGCATCAAACCCATTCGGTTCAGTGCATCGCTTGCCGCAGCCCGCTCACGGAAGAAGAACAGCGCGATGAGCGCTATGAGTTGGGCAAGTCATGTCCGTATTGCTTCAAGACGCCTGAAGAGCAAATGGCGGCAACGATCGCGGAACGTCATGCGCGGTTGAAGGCGATCAGCACTCCGCTCCCGGGCAGTCAGCCGCACGATCATTTCAAGCCGATCAACGTGCCCGAAGAGTGCGACGGCAAGACGTTGCTTGATGCATTGTGCAAAGTCGTCAAGCACATCTCGGCCGAGGAGTGGCGACAACGCTGCGATCAGGGTTTGGTGCTGAACGCTGAGCACCAACCGGTGGCTGCGTCCGCGCCGGTTAAAGTCGGTGAGAGATATCTGCACAAGCTGCCGGCGGTGATCGAGCCGGATGTGAACATGCAGATCGAGATTCTGCATGAGGACGAAGCACTCATTGTGCTGAACAAACCTGCGCCATTGCCCATGCATGGTGCGGGACGCTTCTACCGCAACACGCTCAAGTACGTACTCGACTCGCTCTATCGCCCGCAGAAGCCGTTGCCCTCGCATCGCCTCGACGCAAATACGACGGGTGTGCTGGTTGTCGCCCGTACTCGGCATTTTGCCGGTTTGATTCAGCCGCAATTCGCGCGCGGGCAAGTCGACAAGGTGTACTTGGTGAAAGTGCAGGGCACACCGCCTGAGGATGAGTTCTCGTGCGATGCACCGATCAGCGCTGAGTCTGGTGTAGCGGGCTCCCGGTATGTCGACGAGGAAGCGGGATTGGCGGCGACAACGCGGTTCAAAGTGGTTGAGAGATTGGACGATGGCACGACGCTGATCGAAGCGCGTCCGGTCACGGGCCGCACGAATCAGATTCGCGTGCATCTATGGCATCTCGGAATGCCTGTGTTCCGCGATCCGGTCTATCTGCCGCAGCATCGATTGGGAGATACGCAGACTTTGGATATCGATTCGCCGCCGCTATGTCTGCATGCGTGGAAGATCACGTTCCGTCATCCGGTTAGCAAAGTCCGCATGACGTTTACTGCGCCGCCCCCGGCTTGGGCCAATGCGTCGGCTGATCGGTCCACGCGTTCATGAGCGACTTCGCACAACTGCCGTTAATCGAGCCACTCCAAAAAGCACTAGCGGAGATCGACTACGTTCAGATGACGCCCGTGCAGGCCGCAAGCTTGCCGGCGATCCTGGCGCGACGCGATGTCATCGCTCAAGCGAAGACGGGGAGCGGAAAGACTGCAGCGTTTGCGCTCGGCCTGCTATCCGCGCTTGATGCCAACGTGGTGCAACTGCAAGGACTCGTGCTGTGTCCGACCCGAGAACTCGCAGACCAAGTCAGTCGCGAGATTCGGCGCTTGGCGCGTTTCATCCCGAACGTGAAGGTCCTGACGCTGTGCGGCGGCGTGCCGCTGCGGCCGCATCTGGCGTCTCTAGCTCATGAGCCGCACATTGTCGTTGGTACTCCCGGTCGTCTGCTCGAACTGCTCAACAAGGGCGTCCTGCCGCTCGCCGCACTCAAAGTATTGGTCCTCGATGAAGCTGATCGCATGCTGGACATGGGATTTGCGGACGAGATTCGAGACATTATCTCTCGAGCACCTGCGAAACGTCAGACGCTGCTGTTCTCGGCCACCATTCCCGACTCGATTCGCGAGATCAGTCGCGAGTTTCAAACCGATCCGCTCGATGTCACGGTGGCGAGCGATGACAGCAACCCCATCGAACAGACGTTCTTCGAAGTCGAACCCGACGATAAGATCAACGCGCTGATTGCGCTGCTATTGGAATATCGGCCTGAGTCAGTCGTGATCTTCTGCAATACCCGTGATGAGGTGCGAAGAGTTGCGGGTGAATTAGCTGCGCATGAGTTCTCTGTTCTGTCTTTGCATGGCGAGCTCGATCAGCGCGAGCGTGAGGAAATGCTGGTGCGTTTCGCGAACCGAAGTGCCAACGTGCTGGTCGCGTCCGATGTCGCTGCGCGGGGATTGGATATTCGCGATCTGCCCATGGTCATCAGCTTCGATATCGCATCCGATGCCGACACGCACTTGCATCGCATCGGTAGAACCGGCCGGGCAGGACGCAGTGGGATCGCGCTAGGTTTGTGTTCTTACCGAGAGTTGAAACGCGCCAATCAAATCGAGGACCAGCAGGGCGTGCGGTTGCATTGGGGCAAGTTGGCTGCGCAATCGACTGAGCGCACACCGTTGAAGCCCGCTTTCGTGACGCTTGCGATTGACGCAGGTCGAACGGACAAACTGCGGCCCGGCGATTTGCTGGGTGCGCTAACCAAAGACGCAGGCATTCCCGGCGACGCTGTTGGCAAGATCGACGTATTTCCGACGCGCACTTACGTTGCGATTGCATCGGAGTGGCATGAAAGAGCGATGCGTCGGCTGCGCGCGGGAAAGATCAAGGCGAGGACGTTCCGTATTCGGCGGTTGGGGCGCTAAGTGGATCCGTCGCCGAACTTTGCAAGCTTGGGGCTTGCCCCTGCGCTGCTCAAAGCCATCGCATCTGCGGGGCACGATGCTCCCACGCCCATTCAGCTCGCAGCGATCCCAATATTGGTTCGCGGCGACGATCTCCTTGCATGCGCACAAACGGGATCAGGTAAAACGGCCGCCTTCGGGCTTGCAGTCCTGCACAAGCTCATCTCGCATCGAGGTTCAAGAACGCGTACGACTCGGGCACTGATTCTGGTTCCAACACGCGAACTCGCAGTTCAGGTTACGGATGTACTGCGTGCTTACGCGGCCCACATGCCCGCAGAGTTCAGAATCAACGCGCTGTTCGGAGGCGTGTCGATCAATCCGCAATTGATGGATTTGCGCTGGGGTGCGGACATCATTGTGGCTACGCCCGGACGCTTGTTGGATGTAGTGCGACACAATGCATTGCGATTGGATTCGCTCGAAACGCTCGTGCTCGATGAGGCGGATCGCTTGCTCGATCTGGGTTTCACTGCGGAACTCGCGGAGATCCGCGCGCTCATTCCCAAGTGCCAGGTGGCGATGTTCTCCGCAACGTTCCCTGACGAAGTATGCAAGCTCGCCGACGCAATGCTCGATGCCCCAGTGCGCGTCGATGTCGAGACAACGCCACAGACCGCTCCTGATATTCAGCAGCGAGCGATTGCAGTCGACGCAGCGAAGCGTACTCAGTTATTGCGGCATCTCATTCAGACGAACGATTGGCCACGAGTGCTGGTGTTCGTGGCAACCAAGTACTCGACAGAACACGTCGCCGAGAAGCTGCGACGCGCGGGCATTGCTGCCGCAGCGTTACACGGTGAGCTCAGTCAGGGAGCGCGGATCAAAGCGCTCACAGAATTCAAGAACTCGAAATTGAAAGTGCTCGTTGCAACCGACCTCGCGGCGCGAGGCATCGACATCGTTCAGCTACCCGCGGTCCTGAACTACGACTTGCCGAGATCCGCAGTCGATTACGTCCATCGAATCGGGCGCACTGGGCGAGCGGGGGAAAGTGGCGTTGCGATTAGCTTCGTGAGCGCGGCGACCGAGATGCACTTTCGCTTGATTGAGAAACGCAATGGCGTGCGACTCACTCGCGAGGTCATTGCGGGCTTTGAGCCGACGCAGACTGAGCAGCCTGCACAAACGACCGGTGGCGTGAAAGGGAAACGCAAGAGTAAGAAGGATAAGCTTCGCGAACTCGCGAGCAAGACTGGCCGTTAGCAGCTCAAGCGCGATAGTCGTTCACGGTCACCGCTTTCTAAAACTCGCTCCTGCCGATTGACGGTCTTTCGTCTCGCGGCGGATTGTTCTCGCGCTGCGTTGCCTTTGCTGTTTCAACGAGCTCGCGCATACACTCCTGCATCGCAAGCGACCCCGATGGAGAGCACATGAAACGCGTAACGGGAATCGGCGGCATCTTCTTCAAGGCCAAGGATCCTAAGGCACTCGGTGAGTGGTATCGAACGCATCTAGGAGTGCCGGTAGAAGAGTGGGGTGGGGCGACGTTTCAATGGGCGAGTGCGGAGAATCCTGGTGGCGTTGGCATGACGCTCTGGACTCCTTTTGCACAAGACACCTCACACTTTGCACCGAGCACGTCACCGTTCATGATCAATTTCCGCGTCCATGATCTGCATGCCTTGCTCAAGGCCTTGCGCGAAGAGGGCTGCACCGTCGATGAGAAAGTCGACGACTCGGAGTACGGGAAGTTCGGCTGGGTGATGGATCCTGAAGGTAACCGCGTCGAGTTGTGGCAGCCGCCTGAAGGGCAGTGATCAACCCAGGTCGAAAGGACTCACCACCCCTTTTTCACCCCGATTCAGTACGTGGGTGTAGATCATCGTTGTTTTTACGTCCGCGTGGCCCAGCAGCTCCTGGACGGTGCGGATGTCGTAGCCGGATTCGAGGAGGTGCGTCGCGAAGGAATGACGCAGCGTATGGACACTGGCTGGCTTGATGACGCCTGCCTTTTGCAAGGCTCGGCGAAGGGCACGTTGGAGAGCGTCTTCGGGAGCGTGGTGGCGCCGCTCCTTGCCAGAGCGCGGATCCACGGATCGGCGTGTCGAAGGAAAGATGTATTGCCACCCCCATTCTCTTTCGGCGGAGGGGTATTTGTTCGCCAGAGCGAACGGCAGGTAGACGCATCCATAACCCTCGCGTAAATCTGTTTCGTGCAGTGCACGCACCCGAGTGAGGTGATTACGCAAGGGGTCGATTAAATTTTGCGGGAGTAGCGTCACTCGGTCCTTCTGCCCTTTCCCATCGCGGATGAGCAACTGACGGTATTGGAAATCGACGTCCTTTACTCGCAAACGCAGGCATTCCAACAGCCGCATCCCGCTGCCGTAAACAAGCGCTGCCATGAGCCATGTCGTCCCTTGCATTTGCGCAAGTGCGGCGCGCACCTCATCTCGAGTGAGTACGACTGGTAATCGCTGCGGCTTCTTGGCGCGCTGCACGTCGTTGAGCCATGGCAACGAGCATTTCATGACTTCTCGATACATGAACAGGATCGCGTTGAGTGCCTGATTCTGAGTTGAGGCAGCAACGTTGTGTCGAATCGCAAGATCACTCAGAAAAGCCGTCACATCCTCGCTGCCGAGGTCACGGGGGTGGCGCTTTTTATGGAAGATGATGAAGCGCCTCATCCATTGCAAATAGGCTTGTTCAGTTCGAATGCTGTAGTGACGTAGTCGTATGAGCTCTCTGGCCTAATCGAGCAAACCTCCGGGTTGTGGGTCCTGATTTGCGTCTGACATAAGCGCCTCCTGTGCGTTCGAATGAGTCACCACGATTGACGCTGGTGCGGGTGCGGCACTATCTTCACCCCCACACGGAATCCAGTGCGGTCGTATTACTGCACGAATGACTAGAAAAACGCATAAATCACGGAGAGGCCGATGAAAGTGCCCATTCGCTCGTGGCTAGGCGGTGTGATACACCGCACTTCAGCGGCTTCTAGAAATACGCCGCGGCACGAACTACCGCACTTAGGCGGTCGATATAAGAGTTAGGTCTCTTGGTTGGTCAGAACATGGGAAGCTGGAATGAATTTCACAACGCTCTCGCCCGAGAGCTTCAGTTCGTATTCACACCAGTCACAAAAAGCCACCAAACTGAGCTTGGCCAAACAATTCTGAATTCACTCCTGGACGATCCAGGGCCTCGCCGCCTACAGCGCCGAGCGACAGAAAAGGAGCTTTTCTATCGGCGCTTGTTCGAAGGTTTCAGTGAGATACATTCCTCTCTCGAATCGATGAAGAACACTGAGGTATATCTGCGCCGATTTCCCTTCCGAGGAACTCGGATAACACTGCCGGGCTATTTGAAATACCACGTCGAGAATTACTTCAACGAGGTATACATACTTGAGCAAAGGGTGCTCAGCTATCTGACCAAGATCGGAAGAGAGTACCGAAGAGATTCCCGTCATGCGGAAGTGCTGGCAGCTACGAGGCCATTGTTTCGCCTAGTGGACCAGTCGTTGAAAGGTATCGTGAACACTCGGGGCCGTCACGTGCATGAACGTCGATATACAGATAAGGATCTCGATCGGCTCGAGTTGATGAACCTACTCACGAGCAATCAGAGTGGCATAGAAGAGTTCTCGGAGGTTCTGGTTCCTTTCTATAGGTCGGAGTACCGAAGGATTCGTTCCGCGTGGCGGTCACGCGTCAAGAAGAACAACGAAGTGCTGGTCGAGTTGTTAGATATGTGTGCGGAGAAGTTACTTCCCGTTTTGTTTTCGAACGGCTCGGGTCGTCTAAGTTATCCAGCTAATCTAAAGTCGACCTAACAAAACAATGGAGCCGACGCGGTGAAAGCTATCTCCGGTTTTGTGTCTCGTGCCCGCTCGGCTCATTGTTGTCGTTAGACGGCACGGAGACGTCAGTGGCAAAGTCCAAGGCCAAGAACGAGCCGGCTCTTGTTGAGGGCGCCATCTACGAAAACGTCATGCTCGAAACAACACGCGGCGAAGATGTATCTAGGCCTCGTGTGAAGCCCGTGTCTCACTTCCCCTCTACGATGCATGTGTGGTTTCCGCGGGAACTTCGCACCGCTTTTCCGATTGGCACACGCTTCCGCGCTACGGTGAAGGTAAGCCAGAAGCACTGGGCGCATAGCGGTGAGCCGAAAGGGGAGCCGTATCTGTCCGCCGCAAATATCGGGGTCATTGTTGCGTCGATCCCGGACGTCGGGATGCGTGCCAAGCTGAAGCCGGGTAGCAAGAGCGGTCGTGCGTACTATTACATCTGGGATAAGTAGATGAAGTGCCGTCTAACACCTCGTTCGAGCGGACGCGTGAGAAACAAAGTGCCAAGCTCAGACGTCGGCGTGCGCGCTGCTCAACTCAGCCGTTAGGCGATCATCGGATGCGCGTACGCCTCATCAAGTCTTTCTTAGCGATTGCTGCCACAGGTTTGGCCTCCTGCGCGCATATTCGACCGAACACGCAGGTGCCCATCTATAACGAGAAGTCACT
>JAEWBG010000086.1 GCA_023391335.1 Pseudomonadota bacterium | reverse complement strand
CTTCCTCTTCCGCGCGGCTACCTTGCCAACGGCTTGCCTGCGCGTAAGCGCTTGCCTCTTCGTTCCCTGACGCACATGGATGTGCTAATGCCGCGAAGGCAGGACGCCGAGAGCGACCGTTTCCCGTTTCCCGTTTCCCGTTTCCCGTTTCCCGTTTCCCGTTTTTCAGTTCCCCTACCACCCTGCAAATCTGACACGGCCCGCGCTGCGGCATCTCTGTCGCCGAGGTGCCTCCATTTTTCATGGAACAACTTACTGCGTCAGACGTAGCTGAGATCACGTGCGAACTGCACTACAGGGAGCCTCTATGCCTCGCGTTAGTCTATTGGCCAGCGTCTTCGTCTCTGCTGCCGTTTTGATCTCCGGTTGCGGAGGCAGCAGTCACAAAGATGCGCAGAACAATCCGCCACCTTCTTCGGGTTCACCGACACCAACACCGACGCCGACACCAACGCCGACGCCGGCTCCAACGCCAACTCCGGCTCCGACACCAACGCCGACACCAACTCCAACGCCTACTCCAACGCCAACGCCAACTCCAACGCCAACGCCAACTCCTTCGCCGTCGGAACCTCCTCCGGCGACAGTCGGACTCGACGCTCGTCCCAGCAACACAACGTGTCTTGCACCCGAGCGTGCAACACCCAGCAGCGTGACGATCGCGTCGGAACGTGTGTATCCCAATTTGCGAGGCGTGGACCTGGGGCTCGCCTTGAGAATGCCGCCGCATGATTCGAGCCGCTGGTATGTCGGCACCCGCAACGGCACGGTGCGCATGTTCGAGAATCGGCCGGACGTAACCAGTTCCTCGCTCGTTCTAGACATCAGCGCACAAGTCGAATGGTCCTGCGCTGAATGCGGTCTGCTTGGCATCGCGTTTCACCCGGATTACCCGACGACGCCGAAGGTGTACATCTCGTACACGTCATTGGAGCGTCACGACACAGGGCCGGACACGCATCTATCGGAATTCACGACCAACGATGGTGGATTGACGCTGGATCCGAGTTCCGAGAAGCGAATCCTCACGGTCTACAAGCCAGGCGTGAATCACCACGCCGGTAACATTCTGTTCGGGCGTGACGGGTACCTCTACATGAGCGTCGGCGATGGCAACGGCGCCAAAGTAGACGTCGCTCAGCAAATGACTTCCATCAAGGGAAAATTCATTCGTATCGACATCAACAAATCGAACGGTGATGTGCCCTATGGCATACCTGCAGACAACCCCTTCGCGTCGAGCACTGAGTTTTGCAACGTGACCGGCAGTAGCAGCGGGACACAGAACTGCCCAGAGATTTACGCATCCGGATTCCGCAATCCATGGCGGTGGAGCTTCGACCGCGAGAACGGCGATATTTGGGTGGGCGACGTTGGCGAGTCAACGATCGAGGAAGTCGACCGCGTCGTAAAGGGCGGCAACTACGGCTGGCGCTGCTTCGAAGGAACGAATCGGAGAACCGGCGTGACTTGCATCGAGCCGGAAAATCCGACGCCGCCCGTCGCACAGTTCGAGCATACGACGGGGCAGGCTGTTACCGGCGGTTATGTTTATCGCGGCAAGGCGTATCCGGATTTGATCGGCAAATACATTTTTGCCGACTTCTCGACCGGAAAAGTGTGGGCCATCGCGAATGACACGAAGCCTACGGTGACCGTCACGGCCGACACCGCACTGGAAACCGGCAACCTCATTCCCTCTTTCGGAGAGGACAATGATGGCGAGCTCTACTACATCGACATTCGCGGCAGTAAGGGCATCTTCCGCGTTACCGGCGCCGCCAGCGGACCGGTGACCGGTGGTCCTCCCACGCTGCTTTCGCAAACAGGCTGCGTAGATGCCACCGATCACACCAAGCCCGCCAGCGGATTGATCCCGTATCAACCGAGTGCCGGTTTCTGGTCCGACGGAGCCGTCAAGGATCGATGGATGGCATTGCCGGATGACGGGAAGATCGAAGTCGGCTCAGACGGCGATTGGAATTTCCCGCCTCGGACCGTGCTGATGAAGAACTTCCACCTCAACGATCAACTCATCGAGACGCGATTGTTCATGCGCCATCCCGATGGGGTGTGGGCAGGCTACACGTACGAGTGGAACGCGGACGGCAAGGATGCAACGCTGGTGCATGGAGGCAAACAGAAGGCGTTCGGCGCACAAACCTGGATTTATCCCAGCGAGTCGCAATGCATGATGTGCCACAACCAAGCCACGGGGGGACCGCTTGGACCTGAGACGCAACAACTCGCGTTCAATTATCACTACAAGCAAACGGATCGCGATGCGAATCAACTCGTGACGCTGAGTGCCCTCGATATGCTGTCGCCGCCAATCGCAGACCCGGCAGCGCAGACACCGTATCCCGATCCGTACGGCACGGCAGGGACGGTTGCTGAACGTGCGCGAGCATACCTGCACACGAATTGCTCGCTCTGCCACCGTCCGGGTGGTCCGACGAGCGCCACGATGGATCTGCGCTACCAGACCACATTCGCGAACACGAAGACCTGCGACGTGGTGCCCAATACGAGCGATCTGGGCATCGCGAACGCACGCATCATTGCGCCCGGCGATCCCGATCGCTCGACATTGGTGAAGCGCATCAGTCAGCGCGGCACACCGGATCAGATGCCGCCTCAGGGCCTCGGACTACAGATCGACGAGAAGGGCGTTGCACTGATCCGCGAATGGATCTCGTCGTTGTCGAGCTGCAACTAGGGTAAAGAGTCAATCAAGATCGCGACGCAGAATCGTCTCTGCAACCTTGAACGGAGCTCGCGCAAGCGAGCTCCGATTCGTGGCTGAGCCCAGCGATTGCTGACATCGAACGCTCCTAATTCGTTGTAGAGTGTGGCCGCATCTTCGCGGTGCTCACCTACGCACAGAGGAGCCCATCATTGGCTGAGAGTCAGCAGTCGGCCGCACACTTCACAGCAGATGCAGCGGAGTCGAGCGAGCGAACAACCGTGCGTCTCGTGATTCGCGCGAGAATTCTCCCGGACCACTCGCCGCCCCCACTGACTCAAACTCAATTCGTTACGCGAGGACCCCGCTCACTCATCTTGGGCGTCATAGCATTGGTGGTGATTGCCGCTCTCGCGGTAATCGTGTTGCGACGCAATTCGGAGCCGACACCCCGCGCGCAGCCATCGATTCCGATCAAGCAAGCAACAGCGCATGCGGCTGATCATCCCGTAACACCAGCACCCACGGCCATCACACCTTCCACATCGGCCACGCACAAGGAATCAGCGACCACTGCGACCAATGAAGTACTTCCGACCGTACCTCGCAGCGCACTGAACACCATTCACGGCACTATCAGAGTGTCGATCCAGGTGGTACTCAACCAAGAAGGCGCCGTTACTTCAGCAACATCGCAGATTGCCGGCCCCAGTCGCTACTTCGAGCGACTCTCGCTCCAGTCCGCCAAGAAATGGACCTTCACACCTTCGCAGGCACACGAGCGGCGGACCATGTACGTAAAATTCGAATTCACGCGTGCGGGCGTCAGCGCTCGCGCTGAGCCATAGAGGACTTGCTCTCCGTTTAGCTCACGGAAACCGCAAGCGACTGCGGACTTCCACCTAAACAGCGCCCCTGCAAATTGTTCTGGGCTATTTTCGCCTCTGCTACGACGACGCAGCAGTAAGGCAAAACGAGGAGGCCCCATGAAGCGCTGGAAGGACGAGGTTGCGGTGATCACCGGTGCAAGCTCCGGTATCGGTCGTGCGACAGCACTGGCGTTCGCGGAAGCGGGTGCCCGAGTCGCCGTCTCCGATGTGCAAGATACTGCGGGAGAGCAAATTGCGCGCGAAATCCGGGAGCGCGGTAGCGAGGCCGTTTTCATCCACGCGGATGTTTCGCAAGCCTCTGAAGCGAGCGCGCTCATCGAGAAGGTGTTGCAGCGTTTCGGCAGACTCGATTTCGCCTTCAACAACGCGGGGATTGAAGGCGAGATGGCAACTACGGTTGATTGCACCGAGCAGAACTTTGATCGGGTGATCGCGGTGAACCTAAAAGGCATTTGGCTGTGCATGCGTTCCGAGTTGGAACAGATGCTCAAGCGCGGCGTCGGCGCGATCGTCAATTGCTCGTCAGTTGCCGGCTTGGTCGGCTTTCCGCAACTGCCGGCTTATGCCGCGAGCAAGCACGGTGTCATCGGACTTACGCGCGCGGCGGCGCTGGAATGCGGGAAGTCCGGGGTGCGCATCAACGCAGTGTGCCCGGGCGCGATCCGTACGCCGATGCTAGATCGAATCATGAGTTCGACCGCCGACATGAATCGGCAGCTAGTCGCGAGCGAACCGATTGGACGGCTCGGGAAGCCTGAGGAAATCGGCAAGGCAGTCGTGTGGCTCTGTTCCGATGACGCGTCCTTCGTCACCGGCCATGCACTGGCCGTGGACGGGGGTTGGGTTGCTCAGTAGCAGCGCGCGATCACGAGCAACGCGCGTTGCGCAAACTCGCGAGCCGAGAGATCTGGTGCAGAGACATGTTCATGAGGTACATCAACTGTGCATGGCCGGCGCGCACCAGTTGTAGAACGTCCGCATCATCGAGTTCGCGAAATCTGTCCAGGCTGACCGTATAAAGCCCTTGCAGCACGAGTTGCTCACTATCATTGAATCTCAGAGTGATGTCGATCGGCTCGATTAGCTTGAACTGCAGAAGCGCGCGCACGAATGCGTCGGATTGCTCGATGCCGGATTGGACTTGACCCAGCACACGTTGCACATGCCGCAGTTCGGTGCTCGGCATCAACGCATCATCGAATAGAGGATCGCCTTCGGTGGTACTGAATCGTGGATGATCGACATCCACGGCGATGCTCTCGCCCGCAATAAAGAAGCCGTCACGCAGCAATCCGAGCGGTTCGAAACCACCGCGTGCAGCCGCATTCTCGAGCAGAGTCTCTCCGGCTCTAAATCCGAACATTGCACCGACGTAGAATTCGCCCGTTTGCGGATGCTTGGTGAGCAGGATCGGGCAGTTCGCCGCTGCTGCAACAAATTCGGCCGGCACGATTTGTACGAAATGAGGATCAGCACCCGGGCGCTGCCGAACGCGCAAATGGCGGTGCTGTTCGGAATTGAGTAACTCGTGATTGGGCATGACATCTCCCGCACTACATCGCAAGTAAGCCATCAACTTCGATGGCTCGCATAGCAACGAGGCGAAGGGCGTCTCGGGCACGCCCTTCGCTCGCTCACCGCTACATGCGGAAACGCACTCCCGCTGCGTATCGCCGTCCGTATGCATAGACGTCGAGCAGCTGGTTGTCGAACCGGCCATGCGTACTCATCGTTTCGTTCGTCAGATTCAACGCTTCGACGAACACGTTGAACCTGTCGGTAACCTGCCAGCTCGCACTCAAGTCGAACTGCAGGCTCGAATTGACGAATGTCGGCTCCGTGCCGAACGCCGAGAGATTCTGCGATTGACCGAACTGGCTCAGGTATTCATCGCGCCAGTTCGCCGCAAGACGCACTTCGAAACCATTCTTGTCGTAGAACCCGACCAGGTTGGCGGAATTCGCCAAGCCCGCCACAGCAAAACCGCTGATCGAAAGATCATTGCGATCGTAAGGCTTGTTGGTATCGACAAATGTGGCATTGGCATTGAAGCCGAAGCCGGTCTCGCCGAACACGTGTTGCCACGCGATCTCCACACCGTTCACCCTCGCGTCGGGTCCGTTAACCTGCTGCGTCACCGTGTACTGCGCCTTCTGTCCAGTCGACGGATCGATCACGTCATTGATCGTCTGGCGCGATGAGCCCTGCACGATGAAATTGGTGACGTTCTTGAAGAAGAAATTCACCGCCGCATAGGAGTTGGTTTGGTAATACCACTCGACACCCAAATCGAAGTTGTCGGAGAGATAGGGCCTCAACGTTGGGTTGCCGCCTGTCGCATTGAGCGCTCCGATGCGCGGCAATGCTCCGACATTCAGAACCGGCGTGAGCAGATTCAGCGGTGGACGCGTCAGCGTTCGCGATGCATCGAAACGAAGATGCAAGTTATCCGTGAGCTCCAACTTCACATCGAGGCTCGGCAACAGGTATGAGTAGGTGCTGCCGGTTTCTACAGGCTGAGGATCCGAGTAAGTCGTGGACAGCAATGTGGGGTCTGCCGGATTCAGACTCAGCTGAGTTGGAACGCGGCCCACGCCCGCAGACGACACATGGGTGTGCTCTTGTCGCACACCAGCGCTGAAGTGCAGCGGCTTGCTACCAAGCAATACGGTGAAATTGCCGCGCAGATAGGCTGCCCACGTCGCCTCTCTGATGTGCTGGACGCTGCCTGGATCGAGCGCCAGATCGAGCGAGCCGTGATAGTCGCACAACGCCGGGTGATCGCCTCCGGGCGCGCAGCGGGACAGCGAGTTCGCCCTCGTTGGCACTGGGTTCGTCGGATCGTTGAGAGGTCCTGGATAATTGAATCCATCGATCTGTTGCGCCCATGGATCGCCGAGACCTTCCAGAAACCCATACAGATCGGTTGGGTTGTACACGAGGAGGTCGGGCAGCAGAGCGCCGTTGCCTGAGAATCCTGGAATGAACCCGGACGTGCTGATGGTTCCGTTTCTCAGGCTCGTCGGCAGCACGACACCAGCCGTGCGGCCCGATGGCGCGCCGTATCCCGCCCATGCCTGCCAGAAGTTGTTGGCGAACGTGTTGTAGTTTTGCAGATCGTAAGCGTCTTCCATGTACGATCCGCCGGCATCCAACTTGACGTTGTCATCTTCCCAGGTGAGACCGAACTTGCCCTGCTTGATCGTGTCCTGCGTGTCCTGCCGAGTACGGACGAGAACATGGGAGCCCACTACCGAAGGATCCAACACCCGCGCTTGGTCGCATCCGGGCCCATACGTGGACATCTGCGGTAGCGTGTTGCTGCTGTCGCCAACCACACGCACGCCCATGTCGCAACCCAGTGCGCCGCCGTAGCCCGTGTCAGCACCGTCGAATCCGATCTGCCCATTGGGATTCAGCTGGCTCTTGGAATAGGCGATGTCGAAGTTGTAGCTGAGATTCTCATTCTGTTGCCACTTCACGTTGGCGCCAATCTGATTCGTCTCCAACAAATCGCGATTGATGCCAGCATTGAGATTCATCACGTCTTCAAGATTGATGAAGTCCACAATGGTGCCGTTCTCGTCCAACTTCGCATTGCGGAATGCATTGAAGTCGAACCAAGCGCCAATGCCGTACGTGTAAGTCTTCACCTGCTGGCGCGAATAGTTGTCGTCGAGAGTAAGCAGAAGGTTGTCATTCGGCTGCCACTGCAAAGCGATACGTCCGTCGACGCGCTTGTCGTTCGTTTGCGCCTGCTCCGCACCGAACTGCTGTTGATACCAACTCGTGATCGTGCCGGGCTGCTTGAGTTGCGCGTCGGTACACACCGAGGTGAGCTGACACTCGCGAAGGTACCCGCCTTCCCAACCGGAGACGAACACGCGATTGGTGTCAGTTTTACGCTCGCTGTAAATGACGTCAGCCAGAATGCCGAACGTATCGCCGGCGAATGTGTTGCTGAACAGAATGCCCGCGGTGGGCGAAGCATCGCCCGATTCGTCCTGAAGCGACTCGGATGCGCTGACCGCCATCCGCAGCCCGGGCTTGTCCATCGGCTTCGGATACATCACGTTCACAGTCGCACCGATGGAGCTGCTCGACAGGCTAATGTCGGGCGTCTTGAGAACCGCTAGCGAACCGACGAAATCCGCGCCCACGGTCGTGAAATCGACAGAGCGGCCACCGCTCGCGGTCGAGAGCCGACGGCCATCGACGAGCGTTTCGTTGAAGTCGCCACCGAATCCGCGCACGGTGATGCGTGTCGGTTCGCCGCGATAGCCGTTGCGCTGAATGGACACGCCTGGAATACGCTGCAACGAAGCTGCAACGTTCGAGTCCGGGAATTTGCCGATGTCTTCGGACGAAATCACGTCTACGACACCGGAAGCTTCGCGCTTCAGGTCTAAGTTCCTCTGCAAGGAACCACGCAGACCTGTCACTACAATTTCTTCTAGCGTGTCGTCATTGTTGCTCGCGGTCGTCTGACTGGCTGCGGGCATCGCTATCGCGAGCGCAACCAGCCCTGGCGCACCGGCGAGCGCGCCCTTCTTTAGTCTTCGAAGCATTTTGGGTTCTCCCTATCGTTGTGATTAGCGAGTTCCCGGATGCTGCGGCATCAACACGAATCCCCCTTGAACCGCAGCGGACGTGACGCTATCAGGGGAATTTTTTCGCTGCAATTCTGTTTGCGGCCGCTCGCATACACGTTCCTGTATCGATCACGCGAAAGGGTGCCGGAACATACACGTCGTTGACTTACCAACGAGCACGGTGGTGCGCATGCGAGAAAACGCGTGTTGCGAAGATGCATGAAGACAAAGTGCCGGCACGAGCCCGGCACTTCGTGTCTGCGAAGACGGGCAGAACCGCTCCGGGAAACTGCTCCACCCTACCGGAAGGGGGAATACACCGGCCTTGCAGACTGACCATTGCGAAGAGCCACTCGCGAAATCTTCAACAAATCCTTCCCCCGACTAGCCAGTTCTTTGGCGGTGTCTTCCTGAGTTTTGCCTCGAATCCCAGCTGTTGCGGATTCAAGCCGAAAAATCACGCACCCCACTCCAAGAATCGCCAGGACATTCAATTGTCCGACATATTTACCATTCGTGAATTCCACAATCAACGCCAAACTCATACCGGTTCAGATATATCGATTGAGTGTCCCAACCTGTATGGAAGCAGTGCCACCGAGCGCGCCAGGGGCTTCCCTCAGTGTGGCTGCATGTGTTTTGTGGCCGAAAGGCAGGCGGTTTTCGCGCTCAGCAGCTCAGACAGCCCTGAACCGTGGTCCTAGTCGCACAGATTCCGGCTCAGCTCTTCGCTCACCAAGCCATTGCTATCGTCGACTGCCCGGCCCCGTGCTAGCGAATAGCCGCTCTGTTGATTTGGACTAATTCTGACTACTTGTCCTACATATTATTTCTATGCGCTACCGCCCCTGGGATCGCTGTCATGAGTTGGCCGTGCGATGCATTGATTACGTCAGAGTGCCGCGAATGGGCACAAAGGCGCGCGCATCCGCCTGCGAATTTGGATGGGGCCTGCTCAGTCTCTGGCCGAGCTATAGGGATTCATCGAGCGCCCTTGGACTCGTCAACGGCGGCGGAATACTACTGCGTGTCACGCATCGCTTTTGAAGTCTGCGCGACCGACGCCGCGTGGACTTTCTCGAGCCGCTGCGTCCAGTTCGTCTCCCACGTTTTGCCGCCGTCGGCGGAGAACGCCTGCTCCCAATGCGCGGTCGTCGCCGTGATTTCAGACCAAGTGAACCGCACCTTGATCGGCTTACCGCGAAGGGTATCGTCTGCGTAGAACGTGCCGACGCCATTCACAAATCGACCCTTGACCGGCGGATCGAGCGGACCGTGAGGATTACGGCCATCTATCCACCAAATGGCCCACAGCCCGGTCGTCGGATCGTAAGCACGTGGCGCCACCCCACGATAGTCGCCGTCCGGCATGTTGAACACGGTGTCATCGACATTGCCGAATCCGTCGAGCGTTTTGTACGAACGAATGGTGCCGTCGAATTCTTCCCATTCGTGACTGCCGACTAAACGCTTCTTCAATTTGCGGCTGTGCACGCGCCATTCCCCAATTAGAAAGTCGAAGTCGTGCACGCCGCTCAAGTCCACTTTGGTTGCAGCGTTCGGCGCGTCTTGCGCAGCCTGTGTTTCGATCGCGACCAGGGCGGCAAAAACGAACGCCAGGCAGCCAGCTAAGGCGTGAGTCCAATTCATAGTCACTCCGCAAGCAATCCAACAAACGGATCATTCGGCAAACGACCCTACCAAAGGAGCGTGCCCGAGCAATGACCGCGGAGTCCTCAGCTTCCCGCGCTGCGAATGCCAGTTGGCGCCGCAGCGGTCGCGATGGGGGACTCTGAACGTGCACTTGGAACTCTTTTGTGATCCTTCTCACACGAGCACGTATGAAGGGACGGTACCTTATCGATGCGCAATCAACGCGCATTCCCCGGGTGTCCCATGCTGATCAGACGAATGCGGCTGCAATTCACGCTGATTGCGCTGGCGGCATTTTGCGGTTGCGCCAGCATGAGCAAGGACGAATGCCTCACGGTGGATTGGCGCACCGTCGGCTACGAAGATGGAGCGGCGGGCTATTCAGGCGATCGCATTGGTCAGCATCGAAAGGCCTGCGCCAAGTACGGCGTCACACCCAACTTGGCTGAGTATCAGGAAGGCAGAACGTCGGGACTCAGGGAGTACTGCGTGCCCGCGAATGGCTTCCGAATCGGATCACACGGCGGAAGCTATAACGGCATCTGCCCCGAGGATCTGGAAGGCGCGTTCCTGGAATCTTTTGAGTCAGGGCAGCACTTGTACACGCTGCAGGCGCGTGTCCAAAACACAGCAAATCGCCTGTATTCAGACAGGCAGGAACTCGAGCAGGCTGAGCAAGACATTGTGACGAAGTCGGCGCTCGCTATCAGTGGGGATGCCACCTCGGAACAACGAGCACAGGCAGTCGTCGACGTGAAGCATCTCGCTGAGCGAGTCGGTCGCCTCAAAGAAGAAATCCGACAACTCGAAAGCGATCAGATCGTTTATCAGCGCGACCTTGACGACTATCAGGCCACGTTGCCTGTCAGCAGGTGAATTGAATTTCCGCCCGGTCCTCGGGGCACGCCGAGACCATCTCGCCAACACAATCTATAGAAGCGACGCCAAGCGTCGCTTCTAACTCGCCTCGCTTCACAACCCCGTCCAAGTGAAATTCGGAATTTTGCTAATCGGGCTTCCGACTTGGATCGTGATCAGCCGGTGAGATGTCAGCTCGATGTCGCGCCAGTGGTCCGGAACGATCGTGGTCGTACCATCGCTTTCGGTCAGATAAACGACGATGGGCATGCCGACAAGGCCAGCTACATTCGTATCTGAGAGCGGCTGCCCCCAGATGTCGAAGTATTGACCTAACGTGAACGTGCCCGGCGCCGGTGCTTCGACATGCAACATGCCGCTGTTGTCATGTGTGTGGAGAGAGTAAATGCACTGCCGCGTCCCATCGGAATTCTCGACGATGCCCACATCGGAAGGAATAGCGAGGACCGCCGGATCATCTTGGGTCAGATCGTGGTCCTGGCCGTTGAGGATGATTGAGAGGTGTGCATGAACGTGGAACTCCTCATGCATAGTAGGAAAGCATTCGATGCCGGCAACCGTTTGACCCTGCCCTCCCGCAGCTGTATCCCCACTATCCCAGTGATGCACACCGTAGTGAGCGTGGTTGTCCAAATTCATTGCGGTTTCCGATAGCGGAGGCACGTCCGTCGGCGTCGGAGTTGGATCCGGCGTTGGTTCAGGCGTCGGAGTGGGTTCCGGTGTCGGATCCGGAGTCGGTGTCGGTTCCGGCGTTGGCGTCGGAGTTGGCACCGGTGTTGGAGTGGGAGTCGGTACTGGTGTTGGCGTCGGCGTCGGCGTCGGCGTTGGCGTTGGCGTCGGCACCGGTGTTGGAGTCGGCGTAGGTGTCGGTGCCGGCGTCGGATCCGGGGTCGGAGCCGGCGTAGGCGCCGGAGCTGGCGCGGGCGTCGGAGTCGGCGCTGGCGGCGGTTCGCTACCCGAGGTGGGCGGCGGGGTCGAAGATCCTCCATCTCCCCCACCGCACGCAGTCACGAGTGCGCCGACCATCATCGCCACAGAAACATCGCGGATAAATTTCATCGGGAAGCTACCGACAGTGCATAGGTGCGGCCCTAACGCACCGGGAAGGCAAAAGGATTCGTGGTCGCCGCATTGCGACGCCTACAACCCAATTGCGAACAACCTCCAATGTTCCTTGGAGCCGTCGATTACCGCTTTAGACTGGTAGCACCCCGGACAGCCTCAGACTTCGAAGAACATCGGGCCGGATCCATTCTCGCGAAACCATTTGGTGATGATGATCTTGTGGCCGGCGGTAACGGGCTCCCCGCTGTGGAGCGTGTGGTGATTCGGAATGCCGTCTCTATGCAAGTTATTCCAGATGACGGCCTGCCCCTTTTTGGGTTGGAACATTCTATCGATGGAGAAGAAACGCGTCCCGCCGCCCTCCATCCCCTCATTTAAATAAACCATGAAGGTCCACGTGCGATTGCCGCGTTGCGCAGCAAAGCGTGCGTACTCTGCCGTTCCAGGCTCGAAGTAGTCGGTGTGCTTCTTGAATTCCTGGCCTACGTCGTACCACTGCGCTTGGATTCCTTCCGAATACTCGGGTCGAATCCCCAACGTCTGGGCAATTTTAAGATCGAGCGCGGCCACGCTCGCATCCTTCAGCAGCGATAGATCGCAGGTACGGCTCGTCCGGTAGTACTTGTCTTCGTTTTCGATGGTCACTGTGGACGGTCGCAAATGCCGATTTGCGATTGCAACGATCGAATCGCATTCGGCTTCGCTGAGAAAGTCATCGAGCGTGAACAACTGCAGGATTTCGGGTGCAACCGCCTGCAACTTGGCAGGCGCACGTTGCAGCAGCGGTGGATTTGCAATCGCCGCGTAGTCCGGTCCTAGCCTCGGTGGCATTTCGCCACTCTCCTGCGCCCGCGCCGCCATCTCCGTGATGGTCCGCATGATCGACTCTTCCGAGAAGCCGTGGTCCAGAAGCGTCTGCAGGAGCTGGTGGGGATCGCAACCGCGTTGAACGTTCTCGCGCAACCAGTTCTGCCACCGGATATCGATCGCGGGTGCCGAAGTAGTCGCTGCTGGGGGCTGAGCCGCGGCCTGTGACGCCATCGCCTCTTGAATGGAAGCCTCGGCAAATCCGTTCTTGCGCAGGATGTCGGTGAGCTGCTCTGTCTTACAGCCGCGGTCTAGATTTTCTTTGAGCCAACGGCGCCAAGTTGCATCCAGGAATCGGTGATTGCGCGTCATGAAGTCCTACAGCCGCCGCGTGTGACCAGGGCGATATCGTACTGGCCTCCACAATTCACGCCAATCGTGCAAGACGATTACTGCCCCGCGGTGGAGACGCCACCCTCCGCCGCCAAGCAGGCTCCGGTCACAGTGGTTTTAAATCCAAATGCGCTTTGCCGCTCTTCAGATCGGCGGGAACCGACACGTGTTCGTGGACGATGCGCCAGCCACGACCATGCTTTCGATAGCACGCAGTCCAACGCAGCCAACGTTCGCCTCGGTGCCCGCTCTTCAGTGTCCCCGTTGTCCTGTTGAGACTGTGACTGAACGCGAGATCGTTGCTGACCCGAACGTGAACATCGCGCATCTCGTAGTCGATGCAACCTTCGTAAGCATCGAATAGGTTTCGCCAATGACGCTCGAACGCTTCACCTCCTCCATGTTGGAGGGGCGCAGTGAGATCGTACGAGATAACATCCTCTGCGAAGACTGCCATCACCCCGGCGATGTCTTTAGTGCGAATCGCTGTCGCCAAGCGATCAAGCAACTCGTGGATTGCCCCCTCGTCCGCCTCTGCACGCGATCGATCTGTCATAGGACCATCGATAAGGAGTCACCGAACGTGCCCCGACTACGCGCCATGAGCGCGGAAGTTCCGCACAGAATGCGCAGCTGTCCTGGAATGATCTGCATCGGCAACCAACAGCGTCTCCGCGGCGCACCAGGTCACGGATACGCCGAACCATCCTTGTGCACGAACGTGCCCTCCCGCGCGTGGCTCATAACGTCGATATCGGAACACGTGCTGAGGTCCTCGCCGCTGCGAGATCCAACCTCCAAATACACCGCCATCGTTGAGCTTCGATTCTGCAGGTGATGACCGTTGCCGGTGTTTTTCGGAAACGCCGCGCAGTCGCCTGCACGTAGGATCGTCTCGCCATCATCCTCAACCAGCGTGAGCTCACCTTCTAATACATACACAAACTCGTCTTCATGCGAGTGCCAGTGACGCTGACTCGACCATTTCCCCGGTGGCAACGTCATGAGATTCACTCCGAAGTCATTCAACCCGCCTGCATCGCCAAGTCTTTTGCGTGTGCGACCCGCGCATGCGGCGTTGAACGGATCCGGATAACCGGTGCCAATGCGCACTGGGACGGAGGAGACATCGATCTTTGGCATGTGAAGAACTCTTTCGCTCCAGATGCGCAGTCTGCATCAATCAAATGATCAAAGAAACGAGTCAACTTGTGCTCTACGCATCCGATGTCGATTGAAGTGTCGATCCCACAGCAATTGCATTGGCCGGTCGCATTTGCCGCGGCTATGATCCACCAATCAATATGAAGTCGGCACTTCCAAGCCGACCACCACTGGCGGGAATCAATGGACATGATCGAGGTGTCGGGCCTTGCGAAACGTTACGGCGACTTTGAAGCGGTCCGAGAGTTAACGTTCACCGTACGTGCAGGCGAAGTGCTGGGCCTCGTCGGGCCGAATGGCGCAGGCAAGACCACCACACTGCGATGCATTGCCGGGATTATTCCGCCGTCTGCCGGCCACGTGCGTATCGCAGGGTGCGATCTGCTCTCCGATCCAATCGCCGCGAAGCGTGCACTGGCGTTCTTTCCGGACGAGCCACGGCTCTTCGACTATCTCACGGTACGACAGCATCTCGCGTTCGTCGCTCGTATGTATGGCGTCGAAAATCACGAAGAGATCGCACAGCCTCTGTTGCAAGAATTCGAAATCGATTCGAAGGCCGATCAGCTTCCTGGAGAACTCTCTCGCGGGATGAAGCAGAAACTGGCGATCGCGTGCGGACTGTTGCACTCACCGAAGGTGATGTTCTTCGACGAGCCGTTGACCGGGCTTGACCCCCTTGGCATCCGCCGCATGAAGAATTCCATCGTGCAACGCGCCCGAGCAGGTGCTGCGATCGTGCTGAGTTCGCATTTGCTGCATCTCCTCGAAGAAGTTTGCTCGCACGTGCTCATATTGAAGCGAGGCGTGAAGATAGCGGACGGCACGATCGAGAGCGTGTCTGCGCAATTTAGCAATGGCGAGGCGAACGTGAGCCTAGAGGAGATTTTCATTCGCGCCACAGGCGATGCGGAGCAGTGATATGAGCGGCATCGCCAGCGCGCTGTTCTACCTGAGAATGAGGTCGCTTGAAAACGCGCTGGTCTCGCGAGTCAAACGACTGAAGCAACCCAAATATCTGATCGGCGCACTCGTCGGTGGCGCATACATCTATTTCTTCTTCTTGCGGCGATTGGGAGCAAATAACGGGCGCGCCTCGGAACAGGTAGATCCGCAGATCCTCGTCCAGCAATTGCCAGCCGTCGCGAATGTGGCCGCGTTGCTGTTGATGATCGTCATCCTGTTCTATTGGATATTACCGAGGTCGCGCGCGGCACTGACCTTTAGCGAGGCCGAGATCGCCTTTCTATTTCCCGCGCCAGTACACCGTCGCACGCTCATCCATTATCGGTTGATCAATCTGCAGCTCAGGCTTGCTTTCACTGCACTGATATTTGGGTTGATATCGCGCACTTGGAGCTTCTTGCCCGGCGATTGGGTGATTCGAGCGTTTGGCTGGTGGATCATTCTCGGCAACATCGCTCTACACGACATCGCTTCATCGTTCACGATCACGAGGCTCCTCGAGCGCGGGATGGGCCGTCTTCGCCGTCAGCTCGTGAGCTTTGCCGCGATCGTCATTGGCATCGGCGTGCTCGCGATGTGGACACGGAATAATTGGAGTGCACCGCGCAGCGAAGACGTGGAGAGCGCACACGCACTGATGACGTATCTTGGAACTCAGTTGGCGGCAGAGCCGCTGTCATGGCTGCTGCTCCCTGCGAAGTGGGTTGTTCAACCTGCGCTGGCACCGGACCTCTCTTCGTTCTTCAAAGCGCTCGTCCCGGCGCTCTGCGTATACGCGGCCCATTACGTGTGGGTGTTACGAGCCGAGGTTTCATTCGAGGAAGCGTCGATCGCGAAGGCCGCCAAGAAGGCGACTCAAATCGCCGCGATGCGATCCGGGAATCTGCGCCTGGGCACATCAGCACCTAAGCCGCGCAGCGCACCGTTTCGGCTGAGACGATTCCATCCTCCGGAAGTCGCGTTCCTTTGGAAGAACCTACTCGCGAGCGCCGAATACTTGCGCCCTCGAACCGCTCTCATCGCCGCAATCGTCGTCGTGGCAGGCTGCGAGTGGCTGCGGCAAGGCGAGCACGAGTCACTGCGCCCCTTCGTCTCGATTTTCGCGCTCGTGATTGCTGCCTACACACTCGTGTTCGGACCGATGTTTGCTCGACAGGATCTGCGCACCGACATTGCGAACTCGGACTTGCTGAAAACCTATCCCTTACGTGGTTGGCAAATCGTGCTTGGTGAGATGTTGGCACCGATTGCAATCCTCACGATGCTGCAGTGGTTGCTGCTGCTTGCTGGCTCGCTCACGTTCGATACGAACCAAACGCCCTGGCTCACGCCGGGCATGCACATCGCGGCCACGGTCGGAGTCGCGCTGTTGATACCCTTTCTGTGCGCGATCCAGGTACTCGTTATGAACGCAGCCGTTGTCCTGTTTCCAGCTTGGATGCGAACGACACAAGATCATTCGACAGGCATCGATGCGATGGGACAGCGCATCCTGTTCGTTAGCGCACTCGTCTTGGCGATGCTGGCCGCAATGCTGCCGGCTGCAGTGGGTGGAGGCCTGGTGTTCTTGCTTTGTCGCTGGCTCATCGGACCTGTCACAGCAAGCGCTGCCGGAACAGTGTTTGCGCTCGTGATTCTTTACGCCGAAGTAGGCTTCGGCGTGCAATGGGTCGGCGAACGATTCGAGCGATTCGATCTTTCTGCCGAGCTTCGAGCGTGATGAGCTCCGCCATCGGAAGGGGATCAAGATCAACACAGAGAGCACAAAGCCATACGAAGTTCACAAAAAAAGAAGACTGGCGGATTAGATTCCGAGCGACTCTGTTTCGTGTTCGATCAGCTCGTCAACACCAAGTACACGTAAACGCAGTACAAACCGAGCAGCATCAAGCCACGCGAGCGTTCGATCTTGCCGGAGCGATTCGGAAAACATAGAGCGAGTGCCACGACGTCGAGCACCAGCGCAAAACTCACGGAGCGAAACGGCACGGCGATCGGATGAATGATCGCCGCGATGGCCACGATCAGCAAACCATTGAAGATGTTGCTGCCGAGGACCGTGCCCAGACCAACTTCATCGTGACCGCGTAGTTTCGAGACCAGAGTAGTTGCGAGTTCGGGAACGGAGGTTCCGACCGCCACGACTGTTGCGCCGATTACGAACTCGGATACGCCGAACGAACGCGCGATCGCGCGAGCTCCGTCCACGATGAAGTGCCCTGCAAGAAACAAGATCGCAAGACCGGCAATGCAGGACGCAATCACCGACCAGCGGCGATGCGCAGCGAGGACCTCCTCGATCGCACTGCGTTGTTTGCGTGCTTGCACAATCGTGGCGCCTAGCCACAACACGAACATGAACAACATTAGGATGCCATCCGCACGCGAGATAAGACCATCGAGTGCAAACAAGGCGGTGACGATCGGCACCAGGATTGCAACAGGCAAATCCCGCTTGAGCGTGTCTCTCGGACTGGAGATTGGCGAGATGAGCAGTGCCGCGCCCAGAATCAATGCCACGTTAACGACATTGCTTCCAAGCGCATCGCCTAGACCGATCTGGGGCGTGCCGTTGGCTGCCGCGCTGATGGAAACGGACAGTTCCGGACTCGACGTGGCAAACGCCGCAACCGTCGCGGCGACAATTCCGGGCGAGATGCGTAGCCAACTGGCAAGGCCCACCGTGCCTCGCACGAATAACTCACCACCCGCTGCAGCGCATGCGACGCCTAAGAGAAGTAAGACATAAGCAGTCAACGCTGTCTCTCCTGGATCCCGTTGCCAGCAGTCTAGTCAACCGGCCGCAGTCTCGCGGCTCGATAGTGAGTGTTGCGCCCAACTTTGCGGCTTCATGTGTGTCACTATCCTTGCCCGCCGCATTTGGATTTTCCCATGTCAGTCTGTCTTTTGATGAACGCTGCCGATAAGAACACCGTCGGCAACGATGCCGTCTTGCGAATCATCGGCTCGCGCGAACCTCCCTCCAACATGGTCGTGCAAATCGCCATCAACGGATCTGCCAAAGTTCAAATTCAAGGACGCATCGCCAAAGACGCTCCTTGGCAAGACATCGGGCCGCAACACGGCGTGTCCGCGCTATTCCATATTAAAGCTGTGCAATTTTTGAGAGCCGTGGCATCCGAAGTCGGTGCGGCAACCAAAGTTTCGGTGTGGGCAGACTGGGCGTGGTAGGGTTGGTCGAACTTCGGCTCGGTTCGCTCTAGAGGATAAATCCATGGCACGCCCTCCCAATTACAAGCAGGACAAGAAGCGCCGTAATCACGAAGAGCAATTGCGCAAAGCGGAACGAAAGAACAAGCCCGCGCCCGACGATCCAGTGTCGGCATAAGCGGCACCCGGTGCGCGCATCTTGCGCACGAAATCACTGCGATGGTTTTGACCGGACTAGTGTAGGCTCCGCGTCCCGGCACCCTCCCCCGACTCCTGGTGGACTGCCCGTCCCACTTGGAGAGCAAATGAATTGGTCACTCGCAGAGAACAATTGGCAGCAGTTCAAAGGGCGTGTGCGGGCCCGCTGGATGAAATTCAGCGATGCAGAACTCGAAGCGATTAGCGGTAAACGTCCAGAGCTGCTGAAGGTGATTCAGAGTTCTTACGGAATCACCCGCGCCGATGCGGAGCGTGAAATCCGTGCGTTCGAAGCACGCAACAAAGACTATCGCCCGAAGTGACGCAGTAGCCGCGCATGCGAGCGAAGCGGCCAAAGACCGTTGCTCCAGCCACTTGATCATCCTTTGAGTTACGCAAGCACAACGGGCAACGCTCGATAGCCGCTAGATCAGGGCAAACCCAACCGCCTCGTTCACCACGGTCCGCACCGCATCCACCGCTGCGTTGATCGCTTGTTCGGCGGCGAGCAGTCCCATGCCCTTCACGGTGAGAAGTACGGCGTTGGCGGAGTTACGTTGCATCTGCAGCAGCAACTGCGCCTCTTCTTCTGAGATTTTGTCGCTTGCGTGCAGCTTCTCGATCATCGCAATCGTCTCTGCAGTCTTGCGCGCTTCGCTTTCCGCGTACTCCCTGACCAAGGGCCATTTCTTCTTGAGTTGCCCCCGTGCCGCTGTGATCATCATCTTCGACAACTGACCTGCATCGAGTGCCATGGTTACTCCTTCGTCCTGAAGTCTCGCTTCGCCAATTCAAGCTTCAATATCGCGGTGACCGCCTGATCCAGTGACCTGCGAATCGGGCCGATTTCTTCTGCCGGCAAGCAGCCGCCGGAGCGATCCTCCGAATTCCCTTTCGCACGCTCATATCTCACTCGCTGCAACTGCCGCACCGCGTCGATGTTCTTCGAAAGGAGCAACAGTTGATCGTTGGTAAGTGAGTTATCCGGCCGCGCCGCATTGCGAACGATCAACAGCCTCAATTGAGAACCGATCTCGCGATAGTCGTCCGCGAACTCGTCTGGGTTGCAGGATGCGTGCGCATCGTTCGGCGACAGAGGTTCGATGCTGAGCTCTTCCATCCGAGTGAGCAGCGCATCGATGGATCGATACAGGTCGCTCACTGATCTGTCGGTCACCGGATCGTAGTCGCTAACGAGGTGAGCCGTGCAACCGCACAGCCCGATCGACACTGCCCATAACATTGCCGCCAGACAGGCAACGCGAGCCTTCGACGCCACCATGCGGTTGCTCCGTCAAATTCGAGGGATCTAAAGATACATTCGCGCGAGCACGAACGCACTCGGACTTTCGACAGCTCGCGCGCAACTACAGCGCTTCTGATGTTCACTCACGCGTGCGCACTGAAGTGCCACCGAATTGGGTGCGTACTGCGGCTTCCTTCGAACGCGTTCCCGAACTAGGGTCGAGCCCCGCTACTCTCTTCCGCCCGTCCATTGGCCCGCTGAGGTGCTTCGATCCTGATTTCGTAGGCGACCTATAAGAGAGGCGAATGAACTGACCGCACCGAACAGCCCTGCACCAGTGCACAAAGCAAACCAAAGCGTTGCAAGTGCTTGAACCGTATCCGCCAGCATTGGGCGCGCAAGCGAAGCCCTCGGAATCAGAAAAAACAACATCACATAACCTGCTACACCGGCCAACAGCAGACCCCACCAGCGAATGGAGTACAGCAAAATCAGTACTCGCTTTTCATTCCGTCGCATCGCGTCCTCCGTCGCGTCCCCTTCGAATGAAGTTGAGCATGCAATGGAGAAGAAAGCGGTGATCGGGATCAAGAAAGGGTGATTCGTCGGCGCGCGGTATCTGGTGTGGTGCTGCGTGCCGATGTGTCACAGGTCATGGGTACAGCGTGTGCCTCATGGAGCTCTCGACAAAAATACGCGTTCGCTCTGCGCGGTGCTGAACATGAGGCGCCCTTTTCTCTCGAGGAGAGATGTCGCTGGTTGTGTCAATTCATTCGTCCCAGATGGCCCGGCGTTCCCCGCCGGTTCCATGGCGTGTCCGCGACTTTGCAAAACCGCCGCGTGCGGTTAGCCTCTCGCCTCTCGCGATGATAAATAGAATAGGCGGCAGCCGCATAAACCAATATTTCTGCATCCGTCTAGTTATCTGTTAGGCAGTCAAGTGCGTATCGATCAGCAGACAGATCCGAAGTCACTAATGGCTTTTGGCGGGGAGGCCACTCGGCTACTCTGTTCTGGAGGAATCGATGAGTTGGCGAGCCGGTTCGGATACGCCCTCGCGTATGACCGAGAACCTGCCGCCGCAATCCGAGAGGATCTCAGCCGCTGTCTTGCCGAACTCGATGCGAGATCGTTGGTGCATGGTTGGGAGGTGCGGGCAGTTAAGTATTTCAAACCGAACGACACGAAGCTCTTCGCGCTCGTCGAGTGCCTCGCGCTCACGGACAACGGAATGCGCGTGCTGGTTGAATTGATTGTCGCGGGTGACGATAGCGCCAAGTACATCAGTTTGGAGGACATCAGTGCTGCCTAACAAGCGAATCGAGTTCGCAAGCGATGCTTGCCCGACTCACAAACAGCTTCGCCATTTGTTCGCGGCTCATTCGCGGCGTTATCCGATGAGAAGACCTTAGTCGAAATGCAGCGTTATACTCGGCCGACGAGGTGACCTATGCGCAAGATCGAGGAAATCGAAGAGCAGATTCAGAAGCTTTCCCGCGAGGAGTTTGCCGAACTCCGCGAATGGTTTCTGGAACAAGACTGGAACGCCTGGGACGCGCAGATCGAGACCGATGCGAAGTCCGGGAAACTGGACGCGCTTGTTTCGGAGGCCAAGGCGGAGTATGAGTCCGGCCGAGCACGGAAGCTTTGAATCACTACGCATCAAGTAAGTTCTGGGCGCTGTACGACGCCCTACCTCGCGAAGTGCGGGAAGTTGCAGATAAGAACTATGAGTTGCTTCGTACGAACCCTCGCCACCCATCACTGCACTTCAAGCGCATCGGCAACCTCTGGTCGGTTCGCGCCGGGATTCACCATCGTGCGCTTGGCACGGAAGTACCCGACGGCATCATGTGGGTATGGATCGGTACGCATGGTGACTACGACAAAATCATTGGATAACAAATTCTTGGTTTCGACGCGTGCAAAGCCACGCGCGATACAGCATGGCGCTGGGCCGCATGGGAGGAAGGGTGAAGAATTGGATTGAAGTCGCGAATCCCCCTCTCCCGCGCTTCGCCCGACCTCCCCCGCAAAGCTGACGTATCCCCACAAATTTCACGATTGGTTGGAGAGAAATCTAAGCAGCCACACGGGTATGGCTTTGCAGCTGAGATTGGGCGGAGGTGGATGGCCGCGTCGTACGCTTTCCCAACCGATGCGGACGAGGGAATAACGTGGACGATCTCGATGAACTCGAACCGCACAGTGCAGGATGCGATCGTTCATGCTTTGAGCGCAGCCCTGAATCCAGGAG
>JAEWBG010000070.1 GCA_023391335.1 Pseudomonadota bacterium | reverse complement strand
TAACTCGCTGCGCTGGCGTTAAACCCGGGGGGCGCACTTTTCGCCTCGCGCTTACAGTTGGAGTCCCGCCATGTGCCTTGCGAGCATCGTCATGATCCATCCCGTCGCACCCGGTATCACCGATTTCGCCACGTCCGAGCCAGACGTCACGCATTCCACGCCGCCGGCAGATCGAGTTCTTGGCGGCGAACCTCAGCACCTCGTGCGCAACTTCTTCACGGATTCCAGTGCGCGCTTTTTCGCCGGAGTGTGGGAGAGCTCGAAGGGCGCTTGGAAAGTTCGGTACACCGAAAATGAGTTCTGCCACATCACCAAGGGCCGAGTCCGTATTCGCGACGAAGCCGGACAGAGCTGGGAATTCAAGGCGGGCTCGAGTTTCGTTATCCCGAGCGGTTTCGTGGGGAGCTGGGAGGTTCTTGAACCGACTGCGAAGGTCTACGCAATCTTCGAGCCTGCACCATAAAGATCAGTGTTATCCGCGCTTGCACTAAGTTCGCGCATGCGCTGATCATTCGCGCCCCAAAATGAGGGGAAACAATAAGCGCGAGTGGGGCAGCCGCCAGCGGAAAGTGACCGCGTGCAGGGTGTTGCCGCAATAAGTGCGCAACGAATGCATCGCTGTGGCTCTGGCATATTTGCTGCATCGTCTCCCGCGCGCTGTGGCTGTAGTTTCTTAGCGGCAACGACGAAGGGCTGCAGCCGCGAAACAGTAATTCAATGTCTGCGCCAATGTTTGGCGTGTTCCTTTCTCACCACAAGGGGAGATTTATGCGAAATGCGAGGGTGTTGACGGCTTTGGGGTTGCTTGCGGCTGCGGGTGCGGCACATGCAGGCGTCTCGTCGACGTGGACGGTCACCAACGACTACGACTTCCGAAGCTACAGCCAAAGCGCAAAAGATCCTGCGCTGCAGGCGAGCCTCGATTACGCGCATGACAGCGGTTGGTATGTCGGCGCCTGGGCCAGCAATGTCGATTTCGGTTCGTCCGACCCCGATCTCGAACTCGATATCTACACTGGCTTTAGCAAGTCGTTCGACAACAAATTCGGTTACGACGTCGGCATCGTGTACTACAGCTATCACGCCCAGCCGGATCCAGGAGTCGATTACTACGAAGCATATGCAGGCGTGAGCTACGATTGGCTGAAAGCGAAGGCGTTCTATTCGCCCGATTTCGGCGGGAGCTCGACGTCTGGCAATACTTCAGCCGAGTACATTCAGGTCGATGCGGCATATCCGCTTCCCGCGAACTTCTCCATCCTCGGCCATGTCGGCTATAGCTGGGGCGATTACTGGGACAAGTCGGTGACCGATTATTCCGCGGGGGTTGGTTACACCGCGGGTAACTTCAGCCTGGCATTGAAGTACGTGGATAACGACACGAGCAAGTCCGACGGTACGCGCACTACGGATGATGTCTTCAACAACGAAGGCCGCGTGATCTTCACGGTGTCGACGACATTCCCTTGGGGCGAATGATCTGACCGCCTGCGGTTGTTAGACATGAGGCGCCTCGCGGCGAGCGGGGCGCCTTTTTCATTTCAGGCTTTGAATTACCTCGCGCAGCGTGGTGACGAGCTCATCGATTTGATTCCGCTCGATGATGAGCGGCGGCGATAACGCGATTGTGTCGCCGGTCACGCGGATCAACGCACCGCGTTCGAATGCAGCGACGAGAGCATCGTAGCCTCGTTTGCCGGGCGCATCGGCCCGTGGAGCGAGTTCCACTGCCGCGATGAGACCGACGTTGCGGACATCGATGACATTGGGCAAATCGCGCAAGGAATGAACCGCGTCTTCCCAAATTCCTTGCAGCTGCTCACCGCGCTCGAACAACCCTTCGCTGCGATAGATTTGCTCCGCCGCAATGCCCGCCGCGCAAGCGGCAGGATGCGCGGAGTATGTGTAACCGTGAAACAGTTCGATCGTGCCCGCCGGTGCGTTCATGAACGTCTCGTAGACGTGTTTGCGAACGAACACGGCGCCCATTGGAATCGCCCCATTCGTGAGCCCTTTGGCCGCCGTGATCATGTCGGGCAGCACATCGAAGTATTGCGCTCCGAATGGTCTGCCGAGCCTGCCGAAGCCGGTGATGACTTCATCGAAAATCAGCAGAATGCCGTAGCGATCGCAAATGGCACGTAGCCGCTTCAGATAATCCCGAGTTGGCAAAATGACGCCAGCCGATCCTGCAACCGGTTCCACGATCACAGCCGCAATGGTGGACGCATCGTGCAACGCGACGAGGCGCTCGAGATCGTCCGCAAAGTGATCGCCCCATTTGGGCAGTCCGCGCGAAAACGCGTTGTGTTCGTGATCGAGCGTGTGTCGCAAGTGGTCCACGCCAGCGAGCAAGCTGCCGAAGAACTTGCGATTGTTGACCAGGCCGCCAACCGAGATGCCGCCAAAGCCGACGCCGTGATATGCCTTCTCCCGGCCGATGAGACGTTGGCGAGCGCCTTCGCCGCGAACGCGATGAAAGGCCAACGCAATTTTCAGCGCGGTGTCGACCGCTTCCGATCCGGAGTTCGCGAAGAACACATGATCGAGATCGCCGGGCGTGTGCTCGATCAGTCGATTCGCCAATTCGAAGGCCGCGGGGTGGCCCATCTGAAATGAAGGTGCGTACTCCATCGTCGCGAGCTGCCGTGAGACCGCTTCAGTGATCTCTTTGCGGCCGTGTCCGGCATTTACGCACCACAACCCCGCTGCACCATCGAGGATCTTGCGACCGTCTGCGGTCCAGTAGTGCATGCCTTCCGCGCGCACCAGCATGCGCGGGTTCGCTTTGAACTGACGGTTCGCGGTGAAGGGCATCCAGAACGCATCGAGAGCGCTTGGGTCGAGACGGTGCGTCATGAGGCTTCTCGGGTGAGGTGCGTCGGATGATAAGAAAATTCGACACCCGCCACAATTTCGCGCCGCAGCGTAGCCGCTATCGGGTAAAGTTGTCGATTATTCTAAACAGCTAATCAGTGAGAGAGGGCCATGACCATCGATGTCGGTGGGCACCTTCGTGCCGTGCGAATGATGTTTGGTCTATCGCAGCGAGAGTTGGCCAAGCGCGCGGGCGTGACGAATGGAACGATTTCTCTCATCGAGCAAAACCGCGTCAGCCCCTCGGTGTCGTCACTTAAAAAGGTCCTGGACGGCGTTCCCATGTCGCTCGCGGAATTCTTCACGCTCGATCTCGCATCGAATCCGCAGGTGTTCTATGAGCGAGAGGAGCTTACCGACATCGGGGATCGCGACGTTTCGCTGCGGCTCGTAGCGGCTAAACGTCCGAACCGCGCGATGACCATCATGCATGAGCGATATCGTTCGAAAGCCGACACCGGGTCGGACATGCTCAGTCACAAGGGCGAAGAGGGCGGCGTCATTGTTTCCGGAGAAATCGAACTCACTGTAGGCGGACAGACTCGAATCCTCGCGCGCGGTGACGCTTATTACTTTGCCAGCGCGCTTCCGCATCGATTCAGAAATATCGGCGATGAACCTTGTGAGATCATTAGCGCAAGTACGCCGCCTACGTTTTAGTTTCGTGATGGAGTGATGAGGTGATGAAGTGAACGTCGAAGCTCAGTAGTTCACTCCACGCACGCCTACGCACTTCACCCCATCACTGCTTCACCGCATCACTTTTATGAAAACCACCGTTGCTGCCACACAATTCGCCTGCACCGAAGATCGTCGGGCCAATCTCGATACGGCCGAGCGCGTCATCCGCGCCGCCGCGAACCAAGGCGCGAACATCATCTTGATTCAGGAGTTGTTCGAGACGCCGTATTTCTGCAAAGGGCACGAGCCGAAGTACTTCGATGTGGCAATGCCGATCGCCGAAAATCCAGCGGTGCAGCGTTTCCAAAAGCTTGCGCGCGAATTGAACGTGGTCTTGCCAGCCAGCGTGTACGAGCGCGCGGGCAACGCGTTCTATAACTCCGCTGCCATCATCGATGCCGATGGTTCTTTGTTGGGGACCTATCGCAAGACGCATATCCCGGAAAGCCCTGGCTATCACGAGAAGTTTTATTTCTCGCCTGGCGATACGGGCTTCAAAGTGTGGCCGACTCGCTTCGGGACGATCGGCGTTGCGATCTGTTGGGACCAGTGGTTCCCAGAGTCTGCACGTGCGATGGCGCTAATGGGAGCGGAGATTCTGTTCTATCCGACCGCGATCGGGTCGGAGCCTCAAGATCCGCGCATCGATTCTCGCGATCATTGGCAACGCGCAATGCAGGGACACGCCGCATCGAACGTGATGCCAGTGGTTGCATCGAATCGCGTTGGAATTGAAAGTGGCGGGAACTGGACCGTCACCTATTACGGCTCTTCATTCATCGCCGATCAAACTGGTGCGATCGTCGCGCAAGCGCCTCGCGAGGGCGAAGCAATCGTGACGGCCACATTCGATTTAGATGAGATTCGAGCGTATCGCCAAGCGTGGGGCGTTTTTCGCGATCGACGGCCCGATCTGTATCAGCCGTTGATGACGCTCGACGGCTCGACGGCGCGACGCTGACATGAAGTTCTTTGCATCTTGTCCGCCCGGCGTGGCGGATCTCACTGCGGGCGAGCTTCGCGAATGCGGCGCAACCAATACGCGCGAATTCAAGCTGGGCGTCCAATTCGAAGGCTCACTCGAGTCGGCCTATCGCGCATGTTTGTGGTCGCGCACAGCCAGTCGAATACTGATGCCTGTCGGTCACACCCTCGCGGCGACCCCTGAAGCGCTGTACGACGGCGTCCGTTCGATCGACTGGAGCGAGCACATCGCGCCGACCGGTAGCATGGCTATCGACTTCGCAGGCGCATCGAGCGGAATCGTTCACACGCATTTCGGTGCCCTGAAGACCAAGGACGCCATCGTCGATCAATTTCGCGAGCGCACGGGCGAACGGCCGTCTGTGAATTTGGAGCAACCGGATGTTCGCATCGACGTGCGCATCGATCGCGAGCACGCCACGATCAGCATCGATCTATCCGGCGAAAGCTTGCACCGCCGTGCGTATCGCGCTCGTGGCGTTGCCGCGCCGCTCAAGGAAAATCTAGCCGCGGCGATGTTGTTGCGCAGCGGATGGCCGCAGATCGCGAGAGACGGCGGGGATTTCGTCGACCCGATGTGCGGTTCTGGGACGTTGGTGATCGAGGCTGCTTTGATCGCGCTCGACATTGCACCCGGATCGATGCGCAGCCACTTCGGTTTCATCGGCTGGCGCGGTCACGATCGAGTCCTCTGGAAAAGGTTGGTCGATGAAGCGCGACAACGTCGCGAAGCGGGAGAGCGCACCATCACTCTACGCGGATACGATGTCGATACTGCCGCGGTCCGCGCTGCGAATGAGAACGCCGAACGAGCGAAATTGCGGGCGCACGTGCATTTCGAGCGACGCGAACTTGCGCAACTGACGCGCGAAGGCGGCGAGACTGGGCTGGTTGCAACCAATCCGCCGTACGGCGAGCGCATCGGCGATCAAGAAAATCTCGAGTCGTTGTATGCGCAGCTGGGCGAGCGGCTACGCGAACACTTTCAAGGCTGGCAAGCCGCAGTGTTGACCGGCAATCCGCCTCTGGCAAAGGCGATGGCGATCAACGCGCGACGCAGCCACACCTTGTTCAACGGCAAGATCGAGTGTCGATTGCTCCGCTTCGCTATCCAACCACAGGAGTTCCGAACGGAGCGTCGAGCACCGCCCGATCCAGCCGAGATCCTCGCGAAGCCGGGTGCGCAGATGTTTGCGAATCGTTTACACAAGAATGTGAAGCAGCTCGGCGATTGGGCTAAGCGCGAGGGCATCGATTGCTTTCGCGTATACGACGCTGACATGCCCGAGTATGCATTTGCCATCGATCAGTATTCCGGCGGCGAGGCAGATCGGTGGTTAGTAGTACAGGAGTACGCCCCGCCAAAGAGCATCCAGCCTCAAGCTGCACGTGCACGCCGACAAGAAGCGATGGCCGTCATTCCTCACGTCTTTGAGTTGCCTCAGGAGCGGATCTTCGTCCGCGAGCGCCGGCAACAGAAAGATGGGTCTCAATACGAGAAGGTGGGACAAGAGCGGCGCTTCGAGGTCGTTCGCGAAGCAGGGTTTAAGTTCTACGTGAACTTCGAAGACTATTTGGATACAGGATTGTTTCTCGACCATCGGTTAACGCGTCGCATGGTCGGCGAATTGGCAAAGGACAAACGCTTCTTGAACTTGTTCGCGTACACGGGAACAGCCACGGTTTATGCCGCAGCGGCTGGTGCAGCGTCCTCGACGACGGTCGATATGTCGAAGACGTATCTCGACTGGGCCAAACGAAATCTAGCAATCAACGGATTTGCCAGTCCGCAACATGGGTTTGTGCAAGCGGATTGCATCGCTTGGCTGGCTGACGAGCAGACTTCCACGCGTCGTTACGATGTGATGTTCATAGACCCGCCGACCCATTCGCGTTCCAAACGGATGACGGACGATTTCGATGTGCAACGCGATCATGTTGCTTTGCTCAATGCTGCTTCGCGGTTGCTCGCGCCTGATGGCGTAATCGTTTTTTCGAACAACTACACGCGCTTCAAGCTGGACGCGCCGGCGTTGCCAGAATTCGCAATCGAGGACGTCACGCGTAAGACGTTGCCAAGGGATTTTGAACGTAATCCAAGAATTCACTGCGCGTACGTGCTGCGCCGACGTTACTGACGTTTGCGGAACTGAGTTCCGCGACCTCAAAGCGTGCGCGCGTACCAGCCTAGATTGAAAACTCGAAAAAACACCGCATGTCGCATTGCTATGACGGTCCCGTTACAGCAAAATTGCGGGCCGATTTCAGCCTTTCCTTTGAACCTGCCAGGCGTAGTGATTTATGAGCGGTGATGTGTTCCAGGTGCTTGTGCACCCGAAATTGGGCGTGGTCATTTATGACCCGGTTGCGCAAATGGGACTCGCACGCGAGCAAATGCGCCTCTTCAAGGTTGGATCCATGGGAGCGAGCACGTTCATGCGTGCGATCGTCAGCAAGGATCTAGTCGCGTGCAATGACGAGTCTATGGGGCAGCAGGGTGAAGCCGTAGCGACCTATCGTTCGGCTCGTGCGAGCCGCCGCAAGCCATATTGCGAGCAATGCCGTCGTCACTTCGGTTCGGTGGACTTCACTGTGTGCACCGATTGCAGCGCGATCCGTTGCACTTGCGGCACTTGCAGCTGCGTTTCCAGCTCACGCCGTCGCAAAGCAGCATAACGAACTAGCGACAGATCGGCGTTCTGAGCCGGATTCACAGCTCACGCGATCGCCGATGCATATCTTCCGAGTCTTCACGATCGAGGCAGCGCACCGGCTGCCCAATGTCCCGACAGGTCACAAGTGCTCGCGTTTGCACGGGCATTCGTTCCGTATCGAACTGCGACTCAGCGGATCGGTGGATTCCCATTCGGGTTGGGTCATGGACTTCGCCGACGTCCGCGCCGCATTCCAGCCGATCTACGACCGGCTTGATCATCACTATCTGAACGAGATCCCCGGCCTCGAAAATCCGACCAGCGAAAATCTTGCTCGCTGGATTTGGCGCGAGGCGAAGCAAGTGCTTCCCATGCTCAGCCAAGTTACCGTGCATGAGACGTGCACGAGTGGGTGTGTCTACGAGGGTGACTAGCGGATAGCGGATAGCGGATAGAAGACGCGCTAGCAGGATGCGAAGCATTTTCTACTAGTCACGATCCTCTATCCGCTAGTCACTACATTAGGTCGCGCAACCGATACCACAGCATCGCTAGAACCAGCGCCGGCGTTCTGAATAGCTTTCCTCCCGGAAACTCTCGATGTTTGAGCTTGGTGAAGAGGTCGAATCGCTCTGCTTGGCCTGCGATTGCTTCAGCTACCAATTTTCCTGCCACTCCCGTCAACGCGATGCCGTGACCGGAGAAACCTTGTAAATAGTAAATGTTCGGTTGGATGCGTCCGAAATCGGGCGCGCGGCTCATCGTGATATCCACGAATCCACCCCACGCGTACTCGATCGCCACATCTTCGAGCTGCGGAAAGACCTTCAGCATGCGTTTGCGAGTTGCGCGTGCCGTGTCGAACGCATCGACGCCTGAATAGCTGACTCTTCCTCCGAACAGCAGTCGGTGATCTGCCGAACGACGGAAATAGTCGAGAACGAAGTTCATGTCCGTCACTGCAATGTTCTCGCGGATGAGTTGCAGCATTCGCGCGGCACCCAACGATTCAGTGGCGATGACGTAAGTGCCCACCGGCATGATCCGAGACTGAAGCTGCGGTACGAGTCGATCGATGTAAGCGTTGCAGCAGAACACGACAAATCGCGACCGGACCGAGCCGCGCGCAGTGCGCACGACTGCCGGATCTGAATGCTCGATGCCAGTCACGCGAGAGTGCTCGTAGATCTTTACGCCTGCGGTTTCCGCCGCGCTCGCGAGCCCAAGCGTGTAGTTCAGCGGATGCAGATGCCCGCTGCCGGTATCCAGCACTCCGGCGCAGTAGCGATCAGTAGCTAACAGCGACTGAACCTCCGCGCGATCCAGCATGCGTAGTTGCGAGTATCCGTACAGTTCTTGTGCTTCTGCGAGTTCGGACGTGAGCTCTTGTCGGTGGCGTTCCTTGATCGCCACGTGCATCTGTCCCCAGTGCAGGTCGCATTCGATGCGATGACGCGCTACACGTTCACGGACTAGTTCGACGCCTTCGACTGAGATATCCCAAAGCTTGTGTGCAGTCCCCGCGCCGAGTTGCTGTACGAGCTTGTGCTGTCCAGATGCGAATCCGGTCAGAACTTGGCCGCCGCTGCGACCGGATGCGCCCCAGCCGACCTGTTCCGCCTCTAACAGTGCGACCGCATATCCACGTTCTGCGAGATGCAAAGCAGTCGAGCACCCCGCGAGACCTCCGCCGACGACGCACACATCCGCGGTGATGTCGCCCTCCAGAGCAGGGCGAGCAGGTGCCGCATGGGCGCTCGCCGCATAGTACGAACCGCTGAATGTCGCTGACGCTTTCACGAGCACCTGTTTAACATTTCGTATCGGGACGGGTAAGGGTAGGCACCTTGCGAGGCGCCCAGGATCCGAAGCATTAAGTCAATCGGCGGGTTCCTGACTCCGGCTCTAAGCCCCTGAAAGGATTGAATACAGCCAATCCGTGTATCTCCGGGGCGGCCGGGTGCCCCTCCGATGTGGTTAAATCATGCCTCGTCTCTAGATCGGGGCGTCACCCGATCGTTAAAGATCTTAAACGTGTCTACTCGTAAGCCGCTCATCGGAATTCCCGCCGACCGGCGTTTGCTCGGCCATCATTACTTCCACTGCGTCGGCGAAAAGTACATCGCTGCGGTCGCGGAAGGCGCCGATGCATCGCCTGTCTTGATCCCATCGCTGGGCGAAGGATTCAGCGTCAAAGATCTGCTGGATGACTTCGATGGCATCTTGCTGACAGGCAGCGCGTCGAACGTGGAGCCGCATCGATACAAGGGCCCGGCCAGCGATCCGGGCACGCTTCACGATCCGTATCGCGACGCGACGACTTTGCCTCTGATCCCCGAAGCGGTGGCTCGGGGTATGCCGTTGCTGGCGATCTGTCGAGGATTTCAAGAAGCGAATGTCGCGTTCGGCGGCACGCTATGGCAGAAGCTGCACGAAGTGGAAGGATTTCGCGATCACCGCGAGGACACGACAGCGCCGCTCGAGACCCAGTACGGACCAGCGCATGAGGTTTCGCTCACAGCGGGCGGAGTGCTTCACGGTATTGCAGGCACAGATCGCATCGTCGTGAATTCGCTGCACTGGCAAGGCGTGCAAACGTTGGCGCCGGGCCTCGATGTAGAAGCACGAGCGCCGGACGGTGTGATCGAGGCATTCCGAGTGCGCAATGCACCTTCATTCGCTGTGGCGGTGCAGTGGCATCCCGAGTGGAAATTCAAAGAGAACCCATTTTCCAGCGCATTGTTCGCTGCATTCGGTAAGGCAGCCCGAGAACGAGCGCAAAGGCGTCGCGTATGAGCATCATCCAACAATTCTTTAAAGAACACGGCATCTCTGAGGTCGAAGCCATCATCCCCGACATGGCCGGCGTGCCGCGCGGCAAGATCATGCCCGCCGAGAAATTCGCGGAAGAAGAAGGTATGCGGTTGCCAGAGAGCATCTTCTTGCAGACGGTGACGGGCGAGTACCCGGACGATGAGCGTGCGATCAGCCCCTCGGAGATCGACATCGTTTTGAAGGCTGACCCGAAAACGATTCGCGTCGTCCCTTGGGCTGCCGAGCCAACCGCGCAGGTCATTCACGACAGCTTCTACTCAGATGGCCGACCCGTGACGATGGCGCCGAGATATGTACTCCAACATGTGCTCGAACTCTATGCTCAGCACGGATGGGAGCCGGTCGTCGCGCCGGAGTTGGAATTCTTCCTCGTCGAACCCAACACTGATTCCGACTATCCGCTGAAGCCGCCGGTGGGGCGCTCAGGGCGTCCTGAAATCGGGCGGCAGTCGTACTCGATCGCTGCGGTGAACGAGTTCGACCCGTTGTTCGACGACGTGTACGCGTTCTGCGAAGCGCAAGACATCGAAATCGATACGCTCATTCACGAAGACGGCGCGGCACAGATGGAAATCAATCTGCTGCACGGAAACGCGTTGTCGCTCGCCGACCAAGTATTCATTTTCAAGAGGACTGCTCGCGAGGCGGCGTTGCGGCACAAGATGTATACGACTTTCATGGCAAAGCCGATGGCGCGTGAGCCCGGCAGTGCAATGCACATCCACCAGAGCATCGTCGATCGCCGCACTGGGCAGAATATTTTCAGCGACGCGGAAGGCCGGCCTTCGCCACTGTTCTTTTCGCACATCGCCGGCTTGCAGAAGTATCTACCGGCGGCGATGTCGCTGTTCGCGCCGAACGTGAACTCATATCGACGCATCACCCGCCATTATTCCGCCCCGATCAATACGCAGTGGGGCTACGACAACCGCACCGCAGGGTTGCGCGTTCCAGTGTCGAGCCCGGCAGCGCGCCGCGTCGAGAACCGAATCGCCGGCGCCGATGCAAATCCCTATCTCGCGATTGCGGCCTCGCTTGCATGCGGTTATCTGGGCATGGTCGAAGGATTGAAGCCCAGCGAGCCGATCACCGGCAGTGCATACGATCTGGCTTTCTCGCTGCCACGAAACATCGAGGACTCCTTGCGTTTGCTGCGCGATTGCCGTCCGCTGATCGACATCCTCGGCGAGCGCTTCGTGATTGCGTACGCCGCGGTGAAGGAAAACGAATACGAGACCTTCTTGCAGGTCATCAGCTCGTGGGAACGCGAGCATTTGTTGTTGAACGTGTAATAGGTGACGAGTGACGAGCAAGACCGGATCGTCCGCCTCCGATGTCATCACCTTGTATCAGGACCCTAATATGAAATCCGCATCAGCTTTTTGCCTCGCATCGAATTCTTCAAACCTTCACCGAAGCAAGCCTTCCACAGGACCAGCGATTGATCCTCGAAAATTTCGATGAGGCAGTTGCGATAGTTGAAGCTGGACCTGGAGGACCACCACGCCGTCTTCTCTGACTCGTCACTCGTCACTCGTCACTCGTCACTCGTCACTCAGCTCTGCACCGAAGTAGCGCTTGGATGAGCAACCGGCAGGCACTTGTATCGGAGTGCTACCCAATAAATTGAACCTGAGCTACGCTCCCGGCCGTTATGCCGGAGCGTCTTGCTTCGGTTACATGATCCACTTGGGGAGTCCTCATGAGCCAAAAACTACGCGCTCTGGTGTGCGGTACTGTCCTGGCGATGACATTGACCGCGTGCGGCAAGAAGGAAGAAGCACCTGCACCGGCCGCAGCGCAGGCACCCGCTGCGGAAGAGAAGGTGTTGAACCTGTACATCTGGAACGACTATCTCGCCGAAGACACCATTTCCAACTTCGAGAAGGAGACGGGCATCAAGGTGTCGGTGAGCAATTACGGCAGTAACGAAGAACTCGACAGCAAGCTCGCTCCTGGCAACTCAGGCTATGACGTGGTTGTGCCTTCCGCGTCGACTTACGAGCGCGAAATCAAAGCTGGCTATTACCAGAAGCTCGACAAGTCTCTGCTGCCGAACCTGAAGAACATGGATCCCGAGATTCAAGCGCGGCTAGCGCTGCAGGATCCCGGCAACCAGTACGCCGTGCTGCACATGTGGGGTACCACCGGCATCGGCTATAACGAAGCGAAGATCAGGGCAGCCATGAAAAATGCGCCCACGGATAGCTGGCGCTTGGTGTTCGATCCGAATGTCGTCAAGCATTTCCAAAAGTGCGGGGTTGCTGTGCTCGACTCTGCGACGGAAATGTTCAGCATGGCTCTGTCGTATTTGGGTAAGGATCCCAACAGCCAGAACGAAGCTGATCTGAATGCAGCTGCGGACGCGCTGATGAAGATTCGTCCTTACCTGCGCTACATCGACACGCAACGCATGATCACGGATCTCGCGAACGGCGACATCTGCTTGGCTGTCGGCTACAGCGGCGACATTCTCCAGGCTCGCGATCGCGCTGAAGAGAACAAGACCAACCAAACGATTACCTATTACGTGCCGAAAGAAGGCTCGATCATTTGGTTCGATAGCTACTTGATTCCGAAAGATGCGCCGCATCCGAAGAATGCGCACACGTTCATCAACTACATGCTGCGTCCCGAAGTCATCGCGGCGGTCAGCAACTACACGAACTATGCGAACGGCAACGCTGCAGCTACACAGTTCGTAAACGAGGACGTAAAGAACGATCCAGGCGTTTATCCGCCGCCTGAGGTTCGCGCGAAACTCACTCCGGATTTGGCGGACACAGAGGAAACCACTCGCATCATGACGCGCAATTGGACGCGCTTTATGACCGGCAAATAGCTGCATGTCAGCTCGTCCAGAAGAGCGCAGAGCCCCGTGGAGAGATCCCGGGGCTCAGCCCTACATTCGGATAGAAGAGATCACCAAGAAATTCGGCGAATTCGTTGCAGTACGCGGCGTGTCGCTGAATATTTATCAGGGCGAGATCTTTTGCTTGCTCGGCGGTTCGGGCTGCGGCAAGACCACTCTGTTGCGCATGCTGGCAGGCTTCGAGCAGCCGACGGCCGGCCGCATCTTCATCGATGGCGTCGACATGTCTGGCGTGCCGCCCTACGAGCGGCCCGTCAACATGATGTTTCAGTCGTACGCGCTATTTCCGCACATGACGGTGGAGCAGAACGTTGCGTTCGGTTTGAAACAAGAGGGCCTTCCTAAAGCAGAGATTCACCAGCGCGTGGCCGAGATGCTTTCGATCGTGAAGCTCAACGGTTACGAGAAGCGCAAACCGCATCAACTTTCAGGGGGGCAGCGGCAGCGCGTCGCATTGGCTCGCTCGCTCGTGAAGCGGCCCAAATTGCTCTTGCTCGATGAGCCGTTGGGTGCGCTCGACAAGAAGCTTCGCGAGCACACGCAGTTCGAATTGGTCAATATTCAAGAGCGGCTTGGTGTGACATTCATCGTCGTCACCCATGATCAAGAAGAAGCCATGACGCTCGCGTCGCGCATCGGTGTGATGAATCAAGGCCGCATCGTGCAGGTTGGCACGCCGCACGAGATTTACGAATTTCCCAATAGCCGATTCGTTGCCGAGTTCATCGGCAACGTCAACATGTTCGAAGGGCGCATCGTGGAAGATGAGCCTGATCACGTCATCATCGACACGCCCGAACTCGGCGCCCAAATCTACGTGAGTCACGGTGTTAGCAGTGCGCCCGAGGCGGTGGTGTGGACCGCCGTTCGACCCGAGAAGATGCACTTGTCGAGGAAGGAGCCGGATTCGCAGTACAACCGTTCCACCGGCGTGATCAAGGAAATTGCGTACATGGGAGATATGTCCATCTACCTCGTGCAGTTGGACTCGGGGAAGACATTGCGAATCACGCAGCCGAACGCGTACCGCCATCAGGAAGAAACGCTCACATGGGATGAGCGTGTTTGGGTGAATTGGGATCCATCGAGCTGCGTCGTTGTTACGGAATAAGGATCGGGGTTGGGAGTTGAAGCGAGTTGCCAGTTGACGGTTCACAGTCGGCAGCGATGTTTCCTGACACACTCCACGGCTCATACTCCTGCCGCCAACCGCCAACCGCCAACCGTAAACAGTCAACTCACAACTGACCCATGGCCCAACCCAGTTACATCACGCTCGGCACTCGGTTCATGGCCGGTATCGATAGATTGCGTGCTGTAGTCGTCAACTCTCCGCCGATTCAGTGGTCCCGGGGTGTGTTGCGTCGCGCTGGTTTGACGGGGCGAACCGTCGTGATCGCGGTGCCCTGGATTTGGCTGCTGCTGTTCTTCCTAGTCCCGTTCTTCATCGTTTTGAAGATCAGCTTCGCCGAGACGCGCTGGCTGGGAACGCCGCCGTATACGCCGCTCGTCGAGTGGGTCGAAGGGCACTATCTGCAGATCAAGGTGACGGTCGGAAATTACCTGTACTTGTTCAAGGATGCGTTGTATGCGGAGGCGTTCTTGAGCTCCCTCAAGGTCGCGTTCGTGTCGACCATTTTCTGTTTGCTCATCGGTTATCCAATGGCTTATGGCATCGCGCGTGCCAATGCAAACTCGAGGAATACTCTGCTGCTGCTGGTGATCCTGCCGTTCTGGACGTCGTTTCTGCTGCGTGTTTATGCATGGATCGGATTGTTGGGGCAGAACGGCGTGATCAATCAGATTCTGCTAGGCCTGGGGATCGTCAAAGAGCCCGTGGTCATGTTGCAAACAGACTTCGCGATGTACATCGGCATTGTCTACTCCTATCTGCCGTTCATGATCCTGCCGTTGTATTCCAATCTCGAGAAGCACGACAACACATTGCTCGAGGCTGCCGTCGACTTGGGTTGTCGTCCGTTCAAAGCATTCCTTGCGATCACATTGCCGCTCTCGATGCCGGGCATCATTGCCGGTTCGATGCTCGTGTTCATCCCTGCAGTGGGCGAGTTCGTGATCCCGCGGTTACTTGGCGGCACCGATTCGCTGATGATCGGGCGCGTGTTGTGGGATGAATATTTCAGCAATCGCAATTGGCCGGTGGCGAGTGCGGTTGCGATTGCATTGCTGCTCGTGCTCGTTGTGCCAATCATGATTTTCCAACGCTATCAGGCGCAGGAAGCGGGCGGGGTAGTGCGTCGATGAACCACAAGCGCTCGATGTTCTTGCTGACCGCGCTCGTCCTTGGGTTCGCGTTCCTGTACATCCCAATCCTTTCGATGATCGTGTATTCGTTCAACGAATCGAGATTGGTGACGGTTTGGGGCGGGTTCTCGGTCAAGTGGTATGGCGTGCTGCTCGACAATCGCCAAATGATCGATGCTGCCTGGCTCAGTCTTCGGATCGCCACGGTTACTGCCACGGGTGCTGTCATCATCGGTACGATGGCTGGCCTCGCGCTCGCGCGGTTTGGGCAATTCAAAACGCGCACGCTCTTTTCCGGGATGGTGACTGCACCTTTGGTGATGCCCGAAGTCATCACGGGCCTCTCGCTCTTGTTGTTGTTCGTGGCCCTAGGCCCGTTGCATTACGTGCCGATTCCGGAGGAGCGCGGGTTCATGACGATCACCATTGCACATATGACGCTGACGATCAGCTACGTCACTGTCATCGTGCAGTCGCGGCTCTCGACGATGGATGATTCGCTTGAAGAAGCTGCGATGGATCTGGGTGCGCGGCCCTTCAAAGTGTTCTTGCTGATTACGCTGCCCATCATTGCTCCCGCAATGATCTCCGGCTGGCTCCTTTCTTTTACGCTGTCACTCGACGATCTCGTCATCGCGAGCTTCACCTCTGGACCATCCACCAACACCCTCCCGATGATGATCTTTTCCACTGTGCGCCGCGGCATCACACCCCAGATCAACGCACTCGCCACCATCATGGTCGCCATCGTGACCGTGTTCGTTATCGCTGCGGGCCTAATCATGTCTCGCCAGGAACGGAAGCGGCAGATGGATATGAGGTTGGCGGAGGCGGGCATCACGCAGTGATGCGCTTCGCGAGTCACGCGTCACAAGTCACAAGTCACGGGTCAGAGAGATCACGATCATCTATCGCAAGGAGGCGAGTCATGAAGCAGAGTGGCGTACGAACGCACGAAGATCTGGATGTTTGGCGCTGCGCAATTGTCGTCGCTAAGCATGTGTACCGACTGAGCGCGCGATTGCCGCCGCACGAGTTATTTGGGCTTGCCAATCAACTCCGTCGAGCGGCGGTTTCAATTCCGGCGAACATAGCCGAAGGTGCGGCTCGGGGCTATACGAACGACTTCGTTAGATTTCTGGGCGTTGCGCAGGGTTCTCTTGCGGAGCTCGAAACGCATCTTGTGCTTGCGAGAGAGCTTTACCAGATTCACATGGATGATCAGCTTAAGCAGCGCTTACTCTCGTTGCGGCGTATGTTGATAGGGTTGCGTGCATCGATTGCTGCAACTAAATCATCGAAGCCACGTTGACGTTCAAGTCGAAGTCCAACATTCTGACCCGTGACCCGTGACCCGTGACCCGTGAC
>JAEWBG010000027.1 GCA_023391335.1 Pseudomonadota bacterium | reverse complement strand
GCTCTGTAAGAGCTGCGCGTGGGGCAATCGCGGGCCGCGCGCCGACAAATCTCCTATCCCTCGCCATTTCACGACCCACTCGGCTCGAGAAGAAAATCGAGCAAGCCCTGCAGCATCAGCACTGCCGATGTTCAGTGCGTTGATATTCGCCATCGCACACCAAGAAATGTGCGCCTCGCGGAACTCGTTTTGCCCGCGTGCCATTACCAAGCATCGCTGGACTGCGAGGTATCAAACATGTCGACGCAATTCGAATCGCCAACGAACGCACGACCGGACCGAGGTGTGGCTGCTTTTTCGCAGTGGGCCGACCAAGAAGACGAGAACGGTTTCACGAGTCGGTTGCAGCAGTTCAAGAGCAGCGTGACCGAGCGTGTCAGCGATATCGACGATCGGACACTTTCACAGACCCTCGCGTGGGTAAGCTTTGGTATTGGTGCTGCCGAGTTGCTTGCACCGAGAGCCTTAGGCCGCGCTATCGGCGTCGGAGATCGCCCGGCCATGATGCGCGCGCTCGGTGCGCGCGAGGTGCTTACCGGTCTCGGTCTGCTTTCGGGTAAAGCGCCCGGACTGTGGGCCTGGGCAAGAGTAGCAGGCGATGTGATGGATCTCGCTTTGCTGGGTGCTGCAGCGCGCTCACCAGAAGCAGACACCAAGCGCATTGCCGCAGCAGCCAGCGCAGTGCTAGGTGTCGCAGCCCTCGATGTGTATTCGAGTCGCCGCCTCGCCGAGACCGAAGACATCGAGACGCCCGCCATCGAAATCATCGAGAGCATCAGCATCAATGCGGCTCCAGATGAAATTTACTCGTATTGGAAGAACTTCGAGAACCTGCCGAGTTTCATGCGGCATCTGAAGTCGGTCACCGTCATCGACGAGAATTACTCGCATTGGATTGCAAAGGCGCCGCTTGGAACGTCGGTGGAGTGGGATGCTCGATTGGTCGTGGATGAACCGAGCCGACGGCTTGGATGGGAAACATCTGAGGAATCCCAAATTCAGCATGAAGGCTTGGTGTCGTTCGAGGAAAGCGCGAACGGACGCGGCACGATCGTGCGTGTCGAGATGTCGTACGAGCCGCCCGCTGGCCACGTAGGCGCAACGCTTGCACGACTCTTCGGTGAAGAGCCTCGCGTGCAAATCCACGAAGACCTGCGGCGTTTGAAGCAACTCATCGAGACCGGCGAAATTCCCACCACACTCGGCCAGTCGTCTGGACGCAGAAGTCTCATGGGTCGTGCAACTTTGGGAGGGCGGATGCAATGAAGGCTGTATGTTGGCAAGGCATTGGCAAAGTTGGCATCGAGAACGTTTCCGATCCGCACATCCTGAATCCGCGCGATGCGATCGTGAAGGTAACCTCGACAGCCATTTGCGGCTCCGATCTGCACCTATACGACGGCTACATTCCGACCGTTTATCGCGGCGACATTCTCGGTCACGAGTTCATGGGCGAGGTCGTGGAGGTGGGGAGCGGTGTGACCAACTTGGAGGTTGGCGATCGTGTGGTCGTGCCGTTCCCGATCGCGTGCGGAAATTGCTACTTCTGTGAACGCGAGATGTTTTCGCTTTGCGAAAACTCAAATCCTAATGCGGCCGTGGCCGAGAAATTGTGGGGACATTCACCCTGCGGGATTTTCGGCTACTCGCATTTATTGGGCGGGTATGCGGGCGGCCAGGCAGAGTACGTCAGAGTTCCTTTTGCAGATGTAGGCCCGATCAAGGTTCCAGACTCCCTAAGCGATGAGCAAGTGTTGTTCTTGTCGGATATTTTGCCGACGGGCTATATGGCTGCTGAGAACTGCGATATCGAACCCGGCGACACGATCGCCGTGTGGGGCTGCGGACCCGTTGGATTATTCGCGATTCAAAGTGCGCGACTGTTGCACGCGGGGCGCGTGATTGCGATCGATCGAATCCCAGAGCGATTGCGCAAAGCCGAGCAGGCCGGAGCAGAAACGTTGAACTACGAGGAAGTCGACGTTCTGGAAGCACTGAAAGACATGACTGGCGGGCGCGGTCCCGATGCGTGCATCGATGCAGTCGGAATGGAAGCTCACGTTCACGGACTTGAGCAGGCGTACGACCGTTTCAAGCAGGCGATGCGCATGGAAACCGGAAGACCCGGCGTCTTGCGCCAGGCGATCACTGCGTGCAGGAACGGAGGAAATGTCTCCGTCGCCGGAGTATATGGTGGTTTTCTCGACAAAATTCCAATGGGCGCAATCGTGAACAGAGCGCTGACGATCAAGAGTGGCCAAACACACGTACAGCACTACATGCGTCCGCTCTTGGAGCGAATTGACTCAGGTGAAATCGATCCATCATTCATCATCACGCATCGCTTGCGCTTGGATGAGGCGCCAATGGCCTACGAAGTCTTCCGCAACAAGGAAGATGAGTGCATCAAAGTGGTGATGAGGCCGTGAGGGGTTCGGGTGATGGGGATGAGGTGATGAGGTGAACGGCGAGCGGTAAACAAGTACCTGACCTCATCATTCAATCCCTTCATTGCCAGCGACTCCAGGCCCCTGCAAGTTAAGTTCAGGGATCACGCCGCGCAAGCCTCATGGAGTGTGTACGGATGGTCGCTTCTCGATCGTGAGGTCTTTGGTCTGCTGTGCGCGGGTGCCCAGCTTCGGCTTGCCCGGCTGCATGCCCAATTTGCGCATCAGCGCTTGGGCATCCACCGGAGCACGCAACTTGATGTCCGTGTTGTCGAAATAGCAGAACACGTCTCTGCTCTTCCGCTTGCGTGCGTTTCCTGCAATCCGGCTCGAATCCTCGAGCTCGCCGCCTCGACTCCACGTTCTTATGCGCTCAGCCCACCGCTCAAGTGCACGGTCGCTATATCCGCTCTTGTAGAGCTCTTTGTCGCCGTGCAGACGCATGTACACAAAATCTGCAGTCACCTCCAAAGTCAAAGGCCACTTCTTAGCTGTCTCTGCCACGACCAGAGCGATGTTGTGCTTGCGTAGCTGTTCGATGAACTGCGGTGTCAAGAAGCTCTCATGTCGAATTTCGACGGCATGGCGCAATGGGCGTTCTGTATCAATTGCCAGGCGTGCGCGACCTTTTAGACGATAGTCTCGTCGACGAGCGAGCGTCAGTGCTGATCTGGTGTCGCGAGGCAGTAGCGCGAAGAAGGTGTCGAATTTGTCGGCGCTGTAGCGGAACTGCGGCGGAAACTGCCACAGGATCGGCCCGAACTTCTCGCGCAAATTGAATACACCGGAGGCGAAAAAGTTAGCAAGCGGTGCTTCGATGTCGCGCAGGCGCTTCATGTGAGTAATGAAGCGCGGCCCTTTCACCGCGAATACGAACTCTTCCGGGGTTTCCTCGTACCACTGCGCATAGTACTCAGGACGCTGAAGCGAGTAGAAAGAGCCGTTGATTTCGATCGTGCGCAGGACGCGCGAGGCGTACCAAAGTTCTAGGCGCTGGGGCAGGTCAGATGGGTAGAATTGCCCGCGCCATGGAGTGTAGCGCCATCCGGAAATTCCGATGCGAATCGTTCCCATGCTTGTCAGATCATGCGTGAGTGCAAGTGGAGCAGAAAACGTCCGGCGTGACGCTTTTGTGCCACGAATTCGCCTGGGGAACTAAGGGTTTGGGCGAACGTTCCGAAAATCACTTTAATAAGCGAGGTTGCATCTATGTCTATCGCGCGCAGATCACGTTCACTCGCCGTTGCATGTGCAATAGCGATTGCAGGCGGCGCTTCGAACACCTATGCGTCTAGCTTCCAGCTGCAAGAGCAAAGTGCGAGCTTGCTCGGCACGGCCTTTTCGGGCACTGCGGCCGCAGCGGACGATGCGAGTGTGATTTTCTACAACCCCGCGGGAATGAGTCGGCTCAAGCAGAGCGAAGTGACGGTGGTCGCGACCGGAATCAACATCAAGTCCGAGTTCAGTAACGACGCATCCGTCGCTGCGTTCGGCCAGCCGCTGGGTAGTGAGGGCGGCGATGCGGGCGGTTGGAATTTCGTGCCCAGTGCGTACGCTGCTATCCCCGTAAATGACAAGCTTGCGTTCGGGTTCGGCATCAATGCGCCGTTTGGTCTGGAACTCGACTACGACGGCGACGGAATGCAGCGCTTCCAGGCTCGTCGCTCGATGATCAAGACCTACAACTTCAATCCGGCGATGTCATATCGCATCACGGATCACATCACGCTGGGTTTGGGCGTGGATTACCAGCACATCAAGGCTGAACTCTCGAATTCCGTGAACTACTCAGCCGTCGTTGCGCAAGGATTGCAGCAACTCGTGACGGCTGGACAAATTCCGCCGGCGGGCTTGCCGGGACTTCTTGCGGCAAATGCCGGACTCGAAGGCTATACGCGCTTACGCGGCACCGATAACGCCTGGGGTTATAACCTCGGTTTGTTGTTCGATCTCTCCGATACGTCGCGATTAGGATTGTCATATCGATCGGCGATGTCTTACACCGTTGATGGAAATGTCACGTTCTCAGCGCCGACCGCCTCGAATCCCGTGGGCGCCGGAATCATCGCAAGTGCATCTGGTACAGGCGGCCCGCTTGCACCTGGCAACGTCAGCGTCGATTTGAAGCTTCCCGATACGGCCGTCGCCTCGTTCGTTCAGGAGTTCGGCGATCAGTGGGAACTGACAGCCGACATCGGTTGGACGGGTTGGAGCACCGTCCAAGAACTCCGAGTCGTTCGCGACAATGGCGCAGTTCTATCGCTCACTCCAGAGCGCTGGGATGACACATGGCGATATGCAGTGGGCGGTGCGTTCAAGGTCAATCCGAATTTCAAACTCCGTGCTGGCCTCGCCTATGACCAGACACCTGTCCCGTCATCGACTCGCACACCGCGTCTTCCCGATGAGTCGCGTCGTTGGATCGCCGTGGGCGCGAATTGGACGAGCGGTCCCGTCGTCGTTGATGTCGGTTACGCGCATCTGTTCGTGAAGGATGCGTCGCTGAACCAGAACGCCGGCAATACGGTCGCGTATGGACAGCTCGTCGGCAAGCAAACGTCGAGCATCGACATCGTTGCTGTCCAGGTGGGCTATCAATTCTAGTGACTGCTGACTGGTGACTGGCGGATGGGGAGAACAGGAGAGTCGAGGTGGGGAACGGATTCCCCTGCAAGTCCAGGCGATCCACTGCTTAACGCAACTCGGGAAAGGGAAAGAAGATCATCCTGGCTAACCGCTAACCGTGCCGCACAGGGACGTGCCAATGCCGCGAGAGGCAGGATGCCGTGAGTGGCCTAACCGTGCCGCACACAGATGTGCTAACGCCGCGAGAGGCAGGATGCCGTGAGTGGCCCAACCGCCAACCGCCAAGCGGCCCACCTCTTCTCTTAACCCTCCCTCGCTTGCGGGGGAGGGTTGGGAGGGGGCACTGAACGTTCCGCCAGTCGTTGTGCAAGCAACGAATAGTTCTTGTGGAGCGTATCCACGAACGCGTTCAAATCATCGAGAGTGCCGGTATTTACGATCACATCGTCGGCGAGCTCCAGTCTCTGTTCACGCGTGGCCTGCGCATTGAGCATTTGATTCGCTAGCGGCTCTTCGATTCCATCTCTCGCTGTTAAGCGGGCGATCTGCACTGGCTCCGGACAATCGACGACGAGAACGCGGTCGTATTCTTGCGCGCGGCCGGTCTCGACAAGCAATGGAATGACATGGATCTGGTAACCGCCGCCGGCGATTCTCGATCGTCGCGCCAATTCCTCTCTGATCGCCGGATGCATGATCGCCTCGAGCTTCTCGCGTTCTGCTGGATTGCTGAACACTTGCTCGCGCAGCCGAGCGCGATCGAGCTCGCCCGATTCTTTCAAGACCCCATTGCCGAAAGTCGCAACGATCATTGCGAGCCCAGGTGTACCAGGCTCAACGAGGTCTCGAGCGATTCGATCGGTATCCAATACGGGCACGCCTCTTTCAGCGAATAGATCAGCGACAGCGCTCTTGCCGCTTGCGATACCGCCGGTGAGAGCGATGAACAAAGGCTGGGGGCTGGGGACTGAGGGCTGGGGCGAAGAGTCCGGAAGCATGAAATCAGTCCTGCGAGAATCAAGGCACCTTTAGTTTGCCAGGATCCACAGTGCGCGTGGGAGTGCAGACCAGGTGAGTGCGAGTGCTGATGTCGTGGAACCGCCTGAGAGCAATCGCGTGAGGCAGAGTGGCCGCTGTCACAGGCAGCGGACGACTTGCTGTGGCTCCAACCCGCAGCCTGAAGTCCCGAGCCCTTCCTATCTGATCCCACTCATTCGCAAGTATGAATCGACCAACGAGTCCCCGAACATCAGTGCAATCCAACCTGCTGCCGCCAGATAGGGGCCAAACGGGATCGGGATGTTCTTGTCTCTACCGCGGAACAGAATCAAGGAAATTCCAACCACGGCGCCGGTGAATGCCGACAAGAGAATGATCAGCGGCAGCATTTGCCAACCGAGCCACGCACCCAGGGCGGCGAATAGCTTGAAATCGCCGTAGCCCATTCCTTCCTTGCCGGTGATCCACTTGAAGAGATGAAACACGCTCCAGAGGCTTAGGTATCCGGACACCGCGCCAATGATGCTCGAGTGAACATCGACCGGGAGTTTCAAGTCTGGGATCGTGGTTCCCAGACTCACTAGCAGTCCGAGCCAGACCAAAGGCAAGGTCATGTTGTCTGGGAGCAATTGCGTGTCGAAATCGATGACCGTGAGTGCAATCAGAGTCCACGTCAGCACCAATGCAGCACCCGTAAACCAAGTAAATCCGAACTTCCATGCAACCGCTGCGGACAGCAAGCCGGTCACGAGTTCAACGATTGGATAACGAATCGAAATCTTTGCCGAGCATTTCGCGCACTTGCCCCGCAAAAACAGATAACTGATCACCGGAATGTTCTGAAGAGCGGTGATCTGCGTGCCGCATTGGGGGCATGCAGAGCGCGGAACAACGAGGTTGTACTTGGATGAGGCTGTAGGCTGTAGGCTGTGGGCTGTAGGTTCGGAGCCTAAAGCAGAAACCGTCGAATCCTTGGCCTCAGCCTCCGCAAGTATCTCTTTCGCCTGCGTCTTCCACTCGCGTTCCAACATGATGGGAACGCGGTGAATCACGACGTTCAAGAAGCTGCCGACTAAGAGGCTGAAGGCAAATACGACCGCAATTAGAACAGCCGGGCTGCTGCTCATCAGATAAGTCCACGCTTCGAATACTTCTTGCATCGCCAACTCACGCTCGAAGGTTAGATAGAAAAACGCCGCGCATTGCGCGGCGTTTCTCGTCTACGGAACTGACTTGATCAAACAACCGCACCGAGCTTGAAGATCGGCAGGTACATCGCGATGACGAGACCACCAACCAATACACCGAGGATCGCCATGATCATCGGCTCGAGTAGGCTGCTCATGGCATCGACCGCAGCGTCGACGTCAGCTTCATAGAAGTCGGCGACCTTGCCAGACATCTGGTCCAGAGAACCAGACTCTTCGCCTACGGCGATCATCTGAATAACCATGTTCGGGAACAGGCCCGTGCTTTCCATGCACCGCTGGAGACGTTGACCTGTGGCGACCTCATCACGAATTTTCAGCGTGGCGTCTTCATACACAATGTTGCCGGTTGCACCTGCAACAGACGTCAGTGCCTCGACCAGCGGCACGCCAGCAGCAAACATCGTCGACAGTGTTCTTGCGTAACGTGCAATTGCTGCTTTAACAATAATCGGGCCAAGGACCGGCATTTTCAGCAACAAGCGGTCGAGAGTCTGGCGCATTGCTCTCGAGCGTTTCTTGAAATAAAGGAAGGCATACACAGCCGCAACAAATAATAGGCCCATCCACCAGCCCTGACTCTGCACAAACTTCGAAATGTTAATGACCATTTGTGTGAAGGCGGGCAAGTCCGCTCCGAAGTCTTTGAACAAGCTTTCGAATTGCGGGATGACGAATATCAGCAGAATCAAAGTGACGATGATCGCGACGGCCAACACCGCCGCAGGATAGAACATTGCTTTTTTGATTTTCTTTTTGAGCGCTTCGGTCTTTTCCTTATAGGTGGCGACTTTGTCGAGCAGAGTCTCCAATGCGCCCGCATGTTCGCCAGCCTCTACGAGATTGACAAATAGGTCGTCGAAATAGATAGGATGCTTCGCAAGAGCCTCATGCAATGAGGTGCCGCCCTCGACGTCGGCTTTGATGGCGAGAACCAATTTCTGCATTGAAGGCTTCTCGTGCCCGTTCCCGATGATGTCAAAACATTGGACCATCGGGATGCCGGCCTGAAGCATCGTTGCCAATTGCCTGGCAAAAAGAGCGATGTCCTCCGTCGTAACTTTCTTCCCGCTCTTAAATAGCTGGCGCTCTTTCGTAACGCGCTTAGCAAGAACGCCCTGTCGGCGCAGATCGGCTTTTACGGCTGCCTCCGAGACGGCCAGCATCTTCCCCTTCATCTTTTTGCCCTTTTTGTCCGTACCTTCCCAGACATAAGGGAATTGCTGATTAGATGCAGCTTGTGCCATAGCGAGTTCCTATTTCCACTTCGCGCGAGTTACTCGACCGTACACTGATTGACTTCTTCCAGGCTGGTGACACCTGCCTTCACCTTTTCGAGCCCTGACTTACGAAGGTCCCATATACCTTCAGCAGCCGATTGTTCTGCAATGTCGACGGCTGTGCCTTCCTGAAGAATGATCTTTTGGATGTGCTCGGAGACTGGCATGACCTGATATAGGCCTGTGCGTCCTCTGTAACCGTCGGTACACGAGCTGCAACCAACGGGCTTGTAAACCTTGATTCCTGCGGCGACCTCTTCTTCCGAAAAGCCTTCCTTCAACAATGCCTCAGCCGGCATATCGATGGGAGCCTTGCAATTCGAGCAAAGCTTACGCGCAAGTCGCTGCGCGATGATTAGCGAAACTGAGGTCGCGATTGCATACGGTTTGACACCCATGTCCACCAAACGCGTGAGAGTTTTTGGCGCGTCATTGGTGTGAAGCGTGGACAACACTAAGTGTCCTGTTTGCGCCGCCTTGATCGCTATCTCCGCTGTTTCCAGGTCACGGATTTCGCCGACCATGATCACGTCGGGGTCTTGACGCAAGAACGCTCGAAGGGCCGATGCAAATGTAAGCCCTACCTTTGGATTCACGTTTACTTGATTCACACCGGGTAGATTGATTTCAGCTGGATCTTCCGCCGTGGAAATGTTCGTGTCTTCTTTGTTTAGAATGTTGAGTCCTGTGTACAGAGAGACTGTCTTACCGCTACCTGTCGGCCCCGTCACCAAGATCATGCCGTGAGGCTGAGCTAGAGCTTTCATGTAAAGCTCCTTCTGCGCGGGTTCATATCCCAGCGCATCGATTCCCAGCATGGCGCTAGACGGATCCAAAATGCGGGCGACGATTTTTTCGCCGAACAAAGTTGGGCAGGTGCTAACGCGAAAGTCGATTGCACGCGTTTTCGAAATCCGCATCTTGATGCGGCCGTCTTGGGGAATTCTCCTCTCAGCGATGTCGAGTCTCGACATCACTTTGATTCGAGCGGCCAACTTCGTTGCAAGTTGGACCGGCGGGGTTGCGATTTCTTTGAGATATCCGTCGAGGCGCAATCGAATTCGATACGTTTTTTCGTACGGTTCGAAGTGAATATCCGATGCACCCTTCTTGATCGCGTCGAGGAGTACTTTGTTAACGAATCGAACGATCGGAGCATCTTCGACGTCGTCGCGACCGACGGCGTCTTTTTCGAGGTCGTCATCACCGCCGGTAATATCTAGGTTTTCGAGATCGAGGTCGTCATCGGCAAGCGCAGGCATCTGCGTATCGACCTGCTCGATCGTCTTGCCCGCGATCTGCTGGAGCTTGTCTTCCTCAACTACGACCGCTTCGATGGACAGCCCGGTTTGAAATTTGATCTCATCCAACGCATGCAAGTTAGTAGGGTCCGACACCGCCACAAACAGCCGTTTGCCCCGTTTGACTAGCGGGAGGACGCGATGCTTTGCCAGGAGCTTGTCGGAGACAAGCCTTACGGTGTCGAGATCCGGCTGTATCGCCGACAGGTCGAAAAGAGGAACCCCGAATTCCTGAGATGCGGCGATTGCAATCTCACGCGCGTCCGCCAGCCCATTCGTCACGAGATAAGAGACCAAGTTGCTGTTGGCCTCTTTCGCGTTGTTAATCGCCTGAGCCATTGCCGCTTCGTTCACGAGGCCATCTTGAATCAAGCGTAGCGGCAAGCCCTGAAGGGCCATGCGCGAAGGCGGAACTGCAGGGGCAGTATTCTCGGACATCGCTCTCACTGAGGCTGAATGAAGAGTAGTGGCTACGTTAGGGATCGCCTAACATTTGTCAAATCGGGGGCATTCTTCACGAAGAGTGGCGCAATAGACCGGACAGGCGTCACATTTGGGAATACCAAGCTCGATAGGATACTACCGGCGTAGCAGGACTAAGTCGGTTGCGGGTTTTGCCCAATCATTCAATGTTCACGGCAGCGGGAATCAGTTGATGCCTAATGTAAGACGGCGAACAAACGTGGCGTGTATTGGCCTTGGCTGGGTGAGCACAAATAGACATATTCCCGCGATTCGTCGGAATCCGAATTTGAATCTCGTAGGCGTGGTGGACCGTCGACCTGGGCGGGCCTTGAAGGTTGCGAACGAACTCGGGATCAGTAGGCACTCGGAGGCGGCATCGCTGGATCAGATTGGCTGGTTAGATGAGGTCGAGGCGGTCGCGGTCGGAACGCCGCCGGGGACGCATTACGAGCTCATTTCGGAGGCGCTCGGCCTGGGAAAGCATGTACTCACCGAAAAACCCTTTGTGATGTCGGTCAGCGAAGGAGAGCTTGTTCTCGCTGCAGCACGGAAGGCCGAACGGACGGTGACTATCGTTCACAACTTCCAGTTTGCGGACTCTTTCAAGGCGCTGGAGCGCGACTTGAAATCGGGACGACTCGGGAATATTCGAAGCATCTCTGGTGTACAAATGAGCAACCCAAGCCGGAGACTGCCCCAGTGGTATGAGTCCCTTCCATTTGGACTCTTTTACGACGAGAGTCCGCACCTGCTATACCTGCTTCGCAGGCTCTGCGGAAACAATCTGGAGCTCAACAGCGCTTCGGGATATTTCAGATCGCCCCAAAATACCCCTGAGGTTTTGAGCGCGGAGCTGGCGGGGCGTCTGGAAGACGGACGCCAAATCCCAGTTGGCCTATATCTGAACTTCGTCGCGCCTCTCAGTGAGTGGTACGTCCTAGTGTACGGCGATGATGCTTTGGGAGTGGTGGATCTATTCCGTGACGTCTACCTCAGGCTGCCTAACGATGGCGCACATGAGGCGCCCGCTGTGCTTCGAACATCGCTGTCGGCGAGTTGGCAACATTGGAGACAGGTCATCACGCGTGGGATTAGTCATTTGAGCGGCCGACTTGTGTACGGGAATGACATCGTGTTCGAGCGATTCGCAAGAGCAGTGTCAGAGGGCGTCGAACAGCCATCAGTGAGTAGCCAGGACGCGCTCGATGTCGTAAGGCTTCAGCACGCCATAATCATAATGATGAAAGCTGCAAAAGTGGGCACGTCTGATGACTATCGATAAGAAGATGTTTGCGGAATTTTTAGCCGTTCACCCTTTTCAGCCAGCGACCGCGCTTTGGCGCGCTGTGGAGGTGTCGGTCGTCGCGGAACATTCGTTACCGAGTGGGCGCGGGCTAGATCTCGGCTGCGGCGACGGGAAACTCACTTCAATTCTGCTGGCGCGAACGGGCCCCAGAGAGCTGGTGGGAGTGGATCTAGATCCGCTGGAGACCACTCAGGCGAAGCAGTTGTTTTTCTATACGAATGTTCACACCTGTCCCGGCGCTGAAATTCCTGAGCCGTCGGCGTCGTTCGATTTCGTCTTCTCCAATTCCGTACTTGAACACATCTCTCCTATCGAGCCCGTGCTGGCTGAAGTAGCAAGGCTGCTCAAACAAGGAGGCAAGTTCATATTCACAGTTCCGTCCACAGGATTTCACCAGTGTCTGCGGGGTCCTCGTTCTGCGGCGCGACGAAAAGAATATCTCGAAGAGACCGACGCACGATGTGCTCACAAATACTATTGGAGCGAGTCGGAGTGGGCTGCAGCACTAAGTGCAGTTGGATTGGAGATTAGTGCGACCAAGGCTTACTTGCACATCGGAGAGGTCAGAAGGTGGGAGTCTCTTGCGCGGTCCACGAGTGGGCTGCTTTTCAAGCTTTACGGGCAAAAGCGCCATCCCATCGAAATCCAGAGAAGGCTGAAGCTTCGTGGCAACACAATCGGATTGCCGAAGTTCGTCGCGCGGGTAGTTGCAAACTTGCTGTCTCTTGGAGTGAAGGACAGTCTGCTACCGCAAGGCTGCTTATACATAGAAGCCACAAAGTCGCACAGTGCACATGCTAAGGGCACATAGCATCATCCGTTCGCCGTTTGCACGCTTCTGCTTCGTAGGTGCCATTTGCGCGGGCTGCAATATCGCATTGCTTTACCTGCTGACGGGTCTGGCTGGAGTCAACTACCTCGTCGCGTGCTCAATTTCTTTCCTCGTCATCAATGGGCTGGGATTCATCGCGAATAAATATTTCGTGTTCTCTCGAGTCGATTCGAATTGGGCGCCTGAGCTTGCGAAGTACTACATCACGATGGCAGGGAGCCTTGCCCTGAATCTGGGGCTAATGGCATTTCTGGTTGAAGTTTCAAGCCTAGGCTATCTCGCGGCGGCGGTGGTCGTCACCGTGAGCTTGGCTGTGCTCAACTTCGTTGCTCATAGCGGATGGAGTTTTCGACCTTCACGTCATCGTGACGATGCACGCTATACACGCTATAAATGAATGATCAACCAGAGTTGCGAGTGACTCTCATCACGCACTACTTCCCTGCGCATCAGGGTGGTGTCGAGAGCGTGGCATTTCAGCTTGCTCGGCGAATGTGTGAACGACGGGTAGAGATCACGTGGTTTGCGAGCGACGTCGATTCGCCGCCGCAGCACTTACCAGGTCTGAAGATCGTTCCCGTTCGTGCAAGCAATTTCATCGAGCGGCGGATGCACTTGCCGTATCCGATCTGGTCAGTTCTAGATCTGCCGTCGATCTGGCGCGCTATTCGACATGCGGACGTCGTGCATCTCCACGACTTCATCTATATGGGAAGCTTGGCTGCATTTTCATTTGCCAAACTGCTTCGCAAGCCAGTCGTTATCACTCAGCACATCGGATCCATACCATACAAGCTTCGACTGATGACGAAGGCGCTTCAACTCATAAATCGGCTAGTCGGCGCCAGGATGCTGAGGTACGCGGATCGTGCGATTTTCATAAGCAGCAGCGTGCAGCAGTATTTCGCCTCGCTGACTCGGTTTACTCGAATCCCGCAGTTCATTCCGAACGGAGTTGACAGCGACACCTTCGTCTTCAGAGATCGAGAGCGACGTAGTTCCATTAGGTATACGTTGAATTTCTCGGATGATCAGCTGGTACTTTTGTTCGTGGGGCGGTTCGTAGAGAAGAAGGGCTTGCATTTCCTCAAAGAACTCGCGCGTCGCAATACCAATTGCAGATGGGTTTTTGCTGGAGCCGGTCCACTCGATCCGCAGCTGTGGGATTTGCCCAACGTATGCGTTTACCGCGGTCTACAGGGTTCATCGTTAGCTGAGCTCTACTGCGCGGCTGACGTTCTCATATTGCCAAGCAAAGGCGAGGGATTTCCGCTCGTTGTCCAAGAGGCGATGTCGTGCGGCACTCCTGCGCTCATCGATGTCGCAATCGTCGCCGCATTCCCAGCGATCGCGGCCCATGTGTTCGCTGAGGCGATGGATGACGTGGGGGCGCTAGAGAAGTGGAACGACGCAATTCAAAAGTTTTCGAGTGACAGAATGCGCTTGGCCGATATGCGTGCGGCCGTAGCGTCGTTCGCGCGAGAGCACTGGTCTTGGGAAAAATGCGTGGAGGAATATTTGCGCGTATTCCGCCAGATTCGGCTCGATGCGAACCGTGTTCAGTCGAAGTTATAGACCCGCCAAAGGCGAGTCGGAATTTCGCTGCAATTTTTTGTTACGTGGTTTGTTAGCCATTCCTCGACAGTCCCGAGTGGTACGTCGACCGAAGTGTGCGGCTGCTCGAGCATGATGTTGCCTTGCTCAACACGTAATACGGAGTCAGAGTCAGCATAGGTCGCAAACCAGCCTTTTGAGCTGCGCTCGACGACAGTGTATTGAGGCCGAAACAGACGCGGGCACCACTTAGCGATGAGCGTGAACGTATCCGCAATGGCCTTGCGTTGCTCGCGATCCTCCGCTGAGACCTCACGGTTGGAAGTCAGGCAGCTAACTAGATGTTTCGGCTGTGGGTGTGCTTTATCGAAATCAATACCGACGTCGTACGGCGCATATTGAAGCCAGATTGTTTCGCAGTCAGCAGGATTCACCTGCAAGCCTAGACGCATAAGTATCCGATCGGCACTCACTGTCCAATCATCCAGATTGGTTGAGTCTAAGCGTGGAGGGGCCAGCGCCAACATGCGAGTACGTCCGCGGTATTCGGAGAGAAGATGCTTTAACCGCGTGCCGCCGGGGCCGTCAAGATCGAACGAAATCTGACCGATAGGATTTGTGAATGCGGAGCTGCCCGCCAGAAAGGGAGCGATGAACGAGTTGGAGGCCGATCCAATACTCACGAACAGAAAGGGTTCCTGTTTGAGGCGCGGCGGTACAGCCACCTCATACCAGCTCCCTGTCCATGGGCCCGCGTCCCACCGAAGCTGAGCAGATTGAAACTGCAAGAGCTGGGCTGCGACGACAACGCAGGCGAAAAGGCACGCAACTGCCATGGGCCTGGCGAGGCGGGCTCCAACATGCGCCAGCAAAAACGCCAACGCCGGACCGCACAGGATCGAGACAACTATGCCATACCGGCCGTTGCCAGAAGTCATAACCCACAGAAAGTAAGCTGTTGTGAAGAAGATCAGCAGTGCCCTGCTGGCGCCCGTCAACGGCACTAGTGTGTTGGTGTCTGCATTTGTAGGTGGGCGAACTTTGACCCAAATCCAGCGCAGGAAGATAAACCCGATCAGCACATACAGGGCTGCGAAGCGAACATCGGGTGAAACGCTTTCCACATAGATCCAAGATCTCAGCTTCAGCATTCGCAGTGGAACGAGCACCACGTCCAGCCACGTTTCCGGCAGGTATCTTCCGTGCAGATGATCGATGGGCGGGTAATCAGGAGAGGCAAAGATTGCATTGAACAGAGGAAAAAACGGGTTGCCAAACTCTTCGTACAACCGCCAGCTCCAATATCCGTGGGTGAGGATTAATCCGCACAACCCACCAACCGCGAGCCATGTGAGGTTAGCGACTCGATCACGCAGGGAGCCGGCGCAGGCAAGCACGGTGAACGCGCAGGCAACACCGAATATGAGGTTAGATAGCTTGAGGCCCGCTGCAGCTCCGATGCATGCGCCCGCAATCAGGGCGGCTCGCCCAAAACGGCGCTCGTCCGCTGCTCTGATGACGATCAACACCCCTATCAGCACAAATGCTGCTGTCGTAACGTCTGCGAATGACGTGCCTGCTTCCAGTAGGAATATAGGACTAATAAACGCTAGTATCGCAGAGAGCATCCCTGATAGATGGGCGTAGCGCGTTTCGGTAGCAACCATCTTTCCAATTCGATAGCAAAGAACGATGTTGGCGCTGTGGAAAGCAGCGAGCACGCTCGCAACTACTAGGCTCACCCAACCATGGGCGACCATCCAATAGAAGGGAAGATAGGGAAGTGGATTGAAGTAACTCTGAACGTTAGCCGCCATGAAGTCGCGGCTCAGTCGATTGTTGAAGAATTCATAACCGAGGTAGAAGTGATAATTGAACTGATCCCAGTTCAGGTCCTTGCCCGCGATGGCGGACCAAGTCACAACTGCCGCCGCGATGAACAGCGAACACCAGGTATCCCACTTCAGTTCGACGGCAGTTGAATCTGCGCGAGTCGGCACGAACCAACGAAGCACTAGGCTGCTACCTCGCCTTCGGAGACACACGAGCATCTAGTGCCGGATGTGCGGCTGGCACGATATCGCTTCGCGCAGAGGACGATTCGAATCGCAACATACCGAGGAAGAATGAAGCGAGAATGAATTCCATGCCAAGCAGCAACATGGTGACCGAGGGGATCGCAATTCTCATCACGTCTCGAGGATCGAGTTCGCCGTAGTGCGCGTTCGCCCATGTACGTAGCGCCGCCGCTGACAATGCAATTCCCCCTAGCAGTAGCGTAAATCCAATCGCAAGCCCACGTTCAAGAGTGAGGCTGCGCACCGCTCGTTCTATCCGAGCATCAGGCGGAAGCAATCCGACTCTACTGCCGTACACTCGTGCGAACACACCGAACCACATCATTTGCACGCCCATTACGGCCATAGCGGCAGAGTACAGCATGGTGTGGATGTCGATGCCGATGCTGCCGAACTTGACGCCGCCATGAGACAACATGGTCTGCAAGCCAATGCCCGCCGCAAGCAGCAATAATCCCGGATATAGGAATAACCAGCGTGGGCTGAATGTCAGCAGAAACCTAAAGTGCCGCCATCCGTCGCGCCACGTTCTCAAATGCGGCGGACGATCGCGGCCGTCCTTCGAGAGAGTCGTGGGGACCTCGGTAATGCGAAGACGCGCCAATGCGGCCTTCACGACCATCTCACTCGCGAACTCCATGCCCGGCGTGACCAATCCCAGGCGTACGATTGCGTCTCGCTTGAATCCTCGCAATCCGCAGTGAAAATCCTGAATGTCCGTTTTGAATAAGAGGCGGCCGATAAAGCTCAAAACCGGGTTGCCGAGATAGCGGTGGATCAAAGGCATGGCACCGGGTTCGATGCCGCCTCTAAATCGATTCCCCATCACGAGTTCAAAGCCCCCGCGCAATTTCTCTACGAAATCTTGAAGTTCGCTGAAGTCGTAGCTGTCGTCCGCATCACCAATCACTACGAACTTGCCACGCGCCGCTGCGATACCGGCGATCAGAGCTGCACCGTACCCTCGCTCGTGGACGGTGACAACGCGCGCTCCGGCACAGCGTGCAAGTTCTTGAGATCCATCGCGCGATCCGTTGTCCGCGACGATGACCTCACCTGCAACGCCCGCGGAGGTTAGAAAGGCGCGCGCCTTCTGCACACAAATGGAAACCGTTCGAGCTTCATTGAGGCAGGGCATCACGATTGATAGTTCTAGTGCGGTCATGCGCGCCCTTAAAACTAAAAGAGGGGTACTGGTAGTACCCCTCTTGAGCCAAATGCTAGGCAGTCATCAATTCCAAACCATTAGCCGCGGCAGGAGCCTGGCAGGAACTTGGCAGGAACCGTCGTCCCATCACCAGTTGCGCCACACACCCACTTATAGACGGCAGGACCCGTCCCCAGATCTGACACGGTGATTTTCGCAGAGGCACTCTTGTAAGGCGTGAGCGTTACGAACTTACCATCGATGTTTGTTGCATCGATTCCCGTTGCGGTGACGATGACTTTACCGTCCACATCGGTGTGCACGGCCGCTACGTACTTCGATGCACCAGTAGCATTGGTGTTTTCGCATCCCCAGTTGTCGGCCCCCGGTCCGACAGTCGATGTGGCCGATTGATACACCTCGGTAATCGTCGTGCGGCAAGCGCTGGCCGCCAGAACCACTTCTGACATTTTCGCGCGCTTGGTGTAGTCCTGATAAGCCGGCAGCGCGATCGCCGCCAAGATGCCGATGATCGCAACCACGATCATCAATTCGATCAGGGTGAAACCCTTTTGAGTCTTCGTCATTTGAAATCTCCTGAGATGGAACGTCGAGTCATCTGCGGCGAGTGGGCCGGCATGAACACTTAAGCAAGGCACATGCCAGCCGTCCGACAGGAGGCGTAAGTTACTGTTAGTAGGGCGCCATCACTGCGACGCAGTTGGCATTGTTAAGTGGATGAATGCAGACAATTTGGTCGCGGTTTGTCAGGTGTTGACAAAGATTGTCAGTAGCCGACGCGCTGATGCGACAACTACTCGATCCCAAGCTTCTTGATCCGATATCGCAGCGACCTGAAAGTCATCCCCAGCAACGCCGCCGCTTTCGTCTTGTTGTATCGGGTCTGCTCAAGTGCACGCACGATCGCATCGCGTTCGATGTCTTCAAGCGCATCGCCGAGTTTCTCGCCACGGGGAACGTTGGGTTGGATCGGCAGATCTGTAGGAGCCACCTTCGGGCGCAGCTGCAAATCACCAGCATCTATGATTCCGCCCACGCAAAGCGTGGCTGCTCTCTCAAGAACATTTTCCAGTTCGCGAACGTTTCCGGGAAACTGGTATTCGCGGAGAGCCTTCAATGCTGCGTCGGTCACGCGCAGCGACCGATTGCCGATCTGCTTGCCCAATTTCTTGATGATGGATTCGACCAGCTCGTCGATGTCTTCGAGCCGCTCGCGCAGGGGCGGAACGCGAATCTCGATGACGTTCACTCGATAGAACAAATCCTCGCGAAACTTTCCTTCGGCGACCAAGGCCGCGAGATTCTTGTGAGTCGCGGACAGGATTCGCACGTCGATGGGTGTTTCCTTGTGGTCGCCAACCGCACGCACGCTCTTCTCCTGGATGACGCGCAGCAATTTCACCTGCATATGCAGAGGTAGGTCGGCGATTTCGTCCAGAAAGAGTGTGCCGCCTTCTGCGGATTGGATGAGGCCTTGCTTGTCTGCGATAGCTCCTGTGAAGCTGCCTTTGCGGTGCCCGAACAACTCGCTTTCCATGAGCTCGGTCGGGATCGCGCCGCAATTGACGGGCACGAACGGCCCATCGCGACGCGCGCCTGCTTCGTGAATCAGATGCGCAACGAGTTCTTTGCCGGTGCCCGATTCACCAGAGATATGCACTGGCGCTTGGCTGCGTGAGACGCGCTCGATCAGTTCTCGCAGCGATTCCATTGCTCGCGACCGGCCGAGCAATTTCACCTGAGGAAGTTGGACAGTGTTTTCGCTCGGTTCGCTCAGCTTCAAGGTGGCACTGATGAGCTTGCGCAATGCAATGATGTCGATGGGCTTGGAAATGAAATCGAACGCGCCGAGCTTCAGCGCGCGTACCGCAGTCTCAACATTGCCGTGCGCTGTGATGACTGCGACTGGCGTATGAGGCTTGTGCGTTTGGATCCATTCCACCAGGCTCAATCCGTCTCCATCCGGTAGCCTCATGTCCGTCAGGCACAGATCGAACACGTTCGCGCGCAATTCGCGAGTAGCCGCTCCGATTGAGTCAGCTGTCGTCACCTGCAGATTCATGCGCTCCAGAGTGATCTCTAGGAGTTCACGAATATCCGGTTCGTCGTCGACGATGAGGGCGCGGGAAGGCATGGAATCCCTAGGCTGGAGGCTGGAGGCTGGAGGCTGGAGCGAGAACACGGAGGAGAAAAGACTGCGGACTACGTCCCCAGCATGCCTTTCTCTTTGCGTTCTGCGGAAGAGCGCATTTCATGGAGTTCGACCGTTTAGCGAGTGTTACTTCGAAGTGCAATGATCAAGTTACATAGCAGCTTGGCTGTTTGCGAACAATGACTGCTGAGTTCATATGCATCCTCGCCAGTTAAGTAGTTGAGGTGCGCGCTCAGTTCGATCTGGTACTCGAGCTCTTTTGCAGAGCCGTACGCGATATCTAAAAATCTCAAATACTCCGCCTGAGTCGAACGCGCACAACCTTCAACGATATTAGCCGGTACCGAGATCGCCGCTCGGCGCATCTGCGAGATGAGTCCGAATTGCTCATCTGACGGGAATTTTTTGGTTGCCAGGTAGATCCGCCGCACTAGCGCATCGGCAGATTGAAAAACTAGCAATCTCTTGTGATCCCGCACAGAACCGCCCGTTCCTTGGTGTCCTTCGCATCTTCCTACTTTCTACCTCCAGCCTCCAGCCCCTAGCCTCCAGCCATTGTCTACTCCCACCTCTGCGGATCCGCAAATACCAACCGAAATACGCTGCCGCCGCCCTCTCGTGATTCGTAAGTGAGCACCGCGCGATTGCACTGCGCAAGCTCGCGGGCGATGAAGAGCCCTAGTCCAGTACCGCCGCGGCCCGCCGTGAAGAACGGCTCGAAGATGCGTTCTGCATCGGTTCGATCGATTCCGGGTCCTCGGTCGAGTACTTCGAGCACGGGTCGATCAGTGGTCGAAACGCGGCCCGTACGAATCTCGATCGGCTCATTAGACTGCGCCGTGCGGCCGTATTTCAGTGCGTTCTCGCACAAATTCCATAGGAGCTGGTGCAGGTGCGTCGGGTCCACTCGCACTTCGATCTCCATGTCAGAGAAGACCGGGCGCAGCGCGGCCTCGCTCACTTGAGCCGTCTGCCGAAATTCCGACAAGAATTCTTTGAGCCAGCCATTGAGCTCGATGCGTTCTTGACGGGTAGAGTCTCGGCGCGACAGCTGCAGCACATTATCGACGATCGTGCTGATGCGTTCGCCGTTGTTGGTGATGATGTTCGTAAGTCGCCTTTCCTGCGGCGTCAGTGTTTGCGACTCGGCCAACAGCTGAGCCGCGTGGCTCATCGCGCCGACGGGGTTGCGGATTTCGTGCGCAATACTCGCGCTCAATCGCCCTAAGGCTGCGAGCTTCGATTGCTGCACTCGCTCAGCGATCATCGTCGTATCTTCGAGGAAGACGAGCGTGGTACCCCGTCCGGTGCGATCCAGTGCCACGAAGTGCGGTTGCACCATGCTGCCGCCGTCCGAAGAAGTTAACGACATGGAGGTAATCTGCCAGTCGTGAGCACTCTTGCGCCAAGCTTCGAGCAGATAGAGCAATCTGGGCGAGACCTCACCGAGCTGAGTGCCGCGCACTACACCCGCACCCCGGAGCAATTGCGCGGCGGATTCATTAATGAGGCGCACGCTGTTGTTCTCATCCACGACCAGGATGCTCTCACGCAGGTGCTGCACGATGAACTGGTTTAGTTCGGCCAAGTTCGCGACATCGACTTCGCGTTGTCGAACGCGCTCCTCGCTTTCGCGAAGGCTGCGCGCAAGTGGCCCCACGCCCAATGTGATGATGAATACGAGGGCGCCGACGACGCCCGCGCCGGCGAAATCCGTCAGGTCGCCACGAGTGTGGATTGTCGTGAAAGCTTGCTGCAGCAGCAGTGCAAGCGTGCCCATCGCCGCAAACAACAAGGCGAGCCGCTGTCGAACGACGAAGCTTGCTGCCCCGATCGGGAGAATCATTAGCGCCGCAAGACCGCTATCCATCCCTCCGCTTGCATACGTGAAAAATGCGATCGCCAGCACGTCCGCGCAGACATTCACGAACGTCTGCAACGAGAGATCGGGCCAGCGTCGTTTGACGCTCGAGATGGAAATGGCCGTGTAAAGAAGATACGAGACGACAGTGCCGATAAAAACGGCGGGAGCCGTGTGGCCAACCGGCGTCGGCGTCACGCTGATAAACAGAACGAACAGCAGCAGCACCACTAGCAGCCGGAACAAATTGACCAGCGCTAGCACTCGCCACGAGAGATCGGTCGATGAGCCGCTTGCACTCGATTGGTTCAACAGCGACTTCAAATTGGTCGCGATTGATGCACTCATTTGTATGACGACGCTCGTGTGGCTGATTTAGTGGGTTCTACGCGAGAAATCTGGCCCGATTTCTTTGCATCGCTCGCCATTTAATCCAGAATACGCGGCCTTCGCTTGAGCCCACCCCAAGTCTACAGACCGACCGCAGACTATCCATGAACCTCCACGAATACCAATCCAAGCAGCTGTTCGCCCAATACGGAATCCCGGTCCCGAAAGGGTTCGTCGCCAACAATCCGGCCGAGGCGGCCGATGCAGCTCGCAAGATTGGCGGTTCCAAATGGGTCGTGAAGGCTCAAGTCCACGCTGGCGGTCGCGGTAAAGCGGGCGGCGTCAAGCTCGTCGATTCGCCTGATGGTGCGGCCAACGCCGCCGAAGGCATGTTCGGTCGACGTCTCGTCACCCATCAAACCGGCCCAGAAGGCCTGCCGATCAATCAGGTCTTCGTCGAAGAAGGATCGAAGATCGCGCGCGAGCTGTACCTAAGCTTGGTGCTGAATCGGGACAAAGGCCACATCGCATTCATCGCGTCGGCTGCGGGCGGCATGGACATCGAAGAGGTCGCTGCCCACACGCCTGAGAAGATCATCCGCGTAAATATTCATCCGGCAGCGGGGCTGCAACCCTCGCAAGCTCGCGTCTTGGCCTTCGGACTTGGATTAAAGGGCAAGCAGGTTGAGGAATTCGGAGCGATTGCGAACGCGCTGTACAAGCTCTACCTGGAGAAAGATGCGAGCTTGGTGGAAGTGAATCCTCTGATCGTGACGGACGGTGGCAAGCTCGTCGCGCTCGATGCCAAGATCAACATCGAGGACAACGCACTGTTCCGGCAGAAGGAACTCGCGTCGTGGCGCGACGCCAGCCAAGAAGACGAAATGGAGCGTGCCGCCGCTCAGCACGAACTGAATTACGTTTCGCTCGATGGCGATATCGCATGCATGGTGAACGGCGCCGGTCTTGCGATGGCCACCATGGACCTCATCAAACTGCATGGCGGCGCACCTGCGAACTTCTTGGACGTCGGCGGCGGTGCCACGCGCGAACGGGTGACCGCAGCGTTCAATCTCATTCTTTCGAATAAGAATGTTCGCGCCATTCTCGTAAACATTTTCGGCGGTATCGTTCGTTGCGACATGATCGCCGAAGGCATCATTCACGCCGTCAAAGATGTGGGTGTAAGCGTGCCGGTCGTGGTGCGAATCGAAGGCACAAACGCCGAGCAGGGCCGCAAACTGCTTGCGGAAAGCGGCCTCGCCATCATCGCTGCAAAAGATCTCACCGACGCTGCGAAGAAGGTCGTCGCCGAGGCAAAGGCGCAGTAATCCGAGCTCTGCGATTCTTCGACCATCCGCTAGTCACTATCCGCCAGTCACCATTCCTATGAGCATCCTCGTAAACAAGAACACCCGCGTCATCTGCCAAGGCTTCACCGGAAAGCAGGGCACATTCCATTCGGAGCAGTGCCTCGCCTACGGCACAAAGCTGGTTGGCGGTGTCACACCAGGGCGCGGCGGTGAAAAGCACTTAGGGCTCCCCGTCTTCAATACCGTCCGCGAGGCGGTGAAGGAAACCGGTGCAACGGTCAGCATGATCTATGTGCCGGCGCCGTACGCGGCAGATTCGATTCTTGAAGCAGCCGATGCCGGCATCGAGTTGATCGTCTGCATCACAGAAGGCATTCCGGTGAACGATATGGTGCGCGTGAAAGCCGCGCTCGCAAGCTATGGCAGCTTGCTGATTGGTCCGAATTGCCCTGGCATCATCACGCCGGGCGAATGCAAGATCGGCATCATGCCGGGCTTCATTCACAAGAAGGGCAAGATCGGCATCGTCTCGCGCTCCGGCACCTTGACGTATGAAGCCGTGTTCCAGACCACAAACGCCGGCTTGGGACAGAGCACGTGCGTCGGAATCGGCGGCGATCCGGTCCGTGGAATGAACTTCATCGATGTGCTTGCGCGCTTCGAAGATGATCCGCAGACCGAGGGCATCATCATGGTCGGCGAGATCGGCGGCAGCGATGAAGAGGCGGCTGCGGAGTTCATTCGCGAGAACGTCACTAAGCCCGTCGTTGCCTATATCGCCGGTGTGACCGCGCCTCCGGGAAAGCGCATGGGACACGCTGGAGCAATCGTGTCAGGCGGTAAAGGCACGGCCGCAGACAAATTTGCAGCGCTCGAGCGCGCGGGCGTTCGCACCGTCAAGAGTCCTGCGGATCTGGGCAAGGCCATCGCGGAACAGCTTGCCAAGAAGGGCGCCAAAAAGAAGGCTGCGGCCAGCAAGCCGGCGAAAGTTGCGAAGAAGTCGGCGCCGGTGAAGTCTGCGAAGGCGAAGGGCGCAGTGAAGGCGAAGGCCAAGGCCAAGGTAACGGCGAAGGCCAAGCCCGCCAAAAAGACCTCAGCGCCTAAGAAGGCCACGAAGGCGGCGAAGCCAGCCAAGAAGACTGCGAAGCCGGCCAAGAAGAAGTAACACACGCCCCCATCCCAGCCTTCTCGCGCTTGCGGGGGAAGGTTAGGTAGGGGGCGCTGATCTAGGCACTCTCGCTCGCAAGCAAGCTTCGAAGCGACCGGCGCTATCGCGTCCGATATCCAGAGGTGATCGGATATCGCCAATCGCGTCCAAACGCACGATCGCTGATGCGAACGCCAGGAGGTGCCTGGCGGCGTTTGTATTCGTTGCGTTTCACCATATCGAGCACGCGGCCGACCGTCGCGCGATCGAAGCCGCGGGCAGAGATTTCATCGACTGACAAATTGTCTTCGATGAAGAGCTCAAGGATTGCATCGAGCACTTCGTACGGAGGCAGCGAATCCGAATCTTTCTGATCCGGGCGCAACTCGGCTGACGGCGGGCGCTCGATCACTCGTGGCGGAATCGCTGGCGAGAGGCTATTGCGGTAGTGCGCGAGTCGATACACAAGCATCTTGCTGCAATCTTTAATCGGAGCGAATCCGCCGGCCATATCGCCGTACAGCGTCGCGTAGCCGACTGCCATTTCGCTCTTATTGCCGGTCGTTAGCACCATGCGGCCGGTCTTGTTCGAAATCGCCATCAGCAACAAACCGCGGCAACGCGCCTGCACGTTCTCTTCTGTCGTGTCCGGTGCGCGACCAGCAAACACGTCCTTCAGCGCTCCGAGCGCAGCTTCGAACATGCCTTCGATCGAGATCACGTCGTACCGCACGCCGAGCGTTTTCGCTTCGAGTTCGGCATCTTCCAAGCTCATTTGCGAGGTGTAGCGCGAGGGCATCATGACGGCGTGCACTCGATCCGCGCCCAGAGCATCGACGGCGATCGCGAGCGTTAAAGCGGAATCGATGCCGCCCGACAATCCCAGCACAATTCCTGGGAATCGATGCTTGCTTACGTAGTCGCGCACGCCGAGTACCAGGGCGTTATAAACGCTGCCTTCTTCTGATAGCGGCGGTTCGATCGCGCCGGGCCGAGGCACGGCTTTGCCGCCGACCAAATCGACCTCAGCAATGAATACGTCCTCTTCGAAGGGTGGACAGCGCTGGACCACGTTGCCACTCGCGTCCATGACGAACGAGCCGCCATCGAAGACGAGCTCGTCCTGGCCGCCGAGCAAGTTCAAGTACACGACGGGCAGTCTGCAATCGCGGACTCGATCGCGCACGACGCTTTCACGGCGCTCTTGGTAGTTCACCGAGAAGGGCGAGCCATTGATGATGAGCAACAACTGCGCCCCTGCCGCTGCCGCATTGCGCGCGGGATCTGGCTCCCAGATGTCTTCGCAAATCAGCAAGCCGACGCGAATGCCGTTGATCTCGACCACTTTGCTTTCGCCGCCGTGCTCAAAGTAGCGCTTCTCGTCGAACACTTTGTAGTTCGGCAACTCTTGCTTGCGATAGTTGGCTAGCAAGTTTCCATTCCGAACCAGCGCCGCTGCGTTGTAGATGCCTTCCGCCGCGTATTCGGGATACCCAACCATCACGGCGATGTCGCGCGTTTCGGTGCGCACGCGTTCGAGCGCGGAGTTCACCTGGCGTCGCAAGCCGTTATGAAAGAGCAGATCTTCAGGCGGGTAGCCGCAGAGACTCAATTCGGGGAACAACATCAGATCAGCCTTGAGGCGATCTCGTGCGTCAGCAGCGGTCTCGATGACGCGTTGAGTGTTGCCGGCGACATCGCCAACGAACATGTTCAATTGGGCGAGCGCAATGCGCAGAGTCGGTGCCGACATGATCAGCTAGTCCTTGGTGTCATCAACGCTACAGCGTCGCTTGCGCACTCAAATGATTTCGAGGCGCAAACGGTTATGCGTCAATTCCAAAACTTCCACCAATGTTTCTTTTCGGGTTGCTGATCCGTCGATTCGGCGACGGAATAGTTCTCGCGAATCACGGCTTCAGAGTCTGCAGCGAGCCCCGGCATTCCCATCTGGCGGTAAGAGGCGGCCATGATCTCTAGGGCACGCTTGATCTGCGGAGCTCCGTCGTAATTTTCGATGGCGTACTTTGCGCGATTGATGGCACCCACGTACGCGCCTCGCGAGAAGTAGTAGTCGGCAACGTAGACTTCGTAAGCGGCCAAGCGATTGCGCAGGAAGATCATGCGTTGACGCGCGTCGGCTGCGTACTGACTTTCCGGGTACTTCTGCACCAGGGTTTGGAAGGACTGGAAGGATGCACGCGCATCGGATGGCGGACGCTGGTTGAGATCCGCGTGAAACCAACGCTCGAGGAAGTTAGGGCTGCGTTCGAATTGCGTGAGCCCTTTGATGTAATACGCATAATCGACGCGCGGGTGCGTCGGATTTTCTCGGATGAACTGATCCGCCTGGTCGATCGCGGATTCCGGCTCCTTGTTCTTGTAGTACGCGTACATCAAATCGAGCTGTCCTTGGCGCGCTGGGTTGCTGAAGGGAAAGCGTGCTTCGAGCTGCTCGTAGTACTTCGTGGCGGTCGCGTAGTCGCCGTGATCCGAGGCCCGCTTGGCCATGTCGTAGATCTTGTCGGCATCGCCCGCGAGTTCTTTGTTGCGATTATGAGCGCAGCCGCCCAAGCCGAGCAGCAGGGCCGCCGTGGTCAAAAGGATGATGCGCATGCGAAAATCTATGCCGGTTCAGGAAGGGTACGCGGGCCGGGAGTATAGCCCAGCCCCATGCGATCGCGGTTTTCTGTTCCGCCGAAAAGACTTCTCCTTCAGACCCGCTTTCAGACCCAAGTTCCATGCCTGAAACCATCCAACACGTACTCACCATTCCCATCGAATTGGCCGGTCAGCGGCTGGACCAAGTGCTTGCCGAACTGCTCTCGGACTACTCCAGGACCCGCATCAAAGACTGGATTGAAGCCGGTCAAGTGCTTGTGGATGGCAACAAGCTGCGTCCGAAAGACAAGGTGCTTGGCGGCGAGCATGTGGTGATCAACGCTGATCTCCCGCAGGACGATTCCGTTCTTCCTGAAGCCATCGCCTTAAACATTGTTCATCAAGATCGCGACGTCCTCGTCATCAACAAACCAGCGGGGCTCGTGGTGCATCCGGGTGCCGGCAATCCAGCCGGAACCTTGCAGAACGCGCTCCTGCATTTCGATGCGAATCTGACGCAAATCCCTCGCAGTGGGATCGTGCATCGTTTGGATAAAGATACGAGCGGCCTCATGGTCGTGGCTCGCACGATCGAAGCGCATGCGAACTTGGTGCGAGCCATCGAAGCGCGCGAGGTCGAACGCGAATACGAAGCGGTGTGCGTCGGCGTCATGACGGGCGGTGGGACGGTGGATGCGCCGATTTCGCGCCATCCTGTGGATCGCACCCGAATGGCGATTCGCGAGAACGGACGTGACGCAGTCACGCACTATCGAGTCGTGCAGCGGTTTCGCGGGCACACGCATGTGAGACTCAAACTCGAAACGGGCCGCACGCACCAGATCCGCGTGCACATGGCGCACATCCACTATCCGCTCGTCGGCGACCGCGTGTACGGCGGCCGGTTGCTGCTGCCGAAGGGCGCAACGCCTGAGTTAATCGAATCGCTACGCGGCTTTCGCCGCCAAGCGTTGCACGCAATTGCTTTGTCATTCGCGCATCCGCGAACCGGCAAGCCGATTTCCTGCGAGGCGCCACTGCCCGAGGACATGCAGGCGCTCTTAACTGTGCTCGCGCAAGATGCAGCGGCACATGCGCCGCAAAAGTTGCGCTGATGACCGCTCCGGTTTGGATCGACGCGCAGTGGCCGTGCCCGCCCAACGTTCGCGCCATCGCGACGACCCGGATCGGCGGGGTGAGTGGCGGAGCGTATGAGAGCCTGAATCTGGCTATGCACGTTGGCGATGATCCCCTCTCAGTACGGCGCAATCGCGAGATCCTTCGTACATCGGCGCAGTTCCCTCGAGAACCCGCCTGGTTGAATCAAATCCATGGAATTGACGTGGTTGAGGCGCAGGAATTCTCGGCCCCGCCTGCAGCCGATGCAGCCGTTGCCATTCACAACTCAAATGTTTGTGCGGTGATGACCGCCGACTGTTTGCCGGTTCTGTTTTGCGACCGCACCGGGACTCGTGTTGCCGCAGCTCACGCAGGCTGGCGTGGCCTTGTAGGTGGCGTTCTGCAGGCAACGATTCGCGCTTTGAACTGCGATCCCGCCGAACTCATCGCCTGGCTCGGGCCCGCTATCGAACAAGATGCATTCGAAGTCGGCGCCGAAGTGCGAGAGCAGTTCGTGGCTGTCGATTCCGAGCACGCGGTAAGTTTCGTCCAGAACGCACACGGGCGTTGGCAGGCGGATCTCTATGGACTTGCGCGTCGTACGCTCGAGCGAGCCGGCGTGCCGTCCATTTTCGGGGGCGGCTTCCGTTGCTTTGCGGATCGCGAGCGCTTTTTCTCCTATCGCCGCGATCAACGCACTGGGCGCATGGCGAGCCTGATTTGGTTACGGAGCGAGCGCGAATAACATGCGTGCTACGCTCAGCCCCGGCAATTCCTTCTAAGAAACACCGCGCACATGCCTCTGCTGGTTTGGATCGTTCTATTCACCGCGCTTGGCGGCGCTGCGAGTGCGCTTGCGGCATCGGTCTTCTTACTGTCTTCCGAGCAGGCTCGTGCTCGAGTGTTGCCGCACCTAGTGAGTTTTGCGACGGGTGCGCTACTGGCTGCCGCGCTCTTGGGATTGCTTCCGCATGCGATCGAGAGTGCGGGCGCCGCTAATGCACATAGCATAGGGATGACGATCCTGGCCGGCCTGCTGTTGTTCTTCGTGCTCGAAAAAATGGTGCTGTGGCGTCATTGCCATCAGGATGTTTGCGAAGGTCACGTGCCGCACGACAAGCATCGTGACGCCGCGTCGGCCTCTCTAATTCTCATCGGCGACGGCTTTCATAACGTCCTCGACGGAGTGCTGATCGCCGCGGCGTTCATGACCGACGTGCACTTGGGCGTCGTCACTGCCCTCGCCGTCATCGCGCACGAGATTCCGCAGGAAGTGGGCGATCTCGCCATTCTCTTGCACGGAGGCATGACCCGCACCAAGGCGCTGACCTTGAATCTGGTGACGAGCCTGACCTCGGTACTCGGAGGCATTGCTGCTTATTTTGGATTGGCTCAAACCCGGTTCGTCTTGCCTTATGCGATCGCCCTAGCAGCTTCTAGCTTCTTGTACATCGCGGTCGCCGACCTGATTCCTGGCCTGCACCGCCGCGTCGATCCAAATTCCGGCGCGAAGCAGTTCGCGTTTATCGTCCTGGGCGCCGCGGTTATTTATTTCACGCATCGCGCGGCGCATTGATGGATCGAGTGAGGCGTGAGTCAGTGAGACGTGAGGGGCGCAGCCCTGTAGATACGGGAAGGTTCGCGTGACGTGCTGCCCCGAGTGCCGTATCGGCTCCGATTCTGCAGTGCCACTCCTTTCACTTACTCACATTCTCACTTCCTCGCTCGTCGTCCGCCGTTGAATTCCCCCCGATTTGCCTTACATCAGTGAGCAGTTAAACCCGAAGGTTTTGGGGCACCCCCTATGCGGATGGACAAACTGACAAGTAAGTTTCAGATGGCGCTCGCCGATGCGCAGTCGTTGGCGGTCGGGCGCGATCACCAGTACATCGAGCCGATACACGTGTTGACGTCCCTGTTGGATCAGCAGGGAGGCTCGGTCCGGCATTTGCTGGATAAGGCCGGGACGAATGTGAATTTGCTTCGTTCCCAGCTAGGCGAGGCGATGGATCGGCTCCCCAAGGTGGAAGGAGCTGCCGGCGATATTCACATCTCCAACGACCTCAATCGCATTCTGAACGTCACCGACAAGATCGCGCAGAAGCGGGGCGACCAATACATTTCCAGCGAGCTGTTCGTGCTCGCGGCCCTCGAAGATAAGGGGCAGGTCGCGCAAATTTTGCGCAATGCAGGCGCGGTGAAGGGCGCGATCGAGAAAGCCATCGATGATTTGCGAGGTGGCGAGAAGGTGAACGATCCGAATGCGGAAGAGAGCCGCCAGGCGCTCGAGAAATACACCATCGATCTCACGGAACGAGCCGAGCAGGGCAAGCTGGATCCGGTCATCGGTCGCGACGATGAAATTCGTCGCACCGTGCAAGTTCTGCAGCGTCGCACCAAGAACAATCCCGTACTCATCGGCGAGCCTGGCGTCGGTAAGACCGCCATCGTCGAAGGTCTTGCTCAGCGCATCGTGAACGGCGAAGTGCCGGAAGGATTGCGTAACAAACGCATTCTCGCGCTCGATATGGGCGCGCTGATTGCCGGTGCCAAATTCCGCGGCGAATTCGAAGAGCGACTGAAAGCGGTCTTGAACGATCTCGCCAAACAAGAAGGCCAGGTCATTCTGTTCATCGACGAGCTGCACACCATGGTCGGTGCCGGTAAGGCCGAAGGTGCGATGGATGCGGGCAACATGTTGAAGCCAGCGCTTGCGCGCGGCGAGTTGCATTGCGTGGGCGCCACCACCCTCGATGAGTATCGGAAGTACATCGAGAAAGATGCTGCGCTGGAACGGCGCTTCCAGAAAGTGCTCGTCAATGAGCCGTCGGTTGAAGACACGATCGCGATCTTGCGTGGCCTAAAAGAGCGCTACGAAGTTCACCACGGCGTTGAGATCACCGATCCTGCAATCGTCGCAGCGGCCACGCTTTCGCATCGCTACATCAGCGATCGTCAGCTTCCGGACAAGGCGATCGATTTGATCGACGAAGCGGCGTCTCGCATCCGCATGGAAATTGATTCCAAGCCGGAGGAAATGGATCGTCTCGAGCGTCGCATTATTCAATTGAAGATCGAACGCGAGGCGTTGAAGAAGGAGTCCGATGAGGCCTCTCGCAAGCGGCTTGCCACGTTGGAAGAGCAGCTGAAATCGCTCGAGCGCGAGTACGCCGATCTCGAGGAAATTTGGAAGGCGGAGAAGGCTTCGCTGCAAAGCTCGGCGCACATCAAGGAAGAGCTCGAGCGTGCGCGCCTGGAATTGGAGACGGCGCGTCGTGCACAAGATCTCGCGCGCATGTCCGAGCTGTCATACGGAAAGATTCCGGAACTCGAGCGCCGCTTGAGCGAAGCCACCGCGGCCGAGCAGCAAGAAACGAAGCTGCTGCGCAACAAGGTGACGGACGAAGAGGTTGCGGAAGTGGTCTCCAAATGGACCGGCATTCCGATCTCGAAAATGCTCGAGGGCGAAAAGGAAAAGCTGCTGCGCATGGAAGAGGCGCTCGGTAAACGTGTTGTCGGTCAGGCCGAAGCCGTGCGCGCGGTCTCCGACGCGATTCGTCGCTCGCGGGCAGGCCTATCGGACCCGAACCGGCCGAATGGCTCATTCTTATTCCTTGGCCCCACAGGCGTCGGTAAGACCGAACTGTGCAAAGCGCTCGCGGAATTCCTCTTCGATACCGAAGAAGCGATGGTTCGCATCGACATGTCGGAGTTCATGGAGAAGCACTCCGTGGCTCGATTGATCGGGGCACCTCCGGGATACGTTGGGTACGAGGAAGGCGGTTATCTCACGGAGGCCGTGCGCCGCCGTCCGTACTCGGTGCTCCTGCTCGATGAGGTCGAAAAGGCGCATCCCGATGTGTTCAACGTGTTGTTGCAGGTGCTCGATGACGGCCGGCTCACGGACGGTCAGGGTCGCACGGTCGATTTCCGCAACACCGTGATCATCATGACCTCGAACCTCGGTTCGCATGTGATCCAAGAACTCTCGGGCGAGGGAAACTACGAGAAGATGAAGAACGCGGTGCTCGAGATCGTGCAACAGCACTTCCGCCCCGAGTTCATCAATCGCGTGGACGACATCGTGGTCTTCCATCCGCTCGCCAAAGCGCAGCTGCGTTCGATTGTCGACATCCAGCTCGGCTATTTGCGCAAGCGCCTCGCCGATCGAGATATGGAGCTTGCACTCGACGATTCTGCGAAGGATCTGCTTGCGGAAGCTGGATTCGATCCGGTCTACGGAGCGCGTCCCCTGAAGCGCGCCATCCAGCAGCAGGTCGAAAACCCGCTGGCACAGCGGATACTGAAGGGCGAGTTCCAGCCGGGTTCGAAGATCAGAGTGTCCGCGCATCGCGGAGAGCTGGAGTTTGCGAAGGCGGCGTGAAGCAACAGGGCTGGAGACTGGAGACTAGGGGCTGGAGGAGATTCCGAACGCAGAATTGGCACGCCGGTGCGGGCCATTTGCTTAAGGTCGTTGCGGCGACAAGCGAAGCGATCAGACTAGCTGGCCTCCAGCCTCCAGCCTCCAGCCTCCAGCCTCCAGCCTCCAGCCTCCAGCCGCTCCCATATCGCTGCAAGCTCATCTACTATCCGAACCAGCCTGGTCGTCACAACTACAAGAGCTGATCCATGCCTTTCTACGAGTACGAATGCACGAACTGCAAGTTCTATGTCGAGGCGCTCCAGAAGATTTCGGATCCGCCGCTAACGCAGTGTCCGAGCTGCAAGAAAAAAACACTGAAGAAACTGGTATCGGCACCGAACTTTCGTTTGAAGGGCGGCGGTTGGTACGAGACCGATTTCAAGTCGGATCAGGAAGCCAAGCGCAATCTAGCCAAGGACGAAGCTCCCGCCGAAGCTAAGTCCGAAGCCAAGGAGTCGAAGACCGAGGCCAAGGAGAGCAAATCCGAGTCGAAGTCCGCTCCGGCCAAGACTGCGAAACCTGCGGCCAAGAAGCCCGCCGCGAAAGCATCAAAACCGGCTAAGAAGCCAGCCAAATCCAAGCCGGCCGCCAAGAAAAAGTAACCTCGGTTACGCGCCTTCATAGCTTGCCGCTATGGGGGCGCTTCCGTAACATCGCGCGCTCCCGAAAAGGCTGGGGACCGGGGGCTAGGGGCTGGAGCCAGAGCGCTTCGCGATGTCCTTCCCGCAGTGCCCGTGGCCGAACGCAGTGTCGTGAATGGACCTGGGTTTGGCCTCCAGCCTCCAGCCTCCAGCCTATAGCCTCCAGCCAGGTCTCCCATGCGTTCCCACTATTGCGGTCAAGTCAATCAATCCCTCATCGGCCAGGAAGTCACTGTGGCCGGCTGGGTCCATCGTCGTCGCGATCATGGCGGCGTCATCTTTGTGGACTTGAGAGACCGCGAAGGCTTGCTGCAGATCGTTTTCGATCCGGACGCAAAGGATGTATTCGCGACTGCCGAGCGTCTGCGTAGCGAGTACTGCGTGCGGATTAAAGGTCTCGTCCGGGCTCGACCGGTCGGCACTGCCAACGTGCACTTGGCCTCGGGTCAGGTGGAATTGCTGGCTCGCGAACTTGAAATCCTGAGCCGTGCCGAGACGCCACCGTTCCATCACGACGAAGTGACGAACGAAGAGCTGCGGCTCAAGTACCGCTACTTGGATTTGCGCCGCGACGTGATGCAAAAGCGCATTCGTCTGCGCCATCAAGTCACCAAAGCGGTTCGCGACTATCTCGATGCGAACGGCTTCATCGACATTGAAACACCGATGCTGACCAAAGCGACGCCAGAAGGCGCGCGCGACTATCTCGTGCCGAGCCGCACGCATGCAGGGCACTTCTTCGCACTGCCGCAATCCCCGCAATTGTTCAAGCAGCTGCTCATGATGAGCGGTTTCGATCGCTACTATCAAATCGTGCGTTGCTTCCGCGACGAAGATCTGCGTGCTGAGCGCCAGCCGGAGTTCACTCAGATCGATATCGAAACCTCGTTCATGAGCGAAGAGCAGATCATGCAGCACATGGAGGAGATGATTCGGCACCTGTTCAAGCAAGTCTTGGGCGATGACCTACCCAATCCGTTCCCCCGCATCACGTATGCAGATGCGATGCGTCTGTACGGATCGGATAAACCCGATCTGCGTATTCCGTTGCAACTCGTCGATGTCGCCGATCTCGTCAAAGGATGCGATTTCAAAGTATTTGCAGGCCCCGCATCGAATCCGAACGGCCGCGTTGCTGCTCTGCGCGTACCCGGCGGAGGTTCATTGCCTCGTTCGCAAATCGACGAGTACACGGCGTTCGTGGGTCGATACGGCGCGAAGGGTCTCGCGTACGTGAAGGTCAACGAGGTCGCGAAAGGTCGCGATGGATTGCAGTCGCCGATTTTAAAGTTCTTAAGCGATGAGGCGATCGCAGGAATTCTCTCGCGCACTGGTGCGCAAGACGGTGATCTGATTTTCTTCGGCGCAGATACGGCGAAGGTCGTGAACGATTCGCTCGGCGCGCTGCGGTTGAAGGTCGGTCACGATACGAAGCTCACGCAAACCGGTTGGCGTCCATTGTGGGTCGTGGACTTCCCGATGTTCGAGTGGGATCCCGATTCGAAGCGCTGGGCCGCGTTGCATCACCCGTTCACATCTCCGCGTGACGAAGATCCGGCCGCGTTGCGCGCCGATCCGGCGAATGCGATCTCGAAGGGCTACGACATGGTGTTGAACGGCTCTGAGATCGGCGGTGGCTCCGTGCGTATTCATCGTCAGGAAATGCAGTCGACCGTGTTCGACTTGCTCGGCATCACGCCCGAAGAGGCGCAAATCAAATTCGGCTTCCTGCTCGAAGCGCTCAAGTTCGGCACGCCTCCGCATGGCGGCATCGCGTTCGGCCTCGACCGCATCGTCATGTTCATGGCCGGCACCGACAGCATTCGTGACGTGATCGCGTTCCCGAAGACGCAAACCGCAGCGGATCTCATGACGAACGCACCGACGCCAGTGAGCGAGGATCAGCTCAAAGAGCTGCACATTCGCGTGAAGCTGCCGGTGAAGGTGGAAGGGTAAGAGGCGAGCGAAAGAGGAAGCCGTTACCGGCAAGGAAGCCGCTGGCAGGCAAGCCGATCGCGTCGCCGACACTCATCGGCAGGGAAGCCTAACGGCAAGCCAGAATAGAGCGCATCCACTTTTGTGTTTCGTTCTGGCCTGCGCGAAAGCGCTACCCTGCAGATGCTTGCTTGCCGAAGGCTTCCCTGCCCGCAGGGCTTGCCTCTTCAGCGCGTCATCAGACGATTCCCAGTTTTCTCAGCACTTCCTTCGGCGGTCCATCAAAGCGGGTGAGCGGTACATTGCCGACGTAGCCGATGTCTTTCATGCCAACGGGCGTCGTGTAGAAGCCGCCCACGGTGAGTTCGCGATAGCGCGTGAAGAAGCCCGCCGGTGATTTCAATTCCGTTTTCGGATCTGCAGACGCCAATTCATCGCAAATCGCCGTGAGCTGTGTGTTGTTCAACTCAGCGAAGCGTTTGCCATAGCGGCGCTGAGCTTCTTGATCCAGCCACGCAAATCCATCGAGAACGATTTTGCGATCAGCAACAAAGTTCGGATACGGCGCGCTGATCCATTCATCGATGAAGTCGACTACGCCAACCTTAGATGCGGCCGGCGATACCTCGTCAGCAGGGACGATCACATCGCTCAACACCTGCGCGGTCTTTCGATGTTGCGCGGAGAGTGTGAGCGGCCAAACATCGCCTGCATGATACGGATCAACCAGCTTTGGATCTTTGCCGTAGCCATGAGCGCCGATTGCGTCGTCCGCAAACGCGAAATTCGCGAACGTCGGTAGCTGTGTGGCCGAAGCAGCAGCGAGGACCCACTTGATAGCGGTGCGCCGATCGAGCGTGATGAGTTGAGGGTTGTCGGTTGACTGTTGACTGCTAGAGGACAGCAGGTCGTTGCCAAGTGATGACCTATCGATGTTGCTCATGGTCGTGCTCGTGGAATGGCCATTCAATGAGTTTGGAGTTGACTGTTGACCATTAACCATTAACGGTCAGAGGCCGGAAGTCCGGCAACTTGAAGCCGCATTGGTTTACTTGTCATTGCTCCCAACTCCCAGTTGTCAACGCTCTACCGGATCAAATTTCCTTTCGCTTCATCGCGCCGATCATGTAGTCCGATGCGCGCCATGCCTGCGCCATGATGGTCAGCGTTGGATTTTTGTCCGCATTCGACGGGAACGGCGCGCCATCCGTGATGAACAGATTTTTCACGTCCCATGTTTGTCCCCATTGATTGGTGACGGATGACTTCGGATCTGCTCCCATGATCGCGCCGCCGACTTCGTGAATGATGTAGCCGCCAGGCGCGATGGCTTTGCTGCCGTCCTCTTGGATCTTGGTGAGTACACGCCCGCCCATCGCCTCGATGATTTGCGCGAATGTCTTTTGCATGTGCGCAGCTTGACGTGTCTCGTGCTCAGACCACTTCCAATGAAAGCGCAGCACCGGAATGCCGAAGCGATCTTTCAGGCTAGGGTCCAATTCACAGTAGGAGTTTTCGTTCGGGATCATTTCGCCACGGCCCGACATACCGATGATCGATCCGTAGTAGCGACGCATGTCTTCCTTGAGCTTCTTGCCGTAGCCGCCCGCAAGCGAACTCAGGCCGGCCACGTATCCAACGCTCGGCATGTAGCGGCCCGCACCGATTTCGATGTGATAGCCGCGCGCGAACCCAAGTTTCCCTGCCTTCTGCTCTTTGTAGAGCCACCATGGCGAATAAACGTGCCCGCCGCCGGCACCGTCGTCGTTGTGAGGCGGTAAGCTCTCCAGTGCAGGAATTTGCCCAGACACATTCGCGCCGACGGTGTCCATCAAATACTTGCCGACTTTGCCGCTGGAGTTCGCGAGTCCTTGCGGAAACTGCGCGGACTTCGAGTTGAGCAAGATGCGCACGGTCTCGCATGCACTCGCGGCGAGTACGACAACGCGAGCAGACGCACGATGTTCTGCGCCTGTGCGCGTGTCGATGAAGACGACGCCGCTCGCACGGCCGTCTTTACTCATCGTCACTTCGCGCACCATCGCGTTTGGGAGAATGTCGAGATTTCCGGTCGCGAGCGCTGGCGGCAAATGCACGGTCGTCGATTGATAATTCGCTCGAATGGAACAGCCTCGTCCACATTCAGTCGCCCAAAAGCACGCAGCGCGGGAACGCATTGCTTCTGCCGCGATCGCTTGAGCCTTCGGATTGCTGGGGTGCAGAAGCGGTGCGATACGCTTGTAATCTAGTGCCTTCGTTAACACCGCGCGATGCATAGCGATCACGGGGACGCCCACCTTCGCCGCATCTTTGCGAATCAGTTGTTCGCCCGCGCGACCCGGCGGCGCTGGCAGTAAACAACCTTCGGGAGAATTGGGGGTGTTCTCGAGGCCGTCGTTTTCGCCGTAGACGCCGATCAGCATTTCGACTTTGTCGTAGTACGGCGCGAGGTCCTCATAATTCATTGGCCAATCGAAACCGAGCCCGTCGCGTTCGCGGGGTTTGAAGTCGTATGGCCCATTGCGAAGCGAGATGCGGCCCCAGTGATTGGTGCGACCGCCGAGCATGCGAGCGCGCCACCACCAGAATTGCTGTTCCTTTTCCGTTCCCGCGCTCGTGTAGGGTTCGCCCGGAATCTGCCAGCCGCCTTGCACGGTTGCGTCGTAGAAACCGAATTCCTTATCGGGGGTCGACTGGCCGCGCAGTGGTGCTTGGTCAGGCGTGTTGAACATCGGCGTTTCGGATTCGGGCACGTACTTCCGTCCCGCCTCCAACATCAACACCTTCGCGCCTTCCATGGTGAGCGTGTATGCCGTTTGGCCGCCGCCCGCGCCGGACCCGACAACGATCACGTCGTAGTCGCGCTGAATGTTCTTGAGTTCGATGAATGCCATGCTCATTCCCCTACAGCCAGCGGCAAGCTTGCCTTGCTGATTTGGATTTGCGTGAACGCGATCGCGGTGGCGCGCAACTCTGCCTAACGATGAGTTGAGTGTTGAGAACGCGCTGTCGCGCTTCTGCTTTGTGGCCGTTCAGGAGTTCATAAAGTTCGTGCATTGCGGTGCGGCCGATTTCCCGGGCGGGTTGCGCAATGGTGGTTAAAGGCGGATCGCAATAAGCGGCGAATTCGATGTTGTCGAACCCTGCGACCGACACATCTGAGGGCACCGAAAAGCCATTGGATCGCAACCATTGAATCGCGCCGAAGGCCATCTCATCGTTGAACGAGAATATCGCAGTCGGCGGTTGCTTCTTTTGCATGAGTGCCTGCGCGGCCTCGCCGCCCGAATGTACTGTGAAGTCTCCGTGCGCAATCAATGTCTCATCGAATGTGATCTTCGCTGCCTGCAGTGCCGCCCGATGGCCTCGCAATCGATCGCGTGTAAGAGGACTGCTGTCAGGGCCCAGAATCACGCCGATGCGTCGGTGACCGAGCGCGATTAGATGCGACGTCATCGCGCGCGCCGCGCCGACGTTGTCCACTTTCACGATGGGCGCGGGAACGTCCTTCACGCATTCGCAGGCGTTCACCAGCGGAATGGTCACGGTCTTGCGATCGCTCGATATCGCACCGGGTGGAATTCGTGCGCGCAACTGAATCAAGCCGTCCGCCTGGTGAGTTTCCACCAGCCCGACATAGTAGTTTTCGCGGTCCTCGCGGCCTTCCGTGTCGCCCAGAAGAACGGCGTATCCGCGTTGTTGCGCCACTTGCTCGATGCCGCGAATGACTTCGGCGAAAAAAGGATTTGCGATGTTCGGCACCAGCACCACGACGGAGTACGCGCGCTTGCTGCGGAAATTGCGGGCCAACAGATTCGGCCGATAACCAGTGCGCTGAACTTCTGCGAGTACCTTTAAGCGAGTATCGGTCGAGACTTTGTCGGGCGTGGCTAGCGCACGCGATACCGTTGCGATGGAAACACCGGCTTGACGCGCAACCTGACGAATGGAGGCTTTCGTCAGTCGCGAGGTTTTCTTTGCAGGCTTGGGCACGATTGCTGTGTCCGCTAATGCTCTTTCTTCACACTCGACACAGCGATTCCCCTGACTGAGCGCGATCGAGCCGCGAGCTCGTCGCGCGCTATACCGAAACCGGTTACATTTTTAACTCGACCTCTTTATCATCACAAGTCCGGGAAGCTCTGAGTTGCATTACGATTCGGAGCGCCGTTGACCGGTCCATAGCTCGCTTCGATGGTGATGCGAACGAGCTGGCAAGCTTGGGGGAGTCGAGATGCGAGAAATCAAAGGGCCCGCGATCTTCTTGGCCCAGTTCCTTTCAGATCAGGCACCGTTCAATTCGCTACGCTCGATAACCCGCTGGGCTGCGGATCTCGGCTACATCGGCGTGCAGATTCCGACTTCCAATCCGAAGATTTTCGATCTGCAAAAAGCTGCAGAAAGCCAAACGTACTGCGATGAGATTCGCGGGATCTGCGCGGATGCAGGTGTCGCGATCACCGAGCTTTCGACCCATTTGCAAGGCCAAATGGTCGCCTGTCATCCGGCTTACAACGAGTTGTTCAGCGTGTTCGTGCCGCCGCACGTGGGCACCAGCCTCGAGGCTCGGAGCGAGTGGGCCAGCGAACAACTGCGCTTCGCGGCAAAAGCGAGTGCGCGTCTAGGTCTCAAGGCGCATGCCACGTTCTCCGGCGCGTTGCTATGGCAGAGCGTGTATCCATGGCCGCAACGTCCGCCGGGTCTTGTGGAGGAAGGCTTTGCGGAGCTCGCGCGTCGTTGGCGTCCTCTGCTCGATGCCGCAGAAGAGGCGGGCGTGGATTTTTGTTTCGAACTCCATCCCGGCGAAGATCTTCACGATGGCGCAACGTTCGAGAGATTCTTAGACGCGGTCGAACATCATCCTCGGGCGAACATTTTGTACGACCCGAGCCACTTCGTTCTGCAGCAGCTCGACTATCTCGAGTTCATCGATTTCTATCACGAACGCATTCGCGCCTTTCACGTGAAAGATGCCGAGTTCCGGCCGAATGGACGCTCTGGCGTCTATGGCGGTTATCAAGGTTGGGTGGATCGCCCGGGCCGCTTTCGTTCGCTCGGCGATGGCCAAGTCAATTTCCGCGCGATCTTCAGCAAGCTGACTCAATACGACTATCCGGGCTGGGCTGTGCTCGAGTGGGAATGCTGTTTGAAGCATCCTGAGCAAGGCGCACGCGAAGGCGCACCGTTCATTCGCGATCACATCATTCGCGTTGCGGATCGCGCGTTCGATGATTTCGCCGGCGGCGGTTCATCGAACGATGCGAGTGCGCGCAATCGCCGGATTCTTGGACTGACTTGAAGATGAGTTTCCACGGAGAACACGGAGTTCTAAGAATCAACAATTCAGATCTTCCTGTCCCAAGATCATTCGTCAGTTGCTGAAATCAAACGCACGATAGCGTAAAAAATTCACGAAGCACGCCGGCTCAGTCTGTTGGATCTCCGTGTGCTCCGTGCTCTCCGTGGAGACACTGGTTCTGCTTTGGGGGAAATAGAAGATGAGCGTCAAAGCCCGCTTATTCATCATGATGGTGTTGCAGCTCGCGGTGTGGGGCGCGTGGCAACCGAAAATATTCCCCTACATGGGCATGCTCGGTTTCGAGCCCTGGCAGCAATCGCTCGTCGGGAGCTGTTGGGGCATCTCAGCGGTGCTCGGCATCTTCTTCTCGAATCAATTTGCCGATCGCAACTTCGCGGCTGAACGTTTCCTCGCGGCCAGCCACGCGATTGGCGGCATCGCCTTGCTCGCAACCGCATACGCAACGAACTTCTGGCCATTCTTCACCGGCTATCTCGCGTACAGCCTCGTGTACGTCCCGACGCTGTCGGTCGCGAACTCCGTTGCATTTGCGAACCTGCAAAATCCAGCACGCGACTTCGGCACGGTCCGCATGGGTGGCACGGTGGGTTGGGTGCTCGTCAGTTGGCCGTTCGTGTTCTTGCTCAGTGCGCACGCCGCGGCGGATCAAGTGCGTTGGATCTTCATCGTCGGCGCCATTCTGTCGTTCGTCATGGCCGCGTTCTCGCTGACGCTGCCGCACACACCACCAAAGCGTGCCGAGGAAGCGCAAGACCCGTTGGCTTGGCGCGAGACGCTTTCCCTGCTGCGCACGCCATATGTGCTCGTGCTCTTTATCGTGACGTTCATCGACTCGGTGATTCACAACGGCTATTTCGTCCTGGCAGACGCATTCCTGACCAATCGGGTCGGTATCGCGGGCAACCTCAGCATGGTGGTATTGAGTCTCGGGCAGATTGCCGAGATGGTGACGATGGTGATCCTCGGTGCCGTGCTAGTTCGACTTGGTTGGAAGACGACGATGATTGTCGGCATTCTCGGTCACGCAGCGCGCTTCCTTGTTTTCGCATTCTTCCCCGATAGCGTGCCCGTCATCGTCGCGGTGCAGTTGCTCCACGGCATCTGCTACGCGTTCTTCTTCGCGACGCTCTACATCTTCGTCGATGAAGCATTCCCGAACGATGTGCGCTCCAGTGCGCAAGGATTGTTCAACTTGCTGATTCTCGGCATCGGCAACGTCGTCGCTGCGTTTATTTTCCCGACCTTGATGGGCCGCTGGACGACCGTTGTGACAGGTGCTGACGGCGTTGCCCAACAACAGGTCGACTACACATCGTTGTTCTTGGTGCCCGCCGGCATGGCGGCAGTCGCAATTATTCTGATGGCCTTGTTCTTCAAGCCGCCGCATAGGGCACCTGCTCAAGTTGCGAAAGCCACTTGAGCAGATGGAAGAGGGTAGCCCTGCGGGCAGGGGAGCCTTCGGCAGGCAAGCCGATCGCGAAATGCCGCTCATCGGCAGGCAAGCCTAACGGCAGGCCAGAGCAGAGCGCCTCCATTGTGGCTGCGGGTAGTCGTTACGCTTCAGGTGAGTGACGCTGCAAGAAGAGGGTAGCCCTGCGGGCAAGGTAGCCTGCGGCAGGGAAGCCGATCGCGCGAACTGCGCTCATCGGCAGGCGAGCCTAACGGCAGGCCAGAGCAGAGCGCCTCCATTGTGGCTGCGGGAGTCGTTACGCTTCAGGTGCGTGACGGGCTCGCCTCTTTGTCCGCTGCTCGATTCTGGCTTGCGCGTAGCGCTGCCCTGCAGATGCTCCCTTGCCGCTAGGCGTCCCTGCCCAACGGGCTTCCTCTTCTTCTGTTGTTCTGGCCTGCGCGAAAGCGCTGCCCTGCAGATGCTCCCTTGCCGCTAGGCTTCCCTGCCCAACGGGCTTCCTCTTGAGCTCTTACGCTCCCAACTTGTTCAAGTACTGCCAACTCTTCTGGATCGACGCGAAAATTGGCATGTCGAAATTTTCTTGTTCGACGAAGTAGTGCGTGATCTTTTGGTTGTCGAGGGATGCGAACAGCTGCTTCCAGTCGATCCTGCCGCTGCCGACTTCGGTCGTTTCCGTCTTCACGACATCTGTTTTTGTACCGGCGTTCTTCTTCACGTCCTTGATGTGCAGCATCGAGAAGCGGTGCGGGTACTTCTTGAAGTACGCAAGCGGATCGACGCCGGCTGCGACGACCCAACCGATGTCCATCTCGAACGTCACCGTTGCTGGATCGGTCCACTGCAAGAGCTGATCGTATGCGATCACGCCATCGATCTTACGGAACTCCAAGTTGTGATTGTGGTAGCCCGTTCGCAACCCCGCGCGCTTCGCTTTTGCCGCGATGTTGTTGAGTTGCTCTGCGACCCACTTCCAATCGTCTAGAGTCATGCTGTTCGCAATGGTCTTCTCTGAGTTCGCCGGCTGTTTGTCGAATCGATCGTCCGGCACAGCGGGAAACGGAATAACCAAATACGACACGCCCATTTCGCGCAGGTAATCGATTTCCTTGTCCGGATTAGCGATCAGATCTTTCAACCCGCGATGCGCCGAAGGCGCCGCAAGCCCATATCGTTTGAGCAGTGCGCTGAGGTCTTTCGCGCTCTTGTCGTAGTACCCCGCAAGCTCCACTTCTCGATAACCGATGTCGGACAGCTTCTTGAGCGTGCCTTCCAAGTCTTTCGCCGCTTCAGCTCGCACCGTATAAAGCTGAATGCCGATCGGAAGCCCGAGCGGACCTGACTTCGGATCCTTCGCAGCAAACGCCGCATCCAGGCAGGTCAGGGCACCTAATGCGAAAGCACTTTGTTCAATGAAACTGCGACGTGTAAGCATGGGAACTCCTGCGGAGTGGCGATTAGCGGATAGTGACTGACCGTAGTGACTTGCGGATCGTGACTAGAGGATAGGGAAGACGGCCGCTCTCGGCGTCCTGCCTTCCGCGGCATTGGCACATCCATGTGCGGCAGCAATAGGGAACAGGGAACAGGGAACGCGGAGCGGCTCTGGCCTATCCGCTATCCGCGATCCGCTAGTCACTTCTCCACCTCCACCCACTGATTCGCCTGCGACGACTTGAGCACTGCTTCGATGATGCTCATCGAGCGAGCGCCATCTTCAAACGTCGGTAGGCCTTCGGGCGTGTCGCCGCGGATGGCGGCGTACGAATCGGCGACGAATGCAGCGAACGAATCGCCCCAGCCCTGCGAGTGTCCCGGCGGCAGAATGTTCAAGCGCCGCTGCTCAGCGGAGCCTTGTCCGGGATCGCGCAACAGTAACGTCATGCCTTCGCGACGTCCGATCCAAAGCTGCTCGGCCAACTCGGAATCGAAGTTGACGCTTTGATGTGCGCCATCGATTTCAAATGACAAGCGATTCTTGCGGCCCGCTGAAATCTGACTGACGGTCAGCGTGGCTAATGTGCCGCGATCAGTGCGTGCGAGCAGCGTTGCGCAGTCCTCTGTATCGACCGTCTTGTCGATTGGGCTGTTCGTCGCCGATTGAAAGGCCTCGCGACCCGCTGCGGATGCGCGCTGTGAAATCGGACGGCCCATGACCGCAATCAGCGATTTGAATCGCTCGCCCGTCACCCATTCGAGCAAGTCGCACAAGTGCGAGCCGATGTCAGCGAATGCTCGCGATGCACCGCCTGCTGCTGCGTCCACGCGCCAATTCGTATCGCCGGGCTCGAGCAACCAGTCCTGCAAGTACGAACCCTGAATCAAATACAAGCGTCCTGTCGCGTCGCTCTGAACTCGCGCCCGAGCTTCGCGCGCCATCGGATGGAAGCGATTCACGAACGGGACGGTGCCGACGAGCTTTCGTTCCGCTGCCAACTTCGCAAGCATTCGCGCGTCCGCGAGCGAGGTCGCGAGCGGCTTTTCGCAGACGACATGCTTACCCGCGAGCAAGGCGGCGCGCGCGACTTCCACGTGGAGCGAGTTCGGCGTGCAAATGTGAATGACGTCGACGTCAGGATCGCGAGTGGCTTCCAATCCACTTGCATAGGCTTTGGGGACGTTGAGCGATGCCGCTGCCTGTTTGGATCTTTCCGGCGTAGAGGCGGCGACCCCGATCACATTCGCGCCTGCAAGCCTTGCTGAACGGACATGTACGCGCCCAATGAAACCGGTTCCAATGACGGCGACATTTAGTGGTTTGTTGGTATTCGGCATGATGATTTCCGGCTAACGAGCAGCGCTGGCGTACTTGCAGCTATCTGCTTTGGATTTGACGTAGTAGCTCTTGTAGTTGAGAGCGCTGCGATCCATGCAGCCTTCGAGATTCAACAGCTCGACTTTGCGAAAGTCGATGGGGTGCGATTCGCTTTGCAGCGAAATGTACCCGCCTTCGATCAGTTCGCCGTTGTGCTGGCGTGCGTACGAGGTGGCGGGCGGCTCTGGATCGCCGATTTGGGGCAAGCTGTAGTCCAAGACCTTTTCGCCATTGACCAGGTGCGTGATGTGTCCCGAACCGAGCACGATCATCTCGACGCGCACCCACTGATCGCCGTCGTAAGTCTTCGATGCGGAGCTCAAGCAGTGCTCAGGGTAAATCTTGCCCTGATAGACGACATCAGTCCCCGGCGAACACATGCTGAGCGTCGGGCGCGCTTTGCCGTCCGATAGACCGCCTAGAAATTGCGCTTCGATCGAAATCGGGAAGTGCTGATCTAGTTCCATCGTGCGCGGATCCTGAGAATGCAACATCGCGCCGCTATTGCGAGTTGCCCACGATCCTGGCGAACCCTTGGCCTGTTCGCCGACGAACCGATATTCGATCACGAGCCGATAGTATGAAAACGGCTCCTTATACGTCAGGATCCCAAAGCGCGTGCCGAACTCTTGATATTGGTCATAGCGAACTTTGATCCGTCCCTCTTCGGCGCGATAGGTGTTCGCGTAATTTTCCCCGAACGGATAGCCGGTGATTTTGGGAGTCCAGCCGCTCAGATCGCGCCCATTAAATAGGGAGATCCAGTCTTCATGGTCCGCATCGGGGTTGGCGATGGGTATTTTGTTCGCGGCCACGGCGCCGTTGGCAAAGGCCAAGGCACAGCACGCGGCGATCAGGCGTTTTTTTGTGAACACGTGGTCCCCCCGACGTGATGAGGAACGATAGCTTTATCAGGTATGACGATCAACCATGAAAATCGCCCCTTGATTGTTCTTGTCCATGGGCTGTGGATGTCGGGCTTCGAGCTCGGTGTGCTCAAGCATCGTTTGGAAGCAAGCGATGAGTTCCGAGCCTGCGCGTTCTCATATGCCTCGCTCGCGGGTTCAATGAACGATCACGTGCGCGCTTTGCTCGAGTTCGTGCGAGCGCAAAGTGCACAAACGCTGCACTTTGTCGGACATAGTCTCGGTGGCTTGGTGATCTTGCGTGCGTTGATGGAAGCGCCCGATTTGCCGTCCGGCCGAGCAGTCTTATTGGGGACGCCCCTTCAAGGCAGCCGCGCAGCTCAAGGTATCGCTCGATGGCCATTCGGGAAGATGATTCTCGGCACTGCGGTTCAAGAAGAGTGCGTCCAATTCGCACCGCGCGAATGGAGCGGTCCGCGCGAAGTTGGAATCATCGCCGGCTCCATGGGCATGGGCCTTGGCCGACTCGTCGCCAAGCTCGATGTGGACAACGATGGAACTGTGCTCGTGGAAGAAACGAAATTACCGGGCGCGAAAGATCACATCGTGCTACCCGTGTCCCACACTGGATTGGTGTTCTCCGCTGCCGTAGCGGAGCAGACGTTGGTATTTCTGAGAGAAGGACAGTTCAGGAAGAATGGTGAGGAAGTGAGGAAGTGAGGAAGTGAGGAAGTGAGGGAAAGCTCGCTACTCACGCGCAAAGCGCTCTGACTTGCTCACCCTTTCACTGTGAGCGCCTTCAGCTCATACAACCTTTGTAGCGCCTCGCGCGGGCTCAGCGAATCGGGGTCGATAGCAGCAAGCGCAGCGACCAGCGGATGCGTCTCGGCTTCGTTGGGGTCGGTAGGTAACTCGAGCAGCAATTCCTGTTGCGGTTTCGTCGCCGCTCCTTGCGACGAGCGCTTCTCCAATTCGTGCAAATACTTTCGCGCGGAAGTGATCACGCGCGGTGGAACACCTGCGAGCGCCGCGACTTGCAGTCCGTAACTCTGATTCGCCGGGCCTTCCTTTACTGCGTGTAAGAAGATCAACTTATCGGCGTGTTCGGTCGCATCGAGATGCACGTTGGCGCAATTGTCGAGATCGTTCGCGAGCGTCGTGAGTTCGAAATAGTGGGTCGCGAACAAGGTGAACGCGCGAACGTGTTTGGCGATGTGCGTTGCGCAAGCCCACGCGAGCGATAGACCGTCGTACGTGCTCGTGCCACGGCCGATTTCGTCCATCAAGACGAGGCTGTGATCGGTTGCGTTGTTGAGAATGTTCGCGGCTTCAGTCATCTCGAGCATGAACGTCGAGCGACCGCCGGCGAGATCATCCGATGCGCCGATGCGTGTGAATACGCGATCGACGGGACCGATGCACGCGCTGGATGCGGGTACGTAGCTGCCAATGCGCGCGAGAATCACGATCAATGCGGTCTGACGCATGAAAGTCGACTTGCCGCCCATGTTGGGGCCGGTGATCACGAGCATGCGACGTTCCGTGTTCAGTCGCAGATCGTTCGGTACGAATGGCTGATCGATGAATCGCTCGACGACGGGATGCCGCCCGGCCTCCACTTCGATGATCGGTTCGTCAGTCAGCGTCGGTGCGCAATAGCGCAGTGCGATCGCCCGTTCGGCGAGATTTGCGAGCACGTCCAATGCTGCAATGGCCGACGCCATTCTCTGCAATGAAGCAAGTTGAGCGATCAGCTGATCGAGGACAGATTCATACAGCTGCTTTTCCCGAGCCAATGCACGATCCCGGGCGCTCAACACTTTGTCTTCGAATTCCTTCAGTTCGGGCGTGATGTAGCGTTCCGCATTCTTAACCGTCTGCCGTCGCAAATAGTCTGCCGGCACTTGGTCGGACAAGCTGCGGTTGATCTCGATGTAGTAACCCTGAACGCGGTTGTAGCCGAGGCGCAAATTAGCGATGCCGCTGCGCTCACGTTCGCGTGCTTCGAGGTCCAACAGATATTGATCGCTGTGCTCGCTGATTTGGCGCAAGGTATCGAGCTCGGCATCGAATCCCGGCGCGATGACGCCGCCTTCGCGCAGCAGTGGAGGCGGCGATTCGATGATGGCGCGCGCAAGGAGCGCATGAACGTCGGGATGGGTGCCGACTTGTTCGCACAGTTCGCGAATCAGCGGCGAATCGTTACGGCTGAGCAGTGCTTGCAGATCAGGCAAGTGCCCGAGTGCAACGCGCAGTTGTGCGAGATCGCGTGGCCGAGCGCTTCGAAGTGCGACGCGCCCCAGGATGCGTTCGATGTCGCCGACGCTTTGCAGAAGTTCGTGCAGCGGTTGATGCGAACTGCTGTCGATCAATGAGCCGATCGCCGCAAGCCGTAACTCGACCGCCTTCCGATCGCGCAATGGGCGATGTAGCCAACGCCTCAGTTCGCGGCCGCCCATCGCAGTGGCGGTGTGATCGAGTACGGCTGCAACGGTGCATTCGGGTCGATCCGCAAGGCTGACATCGAGTTCAAGATTGCGGCGCGTCGCTGCATCGAGCAAAACGGCATCGGTGCGCTCTTCCGTGCGCAGTCCGCGCAGATGAGGCAGTGCGGATTTTTGTGTATCGCGCACGTACTGAAGCAAACATCCTGCGGCACGCACCGCGATCTCTCGCTCCCCGCACCCAAAGCCGGACAAATCCTTGGTGCCGAATTGTTCGCACAACAGTCGCGTGCACGATTCGGAATCGAAGTGCCAAATTGGACGTTCGCGAACACACGTCGAAATGGTCAGTGACGTCGACTGCTCCGGGACGAGCAGTTCAGCGGGCTTGATGCGTTCGATCTCGCCGTAGAGCGCCTCGTCGCCTTCCGACTCGAGCAACGTGAAGCGACCGCTCGAAAGCTCGAGCCATGCGAGCCCGAATCGCACGCCTTCGCGACATAGCGCGGCGAGTAAGGTATCGCGACGCTCTTCGAGAAACGCTTCGTCGGTGACAGTGCCCGGCGTGACCACCCGTACGACTTGTCGTTCCACCGGGCCTTTCGATTTCGCCGGATCGCCGATTTGTTCGCACACTGCGACCGACTCGCCGCGCCGGACGAGGCGCGCGATGTAGTTCTCGGCGCTGTGATACGGCACGCCTGCCATCGGAATCGGCTGTCCGGCCGATTGGCCGCGGGCTGTAAGCGTGATGTCGAGCAGCCGCGCGGCGCGTTTTGCATCGTCATAGAACAACTCATAGAAGTCGCCCATGCGATAGAACAGCAATGCATCTGGGTGCTGCGCTTTCAAGCGCAGGTACTGCTGCATGACTGGCGTGTGAGTTTCGAGCGCGGCGGACATTATCTGAAGATGACTGGAGGCTGGAGGTCGGAAAAGACGAGGGCGCGATTGTGCCTGCGCAATAGTCGCGCTGCACCGGTTGACATGTGCGAATCGGTGGTCGGACTCTGTTGACCGTTGACCGTTGACCGTTGACCGTTGACCGTTGACCG
>JAEWBG010000033.1 GCA_023391335.1 Pseudomonadota bacterium | reverse complement strand
GAGAGCGGCCGAACCCTGCCGCACATGGATGTGCCAATGCCGCGAAAGGCAGGACGCCGAGAGCGGCCGAACCCCGAACCCCGAACCACTGGCATTGCTCCCGCAAACTTGACAGCATTCGCGACCTTTCACGCACCAACAACGCATCGCTTCGGTGCTCGCTGCATTCGAAGCACTCTATGACTCAGTCAGGCACTTCTTCTCATCGTTCGTTTGCGGCTCTTCGCCAGCCCGGCTATCGCGGGTTCTTCTTCAGTTCAGCGGGCGCGATGATGGCCGACAACATCGAGCACGTGATCAGCTACTGGGTCATCTTCAACAAGTTTCATTCGGCGGCGCTCGGTGGCTTCGCCGTCGTTGCTCACTGGTTGCCGTACTTGCTGTTTTCGATTCACGCCGGTGCGCTTACGGAACGCTTCGATGCGCGGCGGGTGATCCAGTGCGGCATGTTGATGTTCATGGGCGTATCGATTTCGTGGGGTGTGCTCTTTGCGACCGACACGATTCAGATGTGGCACGCGATGGTATTGCTGGTGGTCCATGGAATTGCGGGAGTGTTGTGGAGCCCGGCATCCCAAGTGCTGCTGTATCACGTGGTGCCCATGGATCACCTGCCGAGTGCGGTGCGCCTCAACGCGACTGCGCGACAGCTCGGCATGCTCGCCGGTCCCGCTGTCGGCGGTGCAATCCTGCTGGTACTCGGACCGGTCTACGGCATCTTCTTCAACGCATTACTCTATCTGCCGACCATCCTGTGGTTGTGGAAAGCACCTTACGATCCGAGCGCAATGCCGAGGACGCGCGCCTTGCTCGGATTCAGAGATATCGCCGCTACCCTGAAGCAGATTGTCGGCCATCGCACGTTGGCATCGATGATCCTATTGGCCGGTGCGGCATCGCTCTTCGTCGGAAACGCATATCAAGCGCAGATGCCTGGTTTCGCGCACGCACTCGGACAGACTCACGCAGACTTCTTCTACAGCATGCTCCTGGGCGCGGATGCCGCAGGGGCACTGACTGCCGGATTGATTTTGGAAAGCCGCGGCCTGCTACAACCGCGCGCGAAGACGGCATTTGTTTTGGCAATGGTGTGGTGTTGTGCCTTGGCGGGATTCGCGATGTCGCCGTTCTATGCACTCGCGCTAGTACTTCTGTTCGCCGCGGGTTTTTCCGAGCTGTCGTTCAATTCTATGGCTCAGACCCTCGTGCAACTGAATGCGCCTCACGATATCCGCGGCCGCGTCATCGGCGTGTTCACGATGTCGGCGATGGGACTGCGTACGTTCAGCGGCGTGACGGTTGGGTTGATGGGCAGCCTGATCGGCATCCATGCGTCTTTGGCGGTGAGCGCTGCGGCATTGCTTACGCTTAGCCTGACGCTGTTGTTGGTGTCTCGCGCCGCTCCGCGCAGAGAGGCCGCTGTTGCGGACTGACGGACGCCACACAAAGCGCACAAAGAAAAAATAGATTGAAAGGAATCTGAAGCGGATTCAGCCGATCAAGGATCCAGTGAGATCGGGCCTCGACCGATTCAGATGCGTGATTCTTTACTTTCTAACCGATCATCTTTGCGTTCTTTGTGTTGCGTCCAATCCGCTCTCGTTCTCGAGTCAGCGAGCAATGATTTTCGCAGCGACATCGACAGTCGCTTCGCGTCCGCCTTCGGCGAACGCGGGCGCTGCGATCGTGCCTTGAGCATCTGCCGTCACCGCAATCGGTGAGCTCCAGGTGCCGTTCCGAGGATCGAACCAGATCCATTGGTATTTCGTGCGCGGGTTGAAGCCTTTGAGTTCAGGGCTCACGGCTTTGCTCTCGAAGTACGCCAACGCAAAGTTCTTATCCGCAGTGCGCATCAAGAAAGACCAGCCATCCAGTCCGGTGTCCGATGGGTTCGCTGTATTTCGGGTCGAGACATCATTCGACGCCAGTTGCAGTTGTTGATAGCGCGCACCCTCGGAGAGCACGAGCTTTTTCAGGTACTGCATCTGTGAACCCGATCGATACTTGAGCGCGGTCCAGATGTGCGGACGCCATCCGGCAGGTTCGCCTGTGCTCGTCACGTCGTAAGCAGCGGTGCCGTGTACGTGGCCGGCCAATCCGCCGGATAACACCGAGCCATACATCATCGCGCGCGAGAAGTAATTATCGCGATCGGAATTCTCTTCGGGAGTTTCGCCGCCGGGACGATTGATCGCGTGATTCCAGCCCGTGTAGTACGGCTCTAAGTTGGCCGCTGGATAGGCAGGCTGGAGCTTGAAGAGCTCTTCGATCGAGGCGTAGATCGCGTGATTGCGCGGATTGTTGCCGACCGTGTGCATCGTGAGCCAAGGCGCGTGATTGCCGTGTCCGAAGCGCTGATAAGTCGAGCTATCGATCAGCGTCGTATACGGTTGCCCGAAAGGCAGTGGACCGTACTTCTTCAAGTGATAAGTGAGCGCCGCGTTGAATTCATCCGCAGTCAAGCTGAACTTCTCAGGGATCCAATCCAGATGGATGCCGCTGAAGATCATGTTGTATGCGCCGTAGCGCGCAATCATGTACTGAACGAATCGCGCATAAGATTCGTTGAAGTTGAAATACGCCTTCCATGACGGCGCGTTGTCGCGCCGAATGGTTTCCAAGAACGGCACGAAGCCTTCGTGCGAGAGGTGTCGCATCTTGCGGTCCAAGCTGCGGAAGTACGCCGGATTGATGCGATCGAAGTTGGCGAGACCCTCGCGGTCGGCGAAAACGTCGAACGGACGGTTGCCGAATTCATCGTGCATGTCCTTGCCGGTGGTCGTCGCGCCGTCGTCGGTCGAGATCTTGGCGTTCGGTGCCCAGTAGCCGAATTTCTCCCAAGCGTTGCGCAAATAGACGCCGTCTTTGTTTGCGTACGTTGCCCCGTGTTCATCGGCAGCCCAATTCGGAAATGCGGCAATGAACGAAATGGAATTGAACCCTTGGCGCTTGCGGTAGCCGACCGCTTCTTCGAAGCTGATGCCTTCGGCGGGTACGTAATCGTCGGCGGCACTGATGCCTTTGTAAGGCAGTCGCCAAGTGGATGCGGCAAGCCAGGTGTCGCCGACCAGAAAGAACGGCGTGCCATCGGCGTATTGGAGGGCGTGGCCGTTCGGTGTTGCGTGCACGAATCCGCGCCGATTGGGATTGGCATTCAGTTCATCATTAGTCCATGCAACGGCCTTCAGCGTTCCGCCACCGGACAGACCGCTGTCATCAGGATGATTCGATCCTACTTTCCACCTCCAATCGCCGGGCGCCGTGGCTACGAAGCGCACTTTGAACGTGCGATCGCCGTCCCAGAATCCATACACGCGATGATTGAAGTTGGGCCCGCTGAGCTCGATCCAGCAATCAACGTCCGCATACGGATTCGCGTATTCGCGGCTCGACTTGAGCGTGATCTCCTGCGTCTCCCACACGTGAACTTCGCCCGAATTCAACCGTGCGGCGAAAAGCGATGGCGAGAACGCAAGGGCGAGTAGGAGAAATACAGGGAATCGTGCAACACGCATCATGAAGGCTCGGTCAGACAACGGAGTGCGAAGACTAATCGGCCGCGTGCGCTGCGCAAAGAGGGAAACGGCAGGAAGAGGCGGGCGCTCCGCGCAGGGAAGCCGTCGGCAAGGTAGCCGCGCGGAGAAGAAAGAGCGCGGCTGGCCTGCTGACATTCGTCAGCAGGCCAGAACACCGAGCGGCGGTGCGGCTCGTGCTTCGATCTGGCTATCAACCGACAACGGTCAACTGCCAACCATGATCGTGGTTCGGGATTCGTGGATCATCTAACCGCTAACCGCTAACCGCTAACCGCTAACCGCCAACACACTGCCGCCCGGCGACTGACCCTCCAAAATCCTCTCGCATCGACACTGCGTGTGAATATAAACTGTGCATATCAATATGCACAGTGGCTTTGTTCTCTCCCAGACCGACCCGCGCCCCATGTATCTGCAGATCATGGAGCAGGTACGTCAGCGCATAGCGATCGGCGATTGGCAGCCTGGTCGGGAGTTGCCCTCGATTCGCGGATTGGCGGCCGGATTGAACATCAGTGTGATCACGATCAAGCGTGCCTACGAAGAACTCGAATCCGCAGGTCTCATCGAAACGCATCACGGCAGGGGATCGTTTGTCGCCAAGCGGCCGGTGGTCAGCACGAACGTGTATCTGGATCAGCTCGATGAGCACCTCGCCGCCGCCGCACAGTTGGCGGTGATCGTCGGCATGAATGAGGATGATTTGATCAGGCGCTTGCGGAAGGCACAGAGGAACTTGGGGAAGAAGGCATGAGCAAGACCATTTCGATGCGTCACGTCTCCAAGGCGTTTCGCTTCTTTCAATTGCGCGACATCGATGTGGACGTGGAGCCGGGGCAGATTCTCGGCTTCGTCGGCCCGAATGGGGCAGGCAAAAGCACGACCATTCGAATTCTGATTGGCGCTATCGCTGCTGACAGCGGTGAAGTGCGCGTGCTCGGACGCGAAATGCCCAAGGAACAAGCTGAGGCGAAAGCGAACATCGGCTTCATATCGCACGACATGCGATTGTTCGGGCACGCGACGCTGGGTTGGCATATGAAGTTCGTCGCGTCCATCTATCCGGGATGGGATGCCGACTACGCGCAAGTCTTGGTCAAGCGCTTCGACTTGAAGATCGAGCAGCGCGTCAAAAATCTCTCGCACGGCGAGAACATGAAGGCAGTCTTGATGCTCATGCTCGCTCGCCGACCCCAGCTGCTGATTCTCGATGAGCCGACGTCGGGATTAGATCCTGTTGCGCGCCACGAAATCATGAATGAACTGATGGAAGTGATGCGCGATGACCAGCGCTCCATCTTGTTCTCCTCGCATAACACCGTGGACGTGGAGCGCATCTCGGACCGAATCGCATTCATCGATCGCGGCCAGATCGTCGCGTCCAGCTATCGCGACGACTTCCTAGATCGTTGGAAGCGTGTCCAATTGCAAGTACGTGCGGATGAGTCGTTCGCGAACTTGGAGAATTGCGTCGAGATCGTGCGGGACGGCCATCTTGCAACGATTACGACCAACGCGTTCAGCGCAGAATGGTTATCGCAGTTCACACAACGTGAAGTCACTGTTCGCGAGGTGCAGCGAATGAATTTGGAGGAAATCTTTGTCGCCAACGTCATGCACCATCGCCGGGACGCAGCACAATGAACGCCATTACGCCGCGGCTGATCCGCAAAGAGCTGCATCTCAATCGTGAACTGATGGCGGCCGTCACGGTCGCCGGCCTCGCAGGCGTGTATCTCGCCAGCACGAGTCAGATGGGGTTCAATCTGGGGATGCTCAGTTGGATGACGTGTCTGATCGCGCTTGCAGTGATTCTGTCGCTCAATGGTGTGGTTCAAGAGCGCAAGGATCGTGCGTCGCTGTTCATGATGAGTCTGCCGATTTCTGCCGAAGAGCATTTGGCTGCTAAACAATCGGGGCTCATCGTCTGCTTCCTCGTGCCTTGGATGGTGCTCACCACTGCCGCTGTATTGCTGATCGTGCTTTCTCCTGGAGTGAAAGATGGCGTGCTGCCGTTTGCACTTCTGTTGAGTGTGTTCATGTTCGTGGACTTTTCGGTGATCCTGGCCGGCGTTCTGTTGTTGCGATCGGACGCACTGATTGGCGTGACGATCATTCTCACCAACATGTCGCTCTCGGTGTTCATGATGATCGTCGGCGAGCTGCCCGTCATGAAAGGGCAGTGGAGTCGCGAGCAGCCGCTGTGGAATCAGGAATTCTGGTCGGTCCTTGCGATTGAGTGCGCCGTGATGGCAATAGCCATCGCGTTGCCTCGCATCGTCGTCGCGCGACGTAAGACGTGGGTGTAGTGGCTGGCTGTGGGAGGTGCGAGGTGTGAGGTGTGAGGTGTGAGTTGACCGTTTACCGTTGACGGTAAGCGTTGCTTCGCGCGTCCTGCCACGATTCACGATTCACGATTCACGATTCACGATTCGCGATTCACGAGTCAGAGTCGGGCGAACACCCGCTGCTGCCAACCCCCTACGGTCAACGGACAACGTAGACGATTCTCACTCGGGAGCACGGGACGCAGACAAACAATGTCGTTCCCTATCTATGTTTGTTTTGCGCGCTTTGTGTTGCGTCCGGCTTCCTTCTCCCTCGGACGCATGCGACCGTCAAGAATCAGAATGGTGCGCTGACAGTCTCGTTGTCAACGCTCAACCGACGACTCGCGCTGCAGACATTGTCTGTAGCGTTCATTCACTCGCGTCGCGAACCACGCCGTCGTGAGGTTGCGAGTGATCTTCGCGCTCTGCAATTTGATCTTCGGCAACACCGCACGCGGAAGCGGCCGCTTCCGGTCTCGATCGGCCAGCGCGAACACTCGTTCGTACAGTTTGGTCTTGGTAAATGAGCCGTCCTTTTGCCGCTCGAGATCGCGGCGAATCTCGCCGTCGCTCATGTCGAGCTTCGCTGCGATCTTACGAATCGCACGTTCGGTGTTGCTCGGCTCATCGGCGCGATCGCCCTCGATCAGCAGGTCGCCGTCGGTTGCGAGCTTCGAGTGGGTCAGTACGTTTACTGCGTTCTGAAACGCCGCATTGCGGCTTGCATAGTGGCCGGCGTTGAAGTCGGCGAACCGAAAAATCATCTCGTCGTACGGGGCTTCGTAGTCGAACAGATGCGCGATGCCGAAGTACAGGCCGCCGCGGCGCGTGAAGACCTCGTGTCGCACCGACTCGGAAAGCGGATACGGGTAGTTCTTTTCTTTGACGTGGGACTCGGCGAAGGCAACGCTCACCTGCATCGGGCCGCCGGTGCGCACCGGATTGAAGTCCGAGAAGAGTTGCCTGCCGAGCGGCACCGAGCCGATGAAGTCTTCGAAGATCTCGCTCAGTTCTCGTTCCGTGGACGCGTGGTCGATGCGATCGTTGTACGTCTTGCCGTTTGGCGATTTCAATTGCAGTGCTAAGTGCACGACCATTTCCGGAATGTGATACCGCGCCGCCCGCGAATTGATTTCCTTGCGCGCGATTTGCGGCAGCCCCGGCACGGTCGGGTCGGCATGAAACGTCGATTCTTGTTGAGTGACGGCGACGACTGCGCACGTGTGATCGGTCGTTGGCGCAATGTCGAGCGCCTCGAATGCGGCGAAGATGTCGATTGCCCAAGCATCGCGGTTGGTGACTGCTGCCGGGATTAATTGCGCAATGCGAGCTCGGGCTTGATCGGGGTCGAGGGACGAGCGCGGCGATTCGGTAGTGGTGCAACTCGCAATGCATAGAGCGAGTGCTGGGGCCACTAAGACTTGCAATCGTGCTGGTGTGAGTTTCGCGGCTGCGATGAAGAATTGGATATTCGGCTGCACGCCCCCATTCTACGGCGCCTCAATGCCGCAACATAATCTGATCCCGCTTACTGGACGTGCTGAATTTTCAGTGCTGTGCTAGCGTTGCGGCGTTCAACGATCGGTGCCTGTAAGAAGAAGTTCTGGTCCCCGCGCGGATGCGTCGGGGCCCTGAACTAATAATCGCCTGATCGCTGGTGCTCACAATAAACGGAACTGGGGAAGTGACGTATGAAAGGTCGAACTCTAGGCGCGTTCGCGCTGGCATTGCTTTTTTCTCATGCGGTGATTGCGGGCGGTGGTTCGAGCGAACGACGTATCCCGACGGACAGTGGAGGCCGCCCGCTTGTCAATGACCGAGGCAGCAAGCTCACTTACACCTCGGATCCAACACCACTAGCCGCTTTTGCAGGATCGGGCACACATACACCCGCTGCTATTGCTACGGCGAAGTCCACCAAGGTCAAAACCAGAAGCAAGTATCTTCAAAAGACCGGTACATCCCCTTCATACGATGAGGTATGGAGTACCACTGCCTGGGGTTCAGGTATCGGCGTTACGGGTATTTGGCCTGTCGACGCAAATAGCGATGGCAAATCTGAGTTCGTGTTGGCCGGGGGAGCGGGTTTTGGCGGCGGCACGCGTTGGTCGATCGTTGGGTACAACACCTCGACGCACAACTACGACATTCTTTGGCAAAGCGCCGGTCCTGCAACGAATGGCTGCTGCGGCGGCGCATCGATCACTGCGCTACGTGTAGTCGAGCACTCTGGCAGCAAACGTGTTTGGGTTGCGAGGGGCGATGGCAGCATCGAGGTAATCAACCTTCTGACTCGTACTCTGATTCAAACGATTACGACAAACTCCGCCGTGTTCGACTTCGCGTTTGCCGATGCCGACAACGACGGCGATACGGACGTCGTCGCGGTCTCGTCGGATCGGATCACTTTGTACGATCCCGACTCGTTGGCTACGGCGCGAACTATTCTCTATGGCGGGCTAAGAATTGCAGTCGGTAACGTTGATGATGACCCTCAGCTAGAAATTGCGATCGACAGCGGCAAGGTTCTCGAAGTGGACGGCGCCACGACCACAGTCCAATGGGATAGCGGCGCGTCGTTTGGGGCACGCGTCGCACTCGGCGATATCGATGGCGACGGTCGCGATGAGCTGGTGGCCGCGCAGGGCTGGTATGACATTCGTGCTTGGGATGTCGAGCTGAAGTCCGTGAAGTGGAGTATCCATACGGCACTCGACATCGCAGCGATGCGGCTGATCGATGTTACGGGCGATAGCACTCCTGAAATCGTGTACGGCGATGGTCAATGGGGCTCGATCCACGCAGTGCGAGCCAGCGATCAAGTCGAGCTATGGAACATCCCCAATCCCGAGCACGGCGTTACGGACATTGCGATCTTCGATGCGGATGGCGATGGCAGCCGCGAAGTATTATGGGGTGCGGGCTATACATCTACAGGTCCTGACTATCTGTACGTGCATGATTTGGCGACTCGCGCGTTCGAGTGGCAAAACGACGACTACTCGGGTCCTTATCAATCAGCTGATTTCGGCGACGTCGACCACGATGGATCGCTGGAGATGGTGGTCGCCTCGTTCGAAAGCCAATCCGGCTATGCGGATGGTCTAATCGAGGTTCATGACGCGAGTACCTACGCTCTGAAGTGGCGCAGCTCGGGCAATCTATTCGAGGGCTTCGCATGGACTGGCGTTCACAATCTCCGACTCGCCAATGTCGATGCGGATCCGCAGGTCGAAATTTTGGTAGCAACCGATCGTCTGTACGATGGCACTTTATATGTGATCGACGGACTGACTCACGAAGTCCAAAGCAAGACGGTTTATGACAGCGGTTCTCCCCTGAATGTTTTGGACGTTGCCGATTTGGACGGCGATGGAAAGCTCGAAGTGATCGCGGGTAACACCGTGGCGCATACGGGATCGCCTGGCGTGTTCATGTACGTGATCGATCCGAGCAATGGATCAGTCGTTTGGAAGAGTGCCGCACTCGCCGGCGGCTTCTCCTCGGTGACTGATGTGCTGGCTGCAGATGTGGGCGCTGCTGGGCAGGATGTGCTGGCGGTCAGCGATGCGGTGCACTTGGTGCGATGGGCGAGCAAACAGCAGATCGCCAGTACCACCAAGGGCTATGTTTCCGTTGCCGCAGCAAATGTGATCGGCGGTCCGGAGTTGGACGTGGTCGCTGGCCGATCGGACGGATCTATCGATGTGCTCGACGGCGACACGCTGGCGGTTCTGGCTACGTACGCAGTGTGCACGTCGCCGTCCGCCCAATCGATTACAGCCATTCGCAATCAAGGGGCGGGTAACCTGCTTCTAACTTGCGGCAATCAACTCATTGTTTACAACATCGCTTCTCAGTCAGTGGTCGATAGCACAAGTGCCTTGTCCGCCGGACTGGGTGCCAGCGCGTCGCTTGCGGTCGCAACTCTAAACGGTCGGAGCATCGTATTGAGTTCGGGCGACGAGGCCGTGCTGTTTGCGGATCTCAGCTCGAATCACGTGCCTGTCGCCCTGGCTCTGAATGCATCGGTGCACTGGCGCAATGCCACCGTTGCGCTGCAAGCGAGCGGTAGCGATGCGGATGGCGATCCGTTGCAGTATGAATTCGAATCGTTACCGACCCACGGAATGGTGAAGTGGACGGATCAGAGTGCTGGCACGTTCGACTACACCTCGGATGGGAGTAGCTCGACATCCGATCATTTCTCGTACCGCGTGTCCGACGGTTCGCAGTTCTCAGCACCGCAGACGATCGACATCTCCTTCGCAAATGCGCAACCGTACCTACCGCCCAACGAGCGCACTGTTCATTGGAAGGGTATGCAGCAAATCGCGGTCGTCGCAAGCGACGCCGATTCGGATCCGCTCACGTTTGCACTGGTTTCCGCACCTGAACACGCAACTGCGGCTATAGATGCCACCACGGGGGTGCTCACTTTGACTCCGAGCACTGCATATGTTGGGGACGATGCCGTGTCGTACTCAGTATCGGATGGGGTGTCCACCACGACAGCTACGCTCAAGCTAATGTTTGCGAATGCGACGCCGGTTGCTGCATCGGCCGATGTAGGGATCACTCCGGGAGTCGACATTCAGTCGCGCTTCTCGGGCACAGATTCAGATGGCGATTCACTTTCTTATTCCGTCGTTCAGAATCCAACCCTTGGAACGCTCACGTTCGAATCCGACACGGGACTCTATCGTTACGTGCCGAAGCAGGATGGAACAGGAACGGATCACGTCATCTTCGCGGTGAGCGATGGGGTGGCTGAGGCCCAAGCGCAGATCACGTTCAACTATCCAGCTGCGAATCCGCCCGTCTCCTCCCCGACAACTTCGCCGCCCTCATCTGCACCGTCTTCAGGCGGTGGGCACGGCGGTGGTGGGGCAATGGGGGTATGGCTGATGGGGTTATTGCTGTGTGTGCTCGGCGCTCGTCGCGCCAGATCTTCTAAACGCGCGACAATCTGGCATCACGCTTAGTTGATGCCGCTAGTCGAATCGCTCGCGCTGCTGCGAGCGATTCGGCTGGTTGCGCACGTTGGTCCAGCTACTTCGGCAACGCGAACGCCACATACACGCCGCCTTGGGCATCGCGCGATTTACCGCCGCTCGCCAGAATGACGACGTATTGCCGGCCGTCGACTTCATAGGTCGCGGGAGATGCGTTGCCGGAGAAGGGCAACGTCGTTTCCCACAGTAGTTCGCCCGTGCGCTTGTCGAACGCGTGGAATTTTTTGTCGTGATTGGTGGCTGCAATAAAGAGCAGCCCGCCCGCAGTCACGATGGATCCGCCGTAGTTCTCGGAGCCGGTTTGTTTCATTCCCTTCGCAACCAACTCGGGAAATTCACCGAACGGAATGCGCCACGCGTACTCGCCCGTATTCAGATTGATGGCATTCAGTGTTCCCCACGGTGGCGCGATCGCTGGGTAGCCTTCCGGATCGACCCAACGACGATATCCGGTGAACCGATAACGCAGGTGCCCCGGTTGCTTCGAAGCATCTTCAACGGTTGTGTCGCGACCCATCATCAAGTACTCGATGATCGCTGCACGCGCTTGCGGCTCAAGAGCTTTGAATCCCGGCATGCGACCTGCACCCGATTCGATGATATCCGCGACGAACTGAGCCGAGCGCCGTTCGCGTACGTCTGAAAGCCGCGGAATAATCGGCGGCGAGCCTTGCAGATCATCGCGGTGACACGCAGCGCAATTCTGCAGGTACAGACTGCGCCCGCTGGTGCCGGCATCGTTTGGAGCCAACGCGCCAAGCCATGCCATCTCGTTCGCATTGATGTACAGCAATCCTGTATCGGGATCGAACGCGGGACCGCCCCATTCGGCGCCACCATCGAGACCTGGAAAAATGATGGTGTCCTTGCCGATGCTCAGCGGCGTGAAGGGCCCTTCGCTGCGCATCTGGGCGAACTGTTGTTTTGCCCACGCGGCCGCCTCAGGCGTTCGAGTCGTAAGCGAATCGGCAGTGAGCGATTGACGCGCATACGGAGCAGGCGAGGTCGGTAGCGGCTGCGAGTCCCAAGGTTCCTCGCCCGGTACATCGCTCTTCGGCACAGGTGTGTATTCGAGGGTGTTCAGAACGTGGCCCGAATCGCGATCGAGTAGAAACAGAAATCCTTGTTTGGTCGGCTGCGCGAGGGCATCGATCATTCTGCCTTCGTGTTTGACTCGCACCAGCGCTGGCGGTGAGGGCAGATCGCGATCGAGGATGTCGTGGCGCACAAATTGGAAATGCCACAGACGCTCGCCGGTTTGCGCTTTGATCGCGATCAGACAGTTCGCAAACAAGTTCGCGCCAATGCGGTTGCCGCCGTAGAAGTCGGCAGCGGCAGATCCAGTCGGCACGTAGATGACACCGCGTTTCTCATCCAACGTCATCCCTGACCAGCTGTTCGCGCCGCCAATGTAAGTCCACGCGTCTTTCGGCCAGGTTTCGTAACCTGCTTCTCCGGGTTGGGGGATCGTATGAAAGCTCCAGCGCAATTTGCCGGTGCGAACGTCATACGCGCGCACAAACCCCGGCGAAGCTGGAAGCGATTCGCCCACGCGACCGCCCACGATCATCAAGTCGCGATAGATCACACCAGGTGTGGTGAGCCGTACCGATTGTTTTTCTGGATCGCGTCCGAGGTCCCGGCGTAGGTCCACTCGGCCATGATCGCCGAACGCCTCGATGGGTTTTCCGCTGCGCGCATCGAGCGCATAGACGAAGTCGCCGACGGCTGCGAACACGCGTTTGTCGCCGCGGGAACTCCAATACATGACGCCGCGATTCGGGCCGGCACTTTCCACGTGCGCATCGAAGCTCCACAACAATTCACCCGTGGCCGCATTCAAAGCAATCGTGCGGTGGGTCGGCGTGTAGGTGTACAAAACACCGTGGACGATCACAGGTTGAGCTTGCAGATCGCCCGCTTCGTGCGTGTCATGAGTCCACGCGACTTGCAGCTTCGTTACGTTGGTCGTGTTGATCTGCTTCAGACGCGAAAAATGCATCTGATCCGGCGACCCACCGTACGTTTGCCACGTCTTGTGGTCTGCGGCGTTGGTTTGATTGGCGAGAAAGAGGAGAAGAGCAGCGATCGTCGATCGGGTAAGGACGGTCATGAGAGCTTGGTTCGCGTTACGTCGCACCGTTTGCATCGCTCGATTGTAACGAGTTGTCCTTGCTTTACATCGAACACCGATTTCTTGACCGTCTCCCATTTGTGAAAGCCGGAGGTGCAGAGGGTTTTGCCTTCGGCTCGCTTCTGCTTCACTTTCCGCAGCTGGATGACGTTGGACATGAGCTGGTGAGAATTGTGAGAAGGTGAGGACGTGAAGGGTCGTGGTTCAACATGTCATCTGAGTTGCGAGCTTCGCACCTCACTTGTTCACTTGCTCACATTCTCACTAAGGAACTTCTGTAACTTATCCGCCCCGCCAATCCGCTTCCCATCGATGAACACCTGCGGCACTTTCGTTTCGCCGGACACGGCTTTGACGCCTTGCATCGTGAGCTCATCGCCCAAGTGGATGGCCTCGTACGGGATGCCGCGGTCTTGCAGCAGTTGCTTGGCTTTGGCGCAAAACTGGCAGCCGTGACGGGCGAGCATGAACACCGGGCCGATCGTCTTTCTGTTCGGTTGCAGGTAATTGAGCATCGTCTGCGCGTCAGACACTTCGAACGGATCGCCGGGGATATCGGGTTCGATGAACATCTTTTCGATTACGCAGTCGTTCACAACCATCGAATAGCGCCATGAACGCGTTCCCAAGAACGCGTCGCGGTGCTCGATCGACATGCCCATCGCGCGGGTGAATTCACCATAGGGATCGGCGACGAAATGAATGCCTTGTGCCTTTTCGGACTGTTGCCATGCTTCCATGACGAACGGATCGTTCACCGACAGGCAGACCACATCGGCAATGCCGGTATCCTTGAATTCGCGCAAGAGCGCGACGTAGCCTGGGACGTGCGCCGTGCTGCAGGTGGGAGTGAATGCGCCGGGCAGCGCGAACAGAATGACACGGCGACCCTTGAATAATTGAGTGCTGTCGATGGGAACGGCCTTCCCATCTTTCGTCTCCGCCAGTTGGACGGCGGGAACGCGTTCGCCTTCTTTCGAAATGCGTGTGCTCATGATGGCTTACCTTGTATCGTGTTCAGTGCAGTATATCCGCTAGGATCGTATTCACGAGGTCCGGAACAGGCAGACGAATCGGCACTCGTGAGGTTCCGAGCTTTGCATCATTTACAGTACTTAAGATCGCATGTCTTCATTGCAACGCCTGAAATCGCTCGCTCGCCACGCCATGATCGAGCGCGGATTCGAACCGGAATTTTCGGCGGCTGCGCTCGATGAGGTCAGTCGCATTGGCACCGCTGCGCGCGCTGATGGCAACGCCCGTGACTTGACCCAACTGCCATGGTTGTCGATCGACAACGACGACTCACGCGACCTCGATCAGCTCTCGGTCGCGGATGCGATATCGGATGACATCACCAAGGTGCTGGTGGCCATCGCCGACGTCGATTGCTTGGTGCGCAAGGGATCGGCGATCGACGATCACGCCAGACTGAATACGACCTCGGTGTACACGCCGGCGCAGATCTTCCCCATGTTGCCGGAGAAGCTGTCGACCGATCTGACGTCACTCGCCGATCACCAGAACCGAGCCGCAGTCGTCGTCGAGATGCATATCGATTCGCAAGGCAACATTCGCGAATCGGACGTCTACCGCGCGTTCGCGTTCAATCGCGCGAAGCTCGCATACAACAGCGTGAGTGCCTGGTTGGAAGGCAATGCACCGGCACCGGCGGCCATTGCCGACTCGCCCGAGTTACAGAGGCAAATCAGAATTCAGGATGTAGCCGCCCGCAATCTACGAGCGCTTCGTCATACGCGTGGTGCCCTGACGCTCGAGACCATTCAAGCCGAAGCGGTCTTTCAAGATGGCGAACTGCGCGACTTGCGCGCTGCCCAAAAGAATCGCGCGAAAGAGCTGATCGAGGATTTGATGGTCGCGGCCAACGGAGTCACTGCCCGATTCTTGTCCGCGAAGGGACTGCCCTCGCTGCGGCGTGTATTGAAAACACCCAGACGGTGGGATCGGATCGTGAAGCTGGCCGCCGAGCAGGGAGCGCGTCTCGATGATCGACCGAGTGCCAAAGCGTTGAGTGAATTCATGGAAACACAGCACGCCGCGAATCCCGCTGGGTTTGCCGAACTTTCCTTGGCGGTGATCAAGATGCTGGGATCCGGCGAATATGGCGTGGAGGTGCCGGGCGAGGAAATCGATGGGCACTTCGGATTGGCCGTCAGCGACTACACGCACTCGACGGCACCGAATCGTCGCTTCCCCGATCTGGTGACGCAGCGCATGGTGAAAGCGGTGTTGGCAGGGGCGGCGCCCGCGTATTCGGCCGCAGAACTGCAAGCCATTGCGAGTCACTGCACTGAGCAAGAAGACGACGCGTCCAAGGTCGAGCGGCAGGTGCGCAAGTCAGCGGCTGCAATGTTGTTGGAATCGCGCGTCGGTCAGCGATTCGATGCAATCGTGACCGGAGCCGGTGAGAAGGGAGTTTGGGTGCGCATTAACCATCCGGTGGCGGAAGGCAAGCTGGTGCGCGGAGAAGGCGGTCTCGATGTCGGGGATCGCGTACGCGTCAATCTCATGTCCGTCGATGTCGAGCGGGGCTTTGTGGATTTCGCACGCACCGCGTAGCAGGCTTCGGGAACCTAACGCGGCTCACTGTGCATTTGAAAAGGGTTCCCGTAGGTTTTCGATAGCGAGGTGCATATGCGTCGCCATGAAGTATTTGGCCGCGGCCGCGACTGGCATTTTGGAGAAGGGCGCACCCAAGACCTGCATCTCGAGCCCGGCCGCGGAGCGCCGATCGGCCACTACGAGGTACCCGAGGCCAGCGAGTACAGCGACTCGTACTACGGTCCGCATAACTGGGATGAAGGCGGTCCGTACTCGGATGCATACACGCGCTCTTCCGGTCCGCAAGCAGGCGTGGTGGGGCGCATCCCGCATACACATAGTCGCAACGACATCACCGAGCATCGCTTCAGTACCGGCGAGCGCCATCCCGGCGATCGCAGTTGGGCGGATCTCGGGGTTCATTCGGTGCGTGCGGGGCAGCACGGCATTGCCGATGAAGAATCGCACGCAGGCAAAGGGCCGCGCGGATATCGGCGCAGCGACGAACGATTGCACGAGGTGATTTGCGAGCGGCTCAGCGACGATCCACACGTTGATGCAAGCGAAGTTTCAGTAACGGTCGCGCATGGCGAAGTTACGCTCGAAGGTCACGTTGCCGATCGCCGCGCGAAACATTACGTCGAAGATATCGTCGACGCCGTCAGTTGGGGTGCTCCGATCTACAACCGGTTGCTGACGCAAGCGGCGCGGGTGATGAGGTGATGGAGTGATGAGGTGAAAGCGCTTCGCGCGCGACTGATCGAATAATCTGTCCGTCGAAGTTGACTGCGTGTAAATGTACGCAATTGTTCATTCGCGAGGTGACTGGCGCACGGACCCATGTTCTTCCCCGTTCACGCGCGTAGCGCACTCACTTCATCACCCCATCACTGTTTTGCCATGTGATAGATCACGCTCAGCACTACCTGCGTTAGGCGATTCGTGTTGCCTTGTTGAGGCGCGTCGATTTCGTCCGTGCGTTGATACTCGATGCGCGCACTCCAGCGATCCGCAAACCGATAATCGCCACCGATACCGCCGACCCAAACAGTATCGGCATAGTTTTCGGGGCGCGCGCCTTCCATTCTCACCTGCTGATCTGCGAACAAGAGGCCGGCACGCAGGAATACATCGAAGCGTGTACCGAATGGATAGATTCCGAGTGCCGTAAGTGTCGGTCCGGAGATGTTCGTCGAGAGACTCCGAGTGATCTCCGGGGCGCCCAACGGAAACACATCCTCGGGTAGCTGGTAGTGTTCTGTCATGGCGGCATCCCCGAAGTCCGCATATCCGAGTTCGGCTGCGAGATAGCGATTGAATCGGTAGCCCACGAGGCCTGCGATGCTGCGGTCCTTTTCGTCGCTGTCCTTCGAGGACGGTTGCAGAGTGATCAGGCCATTGCTCGGAGCGAAGGGCGATGAGATGAGGACGTTAATGCCTTCGCCCTTTCCAAGATGCTGGTGCGAGTTGCCGATTGCGGCTCCGAAATACACCCCTGAAGGTTCGGCAGAGACTTGTAATGCGAGGCAGGCTAGGGCAACCGTCGAGGCGAGGGCGCGGATCATTCTTTTTCCTTGTCGGGGGAGGCCGCGCATTCTAGCGAGAACCCGGGCGCTTGCAGGTATTCGTTCACAACCTTTCTTGACAGGAATGATCTGGCATGAGGTTGCGAACTCGACTCTCATTCGCGCTCGGTCGAACTCTGGTGCAAGGTGCCGCGTTAGCCACTGCTAACGTGGGCGATCCGTATGCCGTCACGGTCATTCGAGTCAGGAGCTATAACAATGAGCAAAGCAACGATCGCTGTTCTTCTAGGTTTCGCGTCGTTGAGCGGTTCCATCGCTTACGGAGCTGACGCATCGGCCGGGCGGTCGACCTTCCGTTCGCAATGCACCGTGTGCCACAGCGCGGAGCCGAACGACGGCGGCGGCGCGCAGGGTCCCGACCTCAACGGGGTCTTCGGGCGCAAAGCGGGCAGCACGTCGTTTGCGTACACCAAAGCATTGAAGGACTCGAATCTCACCTGGGACGCGGCGACGTTGGATCGATTCCTCGCCGCGCCAACGAAAGTCGTTCCGGGAACGAACATGGTCGTGGCGATTCCTGCGAAACAGGATCGCGACAATCTCATCGCGTATTTCCGTTCGCTCAGCGAGCACCCGGTCAGCCAGGAGCGGCCCGAGGCAGCGAAGAACGCGCCACGGCCCGCGGGCGCGAGTGCGGGCGCGGATTGGAAGAACGATGTCCCCGGACGCACGCATCACATCGACGCAAATGCGCTGCCCGCGCCCTTTGCGACCGAGTCGGCGCGCAATTCCCCCGGTTTTGTGCAGAAGCCTTCGAATGCGAAGCTGCAGGTGCCCGATGGATTCGCGGTGAACGTGTTCGCAAGTGACCTGCAAGGGCCGCGTCGCATGCGTCTTGCGCCCAATGGGGATGTATTCGTTTCCGAAACCTCTCGTGGACGCGTGCGGGTGCTGCGTCCTGCTGCCGACGGTGCCACAGCGCAAAAAATCGAAACATTCGCCGATGGAATGAATCAGCCATTCGGTATCCGGTTCTATCCGGCGAAGGACCCGAAATGGGTCTACGTGGCGGAGTTGAATCGCGTCGTTCGCTTTCCGTATCAAAGCGGCGATCTGAAGGCGCGCGGCAAAGCAGAAGTGGTGGTGCCTGAACTCGCGCCCGATGCGGCGGGCGGACATACGACGCGAGATATCGCGTTCTCGCCTGACGGTAAGCGGTTGTTCGTCTCGGTCGGTTCGCGATCGAACGTCGCCGAAGAAATGTCTAAGAAGTCGCCAGCGCAGATCAAAACGTGGGAGTCACAGCATGCGCTTGGCGCCGCATGGGATGTCGAGACTCGTCGAGCGGATGTGCTCGTGTTCGATGTGAACGCGCCGCAGTCAGGGAAGATTTTTGCGACCGGCATTCGCAACTGTGTGGGACTAACTATTCAGCCGCAAACGGGCGAGCTCTGGTGCACGACGAATGAGCGCGATGGACTCGGAGATAACTTGGTCCCCGACTATTCCACGCGCGTGAAGGAAGGAGGCTTCTACGGTTGGCCTTGGTACTACCTCGGCAACCATGAGGATCCGCGGCTCAAGGGCGATCGGCCCGATCTCGCAGGCAAAGCGATCGTGCCCGACGTGTTGTATCAAGCTCATTCTGCCGCGTTGACAACCGAGTTCTATGAGCAGAGTTCAGGTGCCGCTGCATTCCCCAAGGAATATGTTGGCGATGGCTTCACTGCGATGCACGGCTCGTGGAATCGCGCGAATCGAACCGGCCATAAAGTAGTGCGTGTGCGCATCAAGAACGGGGTGCCGACCAGAGAGTACGAAGATTTCTTGATCGGTTTCATCGCTGACGATGGCAACGCGTGGGGACGTCCGGTCGGAATTTTGGAAGCAGCCGATGGGGCCCTCTTGGTGAGCGATGATGCGGCCAACGTGATTTATCGCATCGCGTATCGCCGCTGAGGAACATGTTGTGAATTGGTCTGCGCGCACCTGGGCACACTTGGCAATCGCGACGTTGCCAGTGCTCGCCGCGATGCTGGCAGGTCAGGCGGCTACGTTTCCGAATTTGCAGAGTTGGTATGCGGGCTTGCAAAAGCCCGCCTTCAACCCGCCGAATTGGATATTCGGTCCCATGTGGACGACGCTCTATGTGCTGATGGCAGTGTGCTGTTGGCGATTGTTGCGCCAGCATCCCAGCTCGATTCGAACTCTCGCACTCACCTTATTCTTCGCGCAGCTGGTTCTGAACGCGGCATGGTCATGGTTGTTCTTCGGCGCGCACAGCCCAATGCTCGGCTTGATCGATATCGTGCCGCAGTGGCTATGCATCGTAGCGACCATCATCGTGGCGATGAAGATCGATCGTCCCGCCGCGTTCTGCCTGGCTCCACTCGCCTGTTGGGTAGCGTTCGCGGGCGTGCTCAATTTCGAAATCTATCGGCTCAACGCCTAGGGCTTCTCGCGTCCATCGGCGTACATCTTCGTAAGCCGGTACAAAAACTCTCGCCCTTCCATCAGCGACTGAACGCGAATGCGCTCGTTGAGTCCGTGCGCGTTCGTCGTGGCGCCATCCGAAAACATTCCTGAAACGCCGTATGTGGGAATGCCGATCGGGGTCAGGAACCGCCCGTCGGTTGCGCCCGAAGCCTGCGTCGGCAACACGGGTACGCCAGGAAACATGTCGCGTGTGAGAGCCTCTATCGGCGCCATCACTTGCTTCGTGAGTTGCGGCGGCGCGCCGGGTGTTTCCGGCGGCGCTTGGAAGCTGACCTTCACGTTCTCATCGCCGATGACTTTGATCAAAGTCTGACGTACTTCTTCCGGAGCGTGTCCGGGAAAGATGCGGCAATTCACATTTGCGCTGACATGCTGAGGCAATGCGTTGGGTGCGTGACCGCCATCGATCATGGTTGCGACACAGGTGGTGTGCAGCATTCCGTTCATCGTCGGATCTTGCTCGAGCCGGGCGATTGCTGCTGGGTCCTGCGACTGCGCGGCGGCTTTCATGTCGGCGCCTTGAGTGCCGACGACAATGTCGCCGAAAGTTTGCAAGTACGCGCGAGTGGTCTGATTGAACTCGACCGGAAACTCAAACGCTTGAATCTTGATCAACGCCTGTGCCAATTCGTAAATCGCATTGTCAGGAGTCGGGCGCGATGAGTGGCCGCCTTTGTTGGTCGTTTCCAGCGTGAAATCCTGATACAGCTTCTCGCCGACTTGCACGCCGTTGTACAGGTATTTGGTGGTCTGTTGATCGAACCGACCGCCGCCGCCTTCGTTGATTGCGAACTCCGCATCGATGAGAGGCCGATGGTGCTGGATCAGATATTCGACACCGTTGAACACGTTTGGCGTTTCTTCACCGCACGTGAGAGCCATCTTGATGCCGCGCTTCGGCCGGTATCCTTCGCGTTTGAATCGTGCCATGGCATCCGTGAACACAGCGGCCATCGCTTTGTCGTCCGCGGCACCGCGACCGTAGAAGTAGCCATCCTCTTCCGTGAGCGTGAACGGATCGCGCTGCCAGTCTTCTCTCTTAGCTTCTACAACGTCGATGTGTGCCAGTAGCAGGATCGGTTTGGGTTTCGCATTCGTGCCCTTCAGTTCGGCAACGAGATTGCCGTCTTTCGGGCGATCGGGTGGGACGATCAGATGTAGGTTTTCTTGCGCATAGCCTGCCTTGAGGAGGCGAGCCTGCATGGCCTGAGCCGCTTTGGTGCACGAGCCAGCCGATTGAGTCGTGTTGATTTCCACGAGTTCCCTATAGAGATCGCGGAATTCGTTTTCGCCTGCGCGAGCCGACTTGGATGCAGCGCTGGTTTTCGCGTGAAAGAGTTCCGCACCTGAGGAAGCTGCTGCGATTAAGCACAGCGGAAGTGTCAGTAATCTGAGTTGGCGCATGTGAAAGACCTGGGTAGGAGGCGCGAAGGATAGGTCCGCGATCGGACGCTCGCTAGTTGCGCCTTACCGAATGTTGAGGGGCGCGCCTCGCGTGAAATCTTTGTCAGTTGAGCTGCTTGGGGCCTGACTGGAAATCTTTTTGCGATGGAAATCACGGCTGATGCGACGAGCCGATTGGCTATATTCCGTTCACGAACGCGGCTGCACGAGCCGGTCAGCGCGGCCCGCACAAGAAGGAGCAGAGCATGATTCGTTGGCGCGAGAAATTCCTCGCATTCGGCATTCACTTTCTGGTGACGCTAGGTGTGGCGGCGTGCGCCGCTGCGCTGATCTTCTTCGTGTGGTTTCCGGCGCCCTTCCAGGAGATGGTGGGTGGTACGAAGCTGTTTCTTCTGGTCATCGGCTGCGATTTGGCGCTGGGCCCGCTGATTTCACTCGTCATCTACAACAGTTCCAAATCGAAGCGTGAGTTGCTCATCGATTATGCGGTCGTGGGCACCGTTCAATTGGCGGCACTGCTTTACGGCGTATACGTGGTTTCGGGGGCACGGCCTGTTTACGTCGCTTTCGTGACGGATCGCTTCGAGGTGGTGACAGCATCCGAGATAGAAAAATCGGAGTTGGAACAGGCGAAAAGAGAGGAATACAGAACGCTGCCGAAGTTTGGTCCAAAGCTGGTCGGCACCTACGTCAGCCCTACAGAACACAACGATGCTCTATTCGCAGGATTGGAAGGACGCGACATTTCGGTCCGGCCGCGTTTTTATATTCCATACCAGACCGTCGCACCCACGGTCAGTCAGAAAGCGGAGACCATCGAAGTTCTAGAGCACAGGAAGCCTGAAGCGCGAACTCAAATTGAAAATGCGGTTCGCGAGGCCAATCGCGATGCTGCGCAGCTCGGCTGGCTTCCGGTGAAGCACCGCACTGGGTTTTGGACCGTACTCGTCGATCGCAAGACCGGCCAACCTCTGAGCTATATCAACCTGGACCCGTACTGATTGCGAGATCGATATTTGAATGCTTGTGGCGGCCAGTGTGCACTATAGTCCGACAAATTGGTCGGAAGGGCAGTGCACATGGCAAACGATGGGACGGGTATCAAGATGCGAGAAAGCCTGCGGGAAGCGGCGCTCGCGTATCACGAGCTACCCTCGCCAGGGAAGATCTCGGTCACCCCAACCAAGAAGCTCTCCAATCAGCATGATCTGGCGCTCGCATACTCTCCCGGTGTCGCAGTCGCATGCGAAGAAATCGCGGCCGATCCCGCCACCGCGTTCCGCTACACGTCGCGAGGCAATCTCGTCGGTGTTGTGACCAACGGCACCGCTGTGCTGGGATTAGGAGCAATCGGACCGTTGGCTGCCAAGCCGGTGATGGAGGGCAAGGCGGTCCTCTTCAAAAAGTTCGCCGGCATCGATGTGTTCGACATCGAGCTCGATCAGCGCGATCCAGACAAATTGGTCGAGATCATTGCCGCACTCGAGCCCACATTCGGCGGCATCAATCTCGAAGATATCAAAGCGCCTGAATGCTTCGAAATCGAACGCAAACTGCGCGCTCGCATGAAGATTCCGGTGTTCCACGACGATCAGCACGGCACGGCTATCATCGTCGGCGCCGCGGTGCTCAACGGGTTGTCTCTTGTCGGCAAGCGCATCGATGCCGTGAAGCTCGTCGTCAGCGGGGCGGGTGCCGCTGCGCTCGCCTGCGTCGATTTGTTGGTCGAACTTGGCCTGCGAAAAGAGAACATTTGGCTGAGCGATCTTGCGGGTGTGGTGTACGAAGGTCGTGCCGAGTTGATGGATCCGGAGAAGGCGCGCTTCGCACAACGCACCGATGCGCGCACGTTGTCGGACATTATCCAAGGAGCAGACATCTTCCTTGGTCTGTCTGCCGGCGGCGTGCTGAAGGCGGAGATGGTCAAGAGAATGGCTGAGCAGCCGCTGATCTTCGCGCTTGCGAATCCGACGCCGGAAATTCTGCCGGATGAAGTCAAAGCAGTGCGGGACGATGCGGTGATTGCCACAGGTCGTTCGGACTACCCAAACCAAGTGAATAACGTGTTGTGCTTCCCTTTCATCTTTCGCGGCGCGTTGGATGCGGGAGCAACCACGATCACGCGAGAAATGGAAATCGCGGCCGTGCGCGCGATCGCACAGCTCGCACGCTTGGGTCACAGCGATGTGGTGGCGAGTGCCTATGGCATCGAGGACCTGCACTTCGGTCCTGAATATTTGATTCCGAAACCTTTCGATCCGCGACTCATCGTTCACATTGCACCCGCGGTCGCGAAAGCGGCAATGGATTCAGGCGTTGCGAGCCGGCCGATTGCGGATTTCGAAACCTATCGCCAGCAACTGCAGCAGTTCGTCTATCAGTCCGGCACGATCATGAAGCCGGTGTATGCGGCTGCTCGCAAAGCACCGCCGCAACGCTCGCGGATCGTCTTCGCAGAAGGCGAGGATGAGCGCATCTTGCGGTCAACGCAGATCATCGTCGAAGAAGGCTTGGCGCGGCCGATTCTCGTCGGCCGGCCCGCCGTAATTGAAAACCGCATCAAGCGGTTCGGTTTGAGCCTGCGCCCCGGCGAGCAATTCGAAGTCGTCAATCCGGAGCACGATCCGCGGCATCGCGAATTCTGGATGGAATACCACCGCTTGATGATGCGGCGAGGCGTGACTGCGCAATATGCGAAGTTGGAAATGCGCCGCCGCACGACGCTGATCGCCTCGATGCTGGTGCGCAAAGGCGCGGCCGACGGCATGATCTGCGGCACGATCAGCACCGCTGCACGCCATCTGCAATACATCGACCAAGTGATCGGCAAGCGGCCCGGTGCGACGACCTACGGTGCGATGAATGCCTTGATCTTGCCGGATCGCCAGCTTTTCATCGTCGATACGCACATCAACCTCGATCCCACAGCCGAACAACTGGCGGAGATCACCATCAGTGCCGTTGAAGTGATGCGCCGTTTCCGGCTCGAGCCGAACGTCGCGTTGCTATCGCATTCGAACTTTGGAACGCACGATGACGCATCGGCAACCAAGATGCGCAATGTGCTGGCGCTGCTTCGTGAACGTGCGCCGACTTTGCAAGTCGATGGCGAAATGCACGGCGACTGCGCGCTGGATGAATCCATTCGCAGGAAGATTCTGCCTGACACCACACTGCAGGGGCCGGCGAATTTGTTAGTCATGCCCAATCTCGACGCGGCGAATATCGCTTACAACCTGCTCAAGACCGCCGCGGGGAACAATGTGGTGATCGGCTCGATCTTGCTGGGGCCGGCCGCGCCAGTGCACATTCTCACGCCGTCGGCGACGGTACGTCGCATCGTCAATATGACCGTCCTTACGGTGGCTCAGGCGAATGCGGCACAGTGAGCGATACGCTAGGGTTCACGACACTCGATGGGTGTGAAGGGTAAGTATGCGTTTAAGAGCTTTGGTATTGATTGCAGTTGCTTGGTTTGCCGGTGCCGCAGTCGCCGCCGATCCGCCCCATCGCGTGTTCGAGATTCGCACGTACACGACGCCGGAAGGAAAGTTGGACGCGCTCAACAAGCGCTTTCGCGAGCACACGATGGAAATCTTCGAGCGCCACGGAATGGTGAATATCGGTTATTGGATGCCGCAGGATCCGCCGCTCGCGGGCCACACGCTCATCTATATCCTGGCGCATAAGAGCCGCGAAGCCGCCAAGAGGAGCTGGGACGAATTTGGCAAGGATCCGGAGTGGCAGAAGGTCAGGGCTGATTCCGAAGCCAATGGACCGATCGTCACGAAGGTAGAGTCGGTCTTCGTCGAGGCGACCGATTACTCGCCCTTGAAATGAGGATCGGGGGTCGGGAACTCCCTCAAGGTCTGAGCAGTTCAGTGGCATCCCTTTGGTGAAGTGATGCCTCCATGCATGAAAACGTCGAGGCGCTGCCGCGCCTGATCAGCGGCGAGCGCACTACGGAATGCATTCAGCCGGCCGACATCGTCGCCGGCAAGCTGCCGAATCCCGACTTCAGCATCAATTCCTGGTACCGGCAGTCGGATGTGCAGCGCCCACCACTACGCGTGGGCGTGCTCATCAACGGCACCATTGCGCAGCAGTTCATGCGCAAGATTCTCGAGGACGTGCAGGCCTCGAACTTCGCGCAGCTCGTCGCGGTGATCGAAAACGCGGCGCCCACCTCGTCCCCTCCTGCCAAGCGTTCAGCGCTCGCCAAGATCGCAAACACATTCCTCGATGGCACGCGCCGTCGCGGGCTTGGTTACTTCGCATACATGCGCAAGCTCGACCGTCGCTTTCGGGTGCAACCCGATCCGTGCGCAGCGGTAGATTGCAGCGATCTTTTCGAAGGCGTGGAGCGCATCCGTGTCGTCCCCATTCAGAAGGGCTTCGTGGATCGCTTCCCAGCGGATGCGATCGAACGCATCAAGGCGCTGCAGCTCGATGTGATTCTGCGGTTCGGTTTCCGAATCATTCGCGGCGAGATTTTGCACGCCGCACGTTACGGGGTGTGGTCGTATCACCACGGCGACAGCGAGCGCTATCGCGGCGGACCGGCCTTGATGTGGGAGCTCATGGAAAACAACCCATTGAGCGGCGCTGTATTGCAGCGATTGGAAGAATCGCTGGATGCCGGCCCGGTATTCGTACGTGGAATGTTATCGACCGCACCGCGTCCGTCAGTATCGATGAATCGCTTCAACGTGTATTGGTCGACGCAGCATTTCGTCATCCAGAAGTTGAACGAGCTGCACCGATTTGGCTGGGAGCACTTGCAGAAGAAAGTTTTCCGTCCCCAGCAGTATCGAGGTAAGCGCGCGATTTATCGGCAGCCAAACAACCTAGAGATGGCGAAGTGGCTGGTGCCGGTCGGAGTGCGCGCTGCTACGCGAAAGTTGCGATCCAGCTCCGATATCACTCACTGGCGCATCGCGATCCGCCGCTCTGCGGACCCGCTGTATCGTCAAAGTGCACCGAGTCTCTCTGGCTTTCAGTGGATCGAAAGTCCGCGCGGTCGATTCTGGGCAGATCCCTTCCTCGTGCAGGAAGCAGGCGAGACGTGGGCCGTCTTCGAAGATTTCATTTACGCAGAACAGCGTGGCGTGATTGCAGCCGGTAAGGTGGAGAATGGCCGGCTCGTGGACGTGCGAACAATCCTCGAGCGTCCCTATCACCTTTCCTACCCGTATATTTTCAAACACGAAGGCGCCACATGGATGATCCCGGAGACGGAACACGCGGGGCAGATTCAGTTGTACCGCGCGCGCCGCTTTCCCGATGACTGGGTGTTGGATTCCGTACTGCTCGACATGGCTGCTTCCGATTCGTCTTTGTTTCAATTCGAAGGACGCTGGTACATGTTCGTGTCACCCCGCATCGTAGCCGGCGCTGTCTCGACGACCTTGTTGTTCGAAGCGCCGACGCCTCAAGGGCCGTGGAAATTGCATCCGGCCGGTGCCGTTAGCAACGACGTGCGTTGGGCTCGGTGCGGAGGTTCTGTCATCGAAGACCAGGGCAGGTTGCTACGTGTGAGTCAGGATTGCTCGAATGGATATGGATATTCGGTGAGCTTCAATGAGTTCAAGATCGGTTCAGCGACCTACGAAGAGAAACCGATCTCGGTGCTGGCGCCCGAGCCGCAGAAGTTCGGTATTTTTGGAGTGCACACCTTTAATCGCGTCGGCGATTGCGAGGTGATCGATGGGCGCGCCCCAATGCGTCGTGCGCGCGTGATGTAGCCGGGCGAGAAGAGAGCCGACCGGGTTTTTCGCCGGTCGGCTCAGATTGCTGAAGTTACTGTTTCGACGCAGAACCTGGCTCCGCGATCTTGCGATGCTGCTTCGCCAACACTTCGTTCGGAGTGACGTTGGCCATCGTCGTCTGAAACTTATTCTTCAAACCCGCGACCACATCGCTTTCCCCATCCATCATGGCCTTGAAGCCGACCTCGGCAACTTTCACCGGATCGTCCTTGCTGTCGTCGGTTCCGACATCCGTATCCATCAAGTCGGCGCGTTCGAAGAATTCCGTATCCGTCGGTCCCGGCATTAAGCACGTGACGGTCACGCCGGTGTCTTTCAGTTCCTCACGCAGCGCGAATGAGAACGAGTCGATGAATGCTTTCGTGCCGTTATAGACAGCTTGGAACGCGCCGGGCATGAAGCCCGCAATCGAACGCGTGATCAGAATCTTGCCTTCTCCTCGTTGGCGCATGTCGCGCCCAACTTTCTGGATCAGGTAAATCGTCCCGGTGATGTTCGTATCGACGACGTGCTTGGCCTCAGAGAAGTCTTGATCGAGAAAGCCTTTGCCGAGGCCATGACCTGCATTGGCCATCAACGCTGCGATCGGTCTGCCTGCAGCCTTCGCGTAGAGTCGATCCACGCCTTCTTGGGTTGCGAGGTCGGCTTCCACAGCTTCGACACGTGCGCCGAGGCTTTGAAGTTCGCTCAGCGCATCTTGCAGCGAGCGATCTGCGGCGACGATCAAATCGAAGCCCTCTCTTGCGGCGATGGTGGCGAGCTCACGACCGATGCCGCTCGAGGCACCGGTGACAATCGCAAGCGGACGTGAAGTTGGGTCGTATTGAGATGCCATAACAACGCTCCAGAGTGAACCGAGAGTCACTCAATCCGCCGCGTGACGATGGGTTCCGAAACGCGTGGAGCGGAGTGGATGCGTGGTGTTTTGTCGGGTGCTCGCCGCCAAAGAAAACGCACCCACCGTGAGAGATCGGGAATCGCGCGAACGCGCGGTCGGCGGGCGATGAGGTGCAGCGCAACCGCGCTGCACCTCGCGTCGACTAGAACGTCTTCAACGTAAAGCCCAAGAACATGGTCATGCCGGCGTAATCGTACGTAGCGGGCCAGGTGTTTGCGTAGCCCTGGCCAGCGCCGACGATCGGCGGATCTTTGTCGAACACATTGTTGATGCCGCCGTACACTTCGAATGCATCGCCGAAGTCATAGTTGAGCGATAGGTCGAAGTAGTTTTGCGCCGGTAGCTTGGGGTTGGTTAGCGTGTTCAGCGCCGGGGGCGTTGCGCCCGCACGTTTCGGCAACACGTAACGATCCGTCGTGACCGAGTCGATGTAGCGGTGACGCAGGCTGACTTCCAACGGACCCGTCGTCCACGTGAAGCGAGTCACGCCTTTGTACTCGGGAACCGGTTCGCCACACGTCGCACCGAACGCACCGACGCATTCGTTCTTGTTCTCAGGCACCGCTTGCATCGGCGTGATCGTAAATTCGTTCGTGTACGTCCATGCCGTGCTGATCGCAAAGTGGCTGCCCCCGCCGCCGATTCCGCCCCAGCCCACATCGAAGCCGTAACGCGCCTGTAAGTCAACGCCAGAGGTTTCGAGTGCGCCGATGTTCGCTTGCAGAATGTCGGCGTAGTAGGGAACGGTAATCGCGCCGGTCGCCGGGTTGCGGTTGATGGCTTTGCAGAAGTCGCTATTGATGTCTTGAAGCGAGAGGTAGCAGAGATTCAAGGTGTTCTGCAGGCCGCCCCCCAACTGAGCAATCGCATCATCGAGCGTGATGTCGAAGTAGTCGACCGTCACAGCCAGCGAAGGAGCGAAGCTCGGAGTGAACACGACACCGACGGTGCGAGTATCTGAGCTTTCTTCAGACAGGTTCGGATTGCCCCCCGAGCGCGCGGGAATGATCGCGTCCGGCTGCACGCCGCTAGTGAATACCGATGCTGCCGGCACTCCGCTTGCGATACACAGCTGGCGCAACGCTTCGGTCTGGCTTGCTGCAGATCCGCGGTTGGAGCACGGATCGACGGCTGTGACGAAGTTGAGGTTCAAGCCGCCATACAAGTCACCGATGTTCGGTGCCCGAATCGCCCGCTGGAATTGTCCGCGGAACCCGATCGACTGATTGACGCGCCAATCGAGGCCATACAGATAAGTCGAGACGCGACCCACGCCTTCGAGATCGTAGTCGGAACTGCGGAATGCACCATTTGCGGTGAGGCTCTGTACCGCGGGCAAGTTCGCCAGGATGGGCACGCGCAACTCGCCGAAGATCTCGCGCACTGTGACGTCCCCTGCGGTTGGGAGTCCCGGATTGAAACCGACGACATCGCCAGACCGCAGAAACTCATCGGGTTTGTACTCAGCTTCCGCTTTGCGCCACTCGTATCCGACCGAGAATCCCACCGGTCCGGCCGGCATGTTGAATGCTTCACCGCTCAAGTTGGCTGCAGCGACTTGTTGTTCTGCGTTGGTCACATTCGTCGCCGGAATCATGATCGAAGAGACGCCGGCATCTGAAATGTTTTGCCCGAAGATATTGAGCACCGGATCTGCGCCGTTCGCGGACAATAATCCGGCGGCAAACCGGCTGCGGGAAGCGCTGCCTTCCTGCGTGCTCGTGTCTTCGGATCGGGCGAACGTGTAGTACACATCGTAGGCGAGCTTGCGAAGGAAGCTGTCCGATACGTCGCCCAGATCGCCCTTCATGCCAATCGCGGTTCGCCACACGTTGTGATCATCGACGTTGTGGCGGAATGGCAGTTCGACCAGCCGTCTTCCGAGGCTCAATGCGGCAAGGCCGTCATTCGCAGTAGTGGTGCGAGTGGTGGGTCCGGTGACAACCGTCGTCGTGCCCGTCTCGGCCAAATCCATTTGATGCAACACCTCCTGCATCTGCGGACTCAAGTACGGATTGTTCGTGTTCACCAAGAACGTGCCGTTGATGTTCGCCTGCGTCAGCTGTTGATCCACTCGATTGTTGCTGAAGTGGAACTCCAAATAGCCCGTGGCCTTCGGCGCGAAATCGTAGTGGCTGAACGCGTTGACCATCCAACGCTCTTGCGGTACCTGCAGGTAGTTGTAGAGCGTGAGGTTGAAGTCATCCGCGGGACGCTGAGTCAACCGTGCGGTTGTGCCTGCGTCGTCGAATGTGAAGCCGTTATCGCCAAGGCCTGCGAGACCGGCGTTCGCGAGCGCCCCTGCGATCGCGGGGTTCGCGCGTAGTGCGGGCGAAATGGTGAAGCGACCATTGGGAATATCGCCGCTCCCCGAGAACACGAGGCCCATCTTTCCGCCCATCGCGACGCAATTCGACGCGTTGGCGCCAGCCAACGGAGTGCCTGCGCTGCTTCTGCTCCAGGAGTCGCTGGTCACGCAACCATCGTTGAGGGGCAGGGTGGCCCAATCGCCGCGATCGCGACGCGTGAAGCCTTCGCGCTTGTAGTAGTCGAGCGAAACGACCGCGTTGCCGCGCCCTTCAGAAAAGTTGCCGCCGATGGTGAGGTCTGCGCTGTAGGTCGGCGTGCTAGTGGCGCTGTCCATGCCGTATTGGCCGCGCGCTTCAACGCCGTCGAAATCATCGCGCATGATGAAGTTGATGACGCCCGTGATCGCATCCGAGCCGTACACCGCGGATGAACCGCCGGTAACGACTTCCGTACGCTCGATCAGTGCGGTTGGGATGGTGTTGAGGTCGGTGACTTGCTCGGGTCCGAAGATCGCATACCGACGGCCATTCACCAGCACCAGGTTCCGGCCAAGACCGAAGCCGCGCAGATTCACATACGACGCACCAGCTGCAGAACCTGCGGGAACCGTGTTGGCAGTCGCGCCACCGTTGGTCGCCGCCACGAACTGGGGCGCTTCGGTCAGGACCTTGTCCACGTTCACGGCGCCCGACAGCTTGATGTCCTCGGAGCTGATGACTGCGAGCGGGGTCGAAGCCTGTGTGCCATCCCTTGCGATTCGCGATCCCGTGACGAGAACGGTTTCGACTTCGCCGTCGCGCGACACGTTTTGTTTCTCTTGAGCTGTCGCCGCAGTGACGTATAGCGCGGATCCGAGCACCGCGACCCCCATGCCCAACCTAAGACGGGGATGGCCCCCTCGAGTCTTTTTCATCTGCACGCCCTCTTCATGTGCGCGGTTTGCCGCGTTGTTTGATTCCGAGCCGCGTCTGCCCCTAGGGTCCCCCAGCTCGCGTATGCTTTTCAGTCACAAATGAGCATGTCCGATCATATTCTGGCCATTCGTGACCGGACATGAGCAGTATTTATCATAGTTGACCGGTCAAGTGCACTTCAATTCGCGCACGTGAGCGAAAGTGAGGGGAAGGGGCAGAACCAGAAGTGAAGGACGGATCGCTACGCGATCACGAGGGCCTGTCGGCAGGAGGGACGCGTTGCGTCAGGAAGGACTGGCGTCAGGACAGAACGGGCAAAAAGGAACGCCGCAAACCGACTATCGCATCGGAAAGGCCGAGCGGCGGATGACATCTCGCGACGATGGACGACTGCGTCGTCAGGTAGGCCTCCGGCAGGAAGGATCCTTTCGGATCAAGAGGGCCTTACGGCAGGACAGAAGTAGATCCATATGGAGAAGCGATAGCATCCATCCCGACGAGAGTCTCACCCGACACGAGCGTCCGACCACTGCCGTGTCCGATTCTGGCCTGCGCGTAGCGCTCCCCTGCCAGTGGCTTCCTTGCCGCCAGGCTTGCCTGCCGACACAGTCGGCTTGCTTCATTCTTGCCTTCTGCTTGAAGAACTGGCCCCACCCATTTTCCTGATCTGGTCATGTACCGGTCTACGTGCGAACGCTACAACTGCCCGCTTGCGGGCTCGTTCTTCTCGTTGCCCGTTAATGATCGAAACGCCAATGATCAACAACGCCATCTCACACATGAATCAATATCAAACACGCCCAACTGCCTTCGATGCCATTCCTTCTCCATGGCGCGGCGGCATTTATCTACTCGCAGTGAGCCTTGCGGTGCTCGGGGCGATCTCAATCATCACGGGCGATTTTGCATTTCAGTGGCAGCCGGTACCGGCTGACTTACCCGCTCGAGCTGCTGTGGCACGCGTGACCGGTGTGGTGGAGGTGATCGCTTGCGTGGCGCTATTGACTCCGCGGACATCGCAATTGGGTACCGCTGCGGTGGCGGCAATCTTCTGGCTCTGGTTTTTATTGCTGGATGTGCCGCGCGTGGTTCGCGGCGAACCCGCAGCGTGGATCGGTGCCTGTGAGTTGCTGGCACTCGCGGGGCCGAGCCTGGCCTTGTACGGCACGTTGCGTTCCTCGCAACGCGATCTGACGAACGATCGCATTGGGAGCCTGAGTACCACGGTCGGCAAGCTGTGCTTCGCAGCCGCATTGCCGCCGCTGGGGCTTTCTCACTTTATCTATGCCGAGCCAGCGGCTGCACTGATTCCAGCTTGGTTTCCTGCACGATTGTTCTTCACTTATCTAACAGGCGTGGGGCACATCTCTGCCGGCTTGAGCCTGCTTTCCGGCGTCCTCGCTCGAGTTGCCGCGCCCCTGCTGGCGTTAATGTTCGGCTGCTTCATCGTCTTCTTGCACATCCCACGCGTGATCGCGGATCCAAGTCGGTATGAATTCACGATGCTGACCGTATCTCTGGCACTGAGTGGTGCCGCTTGGATCGTCGCAGGGGTTGTGTCCTCGAAGAAGAGCGAGGTGCACTCAGCGATTGGGATGAATGTCGGCAGGGATGTGAGTCTGGTGACCAGTGATGAGTGACGAGTGACGAGTGACGGGTGACGAGTGACGGGAAAGATCGTCACAGGTCACGGGTCACGGGCAAGATTGAAGGGGCGGACTCGGACGCAACACAAAGCGCTCATAGTGAGATGGTGACGACAGGAGAGGAACGCTCGATGAACTTCTGTCCTGCCGAATGCCTTCCTGACGACACAGTCGTCCGTCGTTGCAACTTCAGCGGGTCAGAAGGATGAAGAGGAAGCGCGTTGCGCAGGGTAGCCGTTGGCAGGAAAGCCACTGACAAGGTAGCGCTACGCGCAGGCCAGAATGTGCAATGGCAGGGCGGTGAGAGTGACCGTTTGTACTGGTCAGAAACAGATCTGACAGTTATCCGGCTCCGCAGCTTCAAGTTTCGCGCTGCGTACATCTTTCATCTTTGCGCGCTTTGTGTTGCGTCCCACTCCGTGTTCTGCGTGGAGCCTTCTTCTTTCCTTCTTATCCCGATCTCCGCCGTCTTCCCGGTGAAATTCCGTTTTCTTTTCCTGGAACGCGCGTCTACTGACGAATCTCCGGCTCGACCAACTGCGCAAGCAACGTGAGCGATTCCTGCCAGCCCAAATAGCACGCATGCACTGGAATCGCTTCTGGAATGCCTTCCTGCACGATGTTGAGTTCAGTGCCGCAGAAGACTGGCGTCAGCGTAATCGTCGTCTGCATTTCTCCAGGCAGGTTGGCGTCGTCGAAGCGATCCGTGTGACGAATCTTCTCGTTCGGCACCAATTCCAAGAACGTACCGCCGAAGGTGTGGCCCGCGCCGGTCGTGAAATTAGTAAATGACATCCGATACGTCCCGCCGACGCGCGCATCGATTTGATGCACTTTGCCGGTGAAGCCGTGCGGAGGTAGCCATTTGCACATGGCGTCACCGTCCACGAATGCGCGATACACGCGTTCAGGCGGCGCTTTGATGACTCGATGTAAACGAACCGTGCCGGTAGGCATGGGAAGGTCCTCCTAATTTGAAGCTCCAGCTAAGGACGAATGATCGGATCCAATGCCGACACGCGCACGAAGAAATCGTGCGAGCTGCGGCGCGATCAGCCGTGCCTAAGGTAAACGGTGGAGACCTTCGTATCGTACCTTCCAGCTACCGTCATGCGGAAATCCAGGCACGGCCGTGTCGTTGCCGTCCCAGCCTGCGGTCATTAACGCGATGGCCAAGAGCAACGAGCCGTTCGCGGGGAAATACGTCTCAGCATCCCGCGCGTATCGATCCTTCGCAGCGCTCGTGCCCGTGGTTGAGTGAGTTGCGGGCTGCTCCAAATGAGATCTGGGCACCATTCCAGCGAGACCGTATTGATTGTTCGCCTCGCCGCTGAACAAAAAATCGACGGCTTGCTCCGGCTCGTGGAGGCGAGTGGCCGTCATGGCGATCATCGGGAAATCCCATCCCCACAGTTGTCTCAGATCCCAGTGTTGTTCGACTGCGCGTAACGTTTTGCGCATCACATCGCGATCGACGTCCGCGCCAGGCAAGAATCCAAGCGCAGCCAGGAACGACGGATGATCTCGATTCCAGCAGTGCTCGGATGTATTGCCATTGGAGCATGCGGAGCTGCGTGCTTGCTGCCATAGCTGCGGGAAGGATTCAGTGGCAAGGTACAGTCCGTCCTTTTGCGGCAGCGGCGACATTCGTTGGATCACGTCGTCCCAATGCGCATCGCGCTTCAGGCCCAAACGTTCGCGCCATTGCTGTGCCGTGGCTAATCCAAATCGGAAGTACTCCAACTCGAAAGCAGGATTGAACGTCGTCAGCGGCGGAAACACCTCTTGTACTGGAATGATCGGCGGGCCGATCACATACCGCTGCCTTTCCGCGTCGAAGTGCGGGAATGATGCAAGTAAATCGGCCGTCTCGAATACGAGCTCTTTGTAACGCTGTAGCGTGTCGCGCGTCGGACGATCGCGATAGATCAGCTCGGCCAAGTAAATCGGATGCGGCTGCTGCCACATGATGAAAGGGTTTACGGTGCTGGGGCTCTCGCGCCCTTCGGGGCCAACCATCTTCGGCCACCATGCACCGCGCGCGCCATGCGATGCAGCTCGTGCTTTGGCATCGTTCAAGCGATCGAAATACCAATGCATGCTGCGCTCGAGGAGCGATGTATGACCCCAAACGGCGAAGTGGGCCGCATGCCACGGATGCATCTCCAGATGAAATTTGCCGTTCCAACTGTTGGAGAACAGACCTTCCTCCTGCGGCGGCAAACTGCCTGCTGCGTTTACCGCCATGAGGTACTGCGATAGCACGATGCGCCGCTCGAGTTCGTGAGCACGTGGATCCTTGCTGCCGGAGAAATCGATTGCGCCGCCTTCGGTCCAGTACGTGTGCCAGTGATTGCTCACTGCTGCGATCGATTCAGCGACTGTCGGGAGTGATGCTTTCGTTGGGGTTGGCGAAAAGAGTACGAACAACGTAAGGGCATCGGTCGATGCACTCGGCAAAATTCGAAACTCGTGCGCGGCGAGTTTCTTGAACGTGACGTTTTGATCGGCGCGTGCATCGACGAAATACCGAGTCGCATCGAGGGTGCGCTTCAAGCTGAGCCTGCGTGCTGATAGCGAGAGTGTCTCGGTTAGATGGGCTTCTGGATGAGACCAGTCCGCGGGATCGGGATTCAGCGACTTTGCGACTCCAGGAAAGCGCAGGTCGATGCCCAGCCTCTTGTCACGCAGCAGCGGCGATCGGAGCGTGACGATCAGCATGTCGAGAACGGGATGCATGCGCGTTTCAATATCGACTTCGATGCCGTCGAATTGAAACGAGCTGCGCAGTGCACCGTCCCATAGATCGAGCGTTTGATGCGTCTGCCGCAGATCGGCAAGCTTCACTTGAGCACCGTTCGCGTGCTTCAAATTCAACGCGATCCGGCCCAACGAGAAACGGTGTGGATTCTCCCGCAGCCATGCGATCGCAGGGTTCTTGGCCTCGTCCCAACTACGCAGCCAAGGGTAAAGCTGCTTTGAGCCGCGAACATCAATCGGCGTGAGCGCGTTCTCAATCGTGCAGTGATTAGGGTTCGGAAAGCTGTGCCACGCCCACTGCGCCTGGGTCATGAGCGGCACGTGGTCTGAGTAGCTATCCTGAAACGTCTGCAGGCCGGTGATGTCGGCCGTGAAGGCAATCTCGCCATTGCCGACCATGAAAGGTGAGCTTGGATCCACGGCGGTAATCGTCGGCGAGTGTCGCTGCACGAGCGCGTGGCGATCGATTTTGGCTTCGCCGCGCGCAGTCAGCGAGCCGAGTATCGCAAACGCGCAGAGCGCATGGATTCCCATCAACCGCATCGACGACTCCAAATTGCCAGGCGAGTGAGACAGCGCCAGTAAAAACTGTGCGAGCAGACCCCGTGCTCGTTCTTTCCTCCAGCCCCGAGCCCCCAGCCACCAGCCTCCAGCCCTGGGTTCCTACTCCAGCCTACAGCCTCACGAAGCGCCTAAACGATCCCGCCGCCAAAGTGTTTTTGCGCCGGTCTGCGCTGCGCGCACTGCAATCGATATCCGCTTTTGCGATAAGCGGCGACCGGATCAATGGCGGCGCCTTTGCGCAAGCGTGCCTGCGCCAAGATGGGACTCACATCGATCGTGAACGCGCGCTTGAGGGTTTGGTTAGCCATGAGCGCGTCGTTCTGTTCCTGGAATTCGTGCAGCGCTGTGCGATCGACTAGCGATGCCTGCGCCAAGGCGCGTTGCAGTTCGATGGCGCTTGTCATCAAGCTTTCGATTGGATCGGTCACGTTGTGCGACTGATCCAGCATGTGTGCCGGGTGGAAGTTCGCCACGTTACGCAGTTCGGCGTCGACGAGTTCATTGAAGATCAAGAACAAACGGAACGGATCGATCGAACCTGCGTCCAGATCGTCATCGCCGTATTTCGAATCGTTGAAATGAAATCCGCCCAAGCGCTGAGCGTGAATGAGCCGCGCGACGATCATCTCGATGTTCACGTTCGGCGCGTGGTGTCCCAAATCGACGAGACAAAAGGCTTTCGGGCCGAGCGTCTGCGCGGCCAGAAGTGAGCTGCCCCAATCCTGGATGACCGTCGCGTAGAACGCCGGCTCGTACATTTTGTGTTCGATGAGCAAACGCCACTCGGCTGGTAACTCGGCGTAGATGGCCGCTGCCGATTCCAAGTAACGCTCGAAGGCACGAGCGGTGTGTTGCTGGCCTGCGAAGTTCGCGCCATCGCCAATCCAAAGCGTGAGTGCCTTCGAGCCGAGGATCTTCCCGATGCGAATGCACTCGATGTTATGAGCGACCGCTTGGGCGCGCACCGCCGAGTCGGTGTGAGTGAGGCTGCCGAACTTGTACGAGTGCGTTTGCTGAACTCGATCTTGGAAGGTATTCGAGTTGACTGCATCGAAGCCGAGCCCGAGCTGAGCGCCGCGCTCACGCAATCCCTGCAAATCATCGGTGTAGTCCCAAGGGAGGTGCAGAGAAACCGTCGGCGTTGCGCGTGTGAGTGCGTGAATCACAGCGCAATCTTCGAGCTTCTCGAAAATGTTTCGCGGTTCTCCGGGGCCGGGGAAGCGCGCGAAACGAGTTCCGCCTGTGCCAACGCCCCAAGAGGGAATCGCAACGGCAAACTGACTCACCGCCTCTGTGATCGAATCGATGCTGACGCCGCGGCGCTGTAGAGCCTCGCCGAGCACTGCGTAGTCGCGGGCAAGAGAGGCGGTGCTTGCTTCATTGGCAGCCGCGATGAACTCGTGGCTGCGCGGATCGCTGTAGGCGGTCATGATTATCGAGTGAATGCAGTAGCGTTACCGGCATCGACGTTGACGATATTGCCCGTCGATTTTGCAGAACGATCCGAGGCCAAGAATACGACCGCTTCGGCGACATCTTCGGGATAGACGCTGCGTTTCAACAAGCTGCGCTCGCGGTAAATCGTCTCCAATTCATCCACGCTGGTGTTGTACTGAGCCGCGCGTTGCTGCGCCCATTCGCCTTGCCAAATCCGCGAGCCGCGCAGCACGGCATCGGGATTGACTACGTTGACGCGAATGCCTGCGGGCGCACCTTCGAGTGCCAAGCATCGCGCCAGATGTAACTCGGCGGCTTTAGCCGTGCAGTACGCCGATGCCCCGGGGGAAGCAGCGAGGGCATTCTTCGAACCGATGAACACGATAGAGCCGCCGATACCTTGAGCCTTGAGCAATTGAAATGCTTGTCGTGCGATCAGGAAGTACCCGGTCGCGAGTATGTCCATGTTCTTTTGCCAGGTTTGCATCGATGTTGCTTCGATCGGCGATGCGGAAGCGATGCCGGCATTCGAGATACAAATATCCAGACCGCCGAACTTCCAGGCGCTTTCGGCGAAGCCGGTGCGAACGGCGTCTTCGCTAGTCACGTCGAGCCAGCAGCTGGCAACGACATCGGCACTGTATTGCTTCTTCAGTTCGGCCTCCGCCGCACGCAGTGCATCGCGATCGATATCGCACAACAACACGCATGCGCCTTCGTCCATCAAACGTCGCGCCGAGGCGAGGCCGATCCCACCCGCACCGCCCGTAATCAAGGCAATGCGGCCTGCCAGTGGCTTCGGTTTCGGCATGCGCTGCAATTTCGCTTCTTCCAAATCCCAATACTCGATGTCGAATGCTTCCTGCTCCGGCAATCCGCGATACGTCGAGACACTCGCTGCGCCACGCATCACGTTGATGGCATTGATGTAGAACTCGCCCGCGATGCGAGCCGTCGCTTTGTCCGCAGCGAATGTGATCATGCCGACGCCTGGCACGAGATAGACGACAGGATTCGGGTCGCGCATCTGCGGCGATCCCGTGCGTTTGCAGCGTTCGTAATAGCCTGTGTAGCGCTCGCGATAACGCTCCACTTCCGCTTGCACGCGCTCAGCGAGTTGCTCTGGTGTGTCTGCGGTTGCATCGAGCGGCAACACCAACGGCCAGATCTTCGTACGCAAGAAATGATCAGGGCACGAAGTGCCGAGCGCCGCGAGTTCCTGCAGCTTTTCGCCGCCGACGAATTCGAGCACCGCATCGCTATCGTCGAAGTGCCCGACTTTGTGGAATTGCGTGGAAATCAAACCGCGAATCGTCGGCATGATCGCTGCGGCGAGCTCTTTGCGGCGATCGGCGGGCAGCGGCCCAATCTTGTGAGCGCCGAAAGGGTGTTTGCCGCGCGATCGCTCTGCCAACCCGTTCGTTGCGCGATTGATGATGTCGAGCGTGTTCTCGTAGCACGCCTTCGATGTATCTCCCCACGTGAAGAGTCCATGCGCTTCGAGGATCACGCCACGCAACTTCGGGTTGGCTCGCACCAGCTCTCGCAGCCGAAGTCCGAGTTCGTAGCCGGGGCGCATCCAAGGCAGCCAGCCGATCTCGCCGCCGAAAATTTGCTCGGTGAGCGTTTTGCTGTCCGCAGAGGCGGCGATGGCGATCACAGCATCCGGATGCATGTGATCGATGTGCGCTCGCTCGACCAGGCCGTGTAGGGGCGTATCGATGCTGGCGGCGCGGGGATTTAAGTTGAATGTGCAATGGGCATACAGCGGCACCAAGACGCTGTCGCTATTGGCGCCCGTGTAGAACCGCTCCAGCGAAAGAAACTTCTCCATGTATAAGGTGGAGAAACCGTCTAGACGCATCGTGCCCAGATCGCCGCCCGAGCCTTTGACCCAGAGTACTTCCACGTCTTGTCCGCTCAACGGGTCCTTTTCGATGAGCTTGGCTGAGGTGTTGCCTCCGCCGTAGTTCGTGATCCGCTTGTCAGATCCGAGAAGATTCGATCGGTACAGCAGCAATTGAGCGGGTGAGAGGGTCGACGCGAAGGCATCATCCCAGCGACTTTCGATAACGTTCGCCGTTTGCATCGGCTGGACCACGCTCATTCACTTCCTCTGCTATTAATCGGCTGACGCAATAAAGATTCGCTGTGTACCATACGAACTGATCATATACAATCAATCACGCGCATAATCGATCACGACGTGCGGCGCGGCACACGGGATATATATGAGAGGAGGGGAAGAACGGTGTTAGAGCGCGAGCGGCACAACCTAATTCTCAAGCTGGTCGAGGAACGCTCGATCGTGAGCGTCACCGATTTGCTGGAGCTCCTCGGCGCCTCAGAAGCGACGATTCGGCGCGACATCAATACGCTCGCCGAACGCGGTGAGGTGAAGCGGATTCGCGGCGGGGCCGAAGCAGTGCGACCGCGCAATCAGGCGCATCTGGTCGGCATGCCCTTCGCGCTGAGCCAAGACATCAATGTGCCGCAAAAGCGCGCGATTGCCCGCGCCGCCGCCGAACTGATCCAACCCGGTGAGAGCATCATCATCAACGGCGGGACCACGACCTTCGCGTTGGTCGAGTTCTTGGCCAATGCCGATCTCGACATTCTCACGAACTCGTTTCCCATCGCCGCGAAATTGCTCGCGACCAGCCGCAATCGCATTTCGCTGCCCGGCGGCACGATTTTCCGCGAGCAGAACATCGTGCTCAGTCCCTTCGAAAACGACACCACCGAAAGTTTTTGGGGTCACAAGCTGTTCACTGGATGCTACGGATTGAATCACTTCGGAATCATGGAAGCCGATCCGTTGATCGTCCAAGCGCATACCAAGCTGTTGAAACGCACGGAGCACGTGGTGGTGATGGCCGACAGCTCCAAGTTGCGCCGCAAGTCATCGATGATCGTGGCGGGGATCGATCGCATCTCGACCTTGATCACAGATGACAGTGCGACTCGCGAAGAGCTGGATCCATTCAGAGCCGCGGGCATCAACGTCATCATCGCAACGGTCAGCGAAGAAGACGCCTTGCGGCAGCCGGCATAAGTAAGCGCAAAACGAAACTAAAAAGGGGGATGCATGCAGAGCAAACGAAAGTTGTTCGCGTGCGTGGTGACATTGGTTGCCGCTCTTGCGGCCGGTTGCTCGAAGTCGCCGCAGCCGCAAGCGAAAACGCCGATCCGCGTGGGCGTGGTCGCGAAGTCGCTGGGCAACGGCTTCTTCGACGCGGTCCATAAAGGCGCAGATGAAGCTGCTGCCGAACTTGGTGCGCAAGTGATCTTCACCGGCCCCACGACGCCGACTGCGGAAGGGCAAATCGAAGTCGTGAATGCACTCGTCGCGCAACACGTGGATGCGATTGCGATTTCTGCAAACGATCCCGATGCGCTGGTGCCGACGCTCAAACGTGCGATGCAGCGTGGCATCAAAGTCATGTCGTATGACTCCGCAGTGGCGAAGGAAGGTCGCTTGGTGCATCTGGCCCCGTCGTCGGATGTGCTCATTGGGCAAACGGTGGCTCAGCTATCCGCGGAGCTTGCGTCCGAAGGTAAGGGCAAGATCGCAGTTGTCTCTGCGACGCCAACGTCCACGAATCAAAACGCGTGGCTCGAGCAAATGAAAAAGGCCTTGCCTGAGTATCCTGGGCTCGAGCTGGTTGCGGTCGTGTATGGCGACGATGTGTCCGACAAGTCGTATCGAGAAACCGTCGCGTTGCTCAAACAGCGCCCGGATCTTGCCGTCGTGGTTTCCTTGAGTTCCATCGGCATCGTCGCAGCCGCGCGTGCCGTCGAGGATCAGGGGCTCACGGGAAAGGTTCGAGTGACGGGCTTGGGTTTGCCGTCTGAACTTGCGGGCTACGTCGAAAAGGCAGTCGTGCCCAAGTTCGCGATTTGGAATCCGATCGATTTGGGATATGCGGCCACTCAAGTTGCCGTTCACCTAGCTCGCGGCGACAGCGTCGCGCAACCTATCTCGACAGGGCGACTCGGCAGCGTCGCATTCGGCACCGACGGTGTGGGTGCGATGGCCAAGCCATTCATCTACGACGCGAGCAACATCGCGCAGTTTGCCAAGATTTTCTGACGCATTTCGTGCAGCCGCTGCTTTCGCTCCGTCACGTTGCCAAGTCGTTCGGTGGTGCGCGCGCACTCGCCGAGGCCAGCTTGGATTTATTTGGCGGGCGGGTAACGGCGCTGATCGGCGAAAACGGCGCGGGCAAATCCACGTTGGTGAAGATCCTGGCCGGCTATCACGCTCCCGATGCGGGCGAGATCGTGCTCGATGGCAAGCCCGTGCGTATCGATTCGCCTCGCGCAGCCGAAGAGTTCGGCATCGCCGTGGTGCATCAGGAATGCGTCGTCTTCGACAACTTGAGTGTCGCGGAAAACTTGTTCGTGAGTGCGAAGCATGCCGCCTCGCGCTGGATCGATTGGCGCGGTATGCGTGCTCGTGCGCGCACCGTTTTGGATTCCATGCACTGCGAGCTCGATCCCGATGCTCGCGTGGGTACGTTGAGTACGGCGCAGAAACACATCGTGCAAATCGCGAGAGCGCTGACTGCAGATGCACGTGTGCTCATTCTCGATGAGCCGACAGCATCCTTGTCGCATGCCGAAGCCGAAGAACTCTTTCGCATCGCTCGCGACTTGCGCGATAAGGGTTGCGCGGTGCTGTTCATCAGTCACAAATTCGAAGAAATCTACCGTCTTGCCGATCGCTACAGCGTGTTCAGAGACGGAGTCGCTGTAGGCGAAGGAGATCTCCGCGACATCGATCGCAATGAACTGATCCGCATGATGGTCGGGCGCGAGATCGCACAACTCTTTCCCAAAACCTCCACGCCCACAGCGCAGGAAAGGCTCCGAGTCGAAAAACTTTCGCGCGTCGGCGAATTTGCGGAGGTGTCATTCGAGGCGAAGGCCGGCGAGATTCTCGGCATCTATGGCTTGGTGGGTGCAGGCCGTTCGGAATTGGCACATGCATTGTTCGGATTGGTTCCGTTCGACAGCGGTGCGGTGATCGTCGATGGAGTTCAGGTCGCGATGAATTCCGCTGCGGATGCGCTGCGCGCGGGCTTCGCGTATGTCCCAGAAGATCGGCAGCATCAAGGCGCCATCCTGCCGTTCTCGATTGCGCAGAACGTCGCGTTGCCGAATTTGCGATCCCTAAGCAAGCGCGGCTGGTTTCGCGTCCAACTTGAGCATGAATTGGCTGCCGACTGGATTGCGCGCTTGGCAATCAAGGCGCAGACGCCGGCGCAACAATTGCAGGAACTCTCGGGCGGCAATCAGCAAAAGGTCGTGATAGCCAAATGGCTCGCACGCAAGCCGCGAATCTTGATCTTGGACGAGCCGACCCGCGGCATCGATGTGGGAGCCAAAGCTGCGGTTCATGCCGTCACGAGCGAATTCGCGCAGCAAGGCAATACGGTGATTCTGATTTCGTCGGACTTGCCGGAAGTGTTGGCGATGTCCGACCGGATAGTGGTCATGCGGCGAGGTCGAGTGCGCCGCATCTTCGACCGCACGGATGCAAATAGCGAAGATATTCTTCGCGCGGCGACGGACGCGTGAGGCGCGCAATGCGGCGGTGGTCCGAGTCTTCACGTCGAGACGCAGTGCTCGCGGCAGTGGTCGTGGTGCTCTTTGGAGCGGTAGCTGCTCGGTTCCCTGCATTTGCGGCGCCCGCAAATGTGGCGCAGCTCCTCGACGACTCGGCAATTCTAATTCTGCTGGCGCTCGGTCAGATGCTCGTGATTCTGACGCGCGGTATCGACCTATCCGTTGCCGCGAATCTCGCGTTCACCGGCATGGTGGCCGCGCTGGTCAATAGTGCGTGGCCGGGCATCGGCATCGGTGTGCTACTGCTCCTTTCTGCTGCACTTGGTGCGTGCTTGGGTGCAGTCAACGGCATCCTCATCTGGAAATTGCGACTACCGCCCATCGTCATCACGTTGGGCACGATGTCGATTTATCGCGGCTGTATTTACGTCCTCTCCCATGGAACCTGGGTCAATGAAAACGAGATGACAGCCGCGTTCGTCGATTTCGTCCGTCGAGAATGGTTGGGCCTATCGACACTCGCGTGGTCGGCGATTCTGGTTTCGGTCGTCTTCTTCGTCTCGCTGCGCTCTTTGCGCGCCGCTCGCAACTTCTATGTGGTCGGCGGCAACCCGCACGCAGCGCAGTTTGCTGGAATTGAGCCGGGCAGAGTGCAGTTCTGGAGCTACGTGATCAGTGGTGCCATCGCAGGACTGTGCGGTTACTTGTGGGTGGCTCGGTTCGCAGTCGCTTACACCGATGTGGCGCTTGGCTTCGAATTGCAGGTGATCGCCGCGTGCTTGGTGGGAGGTGTCGCGATCGCAGGCGGCACCGGAACCGTAGTCGGTGTCGTGCTTGGCTGCTTGTTTTTGGGGGTGATCAAGAACGCGTTGCCGCTCGTCGGCGTTTCGGCGTTCTGGCAAATGTTCATCAATGGAGTAGTGATTTTGGTTGCGGTGGTATTGAGTGTCTCGCGTGAGCAGCGGCGGACCATCTTAGAGAACGCGGCATGAAGCATCTCTTCAAACAATGGGAGACCACACTCGCGCTGGTGTTGATCATCGAGTTCACGGCCTTCGCAATCCTTTCGCCGTACTTCCTCGATGTGTGGACGCTGTCGGATGCGAGCTTCAATTTCACCGAGCGGGGCATCGTTGCCTTGCCGCTCGCGCTGCTGGTGATTGCCGGTGAGATCGACATCTCCGTCGCGGCGATCATGGCGCTTGCTTCGGTTGCGATGGGGTCGGCGGCAGCCCAGGGCTATGGGTCGGGCGTTCTGTTGGCCGTTGGACTCATCGTCGGGTTCGCGTGCGGTGCCGTCAACGGTGTCTTGGTGACAATCGCTCGGGTTCCTTCCATCGTGACCACGATCGGCACGATGACCCTTTTTCGCGGCGCGGCTTACGCCATTCTCGGCGATCGAGTGCTCAAAGATTATCCGCAGAGCTTTGCGAATTTCGGACAAGGCTATGCAGTGGGGCCGATGTCGTGGGAGCTGATCGTATTCCTCGCAATTGCCATTACGGCAGCACTGCTCCTGCACTACACGCGCTGGGGGCGTGCGATCTATGCAATCGGTGCGAATGCGACAGCTACGCGCTACTCGGGTATCGCGGTGGATCGCTATAAATCCTGGCTGTTCTGCGCGACCGGAACGTTGTGCGGGCTTGCTGCGGTGATGCTCACTTCGCGGCTCGGATCGACCCGGCCTTCGATTGCGCAAGGTTGGGAGCTCGAGATCATCAGTATGGTTGTGCTCGGTGGGATTTCGGTCTGGGGCGGCAAAGGCCGGATCTTGGGCGTCGTACTTGCGGCAGTCATTCTAGGGCTGATCAACTTCGGTCTTGGCTTGATGAACGTGCCGGGCATCGTGATGTCGATCTTCGTTGGAGTGTTGCTCATCGCGGTGGTCGCAATTCCAACTCTCCAGCGCGGCGCACGATCTGCACAGCCGGGATGAATCCGTGTCCATCATCGCGCTCATCGATATCGGCAAGACGAACTCCAAGCTGTCGTTGATCGACAGCAATACCGGCGAGCGAACGTTCACCGCGGCACGCGCGAATCGAATCGTTCGCAACGATCTCGGCGCACAACTCGATCTCTTCGCGATCGAAGAATGGCTGGTGCGAACGCTTGCAGCGGCGCCCGACGTCGGAGTTGTGAGTGCAATCGTACCGGTAGCGCACGGTGCGGCGGCGGTGTTGCTCGATAAGCACCATGACGTGATTGCCGCATGCGACTACGAGGACGCCCAATTTGATTCGGTCGCCGATGCCTATCGCGAGCGGCGCGATGGATTCATGAAAACGTATTCGCCGGATCTGTCGCTTGGCCTCAACTTGGGTCGGCAACTCTTCTTCTTACAAACCAAACATGCTGATGTATTCGCACGAGTGACGCACGCATTGCTGTATCCCCAATACTGGGCGTGGCGATGCTGCGGTGTAATCGCGAGCGAGGTGAGTTCGCTGGGTTGTCATACGGATTTGTGGCTGCCGGGTGAATGCGCCTATTCGAGTTTGGCCATCGATCAGAATTGGGCCGATCTGTTTCCGCCGATTCAATTCGCCGGAGACACACTGGGGACAGTGACCCCAGCCTTCGCCGCTGCGACAGGACTGCCGCTGTCGTGTCGTGTGGTGTGCGGCGTGCACGATTCGAATGCGTCGTACCTCAAGGTTCTGCTCGGGCGTGAGGATGAAGGCTTCACGATCGTCTCGAGCGGCACTTGGACCATTGCGATGAGTAATGGCGGCGAACTTGCGATGCTGCAAGAACAGCGAGACATGCTTGCCAACGTAGACGTATTCGGCTCCGCGGTGCCGACCGCGCGGTACATGGGTGGCCGCGAGTATGAGTTGATCGCGGGCACTCGCGAGGATGCCGACCTGACCGCTATTGCGCGGAGCATTGAAACCGGCGCTATGGCGCTACCCGCGTTCGTCGGTTCAGGTCCGTTCGCTTCGCGGCACGGCAGTGTCATCGGCTTGCAAGATGCAGGCCGTGGCGGATCCGCGGCTGTGGCCACGCTTTACTCCGTTCTGATGACCGACGCGTTGATCGAATCGCTTGGATTCCAGCAGAACGTCTTCATCGACGGACCTTTTGCTCGCAATCCGTTTTTCAATCGCCTGCTCGCAAGTTGCGATCGCTCGCGGCGGGTTCTAGTAAGCTCCGCTGCGGAGTTGGCAGGCGTCTGCTTTCTTGCGGGTGCGCAAGTGCAGCCATGCGAACCTTCGGAGCCAGCGCAGCCGCTGGATATTTCGGGTTTCGATCACTACCGCGCACGTTGGCGCGAACTTACGGCTAAGGAACCGTCCACTTGATCAAGAGCTCGTTCGCGAAACTCATTTTTGCGTGCATCGCGTTGTTTGCAGCAGGTGTGGCGAGCGCGTCGTCTCGGGCAGAGGTTAAGAAACTGATTGCTCGTGGCGAGCAAACGCACAGCGCCGCGGTGCTGTTGCTGCGAGATGGAAAGCAAGTGGGCGAGTACCGCGACCGCGACGTGGGCTCGCAAAGCATCGATTTGCAATCCGCCACTCAATCACTGGTGGCCTTAGGCATCGGAGCGCTGCTGCGCGAGGGGCAATTGGAATCGCTCGATACCCCGGTCTATCGGTTTTACCCGGAGTGGAATCAAGGCCGAAAACGTCTCGTGACCGTTCGTATGCTGCTGAATCAGACATCTGGTTTGCACGACGACGCAAGTGTCACTGCTACGCCTCCCGATGTCGTGCGTTACGCGCTCGCGGCGGAACTGACGAGCGATCCTGGCGAGACGTTTTCGCAGAGCGACGCCGCGGTCGACTTGCTGATGGGCATCATCGGCAAAGCCGCAGACATTCCCGCTGACGAATACATTGAACGCGAGTTGTTCGCGCGTCTCGGATTCCAAGCAGCGTCCTGGCAACACGATGCTGCTGGCAACGCGCCGGGATCCACTGGATTGACCTTGAGTGCCGATGATGCAGCGAAGATCGGTCAACTGGTGTTAGACAAAGGTAAGTGGATCGATCGCCAGATCGTGCCCGAATCGTTCATCGACGAGATGCTGAATCCGCAGACGAACCAAAGCGTGGAATACGGGCTGCTCTGGATGCGTACGCCCGCGTGGATTCGGTTGAGCGTGGATGCAGCGAGCATCGAGCTCATCCGCAAATTGGCTCTGCAGCCGGATGTCGTCGCAAAAATGTCGCGTCTGGAAGGCAAGTCGTTCGATAGCTCAGAATCGCTCGTCGCAGCTCTGCACCACGTCCTCTCGGACGATGAATTCGAGACGTTCTATGCGACTGCACAGGAACATTCGATCAGGATGGGCACGATCTTCCACTTGGAATTGGGTCCGATGACGGCATTCAGTGCGAGCGGCGCGGGTAACTTCATCGTAGTCGTGCCCCAAACACGGCTCGTCGCGGTCCGGTTAGTGACCCAGCCAAACGACGAGTACGACGACTTCGTGGAGCGAGTGCTGGACGTGGCGAAGTCTTGGGATCGTTCGCTCAAAAAACATTAGCCCGTGCTGACACGGATCGATTGCACGTTAACCGATCACGTCCATGATCAGCAGTAGGACGGAGAAGATCGACAGCACGATCAAGCTGAAGATCGACAAGCAAAACATGCGGATCGACGCACCGGCGCGAGACAACTGATACGCACCGCGCAACTGCTTGTACATGTGGATCGGTGGGGCGAATGTCAGGAGCAGTCCCCAAAGCCACGCCGGCGCACCCACGTAAGCGAGCACCGAAACGAACGTCACCAACAACATCATGAAGGTGATCGAGTACGTCGCAAAGATCGCGTGATCGTAGAGCGGCAGATCGCGCCGCCAGAAGAACAGCAACCAAATGAATGGAATGCTCAGCGGAATCAGCATCCAGGAAAATTTATAGCCGCTGGTCTTGAGCTTGTACAAGAGCAGCGCTGGGTTCTCGTTCGCTTCGTCGATGCCAGCCTCGAGACGCTTGTCGAGCGCCGCCCATCCTGTGGTAAATCCCAGATGCGTTTTAGCTGTGGCAGGATCTTGACCATGGAAGCGAGCCTGTTCCTCCTTCGCTTCGCGAACGCCCGCCCAATCTCCACGTGCCAGCGCTTCCATAACCTTGCGAGACGCCTTGAGATCGGCGATTTCTGTTTCGATGGAGTTCTGCTGCGCGGCCGTCAGATCCTTCTGCTCCAGCCGCGCTTCGAGGCGATCGATCTTTGCGTCGGTCGTATCCATTGCGCGCTGGTTGCCTTGCTTCCAACTGCCGATCGCCGCATTGGCATCCGCTCCCGACAAGCTCGAGGTCGTGACCGAGAACACCGCAAACATCGTGAATACGGTGAAGAGGAACAAGGCCATGGGAGAGACGAACTTCGCCCGTTCCCCATCGATATAGCGCCGCGTAAGCCGGCCTGGAAAGAAGAACAGTTGCGGCAATGTCGACCAGAACTTGCCTTCGAAATGAAAGACGCCGTGCAGGATGTCGTGAGCCAAGGAGTGCAGCGTGCGGTGGATGTGTGCGGCCTGTCCGCAGTTCGAACAGTAGGTTCCGGTGAGTTGCGCTCCACAGTTCAAGCAGGCGTGCGATGACCCTTCGTGCGGTGGCCCAGCACTTTGGCCTTCTATGGTTTTTGCGATGATCGCGCCCGTGATTGCATCGCCCGCTGCTTCGATGTCTGCACTCATGCGTCAAGAATATCAGCCGCGGCGGCTCGAAGGGCATGACCCATCGCAACCCGTCGACCGTGCAGCGCTTGCTGTCGAGCTTCAGGCGATCGATGAGGTGGAGGTTGGCAGGCAAGATCGAACGTCCTTGGAACCAATTTCGCGGCTGATGCGTAATATCGGGCCCGCGTATAGCTTGAGACCTCATCTATTAGGGCAGCGGCGATCCCGGCGCTTCCGGGCGAATAACGAAACTCGAGCTACTCCGGCCACAGCCGGCGTTGCGAGGTCTAACAACCCTTTAGGTCATGACGGGTTCAAGCGCGCAGATCGATCGGAACCGGTGCGAGCAGGAAGCCATTCACATTCCGGGTGGCATCCAACCGCACGGCGCATTGGTTGTGTTGGATCCCGCTTCGCTCGCGGTTCTGCAAGCTAGTGAAAACCTACTAGATCGACTAGGGCTTGCTTGGCCGGCGACATCGCTCACGCTTGCGGACTTCGGCACATCGATCTGCAGCAACATCCAAACCTGGCTGCACTCGAACGATCCATCGTATCTGCGCACTGCGACTGTGGGCGATCGCAAAGTGCAGGTCATCGGCCATCGCACACGTCAGGGCATCATTCTCGAATTCGAGGATGTGCCTGAGAGCGAAAGCGCGACGCTGGAAAGTCTGTATCCGCATCTGGCGAAGTTTGCCGAGGACGTACAGGCCGAAGCTTCCCTAACGGACATGTGCGAACTCGTTGCCCGCGAGTTCCTGCGTATCACCCAATTCAACCGCGTGCTCGTGTATCGCTTCGATCGCAACTGGAATGGTGAAGTCATTGCGGAAGCGAGCGATGGCGTACTGCCTTCATACCTCGGACTCCGATTTCCAGCGAGCGACATTCCTGCGCAGGCGCGCGCGCTGTATCGCGCAAATCGCTTGCGGTTGATTCCCGATGCGAATTATCGGCCCATGCGCGTGGTGCCAGCACTCTGTCCCGCCGATAACGCACCGTTGGATCTGAGTGGGGCTGCGTTGCGCAGCGTGTCGCCCGTGCATCTTCAATACATGCGCAACATGGGCACGCTCGCTTCGATGTCTGTTTCGATACTCGTCGAGGGTGAACTGTGGGGCCTGATCTCGTGTCACAACGCAGGCGCTAAGCGAGTCAACGCGCAAGTCCGTAACGCCTGCGATCTGATGGGCAAAGTGGTTTCTTTGCAAATCGGTGCGCGGGAGCGCGCGTCGTACGCGACTCGCCGCATCGAACTCAAGCGCATCGAGGCGGAACTGCTCGCGAACTTGGGCGAGGCGCCTTCGGTGCATGCGGGGCTCGCGCAGAATGCCGAGTTGTGGATGCGGTTAGGTCAAGCGACCGGCGCCGCGGTTGTCGATTCGACCGGCGCGCACTGCGTGGGCGAAGCACCCTCGGCCGAGCGCGTGAAGGACCTTGCCGCTCGGCTGCAAACAGTGGGCGTGTTGGAATCGTTTTCGACCGACTCCTTGCCGCTCGATTGGCCGGAGTTTGCCGATCTGGCAGCTGTCGCGTCGGGCCTGATCGCCATTTCGATTTCGCAACTCCATCCGAGCTACGTCATGTGGTTTCGTCCGGAAGTGACGCGCACGGTCGAGTGGGGTGGCGATCCCCGCAAGCCCGTGAGTCAAACCAATGGTGGCGAGCTGCATCCTCGCAATTCGTTCGAGGTTTGGAAGGAGAAGGTGACGCTCACGGCACAGCCCTGGACTCAGGCCGAGATCGATAGCCTCGTCGATTTCCGTCATTCGATCATCAGTTTCGTGCTGCGCAGGGCAGAGGAACGTGCCGAGCTGACGGCGCAACTTCAGCAGTCCAACCGCGAACTCGAGTCGTTCTCGTATTCCGTGAGTCACGATCTGCGAGCGCCCTTCCGTCACATCGTCGGTTACACACAGCTGCTGCGCGAGCGCGAGAAGAATCTCAGCGATCTATCCCAGCACTATCTCAACTCGATCGTTGATGCCGCCGCGAGTGCCGGTCAGTTGGTCGATGACTTGCTGAACTTCTCGCACTTGGGTCGTGCGAGCCTCGCGATCATCAAAATCGATGCGAATAAGCTCGTGCAGGAATCGATACGTACGCTCGAGTTGGATACCCGCGATCGCAATATTGAATGGCGGATCGGCCAGCTGCCACCCATTTGGGGCGATGCGGCGTTGCTGCGGCAGGTCTTCGTCAACTTGCTGCAGAACGCGGTGAAGTACAGCCGCTCGCGCAATCCTGCCGTGATCGAAGTCAGCGGCTACAGCAATGACGATGAATGCGTGTACACCATCAAAGACAACGGCGTGGGTTTCGACATGGCGTACGCCGATAAATTGTTCGGCGTGTTCCAGCGCCTGCACCGCATGGAGGACTACGAGGGCACAGGAATTGGTCTCGCGCTGACCAAGCGCATTATCGATCGCCATAAGGGTTGGATTGCGGCGGAAGGAGCGTTCGACGTCGGCGCCACGTTTCGCTTTGGAATTCCCTTGACGTCATCGAGTGCGCCGCATGCCTGATCTGAGACCGATACTGCTCGTCGAAGACAATCCCAAGGACTTGGAGCTCACGCTTGCAGCGCTCGCGAAGTGTCAGCTCGCAAATGACATCGTCATAGCGCGCGATGGGGTGGAAGCGCTGGATTTCTTGTATCGGCGCAACGATCACGCTGAGCGGCCGCATGGCGACCCAGCCGTCGTGCTCTTGGATCTGAAACTGCCGAGGCTCGATGGATTGCAGGTGCTCGAGCGCATCAAGAGCGATCCGCAGCAGCGGCAAATTCCCGTGGTGATGCTCACATCTTCGCGCGAAGAAAGCGATCTACTGCGCAGCTACCAACTCGGTGTGAATGCATTTGTCGTCAAGCCCGTAGACTTCAATGCGTTCTTCGAGGCGATCCAAGACCTGGGAATGTTTTGGGCCGTGTTGAACGAGCCGCCGCCGAGGTCAAGCAATGGCGGCTAATTTGCACCTGCAGTCGGATACGCCCGTGCGCATCTTGTTGCTAGAAGACAGCGACATCGATGCCGAGCTGGTCGCCAGCCATCTGTACAAGGCCGGACTGACCTGCAATTTGCATCGCGCCGTCGATCGCGAAACCTTCGTCAGCGCGCTCGAGTCGCATCAGTTCGATGTGATCTTGGCGGACTTCTCGCTGCCCAACTTCGATGGCCTCGCTGCTCTCTCGATGGTGCGTGCGCACTACCCGGAGCTGCCGTTCATCTTCGTGTCCGGCGTGGTGGGTGAGGAGTTTGCGATCAACGCATTGCAGCGCGGCGCCACGGACTACGTCATGAAGCGCGGTTTGAATCGGCTGCCGGCGGCCTTGGAGCGTGCGATCAGCGAGGCTCGGGAGCGTTCGGAAAGAATGCGCGCCGAAGAAGCGTTGCGTTTGAGCGAACTCAGCAATCAGCTCGCAGTTGAATTGGCCGGCCTCGGTAAGTGGACGTTCGATCCGCAATCATCGCAACTCGAATTGGATACGCGTTGCAAACGCATCTTGGGATTTGCAGAGGATGCGGAGGTTTCGTTCGATGCATTTCTAAAATGCTGCGATCCTAATGATCGTCTGCGGTTACGCGATGCGGTGCTCATAGCAGCTCGCTCCGAGAATGCCGTGCCGCTTTCCATCGAATATGGCATCCGTCGGGTGAACGACGCGCAAGAGCGCTGGCTCTCGACGTCAGCGCGCTGCTTCGTGGAAGAGGGCGAGTGCCTGCGCCTGATCGGTGTCGTTGCAGATATCACCGAGCGCAAGCGTGTCGAGTCCTCCCTGCAGGAGATGAATCAGACGCTCACGCAACACGTTGCACAGCGAACCGCCGAACGCGATGAACTCTGGCAGCTGTCGCAAGATTTGTTCGCTGTGATCGATCCGGACGGCCGGTTGCTCGAAGTCAATCCCGCGTGGACTCATGTGTTGGGCTACGCAGTCGATGAGCTTCTGGGTGCGCGTTATCAGCTCTACGTTCATCCCGACGATTTGGATCGTGCCCGGCTTGCGTCTCGGGCGGCGACGCGTACATCTGGGCGCCCGCTCGAGTTTCGCCTGCGCGCGAAGAACGGTCGCTACCGATGTATCGCTTGGTCGGTTTCGCTGGGTGAGCGAGGCGTGTACGTCGTTGGTCGTGACGTGAGCGAAGATCGTGAAGCCGCTGCGAGGCTGGCCGAGACGGAAGAGGCATTGCGCCAAGCGCAGAAAATGGAAGCTGTCGGGCAGTTGACCGGCGGGGTCGCGCACGATTTCAACAATTTGTTGCAGATCGTGGTCGGTAATCTCGAGACGCTGCAGCGAAAGATGCCGCAGACCGACGCTCGTCTGAAGCGTGCGACGGACAACGCCATGGAAGGCGCGCGTCGTGCCGCCAATTTGACGCAAAGACTGTTGGCCTTCTCGCGCCGTCAGCCGCTCAATCCGCGTGCGGTGGAGCTCAATCGGCTCGTGCGCGGCATGTCGGAGCTGTTGGGGCGAACCCTGGGTGAGCTGGTCGACATCGAAACCCAATTGGAGCCGGATCTATGGCGTGTGGCGATCGATGAAAACCAACTCGAAAGCGCATTGCTGAATCTCGCCGTCAATGCGCGCGATGCGATGCCGCAGGGCGGGAGGCTGCGAATCGAGACGCGCAACCTTGCGTTGACCGATCCGTCGATCTCCGGCATTGCTGCGGGCGAATACGCAGCCTTGATCGTCACGGATAGCGGTTCAGGCATGGAATCGCATGTGCTCGCCAGAGCATTCGAACCCTTCTTTACGACCAAAGCCGTGGGGCAAGGCACCGGATTGGGCTTGTCGCAGGTTTACGGCTTCGTGAAACAGTCGGGCGGCCATGTTCAGATCGAATCGACGCCGGGTGTGGGCACGGCAATCAAAATCCTGCTGCCCCGCTTGCTGGCCGAGCTCGATGCGCAGCCGGATGTACCAATCGAGCCGCAACGTTCGCGCAGATCGGGTGAAACGATTTTGGTCGTCGAAGATGACGATAGCGTTCGCGCATACACCGTCGACCTACTGCAGGAGCTGGGCTATCGCGTTCATCAAGCTCGCGATGGGCATTCGGCTTTAAAAGTCCTCAACGACTCGAGCATCGGCCATATCGATCTGTTGTTTAGCGATGTGGTCCTGCCCGGCGGATTGAATGGCCAGCAACTTGCAAATGCCGCGCTCAAGCTGCGCCCAGATCTCAAAGTGCTCTTTGCAACGGGATATGCGCGCGATGTCATCGTTCACGACGGCAGGCTCGATCCGGGCGTGCAACTCATTGGCAAACCATTCGGATACGAAGACTTGGCGCTCAAGTTGCGTCACGTGCTCGAGCTGCCAGTCGGAGCGATGTGATCGCAACACCCTCGCCAACAGGTGCAACGCTCTATCGACGCGCTTTGCTCAAAGACTCGACGGCTGAGCTGCATCGGAGGTTGGACGAGAAGCTGAGCGAGCTCGAGTTCACCAACCTATCAGGGTATCGAGCATTCTTGGTTCGCACTGCGCGCGCTCTGCTCCCGCTCGAATCGCTGCTACTCAGCTCTAACATCACGGCGGTCATTTCGGATTGGGCTCTGCGATCGCGTTCAGTCGAGCTGACGTGCGATCTGAGCGGAGTCGGTGCCTTGCTCGCACCCATCGAGGCGCAGCGCCGAACTCTCGACCGAGATGAATCGCTCGGCGTGCTGTACGTCCTCGAAGGTTCGCGTCTGGGCGGCCAACTCTTGTTGCGCCGAGTGATGAGCAGTGCTGATCCACGCGTTCGTGCGAACGTCCGCTATTTGGCTTGCAGCGACGCCGCATGCTGGCGTTCGTTTCTCGCCGTGCTCGAGTCCATGACCGCCGTGGACACAGAGAAGCTCATTGGCGGCGCCCACTATGCATTCGAGCTATTTGGCGACGCGTTCGCTGACCGGCTCGATCCGAGTGCTCACGTTAGGGATTCAGAAACGCCCACAGATACGTGTCCGCATTGAATTCGCGATTCGGCACATCGCTGTTCTCCGATGGCGACTTCACTCCACCTGGCCACGAGTGGCCGCCGCCGAACACGATTTCATTCACGGGATCGAACACATCCGGCGGGTTGAGCTTGCACAGCACGACCGGTGCACTTGGCTTCGTTGCATCTGCCGGTGTTGTGTGCCGATAGCAGGTTGTCGTTGAGGTGACTTGTTCGGTTGAAGCTTGGTCTGTGACGTTGTTGCGCACGATCCAATCGTGAATCGTCGAATCGATGGAGTAGAAATTCGAGCCGGAGATGCCTGCCCCTGCGCCTCCGTCATAGGGATAGTTGCGATCGTTGAGTGCGTGAATGTGCAGCACTGGGATGGGGCGCTGCGGGTTGCACACGAAGTACTGATTGCCGTCCTTATCGAATTCCGCGGAGCCGCCGGAGACCGCTGCGATGCCATCGATACGATCCGAGAGTGCGCATGCGAGCCGATGCGCCATCATGCCGCCGTTGGAAAACCCGGTCGCGAATGTCTTGTCGGTATCGACCGCGTAGGTGGCTTCGATGTCGTCCAACACACGCGATGCATAAAGGACGTCGTCGATTCCTTGCGATTGCGCGTATCCGCAACAGCCGCCCGCGTTGAACGTCTGAATGAGCCCAGATCCTTCCAGATACACGACGTAGATCCCCTCTTGCGCTGCGAGCTCATTGAGTCGAGTCATGGAGGCCTGGAGCATTGCGGAACCGCCGCCGCCGTGCATTGCCATGATCACCGGGTGTGAATCGCCCGAAGTGAAATTCGGCACGTAGATCCAGTAGGAGCGATCGCCTTGCCCGGCGACAGCAGCGCTGCGCTGATCCATGTGGCCTGTGACTGTAACGGTCAGTTGCGAACTGTGCGTCCCATCCGATGCAGAAATCACTGCTGTGCCTTCACTGAGGGCAAGCACGTGGCCCTCGGAATCGATCGAGGCGACATTGGTGTTGGACGAGCTGTAATCGAGAGACGCCGAATCGACGTAGTGCGGATAGGCGTCCGAGGATTTCTGCAGTGCTGCAAAGACCTGAATGATTTGGGCGACGCCCAGGGTCGTTGCCTGGGCCGGCTCCAACCAGAATGACTCGGCATCTTGCACCGTGATCGTGAGCGCGAAGACGGTCGATCCGCCGGAGTTGCTTGCGGTGATTGTGTATGTCGCTTGCGCCGTCGCAGTTTGCGGTGTGCCGGTGATGTGTCCGCTCGAAGCGTTTAGCGACAAACCCGTCGGCAGCGCCGGTGAAACGGAATACGCCGTCACGACGCCCGAGACGCTCGGAGACAACTCAGCGATGGCCTGACCGACTGTGAATTGTTGCGGAGACGGATATGAAAGATTCGAAGGTGCCGTCGTAGTCGGCGGCGGTTGTGAATCGCCACCACCGCCACCGCAGGCAGTGAGGAAACAAGCGAGGACCAGAAGAGTTACATAACGGGTGACGAATGACATGACATTGAGCTTGTTTGTTGGCTTGAGACAAACAACGGCGCTTTATCCGTTCGGTTGACACGCGTGATCGAAGCCCATCGCTATCGCCTGCCATCGCTGCAAGCCAGTGACATTACGCTGCGTCACCTCGCAACGCGCTGATCCAGGTCATGTCATCGCGACGGCTTCGAGCAGCATACTGAAGTCGAATCAACAGAGGTCAGGCGAACATCGTGACGATTACCGAAAGAATTGAACGCATCATCGAGCAAGTCATCCGCCGCAACCCGGGCGAAACCGAGTTTCACCAAGCGGTCAGGGAAGTCGCGGAAACGTTGGGACCCGTGCTGCAAAAACATCCGCAGTACGCCGAACACAAGATCATCGAACGCATCTGCGAGCCGGAGCGGCAGATCATCTTTCGCGTGCCGTGGCAGGACGATCGCGGCGAGGTGCACATCAACCGCGGCTTTCGGGTCCAATTCAACAGCGCGCTCGGGCCTTACAAGGGCGGTCTGCGTTTTCATCCGTCGGTGTATCTAGGCATCATCAAATTCCTGGGCTTCGAGCAAATCTTCAAGAACGCAATCACTGGGATGCCGATCGGTGGGGCGAAAGGCGGATCGGATTTCGATCCGAAAGGACGCACCGACGCCGAAGTGATGCGCTTTTGCCAGAGCTTCATGATCGAGCTGTACCGGCATTTGGGAGAATTCACCGACGTGCCTGCGGGAGACATCGGCGTTGGCGCTCGCGAGATCGGATATCTGTTCGGCCAATACAAGCGGCTGACGAATCGCTACGAATCTGGCGTGCTCACCGGCAAGAGTCCGCACTGGGGCGGCGCGCTCGTACGGCGTGAAGCGACAGGGTACGGATGCGTGTTCTTCGTCGATGAGATGTTGAAGCAGCGCCGCGAAACCATCGAAGGCAAGCGCTGCGTCGTTTCAGGTTCAGGTAACGTTGCCATTTATGCGATCGAAAAACTTCAGCAACTCGGCGCGACGGTCGTTGCCTGCTCCGATTCCAATGGCGTTATTCATCATGAAAAAGGAATCGACCTTGCAACCGTCAAACGCTTGAAGGAAGTCGAGCGCCGCCGCATCAAGGACTACACGCAGGAGCACCGCGACGCGACCTATCTCGAACGCGGCAACATTTGGGACATTCCGTGCCAGATCGCCTTGCCCTGCGCTACGCAGAACGAACTAGACGAAGCGAGCGCCCGCACATTGATCCGCAATGGCTGTATCGCTGTCGCCGAAGGCGCCAATATGCCGACGACGCCGGGTGCAGTGAAAGCCTTCATGGAAAGCGCCGTTGCATTCGGTCCTGGTAAAGCAGCTAACGCCGGCGGGGTCGCTACGTCTGCTTTGGAGATGCAGCAAAATGCGAGCCGAGACGCATGGAGCTTCGAGTTCACCGAGAACAAGCTGCACGAGATCATGCGCAACATTCATCGCGATTGTTGGGAGACGGCCGAAGAATTCGGCAAGTCCGGCAACTACGTCATGGGCTCGAACATCGCAGGCTTTCTGCGAGTTGCGGAAGCGATGCTCGCATTCGGAGTGGTGTGAGTGGAGCAGAATTTATAGACAGGATGAACAGGATATGGACGAAGGAGGAGCAGACCTCTTATTCAGACCATCCCGTCAATCCTGTTTACCCTGTCCAAAGATCTTGGTCATGTTCGGATACTTGAGACAAGTGAGTCGGAGCAAGGCAGCGAGTCGGCGGGTGATGCCGTGTTTTTCCATTTATCTTTATGCGCTTTGTGTTGCGTCCGACCCTCTCCGCGGCGACCACGAATTGATCCTCGATAACGGATCTGCGATACCGGACGAGAATTCTCATCGCTGATTCCTATGCGCATTCTCTCCGGTATTCAGCCTTCGGGCCGGCTGCATCTTGGCAACTACTACGGAGCGCTACGGCAGTTCGTCGCACTCCAGAATGAGGGAGACACGCTCTTCTTCATCGCGAATCTGCATGCGCTCACGACGGTGCGCGATGCTGCTGCTCTGCGCGCGTACACATTCGATGCGGCAGTGGCATATCTTTCCCTTGGACTCGACCCGAGCCGCGCCACCATTTTTCGACAAAGCGATGTGCCGGAAATCGTCGAGCTGTACTGGATCTTGGGATCGCTCGTACCGCTGTCGCACCTCGAGCGTGCGCACGGATACAAGGACAAGACGGCACGCGGAATCGCAGCGCAATTGGGACTGTTCGCCTATCCGGTGCTGATGGCGGCCGACATTCTCGCGTTCGGGACCGAGCTGGTGCCCGTCGGCAAGGATCAACTTCAACACATCGAATTCGCGCGCGATTGGGCCACGCGCTTTAACGTGACGTTCGTTCCGGGGTACAACCCGCAGGATCCGGAAGCAGCGCAGCCAGGAGCCGTTCCTGGCGTATTGCGCTTGCCGCGAGCTCGAGTGCAAGAGCAGGCGGCACTGGTGCCCGGAATCGATGGGCAGAAGATGTCGAAGTCGGCGGACAACGCGATCGACCTATTCGCCACGGATGAAGAAGTGAAGCGTCGCATCATGAGCATCAAGACGGACTCTGCGGCGATCGATGCGCCGAAGCCTATGGACTCGGCGTTGTACCAACTACTCAAGATCATGGCGCCTCCGGACGATTTCGCCGAGCTCGATCGCAGTTGGTGTGCGGGTGGGAAGGGGTATGCGGAATACAAACGCGTGCTGTTGGATTTATTTCACGCTACGTTCGATGGCGCCCGCGCACGACGCAAACAGCTCATGGCTGCGCCGGACGAAGTCGAACGCGTTCTTGTCCAGGGCGCCCGGCGAGCTCGCGCGATCGCTGCACCCATCATGAATCGCGTACGTCAGGTTGTGGGTTTGCCGGAGGCAGCGGGCCAATCTGTCTTGTGAGAAAGCATCGGACGATTCGTGCTCGTTTGGCGTCTTCCGCAGCAAAAATATGCCGGTCTTTGCGGATGGTTTGATTCCGGCCAGAGAGCGATAGTGCTCGCACCCTTCGAACGAGCCACTGGCACTTAATCAGACCGATTCGTTCCGTCGATTCTCTGTGCCGTCTCTCCGGGAGAATCGCGAATGTCGAAAGATGTCTTTCCCCGCGCCAGTGCCGAAATCGCCAATACACGCAAGCATCTAGCGCCGGATATTCACGAGGCGTTCACGCATTTCAGTCAACGCGTCTTCGCAGACGGTGCGTTGCCGACGAAAACCAAGCAATTGATTGCTGTCGCGGTCGCGCACGTCACTCAATGTCCCTATTGCATTCGCGGACACACCAAGGCAGCGGTGAAGCACGGAGCCACCGCGCAAGAAATCATGGAAGCGATCTGGGTTGCGGCCGAAATGCGCGCGGGCGGCGCCTATGCCCACTCGACGATCGCGCTCGATACGCTCGATGATCTCGCACAAAGAGAAGCACCATGATCGACGCTCGCCGCAAACTTGAAGCGCACGGCGCTTCATACACGTACTACTCGTTACCGGTACTGGAGCAAAACGGATTCGGGAAGATTTCGCGGCTGCCGGTGAGTCTGCGAATACTGCTTGAATCAGTGCTGCGTAATCTGGATGGCCATCGCATTCGCGACGAAGATGTCGAAGTACTCGCGCGCTGGCAGCCGCAGGCGGAGCGCACGGCCGAGGTGCCGTTTGTCGTGGGCCGTGTGTTGTTGCAGGACTTCACGGGTGTACCGTTGCTGGTAGATCTCGCAGCGATGCGTTCGGCGGTGGTGAGGCGCAATCAAGATGTCGCGCGCGTGCAGCCTCTCGTTCCGGTCGATTTGGTCATCGATCATTCCGTGCAAGTGGACTACTTCGCTCGTCCCGATGCGTTGCATTTGAATACGCAAATCGAAATGCGCCGCAATTTGGAGCGCTACGAATTTCTCAAATGGGGTGCGCAGGCATTCGATGGATTGCGCATCGTTCCGCCGGGGTTCGGCATCTGTCATCAGGTGAATCTAGAGTTTCTCGCGCGCGGTGTGTTGGAGAAGGGCGGTGTCGTCTATCCGGACACGTTGGTGGGAACGGATTCGCATACGCCGATGGTGAATGGTTTAGGCGTCGTCGGTTGGGGCGTCGGCGGAATCGAAGCCGAAGCCGCCATGCTAGGCCAACCGGTTTATCTACTATTGCCCGATGTCGTTGGCGTGAACATGAAAGGTCGTTTGCGCGAAGGCGTCACGGCGACCGATCTTGTGTTGCGAATTACCGAATTGCTCCGCCAGGCCCGTGTGGTCGGCAAGTTCGTCGAGTTTCACGGCGAGGGTGCAGCCCATCTCGCAGTCACCGATCGCGCAACGATTGGCAACATGGCGCCAGAATACGGCGCGACCATTGGCTACTTTCCAGTGGACGAACAAAGTTGCCGCTACCTGTTGGCAACGGGGCGCAGCGAGGCGCAAGTCGAATTGGTGCGCCGCTACTACCAAGCGCAAGAGATGTTCAGCATGCCGGCTGCGGGCCAGTGCGACTACACGCGCGTCATCGATCTTGACCTCGCTGAGATCGAGCCGTCGGTGTCCGGTCCGAAGCGCCCGCAAGACCGCATTGCGTTGGGAGATCTCAAGGAACGCTTTCTGAGTCTGCTCACCAGTGAGCAGGGCTACGGCAAGCCGCAGGAAGAGGTTGCGCATCGTTTCGTCCTGCCTCACGAACGACTGGTTTCGCCACGTCCCGGTGGTGGCAAACAATCGCCCGACACCATTCCCAATGGACAGGCGAAGAACACGAGCACTCTCACAGAAGTCGAGATGATGAACAATCGTCCGACGCCGAATAACTCAAGAGCACAGGACAAGCAGTGGAAGCAGACAGCGGCTGAGCTGGAGCATGGCGATGTTGTGATCGCCGCGATCACCTCGTGCACCAATACCTCGAATCCGAGCGTGATGCTCGCAGCCGGATTGCTGGCGAAGAAGGCCGTCGAGCGTGGTTTGAAAGCGAAGCCGTGGGTCAAGACATCGCTCGCGCCAGGCTCGCGCGTGGTCAGCGAATATCTGACCAAGACCGGTTTGCAACCGTTTCTAGATCGACTGGGCTTCAACGTCGTCGGCTACGGCTGCACGACGTGTATCGGCAACTCCGGTCCGCTCGATCCAGAAATCGAGAGTGCCATCGTGAAGAACGACATCATCAGTGCGAGCGTGCTCTCAGGTAATCGCAATTTCGAAGCCCGCATTCATCAGAGCGTGAAGGCGAACTTCCTGATGAGTCCGCCCTTGGTGGTCGCGTTTGCGCTCGCAGGGCGCGTCGATCTCGATCTAACGCGCGATCCGCTCGCGATCGTAGATGGCACAGAAGTGTATCTACGCGATTTGTGGCCGACGCTAGAGGAAGTCGAAGCGTTGCTTCGAAGTGCATTCGATCCGCAGGAATATCGGCGCGTCTATGGCAGCTTTGCCGAGCAGAATCCGCTTTGGAACGAGATTCCTGCCGCGGGCGGCAAAGTCTACGAGTGGAATGCCTCATCGCTCTACATTCGCGAGCCGCCGTACTTCGATGCATCCATGACGGCGCACTTGAGTGGCGAGATTTCCGGTGCACGTGCACTTGCCATCTTTGGTGATTCGATTACGACAGATCACATCAGTCCCGCGGGTGCCATTAAACCGTCGTCGCCTGCGGGAACCTATCTGCAAGCCGCCAACGTCGCCATCGAGGATTTGAATAGTTACGGCGCAAGGCGTGGCAATCATGAAGTGATGGTGCGCGGCACGTTCGCGAACATTCGCATTCGCAATCTCATGACGCCGGACGTGGAAGGTGGAGTGACGCGACACGAACCTAGCGGCGAGCGCATGAGCATCTACGATGCAGCGGAACGTTATCGTGCTGAAGGTGTGCCGCTGATCATTTTGGCGGGCGAGGACTACGGTGCCGGCAGTTCGCGCGATTGGGCCGCGAAGGGAACACGTCTGCTCGGGATTCGTGCGGTCATTGCGCGAGGCTTCGAACGCATTCATCGCTCCAATCTCATCGGCATGGGCGTGCTGCCGTGTCAATTTACGCAAGGTGCCACCGCACAGACGCTCGCACTCGATGGCAGCGAACGCTTCGACTTGGAGCTCGATGGAGAGTTGCGTCCGCGTCAGAGCGCGACACTGCGCGTCACTCGGCGCGACGGCCGACAAGAATCGATTCAAGTTCTCGTGCGCATCGACACGCCGATCGAGGTGGCTTACTACGAATCGGGAGGCATTCTTCCGTACGTGCTCGATCAGTTGCTCGCGGATACGCGTAGCTCAGTGCAGGAAGCGCACACATGATTCGCATCAAGCGCACGTATGATCCGGCGGCGCGCACAGACGGCCGGCGTTTTCTTGTCGAAAGACTCTGGCCGCGAGGTATGAAAAAGGAATCGCTGGTCATGGATGAATGGCTGAAAGAAGTCGCACCCAGTACGGAACTGAGGAAGTGGTTCGGGCATCGGCCTGAGCGCTGGGCGGAATTTCAGCGCCGCTACAAAGCGGAGTTGAGTGCGAATCCAGATGCATGGCAGCCGCTGCTCGATGCGAGCAAGAAGAGCACAGTGACCCTGCTTTACAGCGCGCACGATACCGAGCACAACGGCGCAATCGTATTGCGAGATTTCTTGATGGCACGCCAGCACCGAGCGGGCGCTTCACATGCAGTGGCATCGCGTTCGCGCAAGCAGCCGAAACGTTCCGCTACTCACCACGAGCGTGCCTCTCATTGATAGGCGACGCTTGGCGGCTGCGCGCGCGCTTCGTTCCCTGGTGAGCTTCGAGCGTGCTGCGTCTGTCTGTTCAATCTCCATTTCATCTCGAAGCGACCGTTCGCGTGCTACAGCGGCGGGCGGTCAGTCGCATCGATCGCTGGGTCGATAATCGCTATCTGCGGGTTGTGAACGCGAACGGACGCGATGTGCTCATCGCGATCGAAAATCGCGGGACAATCGATGCGCCGGATCTGCGCTGCGCGGTAGAGCCTGGTCTACCGCGCGAGGTTTGCGCCACCGTTGAGCATACGGCGCGTCGGCTGCTTGGATTGGATCGTGATCCGCAGCCGCTGCTGCGTGCGGCTCGTGAGGTGAGTGAGTTCGATTCCATTGCGCTCGCGTTGCGCGGCATGCGGCCGCCGCGGTTCGCGTCTCTGTTCGAGGCATTTGCGCGCGTCATCCCGTTTCAGCAGTTGAGTCTCGATGCTGGAGTGTCGATCGTCAGCCGATTGGTCGAGCGCTTTGGGGCGCTGCTCGCCCACGAGGGCGAACAGTACTTCGCATTTCCCGAAGCGCAGCACGTCGCCAGCGCGCGAGTCGATGCCTTGCGCCGTTGCGGCTTGAGTGCGCGTAAAGCTCAGACCCTGCGCGATCTCGCACGCTTGATCGTTTCGGGCGAGTTGCAGGAAGCGCAACTGGAATCCATGAACACGCCCGATGCGTTGCGACGATTGATCGGACTTTCCGGGATCGGATCATGGAGCGCATCCGTTGTGCTGCTGCGAGGGCTCGGTCGTTTGGATGTGTTTCCGCCCGGAGATGTCGGCGCTGCTCGCGGCCTACGCAATGTGATGGGCCTTGAGCCCACAGCCGACATCGATGCGATTGTCGAACGCTTCGGCAATCACCGCGGCTATCTCTACTTTCATGTTTTGGGCGGCAGCTTGCTCAAGAAAGGTTTGATCCACCCTGCGCCGCCGATTCCCTAGGTTCCACGCTCGCGCAGCCCAGCGATGTCCTATCGCTGATGCAATAGCCGCAGCGCGCGAGAGGAAAACCGATCGACAGTGCGACCCACGATTGTCCCACTCTCATCTACAACCACTCGCAGCCTGCGACGACCGTGAAAGAACGTCAGCCGATATCGACCTGCATCCTCATCGACACCTCGCTCGCACAGACTTGTGATCCTCCCATTGCGCATCTGCGCTTGAACGGCGGATGGATCGAGGCCGAGTGGCTCGGCGATGACTGCGGCGGCAACCGTGAACGTCCCGTTCTCAAATTCGATGTTCATATGATCGCCCTCGATGGCATTACACGAATCGAATGATCGTGCAGTCCTACCTTTGCCGCCCTGATCGAGGTCAAGAACGAAGAGCTGTACCAGCACAGAGGATTGAGTCGATGGTGTCCTGAAAGCGGGTTTCGGGGAAATTCTCATTGCCTTATTCGATGAGATAGCAGCAGATGGACGAGCGGGATTGACTGACAACCGAGCAATGTTTCGACGACGCAGAAAGGGGACTCATGCGAAACGTATTCACTGGCCTTGCACTGATCCTGTCCATCAGTGCTGGCACTGCCAACGCGCTCACGACCCTCCACGTCAGCGTGAGCACGGACAACAATCCGGGTGGGATCGGTGAAGTGGGCGATCTTCGGTGGGCCCTCAACGTAATGAATCAGGATCTAAATACGACGCCCGATGACTTCGCGATCGTTTTTGATTTTCCGATGACGATTCAACTGAACGGCATTCTCCCGATCGTCAACAACTCCGCTAATCCGGTGAACATCACAATCGGCAATGCGGGCACCATCCCCACCGTCACCCTCGACGGCAACAGCGCCTACAGCGGACTTTTCATCGCTATGGGCAATGTCACGATTCAAAACATCACGTTTCAGAACTTCGTTGCCAAAGGAGGAAACGGCGGCGACGGAATTGCAGGTGGTGGCGGCGGAATGGGAGCCGGCGGTGCCATCTACGCGCCGCAGGCGTTTTTGAACGGCTCGAACCCTTCGATCACGCTGATGAACGTGTCGATCAACAACAGCGCGGCCATCGGAGGGAATGGCGGAAATTATATGAGCGGCTCTCCCACCGGCAACGAAGGCGGTGGCGGCGGGGGCGGTTTTAGCGGCAACGGCGGATCGATTGTCACCACAGGCTCGACGGGTGGGGCCGGTGGCGGCGGATTCGGTGGAGACGGCGGCAACGTTTTGCTTTCGATGTCGGACATCAACGGCGGCGGCGGTGGTGGCGGTGGTGGCCTCGGCTCCCGCGCTTCGAGCGGCATTCTTTCGAATCTTGGCAATGGCGGTTCAGATCAGGGCGCTGGCCTCGATGGAAATGGCTATGGTCTTACGATGACTGCCGGTGCCGGCGGCGGTGGAAACCCCGGCGGGGCCAACGCGGGCGGTGGTGGCGGCGGTGCCGGATCGCCTGCGGGGGGTGGTGGTGGTGGCGGCAATGGAACTGCCGGCAGCGACCCTCAAGGGTCAACGCCTCCGTCAGGCGGAGGGGTTCTGCCCTCGGGCGGTATAGGTGGCGATGGCGCAGGCGGCGGAGGTGCGGGAGTTGTTGTGACCTCTGCGATTACAAATGAGGTGGACGGCGACGCCGGCGGCGGTGGTTACGGCGGTGGTGGCGGCGGCGGAGCCGGCGTCGGCGCGTATGACATTGACTACTCCGTGGAAGGAGGTTTGGGAGGGACAGGCGGCGGTGGCGGTGGCGGCGGCGTGAATCAATCGGGGCAAACGTCTGCAGTGGGTGGCAATTCTCTCGGCGGCGGCGGCGGTGGAGGTGGGGGACCTTCCAGCGCACTCACTGCCCTTGGTGGGACCGACATCGGAAATCTCGGCGGCGGATCGGGCGGGCTCGGCGCGAATAATTATGGATTCGGCTTTGGAGGCGGGGGCGGCGGTGGAGGCAGCGGTCTCGGTGGAGCCATCTTTGTCGATAGCTATCTGAATTTCACCGTTCGAGCCTTCCCCGGTGTGCCCACTACGTTCAATACCTCCAACAACACGACGCAAGCCGGAGTCGGTGGATCTGGCGGTCCAGGAGCTTCGAATGGAAATGATGGATCTGCGTTGGGGAACAGCATTTTTCTGCGCACCGGATCTTCGCTCACATTCAAGGCGCAAGATGCGGGCGATGTGTTGACGCTGGGCAACCAGGTGGCATTTGTTGACGACACAATCTTTGGCGCAGGAGGAACCAGCGTCTTTGTCACTGGAAATGGCACCGTCGTTTACAACGGGACGACGGATTATCAGGGCAACGTCAAGGTCGACAATGCCAATCTCAAACTAAACGGACAGATCGCCACCGCGCCCGTTTCCGTCTGCCGCAATCTCAGCGTGGGCGCGCAACGAGGGACGTTGAGCGGGGTTGGGACCGTGACCGGGAATGTCTTCGTCAATTCTGGAACGATCGCTCCGGATCCTGGAACAACGCTCACCCTGGGAAGCTTGACGCTGAATTCAGCCTCACCCGGCAACACGCTCGGAAGCCTGGTCAAAATTGCGATTGGTGCCGATAGCGTTCCATCCGTCGTGAGCGTGACCGGACCTGCGTCGTTAGCCGGCATCTTGCAGATAGATCTGGATCCAAGCGCCGCAACTGGCTCGTACAGAATTCTCACATCGTCTGCGATCACTGGCACTTTTGATTCCGTCGCATTTTCGGGCGCGACTCCGCTTTACTCGATCAACTATCAGCCGACGTATGTGGAGTTCGCATTCAACGGCTTCGCACCGCCCCCGACGCGAATCCCGCAGTTCTCCCCTAGCAGCCTCGATTTCGGCGCGCGCGCGATCCAGTCGTCTCAGCAGCAATCTGTGACCCTGAGGAACGCTGGGAATAGCAATCTCACTTTGAACGGCTTCAGCATCACCGGCGCGTTTAGCGCTACGAACGACTGCGCCGCGACGCTCGTGCCGAATGCTTCCTGCACGGTGCAGATCACCTTTTCACCCGCTGCGATCGGAAATTTTTCGGGCACGTTGCAGTTGAGTTCGGACGCGACCGTTGCGCCGGCTGCCGTATCGCTTAGCGGCACTGGAGCCAGTGAGCAAGTCACGCAGTACCAGGTCACGGCCATCGTTGGCAATGGAGAGGGCACGATCTCGCCTGCGTCTGTGATGGTCGATGAAGGCCAGGCGCAAACATTTACCGTGACGCCTGCCGCCGGTTACGGCATCTCGAGCGTGAGTGGGTGCGGCGGAAGCTTGAGCGGCAACACGTTCACGACTGCGCCGATTTCCCAAGCGTGCTCAATCACCGCTGCATTTGAGCAGCAAGTCGCGCAGCATCAAGTCACGGCCATCGTTGCGAATGGTGAGGGAACGATCTCGCCTGCATCGGTCATGGTCGATGAAGGCCAAACACAAACCTTCACCGTATCGCCGGCTGCTGGCTACAGCGTCTCGAGCGTGAGCGGTTGCGGCGGCAGCTTGAGCGGCAACACGTTCACGACTGCGCCGATTTCCCAAGCGTGCTCCGTTACGGCTGCGTTCTCGGTGGTCGTGACGGCGAAAGGCAAGGGTGGTGGAGGTTCTATGAACCTTTTCATGTTGAGTGGACTGCTGATCACATTGCTCGTGCGGTGCGGTCGTCGCCATGTGCGCGGCGTTCTCGCATTGCTGCTTGCGCTGCCGTGCGTGACGCAGGCGGCTGATTTCAATTCCTGGTTCGCCGGTGTTCGCTTAGGAAGTGCGCGCACGGACGTGAGCTCTGCCGATGTCACGAATGGACTCGCTGAGATGGGCTATGACGTCAGCGCGCACGTCGAAGATTCCAGCAGAACGGCGTGGGGCGTCTTTGGCGGTTGGCGCGTGTCGAAGTATTTCGGGACGCAGCTTGGCTATACGCATCTGGGTACTGTCGATACCTCCTTCACTGGAAACGCTCTCGACATTCAGGCTTTTCTAAAGGATGCGAATCGCCTGCAACCACATTCCGCGAGCGGCTTCGACCTCAACCTCGTAGGACACTATCCGCTCGGAAAGGGCTTCGAGATCACGGCCCAGATTGGAGCCTTCGCATGGAATGCCGACTACAGCGTGAGCAACTCCCTCGGCGAGACCTTGAAGCGCAAAGATAACGGGATCGATCTCGCCTACGGCGCCGGACTTGAATATGCATTCCACAAAGGGTTGGCACTCACTGGCGGATGGACTCGCTATGAGGTCGGCAGCGAGTCGATCGATTTTCTCGGCGTCGGCGCGCAGTACAACTGGCATTGAACCGTTGCGGAGCGTGTCTGGCTTGCGCAGCTCACAGAGCTCCAATGCCATCGCACTCGCGTAGGCGGGTGACCATCTTTCGATTTTCTTCGCGCTTCGAAAAAGTCACCTATGTCTGGCTCGTGCTCCATGACCATTGGAGGGCACGGAGGTCGCCACACAAAGAGCGCAAAGAAGATAAGTGAGTCAGGGAGAACGAACATTGCTCGCGTGACGCTTGGTGGTGGACAAGCCCACGACGCAATACACATTAAGTAGTTCACGCGGCCTGAATGCCTTCAGTCTTGAGATGCACTTCCGCCTGCGAGTTAGAGACGAGGCAACCGCGTTCGGCACGCTGCAAGGGCGTCTGTGCTTGTTGGGCATCGGTGCCGGCGGCGGTCGTCAGTTCGGCATGAACGTCGAATTGCGTGAATGAGGTGACGCCGTCCCGACGTTCGAGGGTTCCTTTTGCCTTCACGACGAGATCTGACCACTCGATCTTCGCTGCGCGAGGTTTCTCAAACAGAGATTGGGCGAGGGTGAAGGGATTTGCACTGTCCCTGCTATCCGCATTCGCGTTCGTCTAAGGCAAGGCCAGAGCTGGTGGGCTCTTAGCTGGATCGTACCCACTGGCTCCGTACACAGGCACGCCGAGCCGATTCTCATAAAAATCAGATGCTTGCGGTCGCGATGGTTGGCATCTCCCCGAGGTTCCGAGGAATGAAATTATCGTGTTAGTTAACCTGTGGAGTTAACTACTGTGAAGTTTCAATGCAAGGGGCCTGGGCGGAGAATGATTTATTCAATATAGTTGGCGTGTGGAATCAGCTACAGCGAATTTTTCATTCAAGCAAGTCCTGGCGGAACTGCCTCGAGGAGAGCCCCTTGGTGTGGATCTTCTGGCCAAGCATGGCGTCAGCTCGAATCGCGCTTCGTCTCTGGCTCGCAGCGGCTGGCTCCTGCACCTCGCTCGCGGCGTGTACATGCTTCCTGGCGATACGTTGACTCGAGACGGCTGTCTGGCGTTTTTGAGTCGGCGCAAATCGGGTTTGCATGTCGGTTCAAGAACGGCACTCGATTGGCGAGGCGTGCGTCACAACGTGGGCTTTCGCGAGGTACTCAGCTTGTGGGGAACTGATCGCGTAGCGCTGCCTTCTTGGTTCACCCAAAGGTTTCAGAGTCGATATCAAGTTACGCAATTGTTTGATACGCGTCTGAAGAATGACTTCGGGGTCCAACCGCTACCGAATGGAAGGCCGGAGGTTCTGGTGTCAGTGCCCGAGCGCGCGATGCTCGAATTGTTGAGCGACGTTGGCAAGAACCAGTCTCTCGATGAAGCCCGGCAACTCGTAGAAGGCCTTCGCTCTTTGCGCACCAACGTGCTGGAGGAGTTGATGGTCCACGTGAAGCGCATCAAGGTGATTCGCCTCGCTGAATCCTTATCCAAAGAATTCGATCTGCCGTGGGCCGCCCTTGCGAAAAGCCATAGTCAGCGTTTGGGTGGTGGCAAGCGTTGGGTCGGCGTTGGGAAGTCCGGCGAACGTCTGGATCTCCGACGTTCGTGAACGACAACTACATCAATACGGTTCGACTCCTGCTCGCCATCGCACCGGCAGTGTTCCAATCGTCTCGCTTGGCGATGAAGGGCGGTACAGCGCTGAACCTTTTCGTTCAGGACCTTCCGCGGTTGTCCGTTGATATGGACGTAGTCTTCATCGACTACACGCTCGACCGTGATCAAGCCCTGCACGCGATAGGCGAAGACCTTCTTGCCGCGAAGTTGATCATCAACAAGATGGGCTACCGCGCCTCGCTGCCGACGAACAGTTCAGGCGACGACGTCAAACTCCTGGTCGAGACCCCAAATGCACGCGTGAAGGTCGAAGTGAACTTCGTTTTCCGGGGCACTGTGCTACCGACCATCCGTGCTCGACTCTGCACTCGTGCGCAGGAAGTATTCACGACTGACATCGAACTTCCGATGCTCGAGAGGGCTGAGCTCTACGGAAGCAAACTCGTTGCTGCGATGGATCGTCAGCATCCGCGTGACATTTTTGATGTCATGAGAATGCGCGAACAGCACGAGCTGGATGGTGCAATCATTGATTGATTTGTTGCATACCTAGCGGGCCACAATCGCCCCGTGCACGAAGTGCTATTTCCGCGAATGCTGCCGCTGGAGCCGACCTTTACAAACGAGTTTGCGGGAATGACCCTTGAACCTATCCTGCTATCGACCCTTCAAGAAACGCAGAAGCGTTTGATCGACGAGTTGCCTCGCGCGCTCAGCGCGTCACATCGAGAGTTTCTCCTTTCCATCGTTCGCGCAGACCCCAATTGGGATCTCATGCCATTCCAACACTTGGCTGAACTACCTGCGCTCCGCTGGAAATGGCTCAATCTGGAGAAACTCCGTTCTCGCAATCGAAAGCGCTTCGACGAGCAGTATCGAGAACTTGCCGCGAAATTCGAACTGATCTGACATTGATCTTGCGGATGGACGGCCAGTTCGACAGTGAAGCGGAGCTTCATTCCGAATCGGCTGCGAAAGGCATACGTTTTTGCAAAGGGTCGATCGCGTGAGATTACTGCTTTCCGAAACTGTTCGCCGTGACTGGTCACCATGCGTTCGTCCATGCATTCGGCTTTCTTGAGCGTGCCGTCCTGCACGTACGTGGAGAGGGACATTCTGGACACCTACCGGCGTGGTAGGCGCTCGGTCACTGCGTCAGCACAAGATGTGAAGAAGATATCGAGTCCGTACGCCGCGAATCATGTGGGTGCATCGAATCTCGCGTCGAATCGCTCAAAGGCCCTTCTCGATTCTTTCTTGTGCGCGAATTTTCCGCGATGGCGCGTGATCGTCCTGCGAACTCAAAACGTCCAGCTCATCGACACGGAGGCGTTGCGGCCTGGATTCACGGCATAGGGGATGAGTGGATCACTGGCGCTGCGACCGCGGACGTCGATCCACTCGATGTAGCGCTCGTTCGTGAGATTCGAGACGCCAATGTTGACGAGCGCATGTCGACCGAATTCGAGCCACGCGAATGCATCGAGCACCAAGTAGCCATCCGTGCGAAAGAGAGGTTCAGGGTTTTGCGGGAGGCGATCCTTCGAAGCAGCAATGCGCGCGGCGAGACGGGTGCCCCACAAACGCGGAGAGTGATATTCGACTCGCAGGCTCGCCGTGAGCGGATCGATGGAATTGAGAGGCTCATCGATCACTGTGTTGTCGCCGCGCGCCCAAGACGCATTGAATGCAAGCGACCAGCCGTCGAGCCGGCCTGAGAGCTTTCCTGCATCGAGCTCACTTTCGAGCTCGAGCCCGTACATGCGCGCACGCTCGATGTTGCGAGACTGGAAGAGTGTCGTGCCTGTCACCGGATCCGCGCCGAGATTCACGCGCGACTCGATGAAGTCTTTGAACTCCGTGTAGTGAGCGCTGACGGTCGCGTGTACGGCTGAGCCACGGCTGCGTATGCCGACCTCGAAACCATCGCTCGTTTCCGGCCGCAGGTCGGGGTTCGGCAACGCGCGGTAATTGAACAATGGAATCTCGAGGCCAATGTTCACGTCTTCGAACGGCGGCGAGCGAAAGCCGCGCGCGTATTGGGCGAATGCGCTCGTGGTCGACGTGAGTTCGTAGGAGATCGCGAGCTTCGGCGCAAGCGAGTGGTCGTTCAGGTCGACGGGGCGCGCGCTTGGGTTGTCTTCGCGATACACGGCATCTTCTTGCGCACGCAGGCGGTACACATCGAAGCGCAGGCCCGGCGTGATGCGAAGCCGACTGTCGCTGCGCCGAAGCTCATCCTGCAGATACACGCCGGCTTCCAGGCGACGGGTGACCGGGAAGTCGCGAAGCGGAAACACTTCACCGAGAATCACCGGCTGAGTCACGCCAGTGTTGAGATTCTGCTCGTAGCCATCGCGCTCTTCACTGACGCGGCCCGTGTCGATCTCGATGCCGTACACCAGCTCGTGCAGCCAGACGCCCCAGGGTCGTGTCATCGAGGCAGTGAACTCCCCGCCGATGGCCCGATCTTCGAGTTCAAACCTTCGTTGCAATCGCACCGGCGGCGAGCGAGGCGGCGCTGCGCGACGGGTCTCATCGGTGATCTGCTCGGTGATCGTGCGTTGTGCATCGACTCGCCACACGGCTTCATCCATCCAAGCGCTGGGCTCATGCAGTGTCTGCTCCATGCTCAGTCGCGCATGCTCGGCCGAATCATTCCCGCTCATCGCGATCGTATTCACGAAGCGCGGCGGCACACCGAGCAGTGCATTCACTGTCGTGTCATCGCGGATGTGTCCACTCTCGAAGGTGAGCTCGATCGGACCGGGCGTGAAGTTATCGAGAATGGCTTTGGCGAGCACTTGCTCGGACCGACTGTTACGTGGATTCGGCTCGAGGCGGCCCGCAATGTCGGCTTCGTGGTCGTCGCGATGTACATAGCCGAGCAGAAGCTGTGTCGCGCCTGCCGTCCACGCGGTGAGTGCGCTCGTCAACCAACCATCGGTCGAGCCGCGATAGCCGGCGCGCACGCGAGCGGCAAAGGACCGCGAGGACGAGAGCACATCGTTCGGGTCGATCGTTTCGAAGCGCACGACACCGCCGATCGCGTCAGAGCCGTACAGTGCGGAGGCGGGGCCGCGCAGGATCTCGACGCGGTCGATGAACTCGAGGTCCGTGAACATGCGTCCGCTGTCGGCGAGTGCGCCCACCGAAAAACTTTCGGCGGCGCGGACGCCATCGATCTCGACTGCAACACGATCGCCGCTCACGCCGCGGATGGCAAAGCTGTCGAGACCGAAGCGGACCGGATCGTTACGCACCGTGATACCGGGCTCGTAGCGGATGAGGTCCCGCACGTCATCGCTCAGCGTGCGGGAGATCTCTTCGCGATCGATGATCGTGACGGTCGCGGCGACATTTTGCAGCGGCACGGGGCGCTTTGCCGTTACGACGACTTCTTCGAGAACCTCGTCGCTGGCGGCCAGCGACGTTTCGATGTGGTTGCACGCAATCAGCAGGATCGTTGCAGCGCCCGCTACCCGCATTGCGCTGTTCATGGTGTGCTCCGTCGCGTGCGTAGAATTCGAGCGCTAGTACACGTCCTGCACGGTGTTGTGCACATTGAATTTGCCGGTCGGTGTGATCAGGCGCGGATCCTTGATGACCTGCTTGAGCTGGAGCGTCTTGTCATCGACGATGACGATTGCAGATTTCTCGTTCTGACCGTTCCAGACGGAGATCCATACTTCATCGCCCGCTTCGTTGTACTCGGGCTGCACGACGCGTTTGGCGCCTGGGCCGACATCGGCCCACTCGGCGATCGGCAAAGACTTGAAGCCCGCGTCGAGCTTGCGGATATCGAACACCGCGATGCTCTGGCTGATCTTGGTATCCGGATTGAGCGGCGTGTCGACCCAGAGATTGTTCGACTTCGGATGTGTCTTCACGAACAGCGATCCGCCGCCTTGGCCTTTCAAGACTCGTACGACTTTCCACGCCTGCTGCGGATGCTTCTCCGGATCCGTGCCGATGAACGTGACCTTCTCGTTGCCGAGCGCGCTCGTCACCCAGACGGGCCCGAACTGCGGATCGATGAGATTTGCGCCGCGGCCCGGATGCGGGATCTTGTCGACGTCGATCAGTGCCGCGAGCTTTTGCTCGCGTGAATCGACGACGGCAATTTTGTCCGATTGATTGGCGGCCGTCAGAAAGTACCGCTTCGTCGAATCCCAGCCACCGTCGTGCAGGAAGCGCGCCGCGCCGATCGTCGTGACCTTGAGGTTGTCGATGTCCTCGTAGTTCACCAACAGGATCTGGCCGGTTTCTTTCACATTGACGATGAACTCCGGATGCTCATGGGAGGCGACGATCGCAGCGACGCGAGGCTCGGGGTGATACTCCTGCGTGTCCACGGTCATGCCCCGCGTCGAGACGACCTTCTTCGGCTCCAGCGTCTCGCCATCCATGATCACGTACTGCGGTGGCCAGTACGCGCCGGCAATTGCGTACTTGTCTTCGAAGCCTTTGAACTTCGATGTTTCGACGGAGCGTGCCTCGAGCCCAATCTTGATCTCGGCCACTCGGTCCGGCTTCGGTAGGAACAAGTCGATGAGATCGAGGCGGCCATCGCGGCCGATGGTGTAGACGTATCGGCCCGAATGCGAGATGCGAGAGATGTGCACGGCGTAGCCGGTTTTGATGATGTTGACGATAGCCTTCGTATCACCATCGATCAGTGCGACTTCACCGCTGTCGCGCAACGTGACCGCGAAGAAATTGTCGATGTCGTAGTTGTTCTGTTTTCGCTTCGGTCGATTGTCCACCGGTACGAGGACTTTCCAGCTTGCACGCATATCTTCCAGCCCGAACTCCGGCGGCTGCGGAGGGTCGTGTTGAATGAAGCGCGCCATGAGATCCACTTCGGCAGGTGTGAGCTGCCCGGAACTGCCCCAGTTCGGCATGCCTGCGGGTGAGCCTCGATCGATGAATACCTTCAGATAATCGGTGCCGCGCTTCTGCGTGATGTCGGGTGTGAGTGGCTTGCCCGTCGCGCCTTTGCGCAGTACTCCGTGACAGCCCGCGCAGCGCTCGAAATACAACTTCTTCGCGTGCTCGAATTCTTGTTCAGTGACGTTGGGTGCTCCGGGCGAGATGCGGACTTGCGCGCCTTCGGCGGGCACGGGGGAGGGTGTACTCTGATACCGATCCTGAGCAACGATCGTTCCGGGATGATCCGTGGGCGCGCCCGCTGCGCGAGGTCCTGATAGCAGCTTCTTGCGTGCATTCGCGACATCCGTCGGGTTGATGCTGCCGCCCTTGTTACCCCACGAATTCAACACGTACGTCAATGTGTCCGCGATCTCCTGATCGGTGAGCTGCGGCAGCGCCGGCATGACCGAGTTGAACTTGGTGTTGTTGACGACGACCTCGCCTTGTAGACCCGTCAACACGATGTTGATTGCGCGCTTCGGATCCTTCAACAAGAAGTCTGATTTGGCGAGGGGCGGAAACGCACCCGGCAAGCCCGCGCCGGTTTCTTGATGACAAGCAACGCAGGCCGTTTTGAACGTCTTTTCACCTGCCTTCACGCGCTCCTCGAGTGCGTGTGCCCCTGCGACTTCGGCTCGATGCACTTCTTGCGCGAACGCTGGCGCCGTACCGCAACATGCGATAGCGCTGAGCAGGATCAATGTCGTCAGGCGAAAGGGCTGCTCGGTTATCGGGCTCATGTCGACTCCTGCAATGTTTCAGGTCGTGACAAGCGCCGATGATTATCGAGCACACACATTTCCGCGTGATCGTGACTACCCGTACGAGACCACGCGGAATCACGGTATGAGTTTGAACGCCCCCGTATCTCGAAGCGCCACTTTTACATTGCTACACGAGTACGGCGAACGCGACGGGCAAATTCGGGGCAAGCGAAGCCGAGACCGAACGGATCTGAACGGGAGATGCAGCCGAAGCAGAGCCGGAAAGCGCTCCTTCGGCTGGGCTCATTGATTACTCGCCATCGCTCGCAACGCTGCCGCCAATTCCGGAGCGCGCTTTTCCTGCAGAATGCCGCACGTGCGGATCGATTCGAGCATGCGGTTGAACGGCAGCTCTCCGCGCCCAGCCTGCTGAACTTTCGGTCGCAGCAATCGATCGATCTCGTCGGCTTTGGCTGCCGAACAGTAGTGACTGGGAAGCGACGGAATCCGTGACGCAGCGAAAACGCCAGCCGGCTTGGCGAGCTCGTCGTAGTGGGCCTTGAGCCAATCGAAGGCAACATCGCGCGTTTCCTGATTCAGCATCATAATTTGCAGAAGGCTGATTCGATCGGTTGAGCGCAGTCGGTCGTCGCCGAATTGATTCAGCACCCAATTCACATCTTGAGCCTGCCGGCTGTTCCCCAGCGCGATCAGTGCCGCTTTCCGAAACAACTCGTCGTGACTGGTCACCATGCGCTCGTACATGTTTTTCGCTGTCTCGAGCGTGCCGTCCTGCACGTACGCGGAGAATGCAGCTTGATAGAAGCTCTGATCCAAGGCACTAGAATTGCCTTTCAGGTAACTCTCGGCAGCGTCGATGAGTTTCTTGCGAACCGATGCATCGTGTGCTTCGGCACTCATGAACCCCACCAGCGACTGTCGCAGCTTCTGTTGATCCGGATCGTCAGCACTGTGGGCGCCCACAGCGGGATCGAAGCCCATTTTTCGCAGCCTCGGACCGTAAATGCTTGCGATGGTCTTTTGATAGTCGGCGAGCTGCGCCTTGCCGATGAGACCGTACTCGCGCCATCCGGAGAAATATTCAGCCATGGCAACCGCGACATTCGAATCGTCATGGCCCGCAAATGCACGCGCGGCATCGAGCGTCTGCTTTGCAGTCGCGTTGCCGAGCTTGAACTGCGACCACAGGCTATCGGCAGCAGCAAGTGCTTCACCCGCCGAAAGCGTCGAGGTTGCCGCGATCAATGCATTCCAGTCTGAGGGAGGCAGGTTATAGCGGTAATAACCGGTACCGCCGACGTTCGGGATGATCGTTCCGTGACCTTCGATCGCGATCGTCTGCGTCTTGCTGTCGAGCAAAGTGCATGACTTCGTCTCGGCGCGGCGTGCGCAGAACGGAATCACCCACACCTGATCGGGGGCCGTGCCGTCGATTGAGTAGCGGGACTGTGTTGCTTTGAACTGCGAACCCTGTGGCGTGAGATCGATCATGGGCACGCCTTGTTGATTGACGAAACTCTGCATGGACTTGAGCACGCGCGGATCGTGGGCTGCATCTGCGAGCGCGCCGAAAAATTCATCGGAGGTCGCATTGCCGTAAGGATGACGCTGCATGTGCAAACGCACGCCGTCGCGGAATTTTTCATCGCCGAGATAGGCCGCAACCATGCCGATGACCTGGCCGCCCTTGCCGTAGGTGATCCTGTCGAACGCGGAGTCGATTTCGCCATTGCTCAGGATCGGCTGATGAATCGGCCGGCCAACCGTGAGTGCGTCGGTGCTCATCGCCCCTAGCGCTTCATCGATCGCATTCACGCCGATGTTGAGCTCAGGACGCCATTCGTTGCCGATGCGAAAACCCATCCAATTAGCGAAGCTTTCGTTCAACCAGATGTCGTCCCACCACGCCGGCGTCACGTAGTCGCCGAACCATTGATGCGATAGCTCGTGCGCGACGACCATCCCGAAGAACTGTTTCTGAGGAGTGGAGGCCCCGTTGTCGAGCAGGATGATGTTGTCGTCGTAGATGTCTGCGCCGGCGTTCTCCATCGCGCCGCCCATCACGGGCGAGGCGATTTGATCGAGCTTCGGAAACGGGAAGGCTTGGCCGAAATAGTTTTCGAGCAGCTCGATGATGCGCGGTGTTTCCGCGAGCGCGTAATCGAGACGGCCGGCCTGATTCTTGGTCGCCACGATACGCAGCGGCAGCGGCGTCTTACGCAATGCGGTCGGCGGCGCAGCGCCTTCGACTGTGATGAACGGGCCGACCACGAATGCAACCAGATATGTCGGCAGTGGTTTCGTCTCAGCGAAGGTGTGCTTCACCAGATCGCCATGCTTCACGCCTTCGCCGGTTTCAGGCGCATTCGAGAGTGCAAGGTAGCCCGGCTTCGTCGTGAGACTCACGGTGAAAGGTGTTTTGTAGCCGGGCTGATCAAACGATGGAAATGCAGCGCGTGCATCGATCGATTCGAACTGCGTCCAGGAATACCAGTCGCCCGCGATCTTGAGGCGGTACAAACCGGCCGGGGTATTGCCGAATGGGGCATCGTAGTCGAACAGGAGTGTGGCCTTGCCGGCGGGCAACTCTTTATCGAAGTCGAGCCGCGCAACGCCGAGTTGATCCAGTTCTGAATACTTCGCGTTGATCTGCTGTTTACCGACGACGGCAATGGCTTTGCTTACCGTCAGCTCGCGTCCATGAATGAAGAGCGAACGCGTCGCCGCCTTCACGTTGACGTCGATCTCCACGTGACCCGAGAAGCGCGGCTCATCGGGAACAATGGTGAGATCGAGGCGGTACGCGATCGGTGTAGCTGCGTCGGGAAGTTTTCCCTGCGGATAGTTCTCCGCAGCCATCGAATTCGTAACGATCAGGGGAGAGGCGATGAACAGAAGCAGACAAAGAAGTTTGCGCATGAGCACCGTTCCGAAATGAATGGATACTGCGTCACGAGACAAGCTGCGAGACAGCCGTGCACGACGGCGCAGACTGAAACTTGAGTTCTATCTTCTCACGCGATCGACGAGGGTAGGCGGCGTTTCAGAAAAAGAGCAACCCAGGAGATCGATCGGTTCGCGATGCGGGCGATGCCGGTCGAGTTTTTCCTCGTGGGCGAAACAGAAGGAAGCGGAACAGAAAAATCTGTCGTACGCCGTGTCGCGTTAGAACGCGACCATGACATCTCAAGTTCTTCGCTGGTGAAAAAGCAGATCTTGATGGTGAAGTGATTTCATCACTTCGCTATCAAGATTGGTCGGGGTGACAGGATTTGAACCTGCGACCTATACGTCCCGAACGTAGCGCTCTACCAGGCTGAGCTACACCCCGAGGTGGGATTCGTGAGTTGCGGTTGACCGTTGACGTTTGTCAGCTCGGATCAATACGCGCGATTCACTGCGAAATCTGCGAGTTCGCGAAGCGCTTGCTTGTACGCCGAGTCCGGCAGTGCGGCGAGCGCCTCGATGGCAAGAGCGGCCTCTTGCCGCGCGAGGCGCGCAGTGTACGCAAGGCCCCCAGTCGATTCAATTGCAGCGGTGATGCGCGGTAATTCCTCGATCGAGCCTTGTTCGATACTGCTGCGGATGATGGCCCGCTGTTCGGCACTACCGTGTCGCAGCGCATATATAAGAGGGAGGGTGGGTTTGCCCTCGGCCAAGTCATCGCCCAAGTTCTTGCCCAACTGTTCCTGATCGGATTGGTAGTCGAGCACATCGTCGATGAGCTGGAAGGCGGTGCCGAGATGTCGGCCGTAGCTCGCCAGTTTGGTTTCGAGTTCGGCGGGAGCTTCGGACAGGATTGCCGCGATCTGCATGCCCGACTCGAATAGTTTGGCGGTCTTGCGGTAGATGACTTCGAAGTAGCGCTCTTCTGTCGTGTCGGGATCATGTGCGTTCATGAGCTGCAGCACTTCGCCCTCGGCGATCTTGTTGGTCGCGCCGGCCATGACGTCCATGATCCGCATGCTGCCCAAGCTCACCATCATCTCGAACGATCGCGAATAGACGTAATCGCCCACGAGCACGCTCGCTTCATTGCCCCAGACCTCATTCGCGGTATCGCGGCCGCGGCGCATGGTCGAGCCGTCTACGACGTCGTCGTGGAGGAGGGTGGCGGTATGAATGAATTCGACGATCGCTGCCGCTTCGGTATGTCGGGTGCCGGCATATCCACAAGCCCGCGCGCCGATCACGACCACCAATGGCCGCAGACGTTTGCCGCCGCTACCGACGATGTACTCCGCGACCTGATTAACCAGTACGACATCGCTGCCAAGGCGCTGACGGACGACGCAATCGACCTGTCGCAGGTCGTCGGCGACCAGCGCTTTGATGGACTCGAAGCTCATGTAAATGAAGGGAAATTGGCCAGGGCGCGAATGTTAACGTAAGAATGAAGCGGATAGCGGATGGCGGATAGGGGATAGCAGAAAAAGCCGCACATTTGGCATCGAAGCTGAGCTGCCTGACTGGTCGAGCTAGACGGGCGTAGGAAGACGTTCTGCTAGTCACGATCCGCTATCCGCTAGTCACTATTGATGTCCTTGCCTTCAGACCCGCCGATCCTTACACTTCACGCCCTTTTCGGCCGGGGTCCTCCCGGTGATCGGAGTTCCTGAAGACATGTTCGCCGTAATCTCCACAGGTGGTAAGCAGTATCGCGTGAGCGAGGGTTCGGTTTTGAGAGTGGAAAAGCTCTCTGCTGACGCTGGCGCCAACGTCGAGTTCGACCAGGTTTTGATGGTCGGTGAGGGCGACAAGGTCAAGATCGGCTCGCCGCTCGTGAGCGGCGGCAAAGTCGTTGCCACGGTGCAGAGCCACGGCAAGAGCGACAAGGTTCGCATCGTGAAATTCCGTCGCCGTAAGCACTACCTGCGTCAGGGCACGCACCGGCAGCAGTACACGGAAATCAAAGTGACGAGCATCGTCGGCGCCTAGGCAGTGCGCAGCGTCTGACCAGTCACTAGTCACAAGTCACTTATTACTTCGGGTATTCGTCATGGCACATAAAAAGGCAGGCGGCAGTACTAAGAACGGTCGCGATTCAGAAAGCAAACGGCTTGGTCTGAAGAAGTTCGGCGGCCAGCAGGTGATCGCGGGCAACATCATCGTTCGCCAGCGCGGCACCGTGTATCGCCCAGGTGAGAACGTGGGCATCGGCACGGATCACACTTTGTTCGCCAAGGCTGACGGGCGCGTAGCGTTCCGCAAGAAAGGCCCCGAACAGCACACGTTCGTGAGTGTCGTTACGGAATAAGTTCGAAGTCATCTCCATGACTGGAAAGCCCCGGCTCGTCCGGGGCTTTTTTATTAGAAGCGGTTTGTGATCAGCGGTTAGCGGTTAGTCAGAGAGCCGCAACCAGCGTCGCTCCGCCTGGATGTTTCTCTTACTAATCACTAACCGCCAACCGCTAACCGCTTTCCCATGCGTTTCGTCGACGAAGCTGAAATCAAAGTGCAAGCCGGCCACGGCGGTCGCGGCGCGGTCAGCTTTCGGCGCGAGAAATTCATCCCGTTTGGCGGTCCGGATGGCGGTGACGGCGGCAAAGGCGCTGACATCTATCTAGTTGGCCAGGAAGGCATCAACACGCTCGCCGACTTTCGCTATCACCGCAGTTTCAAGGCACCGAGCGGCACCGCTGGTTCAGGCAAGGACTGCACAGGCGCAGGCGGGACGGATCTCGAGGTGCCGGTTCCGATTGGAACCGTCGTCGTCGACGTCGAAACCGAAGAACAGTTGGGTGACGTCACTGAAGCCGGTCAGCGGTTGCTGGTCGCGAAGGGCGGCAAAGGCGGCTGGGGCAATGCCCGCTTCAAGACGAGCACGAATCGCACGCCGCGCAAGGCGATGCCCGGACTGCCGGGCGAGAAGCGCGAACTGCGCTTGGAATTGAAGGTCATGGCCGATGTTGGGCTGCTCGGGTTGCCCAATGCAGGTAAATCGACGCTCATCCGTGCCGTCTCCGCCGCCAAGCCCAAAGTGGCCGATTATCCGTTTACGACCCTGCACCCCAATCTTGGGGTCGTTTCCGTGGGTGTCCATCGTAGCTTCGTGATGGCCGATATCCCTGGCTTGATCGAGGGTGCGGCCGAAGGAGCCGGCTTAGGCATTCGCTTCCTCAAGCATTTGCAGCGAACGCGTGTCTTGCTGCACCTGGTCGATATCTCGCCGCCCGATCCGGATGCCGATCCCGTGAAAGATGCGAAGGCGATCGTTCAAGAGTTGAAGAAATTCAGTCCCGAGCTTGCGACCAAAGAACGCTGGCTGGTGCTGAACAAAGTGGATTTATTGCCGCCGGATGAGGCAGAAAAACTCTGTAAGGACATCGTCAAACGACTGCGCTTCAAAGGCCCCATCTTCCGCATCTCGGGCCTTGCGCGTCAGGGTACTGAGGAACTCTGCCAAGCGGTGATGAAGCGGCTCGAGGAGATCGATCGGCCGACGGAAGACTGATCGAGCCCATGCCGAGACGGACGACTGTGTCGTCAGGTAGGCCTTCAGCAGGAAGGATCCTCTCGGATCAGGAGGGCCTTGCGGCAGGACAGAACGTGCTCGAGCCTTCTTCCCCGCACCTGACGACAGTCCTTCCTGACGCCTGAGCGTCCTACCTCACGTTAGTCTTTCCTAATCGCGAAGCGATCCGTCGGCCACTCAGACAAAAAAGCCGGGCGATGCCCGGCTTTTTTATTGATCTTGCTGATTCGATCAGCCTGCGCTCAGTTCCTTGAGGCGCGCATTCAGGTGGCTCTTATGACGAGACGCCTTATTGCGGTGAATGATGCCCTTGTTGACCATCGAGTCGATGACCGGCACAGCGGCCTTGAGGTTGGCTGCCGCTTCTTCCTTGTTGCCTGCCTCGATGGCACCGACCACGCTCTTGATCGCGGTACGCAGCTTAGAGCGCGCAGCCATGTTGTGCGCACGGCGCTTGACGGTTTGGCGGGCTCGCTTTTCGGCTGACTTGATATTTGCCACGGAAATTTCTCTGAATCTGCTCTGGAGCGGGAAACGCCCCGAAAAAAGAGCGCGAATTCTGCCGATCAAGCGGACGGAAGGCAAGGGCTGGATGGCTAGATAGTGACTAGCGGATAGCGGATCGTGACTAGTCCGTACCCGAACCCTGCCGCACAGGGATGTGCTAATGCCGCGAAGGCAGGAAGCCGAGAGCGGCCGAACCCCGAAC
>JAEWBG010000022.1 GCA_023391335.1 Pseudomonadota bacterium | reverse complement strand
CCGTTCCCCGGCGTGAGCGGGCGATCCCCGATTCACGATCCCCGATCCCCGATTCACGGCTCTTGACTCCCGTCCTCTCCTTCCCTACCTTCGCGCGCACCGATAGGTGACCACGTCCACAAGACGTGAGAACGGGAAGCCGGTACGTCGCTCGCGAGAGCAACAAGTCCGGCGCTGCCCCCGCAACGGTATTCGAGTCAATCGACATCGCGGAAATCTCCAGGGATTTCCAGCCACTGCGTCCATGACGTGGGAAGGTGATGTCGACGAGCGCTTGCGCTCACTCGAGAGCCCGGAGACCGGCCTGACGGACGACCGCCACACGCACCGGCGGTCGCACCAGCATCGCGGTGGGCGATGGGTGGACGGGCCGCACTGCCCTTCTTCCCTTGCCAGCTCACGCGTGCTGTTTCCATCAACAGCCATGCGGGCGTGCATGGGGAGAATGAAATGAAAGCCTTCCGTTTTGGCGCGGCATTCGCTGTCGCTTCCGTTTTCGTCACCTCGATCAACGCAGCTCCGTCCGAGCCTGCCGAGGAAATCGTTTCCACTGCTACGCGCATCGAGCAACCGATCAGCGATGTGATCGGATCTGTCACGCTCATCACGCGCAAGGATATCGAGAACCGCGCGGTTCAGTCGCTGCAGGACTTGATGCGCGGCGAAGTCGGCATTTCCGTCGCCAACACCGGCGGCATGGGCAAATTGTCGAATGTGTTTCTGCGCGGCACGGATGCTGAACAAGTGCTGGTGCTCGTGGACGGAATCCGCGTCGGCTCCGCCACCAGCGGCACCACGCCGTTCGAGTTTCTCCCGATCGATCAGGTCGAACGCATCGAGATCATTCGTGGCCCACGTTCCAGCATCTACGGATCCGATGCGATCGGCGGCGTGATTCAGATCTTCACCAAGAAAGGCGCTGGCTCATCCGTTACGGCAGGCGGCGGCTCTAATTCGACGTACAAGACGGGCGGCTCCCTCGGACTCGGTACCGATCACTCCTGGTTCAACGTGTCTGCGAACCGCGTGCAGACGGAAGGTTACAACTCGTGCGACGGCGCTCCGTTGAATCCGGATTTCACTGGCGGAGGCGGCTGTTTCACTCACGAGCCAGACCGCGACGGCTATCACAACAACTCCGCGAGCTTGCGTACCGGCTATAGCTGGGAGAACGCATCGATCGAAGCGAACGCGCTGTACGCGACCGGGACCACTGAGTTCGACGGCAGCTTCACGAACGAAACCGATTTCACCGAACGCGTGATCGGTGTCCGCGGTCGCATTCATCCGAGCGATGCGTGGGCACTCTCATTGCTCGTTGGCGATGCACGCGACAATCAGGACAACTTTTTCAACGATCCAGATACCGATGCTCCGCGCATCGACACTGGGTTCTTCAACACTGATAAGCGCAACGCTTCGTTGCAGTCGGATCTATCTCTCGGCATTCACCAGCTCACGGTCGGTGTCGATTACTTGAACGACCGCGTGGACAGCGACACGCCGTACGATCAGACCTCGCGCGACAACATCGGCACGTATGCCGTTTATCAAACCGCACTCGGCGCGCATCGGCTGTTGGCTTCGGCGCGCTATGACGATAATGAGCAATTCGGCGGTCACTCGACCGGCAGCATTGGATGGAAGTGGAATTTCACGCACGCACTCGCTGTGCACGCGGCCTGGGGCACGGCGTTCGGTGCGCCGACCTTCAACGACCTCTACTACCCCGGATTTAGCAATCCGCACCTCGATCCGGAGCGCTCACGCAACGTCGAATTCGGCATCTCAGGTGAACATTCTCTGGCAACGTGGTCGCTCGTTGCGTTCGACACGCACACGTCCGATCTGATCGTCTACGACAGCCAGTTGAGCGCGCCGAACAATGTGAACAACGCACAGGTTCGCGGCCTCGAAGCGCAAACAAACGTTCGCCTCGGAGCGTGGAGCCTTGATGCAGGGCTCTCGCGGATCGATCCACGCAATCGCACTCCAGGTTTCGCACAGGACAACTACTTGCCGCGGCGCTCGCGCACGAGCGGTCACTTTGAAGTGGCACGCGACTTCGGCGCCTTCGCTGCACGCGCTCGACTCACCGCAGAGGGATCGCGCTACGACGACGCCGCGAATACGCACCGCCTCGGTGGGTACGGCATCGTCGATCTAGTATTCGACTACACACCGAACGAGCAGTGGAAGATTCAGGGCAAGCTCGGCAATGCCTTCGATCACGCATATCGAACCGTGCGCTTTTACAACCAAGAGGGGCGCACGTACTTCGTGACGCTCATCTACAGCCCTGCCGCGCTGTGAGGAGATCGTCATGAACATTCAAAACGAGAAGCGCTCGCGCAGCGAACGGTTTGGATTGGCGCTCCTTACTCTCGCGATGTGGGCGACGCGCTCTCATCACTTCGCTTCATTCGTGCATCTGCCCGATGCGAGCTGGGCTGCGTTCTTCATCGCCGGCTTGATGAGCTCGCGCGTACGTTCCGCGCTCTGGTTGATCGTCAATGCTGGCATCATCGACTACATCGCATTGCGCGGTGGCGTTTCAAGTTACTGCGTCACGCCGGCTTACGTGTTCTTGGTGCCGACGTATTTGATGTTGTGGGCAAGCGGTCGCTGGGCGAGCCTGTCGTTTGCATGGACGTGGCAATCAATTGGCAAAACCAGCTTGGCATTGGCCATCGGCGTGATCGGTGCTTTCATCATCTCGAATGCAAGCTTCTATGCCCTCGGAGGTTACTTCGAGCACATGCCGGCGCTGCAATTCGCAAACGCTGTGATCGTGTACCTACCACGCTTCTTCGCGAGCACTGCGCTGTACACGGCCGGAGCAGGTGCAAGCGTGTATGGGTGGACGATGGCACGGTTTCTGGCCAGAACTCGCGTATCAAATTGATCGCACGCGTGTGACGTGTATGAGTGTAGGGTGTAAGTTCTGACGCGCGCACCTTCCCTCACACGTCACGCTCCACACTTCAGGCTCCACCACATACTCCACACCCCACACTCATTCCCGAGCTCACACGCCTCATGGGTAACCGACTCAGCAAGATCTATACGCGCACGGGCGATGACGGCACGACGGGGCTCGGCGATGGGCAGCGTGTGCCGAAGACCCATCCGCGAATTGAAGCGTACGGGGCGGTCGACGAGGCCAACAGCGCGGTAGGCATGGTGTTGGCTGTGCCGAATATCCCCGAAGACATTGCAAACGTGTTGACGCGAGTGCAGCACGAGCTTTTCGATTTGGGCGGCGAACTTGCGGTGCCCGGCTACCGAACGATCACGGCGGAATACATCCAGCGGCTCGAGCAATGCCTCGATCGTTTCAACGATCCGCTGCCGCCACTCAAGGAATTTATTCTCCCCGGCGGAGGGACGGCTGCATCGGCCTGCCACCTCGCGCGTGCGATCACGCGTCGAGCTGAACGGGCGACCTGGCAGCTGTCGCAAAGCGAGTCGATCGCAACCGAAGTGCCGCAGTATCTAAATCGCCTTTCCGATCTGCTCTTCGTCATCGCCCGCGTTCTCGCACGTCACGAATCAGGTCAAGAAGTGCTGTGGCAGCACCAGCGGCGCTAGCCGAATATTCCCCAAAATAGCGAGGGAACCTTTCCACGATTGCCGCGTTGCAGCCGGTTGCGCTCACAACCATAAGACGAGCCTACCGATGCAGACATCCGCGCTGGCGGCGAGCGGCGAAACTCAGTTGGACTTCCTTGCAGGCGGCGGCGAACTCGCCGCGCACATGCGCGCGCTCGATTGGACACGTACACCGCTTGGACATCCCAGCACCTGGCCTCAGAGTCTCAAGACCTCCGTCAGCCTCATCCTCAACTCGAAACATCCGATGTGGATCGGATGGGGGCCTCAGGCGACTTTTCTCTACAACGACGCATACATCGAGGTGCTAGGGCGAGCGAAGCATCCTTGGGCATTGGGCCGTCCTGCATCCGAAGTGTGGGCAGAGATTTGGGACGTGTGCGGACCGCTCGCCGACAAGGTCTTCAAACGTGGCGAAGCGACGTTCGTGGATGACGTGCAACTGTTCATGATGCGCGGGGACTTCCTGGAAGAGACTTACTACTCCTTCTCATACAGCCCGATCCGCGACGAGACCGGCGGTGTTGCCGGACTCTTCTGTCCCAGCGCCGAAACCACCGCACAGCTTCTGAACAATCGTCGTCTGCGGACGCTATCCGCACTCGCTGCAAACGCGCTGGCGGAGAAAAGCGTTGCCGCTGCGTGCAGTGCCGCAGCACGCATCGTCAGCGAGAACCCTTCGGACATTCCGTTTTGCCTGATCTACTTGCTCGACGCCGATGCGCAGAACGCAACACTAGCTGCCTCAGTGGGACTTGCATCCGATGCCCTCGCTCCAACGAGCGTTTCGCTCTCGCATGCGCCTGCAGATCGTTGGCACATTGCCGATGTCATAGATCGAAAGGCCGCTAGGACGATCTCCCTCGAGAATCTTCCAGGGATTCCGACCGGCCCGGCAGGTCGCCGCGTCGTGGAAGCGATCGGCCTGCCGCTGCAAAGCCCCGGATCCGATACGGCAATCGGCGTGCTGATCGCCGGCATCAATCCGACGCGAAGATTGGATGGCGAGTATCAGACGTTCTTCGAATTGGTTGCCGGTCACACGTCAGCCGCCATTCAGAACGCTCGCTACGTCGAAGAGCAGCAAAAGCGCGCAGAAATGTTGGCGCAACTCGATCGAGCCAAGACCGCCTTCTTCTCAAATGTAAGCCATGAGTTCCGCACGCCTTTGACGCTGATGATGGGACCGCTTCACGACGTGCTGAGCGATGGCTCTCTCGAAGCGCGTCATCGCGAACATCTCACGATGATGCATAGAAACGCCTTGCGGTTATCCAAACTCGTGAACTCGCTCCTCGAGTTTTCGCGCATCGAAGCCGGACGACATCTTGCGACCTATCGGCAGACGGATCTCGCGGCGCTCACGACCGAGCTAGCGAGTACCTTCCGCTCTGCCATGGAAAAAGGCGGGCTCGAATATCGCGTGGAATGCGAACCGCTCCCGGAGGCGGCATTCGTCGATCGCGACATGTGGGAGAAGATCGTTCTCAACCTGCTCTCCAATGCCCTGAAGTACACGATGGAAGGCAGTGTGAGCGTTTCGTTGCGCACGCAGCGAGATGAGGCCGTCCTCGTCGTCGAAGACACCGGCACGGGTATCCCTGTCGATGACGTGCCGAAACTGTTCGAGCGCTTCCATCGAGTCGAAGGTGCGCACGGGCGCACGCACGAAGGCAGTGGAATCGGGTTGGCCCTGGTGAGTGAGCTGGTCAAGCTGCACGGCGGGACCGTCGCAGCGCAGAGCTCGCTTGGCAAGGGCAGCCAATTCACCGTCCGCATTCCGCTTGGCAAGTCGCATCTGCCGGCGGAAAGAGTCATTCAGTCGCGCGAACCGACCTCGGCCTCACGTCAATCCGAATTGTTCGTGCAAGAAGCGTTGCGATGGATGCCCGATGAGAACATAGAAGTGACTGACGCATTGGTCACTGCCGAAGCCGATCCGCCGCTCGTCGGCAGCAGGTATCGCACGACACATGGGGCGCGGGTCGTACTTGCGGATGACAACGGCGATATGCGCGAGTATCTGCGCGGTCTGTTGCAACCTCGATTCGAAGTCGAGGCAGTATCGAATGGCGAAGAAGCGCTCGCGGCCATCCGTCGGCAACCCCCGGCCCTGGTTCTGTCCGATGTGATGATGCCGAAGTTGGATGGTTTCGGATTGCTCGCGGCAATTCGCAAAGATGACAACCTTCGCACAGTGCCGCTGATCCTGCTGTCCGCGCGCGCGGGAGAAGAAGCACGCGTCGAAGGCTTGCAGGCAGGAGCTGACGACTATCTCGTCAAACCCTTCACTGCCCGCGAGTTGCTCGCACGAGTGGAAGCGATGATCGAAATGGATCGCTTGCGGCGCGTGAACGAGGAACAACTGCGACTCGGCCTGGCTCGGGCGATGATGTTCACGTGGCAATTGGATGTGCCCACGCAGGAGATGCATCTTTCGGCGAACGCCGGCGACGTGTTGGGGAGCGCACCTCGCGACTTGGGCCAAGGCTATTCGATCATTCATCCGGACGACACAGTTCGCCATCGCAGAGCGATGGAAGAAGCCATCCAAGCGCGCGGAGAGTTCACCGACGAGATCCGGGTCATTCGGCCCAACGATGGCCAGACTCGCTGGATTGAAGTCAGAGCGCGAGTGATTTGTAACGAACGCGGGGAAGCCACCAAGGTGAGCGGCATCTCTTTCGACATCACCGCGCGCAAGCAGATGGAGCACGCATTGATCGACGCCGATCGCCGCAAGGACGAATTCCTAGCGATGCTCGCACACGAACTGCGCAATCCGCTCGCGCCGATCAGGAACTCCGGCGAGTTGCTGGCACGACTGCTAACGAACGACAGCCGCGCCCAACACGCCGTGCAGATCGTCAATCGGCAGGTCAAGCAGATGACGCGCATGGTCGACGATCTACTCGACGTATCGCGCATTACACGAGGCCGAATCGAGCTGGAGCACAAGCCCGTCGATCTCAACGATGTAATCGCCGCCGCAATCGAAGCGGTCGAGCCGTTGGTGCGCGATCGCAACCATCAACTGTCGATCGTAACTGGAATCGAATCGTTGATCGTGAACGGCGATGCAGCTCGCTTGCAGCAATGCGTTGTCAACCTGCTGACGAATGCCATCAAGTACACGGACGCAGGCGGCACCTTGCGAGTGGAGCTGCGCCGAGCGGACGACACGGCTGAAATCTCGGTGACGGATAACGGCACTGGCATCCCGCCTGATCTCCTGCCCCATGTGTTCGATCTGTTCGTACAAAGCGATCGCACTTTGGATCGGTCTCAAGGCGGCCTCGGTATCGGCTTGTCGGTGGTGAAGCAGCTCATCAACATGCATGGCGGGTCTGTGACCGGCGAAAGTGCGGGAATCGGTGCCGGGTCCACGTTCAAGATCTCGTTGCCATTGGCCATCCCTGAATCGGCGTGCGTGAAAGAAGCCGTACAACCCACCCTCCTCAGCAAGCGCGTTCTTATCGTCGACGACAACAAGGATGCAGCCGAATCCCTGGCCATGGTGTTGCAAATGGACTCGCACGAAGTGCGAACGACATACACGGCTCAAGGTGCATTGAACATGGCGAGCGAATGGACGCCCGACGCCGCGCTGGTCGATATCGGCTTACCCGATATGGATGGCTACGCGCTAGCTCGACGATTGCGTGCCAACCCGAACTTGAATGACACACTACTCATCGCGTTGACCGGCTATGGGCAGCCCGAAGATCAAAAACGCGCATCTGATGCAGGCTTCGATGCGCATCTCGTCAAACCTGCACCTTTCGATGCAATCACGGAACTGCTTGCGAAGGCGCGGGCGTGACGTTCTTAAAGAGGCAAGCGCTTCGCGCAGGCCAGATCTGTAGATTGCTCCCGAGAGCGGCCGTTGCCCAGTTGTCGGTTGACCGTTGTGAGTTGGCAGCAAGATCAATCCCGACTCACGATCCCCGATCCACGAACCCTGCCGCACATCGAGTGCTAATGCCGCGAAAGGCCGGACGCCGAGAGCGCCGTTCCCCGTTCCCTGCCGCACATGGACGTGCTAATGCCGCGAAGGCAGGACGCCGAGAGCGGCCGTTCCGTCCTATCCGCTAGTCACTAGTCACTAGTCACTTCTTCTCACGCGCTCATCCCAATCGCAGACGACGCCTCTTCATCGGTGAGCTTGATCGTGATTTCTTGCTTGAGCTCATCCGAGACGACGAGTTCGGCTTCGATGCGATTCACGACGACTGGCTTCACGTTGGTTGCCATCGGCGAGTGCTCGATGAGATAGCTGTGATATTGCCCTGCACGCCGGGCCGCAAACTGCACCAACAATTTCAGCGTGAGAGCCGCATCGGTCGGCACATTCAGGCGAATGTCGCAGATCACCCAATACGCTTGCGCCTGCTCGACCATAGAGAACGCGCCATTGATGCGAAGCTCTTCAAGGAATGCGCGCGCTTGTTTCGCGACGCGCTGCCAGACATGTCGATCTCGCGGTGAGGCTGCACACCAGCGCGTCCCATTCGCGATCGCATTCAAGACGTACAGTACGAAGCGCTGCTGCGAAAGATAGGAACCATCCGCCGAAGTGCTGGCACCGCATGCGAGGGTTCGCAAGGCCGGTCGATTGCGATCGGGGCTGCGAACTGTTTGCAGCACGTTCACGCCATGAGCGGCAAGCGCCCAGCGATCTGCCGACGCAATGTCGCTCGCAAGCTTCGCGCCGGCTCGCAACAGCGGCTCGATGTCCCATGGTGAGAGCGCGGCAGAAGCAGCATCGCCGGTACGCGAGAGAAGCCCAGCGACTGCCCCTCCGTTACCGAAGACTTCGGCGCGGCCGCGCAACTTGTCCATCGCAATGATTCGCGGAAAGAACATCGTCGCGTGATCGCTGAAGAAACCCAGCTCTTTGAGTCCGGCGGTGACTTCTCGCGGAGTGCTCCATTGAGCCAACGGATCGACGATCAAAATTGCTCGCCGCTCGCGGCAGTACTGAGACGCCGCCACCAGGGTGCTGATGCCGACTTCCGACGTGCGGCTCAGGGCCGGAATGTAAAGGAACGCGATGTCGCTGATTGAATCGAGCGCGGACAGACCGGTCTTCCGTGGCTTGGAGCCGATGACGTCGTAGTCAGTGATCGCACGCCCATCATCGCCATCGGGATTTGAGTTCACATAACCAATCGTCGCACCGCGAGCAGCCGTCCTGTTAGGCCGAACCCGTGGAACCTCGCCTTTCACTCGAACCAGCTCAGACTCGAGCAGGACGATGCTGACGAATCGCGGCGATTCGGGATCGATGGAAAGCGAACGAAATGTCTCTTGCAGCTCAACGCGCTCGGATCCGGGCGAGCGTACTCGCTGCACGACCAAATTGAAGCGCTCGCGATCGTCCGCAGGCACGTGATCGTAGTCGACCGATGCTCGCAAGAATTCTCGCGTACCCGGTGCGCGAGCCTCGAGCTTCAGTACACGGTCTTCGCATGGCAACGACAACGTCGTCGGCGCCGCGCCATTCGCAACGCGGACGATGATCGCCTCGCGGCCGCCTTGCTCGAAGAATTGCTCGACTGCGTATGAGAGCGGGCTCGGCTGCCACAGGCCACCGAACACTTGTTGAAAATCAGCGAAGCTGCGGACGCGAACAGGGTGATTGAGCGGACCGCGCAGTGTGCGGCCGATGAAAGCAGTGGCTTGCGCGCTGGCTCGTGCAATCGATTGCTGAGCCTCAGGCGAATTAATGAATGAGATACCGACGAGCGATCGCTCGGGCACCATGCCTCCCCTTAATTATTGTGGCGCGGAAAATAGCACGAAGAGCGGAAGTGATGAAGTGATGTAGTGATGAAGTGAACGGTGCAGAACGCCCCGTAGCCTGCGTGTCAACGACGGATCGCTTCGCGATCAAGTAGGACTGTCGTCAGGCGGGACGCTATCGCGTCAGGACGGACTAATGTCAGGTTAGAGGAGCAAAAACAGACCAACGCTAGACCGCCACTCGGCTCGAGCACCGTGTGTTCTGAGAAGATCGACAGGTCGAAAGACTGATTCGACGAACTCAGCGCGAGCGAACTCGATGTCGCGGGTCAGGTCAGGTGGCGCAACTAATTTCGAGATGGACGAGAGAACCTACGCTGTCCTGCCGCCAGGCCTACCTGATGCGAAGGCATCCATCCTGACGAGAGTCCATCCTGACGACGAAGTCGTCCGTCGCTTAAAGCTCAGTTGGCCCGAACGTATCGCAATCCTTCAACGTCCCACTCTGATAGCCACGCTTGAACCAACGCACGCGCTGCTCTGACGTGCCGTGCGTGAAGGAATCTGGATTGACGTAGCCCTGAGCTTGGCGTTGCAGGCGATCATCGCCGATTGCGCTCGCTGCATTGAGTCCTTCTTCGATGTCGCCGGACTCGAGTAGCTGACGGGACTGATCGGCGTTGTGCGCCCAGATGCCGGCGAAGCAGTCTGCCTGGAGTTCCTGACGCACAGAAAGCGCATTGGCTTCGCTCTCGCTTGCGCGCTGGCGCGCCTGCATGTTGCGCTCCGAGATGCCGAGCAACGTCTGCACGTGATGACCGACCTCATGCGCGACGACATACGCTTGCGCGAAATCGCCGGGAGCACCGAAGCGATTTGTCAGCTCATCATAGAACGTGAGGTCGAGATAGACCATGTGGTCGCCCGGACAATAGAACGGACCGACTGCGGTACTCGCAGTTCCACACGCTGATTGCACCGCGTCGCGGAACAACACGAGCGTTGGCTTCTCGTAAGTGCGGCCTTGCTCGGCGAAGATTTGCGTCCATGCGGTTTCGGTGTCCGCAAGCACCACCGATACGAACTCGCGCATGTGTGCCTCTTGCGGCGTCTCTTGATAGGGCACCTGTTCTTCTTGTGGCGTTCCTTGCTGCTGCAATCCCTGCAAGACGACGGATGGATCGCCTCCGAAGTACATGACGACCAACGCTAGGATGATGCCGCCGAGACCGACGCCACCCGCGCCTTTTAGGCGAATGCCGCGGCGATCTTCGATATTGGAACTACCTTGCCGGCCTTGCCATCGCATGAGCGCGTTCCCCGTGGATATTGTTAGGCAGATTCAGTACGACTGGCCGTGCCGGCCGGTTCCGTGCCGCCGTGATGAGGTGATGAAGTGATGAAGTGATGAAGTGATGACGTGATGACCAGAACCACGAGCTGCGCGATGCACAGCCCTCCACTGTTCACTCCATCACTCGCTCACTCCATCACTTTTCTCATTGCGCACTCCCCGTCGCCGCCGGAACGCTCTTCGCAGCCGCGCGAGTCTTCTTCGTTTGCTTCGCGGGCGCGGGCTTCTTCGGCAGGATCGTTCCCGTCTTCGCAGCTTCGAATTCCTCAGCGGTGAACAACGTCTGCTCGCTACCGTCCCAAGTGGCGCCTTCGGGCACCTTGTTTTCGACGTGGCGAGCGGTCGCGACGAATTCATCCAACGTCAACTTGCCGTGCGATATCGGCAGGGCAATGCCGCGACGATCGCTGACGAGCGAGTTGACGATGTCGAGATCGACCGTCGCATTGTGCTCTTGCACGCGCTTCCACATGTCATCGGAAATCGCGACGTTCAGTAATTGCTGAGCCGCTTGCGGATGTTCGCGATCGTCATCTTCCAATTTTGGAAACACTTGCGCGTACAGCGAGTCATCATGCCAACCGAACACAAATGGCTGATTCACGACCGTGACCTTGGTGCCGACCGGAATCGCATCGAATAGTTGCGCGATGTCTTCCGGATAGAAACGGATGCAGCCGTGGCTGGAGCGCAGGCCCACGCCATAGGGCTTATTCGTCCCGTGAATCAGATAGCTCGGCCAGCCGAGCGTCATCATGTGCGCGCCCAGCGGATTGTCCGGACCAGGCGGCACTTTCGCTGGCAGTGGATCGCCGGCTTCGCGATGCTCCTTGCGCACTGATGCAGGCGGGAACCAGGTCGGGTTCTTGCGCTTACCTGTAATCTTCGTGGTGCCCTCCGGTGTCGACCAACCCACCTTGCCGATGCCGATTGGGTGCGTGATCACGGGCTGCGGCTCGCCTTTCGCCACTTTGGGAAAGTAGTACACGCGAAGTTGGGCCAGGTTGATGACGAGGCCCTCGCGCGGTGCCTTGGGCAATACGAACTGGGTCGGCAGTACGATTTCTCGTCCGGCGCCCGGCAGCCATGGATCGATGCCAGGATTCGCGCGCACGATTTCTTCGTAACCGAGATTGAAGCGACGCGCGATGTCCGGCAGCGTGTCCTCGCCTTGAACCGTGGTGACCTGCAACTCGCCGATCACATCGTCATCGGGTGCGAGCGTGAATGCATGCGTGGCGACAGGCGATTGAATCGGAGGAGGAGGCGGCGGCTCGGGAGCCTTCTCTTCGCGATGACCGAGAGTTTGGCAGCCGCTCAACAAAACCGTGGCCATGAAGCCCGCGATGAGCGGGAAGGATCTGAATCGAGTTTGCATGCGGGGATTATGACGGATCGGCTGCGCAATTCTACGCGTGGCGAAATGACTACAGGATGACTGGATGATCGGGCTGTTCGTTGCGATCCGTCGCGGGGAAATGCGCTGCAATTAACGCACCGGCTTCGCGTATGCCCGTGAGCACTGCATTGACGACGTCGCCATGCACGAAATGGTGCTCCATTTTTTTGCAGACTTCGGCCCACTGCTGGTCGCTGACCCGTCCGTTGAAACCGCGATCTGCAACGATTTCGACATCGCGGTCGGCCCACAGGACGTAGATCAACACACCGTTGTTCTGCTCCGTGTCCCACACCCGCAAGTGCGAAAACACGTGCAGTGAGCGCATTCGTGGCGTCACGCCGCGTAACACTTCCGGCCCACTCAAGTTGCCCTCGACAGCAAAGCGGATTTCACCGCCATGCCTCGCTTCGCTGGCTGCGACTTCCGCTTCGATTTGCTTGAGCACTTGCGGAGTGAACACGCGTCGAACCGCCAGTGGCGTGCTCGCGAGATGTTTGAGTGCGCGGTTGAAGGACATGACTACCAGCGGCCCGATGCGCCGCCGCCTCCGAAACTTCCACCACCGCCGCTCCACCCTCCGCCACCGCTGAAGCCTCCGCCGCCGAATCCACCTCCACCCCAGCCGCCGAAGCCGCCGCCCCATCTGCGACCGCGGCTGCTCCAACCTCCGCCTCCACCGCCTCCGCCAAGTTGAGTGAAGATGAATGCGAGGACTGCAGCCCCGAGCGCGATGACGGTGATGCTCGTGAGCAACCACGCGATCGCGCCTGCGATCCCGCCGGTCACCGCCGCGCCGCCGAACGAACCGAACACTCGTCGCAACACGGCGCCTCCGACGAAGACGAGCATCAGCAAGATCGGCAAGAACGAACCGATGCCTTCGCCGGACGGCATCGCGGGTTTGCGCTCAGGTTCTGGCAGCGGTTCGCCTTGCACGAGTGCGATCAAGCGTGTGACCGCTTCGTTGATGCCGCCGTAGTAATCGCTCGCACGAAAGCGTGGCACGATCACCTGCTGAATGATGCGATTCGCCATCACGTCCGGCACGGCGCCTTCCAATCCATAGCCGACTTCGATGCGAACCGCACGATCATCGCGTGCCACCAACAGCAAAATGCCATCGTCAATCTTGCGGCGACCGAGCTTCGCAGCTTCGACGACTCGCATCGAGTACTGCCCGATTGTTTCGGGTTGAGTCGTCGCAACGATCAGCACCGCAATCTGCGTGCCTTTTTGCGTTTCGAACTGACGCAAGCGTTGATCGAGCTGATCGCGTTCGCTCGCAGAGAGCGTGCTCGTCAGATCGGTGACAGGCGACTGCAACTGCGGCACGGGAGCGAGGTCCGCTCCAAACGCGAAGCGGGCCGCGCATAGCAGCACGGCGAGCAGCGTGGACCGCATTGCCATAGACGGGGGTCGGAGCGAGCCGATCATCACCCGTTCGATTCAACCGGCGGCGCTTTGGACGCAGGCGCTGGCGTATTGAAGTCCACCTGCGGCGGCCGGGAAATCGTCGCCTCGTTTTCCACACTGAAGTTCGGCCGCAGCGGCAGGCCAAACATCTTCGCTGTCAAGTTGGTGGGAAACGCACGCACCGTCACGTTGTATTCCTGCACGGCATCGATGTAGCGCTTGCGAGCGACCGCGATGCGATTTTCGGTGCCTTCGAGCTGAGCACGCAGATCGTCGAAGCCGGAAATCGATTTGAGATCCGGATAGCGCTCGACCACGACCATCAATCGTGACAGCGCCTGACTCAGCTCGCCCTGCGCGGCCTGCCATTGTTGAAATGCTTGAGGATTATTGATGAGTTCGGGCGTGGCTTGGATCGATGTCGCCTTCGCACGTGCGGAAACCACGCTGTCGAGAATGTCCTTCTCTGCCTGCACTGCACCCTTGACGGTGTTCACCAGGTTCGGAACTAGATCTGCACGGCGCTGATACTGATTCAACACCTCAGACCACGCCGACTTCACCTGTTCGTCTTGGGTCTGAAGCTTGTTGTACCCGCAACCGCCAAAGAAGCCGGCCAATAAGACGATGAACGCAATTCGCCACTTGTGCATGTGCCCTCTCCGAATGACGCACTGACCGCGATGTGCGGTCAGACTGACACAACTTCAAGATGGAAGTCAGGGTTCCGCTGACCTCGGAGGGCGATCATAAGAGGAAGGGCAGCCGCTTTGCGGCAAGGTAGCCGCTGGCAGGGAAGCTACTTCGTAGCAGGCAAGCCACTGGCAAGCCAGATTCAGAACTCTACATGCGTTCGTGGTGAGCTTGTCGAACCACGCCCTTAGACCCGCTCAGGGCGAACGGAAAGATTGAGTGTCGCTGTATTCCCCTTCTCTCCGCGTTTTATTCTGGCTTGCCGTTAGGCTTCCTTGCCAATGGCTTCCCTGCCGTCAGGCTCGCCCTCCGTCATTCCCATTCCATTCTGTTGTGGCTTGCCGTCAGGCTTCCTTGCCAGTGGCTTCCCTGCCGTTAGGCTTGCTTGCCGACGCAGTCGGCTTGCCTCTTCTCTCTTACCAAATCGTCACCCTCTCCTCCGGCGCGCGCCACATCTTGTCTTCAGGTTTGATCTGGAACGCATCGAAGAACTGCGGAACATTCATCACGACTGCATTGGTGCGATATTCGCTCGGGCTATGCGGATCCGTGAGCAGGCGTTTGCGCATTTCGTCATCGCGATATTTGCGCGCCCAGCCTTGAGCCCAGCCGATGAAGAACCGCTGATCGCCCGTGAAGCCATCGATAACAGGCGCGGGTTTGCCGCCTAGTGAAAGTTTGTAAGCGCGATACGCCATGCTGATGCCGGCGAGATCGGCAATGTTTTCGCCCATCGTCAAATCGCCATTCACATGCAATCCCGGCAACGGACTCAACGCGCTGTATTGCGCACCGAGTGCTTGCGCGCGCTTCGTGAATTCCTCGTTGTCCGAGGGCGCCCACCAATCGTTCAAATTCCCGTGGCCATCGTAGCGGCGACCTTGATCGTCGAAGCCATGGCTGATCTCGTGGCCGATCACGCCGCCGATCGCGCCGTAGTTGATCGCATCGTCCGCATCCACCTGGAAGAACGGCGGTTGCAGGATCGCGGCGGGGAACACGATCTCGTTCGAGGGTGGGTTGTAGTACGCGTTCACCGTCTGCGGCGTCATGAACCATTCGGTCTTGTCGATCGGTCCGCCCAGCTTGTCGATGTTGCGATCGAAGATCACGGCCGCAGCGCGCAGCTCATTGCCGATCAAATCGTCAGGACGCACTTCCAGCTTCGACCAATCGCGCCATTTGTCTGGATAGCCGATCTTGGTCGTGAACAGCGCGAGTTTCGCGTGGGCCTTCTGTTTCGTTGCCGGCGACATCCACTGCAGATCGTCGATGCCCTGCGAGTACGCCACCTTCAAGTTAGACACGAGTTCGTCGATACGGCGCTTCGCTTCGGGCGTGAAGTGTTCCTTGACGTAGACCTTGCCTGCCAGTTCACCGATAGCGTTTTCGACCGTATCGACGCCGCGCTTCCAACGCGGCTTCATCTCTTCGATACCGCTCATCGTGCGCTCGTGGAAATCGAAGCTGAGCTGCACGAACTTGGCCGGCAAATCCGGCGCATACGTATCGAGCACCTTATAGCGGAAGTAGGCACGCCAATCCGCGACCGGCGTGTTCGCAATCAGCTTGTCAAGCCCCTCGAAAAAGCTGGGTTGTGATACGACCATGCCTTCGACTTTGTCCGGCGGAATCTGCGCACCCGCCATGAACGCAGACCAGTCGAGGTGCGGCATCAACTTCTGCAATCCCGCCATGTCGTACATGTTGTACGTCTTCTCGGCATCGCGGTTCTGAACCTTCGTCCATTGCGCCTGCGCGAGTTGCGTCTCGAGACGCACGACTTTCTCGGCCGCCGCTTTGGCATTCGGCGTTCCAGCGGCTGCCAGCAGATCGGCAACGTACTGCCGATACTTCTCGCGAATTTTCTTCATCTCTTCCTTATCGGAGAGGTAGTAGTCGCGATCGGGCATGCTGAGCCCGGACTGATACAGCACGCTCGTGTATTGGGTTGAGTTCTTCTCGTCGATCGATACGAAGTACGCGAACGGGTGCCCAATGAACGCGCGCTCGCCGTAGCCGATGTATTGCGCCAACTCTTTCTTCGAGCCAATGCGATCAACGCGAGCGAGTTCGGCTGCGAGAGGTTTCAGGCCCAAAGATTCGACTTTCGCTTCATCCATGAAGCTTGCGTAGTAATCGCCAATCTTTTGCGAGTCGGACCCGGCAACTTTGTTCGGCTGCGCAGCGGCCTCTTCGAGAATCGAGCGCAGATCCCGCTCGGCAGCCTCCTGCAACAGCGTGAAGGTCCCGTAGTTCGAACGATCCGGCGGAATCGGCGTTTTCGCCAACCACTGACCGTTGACGAAGCGATAGAAGTCATCTTGCGGACGGACCGCCTTGTCGATGTTTTCGGTGACGATGCCTGAGCTGCGGACGGGCGCTTCCGGAGCGGCGGTCGAGGCAACGGGTTCTTTCGAAGCCACAGGCTCGTGTGCACAACCCGCGATCAGGAGAACAGCTGCAACGGCACAAGACAATGAACGTACTTTCATGTTGGGCTCGGTTTCTCGAAAGGTGACGCTACGACTCCGCAACTCGAACAAAAGTTCTGGAATCGCGATTCTTAGATTTCGCGCGAGCCTACGGCTGTCCAGCGTTTCACTGCAATGGTGGATAACGCACGGGAACGGTTGGTGGTTAGCCGCCCGGACATCCTGGGTTCCGCGGCATTAGCGCAGAAGGGTTCGGGGTTCGGGGTTCGGGGTTCGGCCGCTCTCGGCGTCCTGCCTTTCGCGGCATTGGCACATCCATGTGCGGCAGGGTTCGGCCGCTCTCGGCGTCCCTGCCTTCGCGGCACTGGCACATCCATGTGCGGCCGCCACTCTCGGCTCCTGCCTTCGCGGCATTGGCACATCCATGTGCGGCCGCCACTCTCGGCTCCTGCCTTCGCGGCATTGGCACATCCGTGTGCGGCCGCCACTCTCGGCTCCTGCCTTCGCG
>JAEWBG010000069.1 GCA_023391335.1 Pseudomonadota bacterium | reverse complement strand
GCCGCGTTGTCGCTCTGATGGATCGACGAGAAACGATCGTGGCGCAGCTCGAAGCGGGACTTCGGGCAAGACGCGATCGTTTCTCGCCGGCCATCCGAGCGGCAACCCGTGTAAGTTATTGATCATTGTATGGGACGGGACGGCCACATTTGATTGAGTGGGCTCATGACGTTGTTGTGACCGAACGAAATCCCCGTGGGACTCCTCCACTTGAGTACGCAAGGCCAAGTACATCGACGTGGGGCGGTCGTCGCGCCTAATCCTGAACCCAAGTCAATCAAATGTGGCCGTCTCCGTCGCGGCCACAAGGGATTCTGAGATAGGTTCTGAAACCTTCGGGTAGGATTGCTTCGCAATCGGGAAGGACTGACGTCGTGAAGGATCACTTCGTGATCGGGAGAGCCTCGCGGCGGGTCAGAACAAGAGTGGACGACGGATCGCTTCACGATCAGGAAGGACTTCCGTCAGGAAGGATCACTCTGTAATCAGGAATGCCTGGCGGCAGGTCAGAACTGAGATAAATCATGGATCGCTTCGCAATCAGGAGCGCTAGCGACACCAACGATGAGCTCCCTCCCCCCTCGCGGGCATGAGTATCTACACAAGTCAGCCGCATCTGGGGTACAAGCTTGCGGCATGCACATGAGCAGTTCGAGTTGGATTTGGAGCCGCGATTATCGCGGCGGTATTGGCAGTTGGTGGCTTCGCACAGTAATGCCGTGAGCGAGCGAGCGGCGGGGATCAAGGCGTTGCCGCTGCAGTCCAGTGCCTTTGCGCACACTCAGGGGCTGTGGCGCTTTTTAGAGAATGAGCGAACCACGCCGCAGGTGCTGATGGAGCCGGTGCTGGCCGGTGCACGCAGGGCGGTGGCAGACAGTTGCAGTGAGTATGCGTTGGCCGTTCACGATTGGTCGCGCTTGAACTACCGCACTCATCGCAGCAAAGCCGATCGAGTGCAAATGACGCACGAGTGCGATGTGGGCTATGAGCTGCAAAGTACGGTGTTGCTCAACGACACGCAGGGCGATCCGCTGGGAGCAGTGGTTCAGAACCTGCATACCCAGCGCGGGGTGTGGAGCACGTACTCAGCCAGTACCCTCAAACGCCCGCATCTTGAAGAGTTGGGTGATCGGATGGGATGGCTTGAGGGGCAAGAGTGGGATAAGCCACTGGTGCATATTGTGGATCGAGAAGCTGATTCGGTCGCGCACTTGCGGCAGTGGAGTGCCGCAGAGCAGCGCTGGTTGATTCGCGCCAAAGACAGCCGCCTGGTGGAGCATGCGGGCGAGCAGCGATCCTTGAAGGTGATTGCCGAGCAATTGCACTTTGAGTTTGTTCGCGAGGTTGAACATCAAGGACGCCCCGCTCAGCAGTGGATCGCCTCAAGCGTGGTCAGAATGACGCGAGCGGCCAAGCCCAAGCAACTAGACGATCGCGGTCAACGCCTCGCGCCGGTGCCCGGTATTGCCCTGTCGGTGCGATTGATCGTCAGCAGCATTCGTGATGCGCAAGGCAAGGTGCTGGCGTTGTGGTATTTGCTGAGCAATGTGGAATCGAAGGTGGCAGATGAGCGTGTGGCGCTGTGGTACTACTGGCGCTGGCGGATCGAGTCGTACTTCAAGCTGCTCAAAAGCGCAGGTCATCAAGTGGAGAGCTGGGAGCAAGAGACGGGGCTGGCGATTCTCAAACGCCTGCTCATTGCGAGCCACGCCTGCGCTTTGGCCTGGACCCTAATGCGACAGAGCAACAGCGATACTGAAGCACACAGCACCGCCAAATTCCTGGTGCGATTGTCGGGAAGGCAAATGAAACGCACGCAGCCGATCACCGCTCCGGCCTTGTTGGCTGGTCTGTATCAGCTGTTCGCAACGCTAGAGCTCCTGGAACATCACTCCCACGATGAGCTCAAAGCTCTCGCCCGAACCGCCTTCCCCGAATACCTCAAACACCGAGAGGGAGATGTGTAGATACCTATGCCTCGCGGGGGAGGGCCGGGGAGAGGGGGCCAGAGTGAGTGCCCGGTTGACGGTTCAGCGTTTGCAGTTAGCAGCCACGAGTCGCTGACAACGTTTCGCAGTTGCTCGCGCTTCACACAATCCCGCGAAGTTCATCAACCGCACGACGAGCTTCATCGATCGCCGCATGTGCGTAAGCGGCGCCGGCCGAATCTGAGTTCGCTATCGTAATGCGGCCGATTGGCTGCCGCGCAGCCTTCAATCGATTCTCTTCCTCGCTCATCTTCAGTCCCAATCCTTGGAATCCAGGATATCCAGTGCTCGCAGCATCGATGGCGGCGATTGCATCGATGCCGAGCGCAAAGAAATCATGCGGGCGCTTCTGAAACGTATCGGCGGCGCGATCGCTGAGTCCCCAATAGCGAGTGAGGAAATCTCTATAGCTAATCTTCGAAAGTTGCGCCGCTTTGTCCTTCGCGGAGCCGCCTGGTAAAACGTCGCGGATTTCTTCATAGAGCGCGATCCGGCCCTCGCGATCGTTTGCGCTGAGTGGGAAATCCGAAATGAACTCTTTGGCATCGCGAGCATTCATGCGATTCGGCGCGATGTCGTCATCGACCATTCGAGTCGGATCGCCAGTAACAAGCTTGTCCACACCGAAGTGCTCTCGTTTGAAGAGCACGCCGCGCGAGAGACCTAAGTTGGGATAGAGATCGCGATCGAACGCCGCTTCGAATTGCGCCAGGTCAACCCCGAGATCGCGCAAAAGCGCAAGAGCGCTTTCGCTCCAAATGCCTCGCGGCGATTGAATCGACTCGCTGCCGCCGTACCCAAGAATCAAGCGACCGTCCACATGCATCTCGCAACGACGGGCGTGACCACCGAAGTCTTCGTTGTTGTCGAGGATGAGGATACGAGAATGCGGATAGGCCACTCGGAAGTAGTACGCCGCCGCAAGGCCGCTAATTCCGGCGCCGACTACAACTAGATCAACTTCTCCTTCGCTGGACAATCCTTTGACACTGAAGGAAGCGCCATCGCGCAGTGCGTGCGCCACGCGATACGAAGCATCGGTACTGCCGAGAAATGAGCTGCGGTGAGTGTCGGACGATGTCGATGCAATAAGCTGCTCGACAGGCGCGAGCCCGGCACCGATGGTCAGTGCCGCGCCGTTGAGGAAGTCGCGACGGGAGAGATTCACAGAGGCCGATCTATCTTACGAGCGTCAATCGCGTTGGTGTAACCATGCGCTCATCCATTTGGAACCACATTTGCCGCCAACGCATCCGTGCTTGTGATCAGACGACACGCCAGTTCAGTCCTGTGCCAGCGAATCGCAAACGTATCCGAAACAACGCGCCATTTGGCCGACGGGGATTGAGCGCCGTGGTTCGCACCAAGGCAGGAACATTCGCATTCGTAACCCGAGGCGTTCCAGCACGCTGGAGCGCATTTCTCATGGGCCTTATACGGTTGGATCGCGTAACACCGGCCATATCGATATATGCACTGCGCAATGACCGAATCGAACCACGACTTCGGAGTTTCCCAACACTTGAATCGCTCGTTCCACTGCGGTTTACGTTGGCGATCACCCCTGAGCCAAGCGCGATTGTTTGGCGCAAATGGGATGCGAATCATCAGCGGGTTGCTGCCGCCGCGGCGATAGACGACTGGAATCCGTGTCTGCCTCCAGACCTCAGCCGCAGATCGTTCACCCGAATTCAGGGTCGCCATGGACACTCGCTCGAATGCAGTTCTCTATGACCGACGGAAACAGGTGCGAACCAAGATCGCTTGGTTTCTTTCCAGGGCGAGTCTTGCGAGACAGGCGATTTCTCTCATGACGCGTCCATTGAACTCTGATGATCGAGGGATGCGTATGTAGCCGTCAGCCTCCGACCAGCTCGAGGCTAACTCGTCGATCTCTGCATTAGTCAATCGAGCGTACCGCTCGGAAAGCAACCGGGGAATCGCATGCACGATGACAGAACCGGCATCAGTAGAACAAGAGTGCACGATCTCAATGCGCGAGGATGCGTCCACTCGATGCTCGCCGCCAAGGGCCTGCCAAAACACTTGCCCAAAGATGCCCGCATCCAAATTCCCGCAATGGAAGTGAGGATATTTTTCGTTTTCGAGATTAGTCATCGCAGCGACCCGTTCGGCATCAACAACAGGCGCAACGATCAGTGTGCTATGGCTCATGGCTTGCGATCTGGTTCTGCAAACACGGTGGAGGCTTGATGCAGCCCCACTTGCGCGACTCACTTTCCACGCGCTCGCCCAATCCTTAATCGCCCCGCTCTTCGGGGCTGCTCTTGAAAAACCGAACGACCGTGCGCAGCGTCACCACCGAGCTCCAGATAACAAGAACCCACATCATGAGATTGCGTCGCTGGAAAGGCGATTCATTTAGGAGCCGACTCATAGCCAAGAGCGAGCCGACCATGCCTACGAACCAGAGGGATAAAATCCACCGCAGCAATCGGCCGTACGGTGCGCTCTGCCGAATATTGTTTCCCACCATAGGTCACTGCGCTCCCTTTGTTCCTGTCGTGCTGCCCCTGCGTTGCGGGTACTTCATGGCGCTACAGCCCCGACCAGAAGCTAGATCACTTCCCCGGAGATTCAACGACGCTGGCTTGCCGAGCGAGGAACCGCCACCCACCGTTCTCGAAAATGAACACGTTGGTGAAGCGCCTGCTGAGATCGCGCTCGCCGAACTTCTGACCCAAGTTGCTATTTTTGCTTGGACGCACGATTTCGCTGCCCATGACGATGCCGATGTTGCCGGTAATGGCCGTGCCCTCGATCGTTCTTTCGAAGCGCTCACTCGCCATTTTTCCGTGAGCGAGCATCTCGACAAGCACGGCCTTTCTCAACACTCGATTGGACGGCCCGTTGAGGATGTAGTTTGGATGCATGAACTCACTCTGAGCCTTCGCATCGCCTTCTACGATGATTCGCATCTGTTCTGCATCCGCAGCACGAAGCGACGCCTCAGAAATTTCGGCGCTAGAACCTGCCTGCGATACCAGGAGCACAGACACAGCGAGAATGCCTTTCACGACGTTGCGCATTTGAAGTCTCCATTTATTGGCAGTCGTCGCGCCGATCATACTCACACCCGCGTGAGATTCGCAGTGACCCTAAGGCTCATCGCGACTCGCGGCCGCTGTTTTTCACTCGCACTCCTGAGATGCGCGATTCAGAGTCACCCTCTCCCCAACCCTCTCCCATCGACTTCGTCAAGGGAGAGGGGAGTGAGGATGCATGCCCGTTCACAGTTGACCGTTTGCAGTTGGCGGTAAGAGATCCCTGGCAATGACGTCAACGGACAACTGCGAAGCGTTCGTCCACTTTTTTACTCCGTGTCCTCCGTGTGAAAGCTCTTGTTATCTCGCCAACGGAAACGAATACAACGTGTAATACGCTTCCATCTTCTCTGGGGCAGGATCAGCGAACAATCCATCAGCGGACAGCTTCGCGTGATACACGCGGGCAGTCCGTTGCGGATGAACTTGAGGCTGTTCGATCGACGCAAGGTCGATCTCGATGCTCTTTCGGTCACGCGCGATGCGAACGCTCTTGACCCCTTCCGGATGTAGATCGAGTTCATCCGAACCGTAATCCGGCGCGTCGCGATAGACCCACGATTCGAGTTGCAATGCGGATGCAAGCTGTTCGGTTGTGACGTTCGCACTCAGCGGCCGGGTCAGTTCGAATCTGAATCCCTGACGTATAGCCGACATCGCTTTGATCGCGGGCGCGATCGTATGGCCGTCCCAACGTACTCGCTGCAGACTCGCAACGTGACCGCCTTTTGCTTGCCAGCCGCGGCCGGTTTGTCCCAACAACAAACTCGAATCGGGCAGGAACAGCGGTCGCATGACACCGGACTCCAAGCCACTCATAAATGGCATCACGCTGCCCTGTTCCACTCCGTTCACGCGCTCGACGACGACGCGCAGAAGGTTCGACTGCGTTTGATCGCCAATAAACATCTGCCCGGCGAATGCGCCGAATTTTCCCTTGGTTGTATCCCACACTGGATTGCCGGGCGAATTTGCTACGCGGTTGTGAGGAAAGAGGACTACAGGCCGAGCACGACGCGATGCGACGTTGCTCCACGCAATCTCGGGCGAGTCGGGCGTCATGCCTGGCAGATCGACGAGACTTGAGGGATGCCCATAGAAGGCATCCCGCTCGAGGACGAACAGCTTCGACGTCGCGACGTATTCGCCTTGATTTTCCGCGTACCAAATTCGTCCATCAGGCGCGAGCGCCATTCCAGCAGGACTGCGCATCCCATTCGCCCAGGGTGTGAACTTCCCGTTCGGCTCCACGCGGATGCTCCAACCCGCAAACCCACCGGAGCTTCCCATGAACAAACCGCCTGCCTTGTAGGTCGAGCCGTCGTCTGCGTGTGCGAGATTGATATTGATGTAGTACGCACCATCGGCTCCGCGCACCGGGCCGTGCATGTAGTTGTGATAGTTGCCGTGATACGTGTGCGCATCGAACAGCGTTTGATATCGATCCGCGATGCCGTCGCCGTCGGTATCCGAGATTCGCGTGAGCTCCGGCTTCTGACCCACGACGATAGTGCTGCCATCTTTCGATTCGAGCAGTACACCCAAACTATCGAACATGCCTTCTGCGAAAAGGCGCCATTCGCCGTTCTTGATTCGCCACACTCCCGCCGTTCGTGTCGCCACGATCACAGTGCCGTCTGGGGCAAGTGCGAGACCCAATGCTTCGAATAGTTGATCGCGGCCGTAATTATCTTTCGGTGAGTTGTAGCTTTCGATGCTATAGCCCGCCGGCAGCGAAGCCTTTGCCGGAACAATCTCCACCGCCTGTTTGCGATAGTCGAACGTGGCAGCAGGCGCATGCCAGACATTGCGCGCCAGCGCGAGCTTCGCATGCAGGCTCGCAGCCGAACTCCCCGCGGGCAGTGTCCAATGATCTGCACTGACTTGCCCGCCCTGGACTTTCACCTCGCTCATCACATCGGTGTTGATTGCGAATGTCTGCGGTACGGCTCGCTCGCCCTCGACCTGAATCGTCAAGCTTCCATCTGCGCCGATCGACGTTGTCACGTTTAGCGCGTTCTTCCCGACGCGATACATGAACGTGGGCGCGGCATCTTTTTGTTTGGAAGGCTTCTCATATCCCAAGAACTGCGCGTCAATGGCGGCAAGCTTCGCGAGATGATCTTCCTTGCTGTACAGAGCGTCATGAGCGCTTTGCGCATCGCCGAATTTGACGTCTTTGAAGGTGAAGTCGATCAGCTCTCCAGCAGCGCTCAACGGCGCGAACAAGTAATCGCGCGTGCCCAAGCCAATCTCGCGGCTTTCAAAGCCCGTTTTGAATCCTTTGCCTCCACGATTGAGCAACTCCCCGCTTCGATCGAGAAAGCCGCCCTGCCACACCTTCGCGATTCCGAGAATGCGTGGGTCGAACGAATAATTGACGCCATTCACCTGACCCACGTGAATCGCACGCGCGGACACGCCTGGGAGCGGTCCGCGTTGAATCCGCAACTCGTCGTCGACGAGCAATTGGAACCGATCGGCGACTGGATCGTAGTGCTCCGCGCCCGACTTCGGCAGCAATTGCACGGCGGGGCCCTGCTCCATCGGCTCGTTCAGCGTCATGAGATACGCGCCAATCGCGTCTAGCTGGATGTCGCTGAGCGTCTCGGACGTGAACGCGGGCATCACTGGCTCGTAGGGTTGCCCTTTGCGTGTTCCCGATTCCGCCACCGCGAGCTGGTCTGATGGAGCGCGCACACTTCTATGCAAGTACGCGCGGTCTGCTTTGACGCTAAACCGATTGCGTTCCTCGCCTTCCGCGACTTCGCGCATGCGCGGCTCGCGACGAAACAGCCCGAACAAATTCGGACCGGTGCTCACCGCGTTCGCATCCTTCGACACGATGTGACACGCAGCGCACCCGACTGATTCGAATGTGTCTTTTCCCAGAGCGACGAAATCGACCAACTCCGCGACGTTCGACTTGCCGCCCTGCGTTGTTGGGACGCTGACATTCTCGAGGTCTGCGGTGCGGTATTTGAAATTTCGGAAGGCCACTGCTGCTTGTTTTGCGTCGATCACAGCGGGGCCGCGCGGTTCTTCTTTCGCGATTGGCGCGTCGGTACCGACCGTCAGGATCTGATCCTTAGCGATGACCGCGTCGTCGACTCGCAGGTCCAACAGGAACGCATTCGCGGTTTTGTTGCGAGCCATATCGAATCGCGGCGCACGCAGCAAGGCGCGGAACGTGTGCCATTTGCCGTCATCGCTACGCAGCGCTACGGGATAGCGACCTTGGAGGAACAGTTTCACTGTCGCACCGGAGGGGACGAGATAGTCGAACGTGAGCACACTGTCGGCGAGTATGGGCTTGGTGACGAGCGGCTCGGACTGCTTAGGATCTGGACTCGCGACAATCTCCCCGGTTTCAGCTGCGCCGCTTAGAACTAACCGGCCGTTCTCAATCGAGGCGGACGTTGCCGTTGTCCAACCTTGCGAAGACCTAAATACCGAGAGCGCATTCGTCTCTTCGGCATGAGAACTCGCACCAAGGGTGAGGAAGCAAAGCGCAAACGCGCCGATCGTTAGTTTCATTGCGATTCGGATCAGAAGGCGGACTGTGCTAGATCAGTTCGCGAGGTTGAACAACAGACGTGCCGCAGAGGCACCGCCATCCTGCTCCATCGAATAGATCGATGCATTGATCGACCCCAACGGTTTGATGGCTATCCCTAACGTCTTCCCGTCGATCAGGCGCTGCAAGACGGGTTTCGAGATCGTGAAGTAAGTTTTTGCACCGTCCCCTTCGGCGATCGGCCAATCGATGATCATCTGCGTGTTCAGCACTCGCGTGATCGGCTGACCCTTACACAGGGAAGCGACAGTGACGGTCTTTTGATCCCAGCTCGGATCGCCGCCTAAGATCTCGACAACCCTAAGTTGACCGAAGTCTTTGATCTCATCGGCTGTACGCTGAACCGACTGAGTGGTCACTTCCAGCAAACCGTGGTCGGCGATGTGCTTTCCCTTGAATGCGCTGAGATCGAAGCGAAGTATTGCGTACTGCGTTCCATTGATCGTCACGATGCGCTTGTTCTCAGAACCCTCGCGCACGTACCAGTTGTTTAGGTTCACATCGGGATTGGCGAGATCGATGGTCGCGTCGTGCACGACACTGACAGACTCGTGAAAGCTCTTCGGGTCCGCGACCGGCGGATGATAAGGAACGAGCACACCCAGATCCGGGCCAGCACGCTTTACGTTCACCACATCGACTTTGAAGTAGTCGATGTCCACCGCGTACTTCTCCAAACCCCAATCCATCATCGCGAGTTGCGCATACACCGGTTCGCCGGGTTTCACGTGCAGATCGGGATCGGTGAAGCTGATCGTGTGCCACTCGGTATCGTCGAAATCGAATTCGGTGAGGTCCTTGTGGAAGTCACTCGTGTGCGGCGTGTTCAGACTCAGATTGATGCGACGTGGCGCTGTGTGTAGCCGCACTCGCGCTTCGATGCGGATTGCGTAGCCGGGCCGATCGAGCAACTTGGTATTGAGCCCCTCCGAAACGTCGCGCTTGATCAACGCCCACCAGATGCCGCGCCGATCCGTCGTGCCATCGACGTGCATCGTCGCGTAACCCTCACCGCCCTTGTCGAAGGTCATCGTCGCGGTGCCATCGCCCGTGAAGAACGCCCACCCCTTGCTGGCGTTCGAATCGATCGCTAGTTGCGGCGAATTGAAGTCATCGATGAATGCCGCATTGGCAGTGCCTGAAAGAACGACAAACAGCAATGCCGCGCGAGAGGCCGCGCCTCGCAAGAAATGGATCACGTGTTGCCCTGCTTCGAAGTCCCCGCGCGATCTTAGCTGACGTTAGCGGTTAGGGGTTAGGGGTTAGGCCGCTCACGGCATCCTGCCTTCCGCGGCATTAGCACATCGCTGTGCGGCGCGGTTGGCGGTTGGCGGCAATGATCGCCACGTCTCTGGGTATGTGTGAATTTTGTTTTAGCCGCCAATGACGGGCGACCGGACGCAACACAAAGCGCGCAAAGGCGGTTGAGCGTTAAGAGCCGGCAGTAAGAGGTCGGCCGTTACACGTGACACCTTACGCAGCACACTACTTGCGGTTCTCGGTTGACCGTTGAGGGTTCGGAGTAAGACGTTGCTGCTTACAGGTGACACCGGCGCTCTACTCATTCTTCTATGTGCTCTTTATGGCTCCTTGTGTTCTTTATGTTCGTTCTGTCGGTTCTCGGTTGAGCGTTGACCGTTGGCGCCAAGAGTTGTCCCTTACACGTGACACCTTACACATCACACATCCTTGCGTTCTTTGTGTTGCGTCTGGCCTGATTCTTGGTGGTTCCGATTTAGGTTGCGGGATACCGCGCAAGAGAGCGCAGATGAACTGCACCAACAATCGGGAGCACGCACAGCAGAAATGCATCCCGGAGCATTTGCATCTGGCCATCGACCGCAAACATCGCGACCCCGAAAGAAACCGCGACTGCGATGATCAGAATCGCAGCAAGCTTCGACAGCGATTTGCGCTGAAACACCTGACGCAATCCTCCTGAGATGCCGAGAACGCCCGCAACACCCAGCAGCATCCCACCGACGATCAGTGCGCCCGGATTGAGCTGCATCGAGAGAGATGGAAGTTGGAAGAAAAGCTTCGCGAATTGGATTCCGGCAAACACGAGCGATCCGAAGCAGACGAAAATTTCCAGCGTGAGTACAGGTCGAGAGATTTCGTGCTTGAGCGTGAACATATCTACGCACCTCATTTTGAGAACGGCCATCAAACATCCGATCGCCCAGATTCTTTTTGCCTGATCGGGCACGTATTCCGCTTCCGAGGACATCGCTTGCAGCCAGTCGATGCGGTTTCTCGGCGCGATGTAGCTGGCGACGGTGAGCACCCACCTCGCTTTGCGGGAAGTTGATTCAGCCCCGCTCACGTGCGTGCTCTCGTGGCCTTGGACAGCTTTTCGTCGTCGGCGCTCTCAATCTGCTGCTTCGCGTATGCAAGACCATCCTTGGTAAGTCGGTACAAGCGACGCGGCGGACGCCCAGGCGTTTCCGAGGGTTCCCACTTCGAATCCAAATAGCCGCGATCGCTCAGACGCATCAGAACGGGATACAGCGTCCCCGATTGCAGCTCGGTCTCCAGCGAAATGTCATAACCGTGGCGCCAGCCTTTCGGCTGATCCAAGAGTGTTTGCAGCACCAAGAGCGTCTGCGGTGAGCTTCTACGTTCGCGCATGGTGTTAAGTCTACATATGAAGAATTTACCGTCAAGGGGATAACGTTCAGTTGTGACCGATGTCACGCGCGGGACGCAGGATGCGAATGACGGACGCTGGCGCGTCGGGAAAGACCCTTGGAGCGTCGGGACAGACTGCGTCGGGTCAGAGTTATGAACCTCGAACACTCGTGTCTGCCGTTTTGTCTTCGTGGTCTCTCCATGCGTTCACTCCGCGATCTCGGTGCTCTCCGTTGAGTCATCTTCTTCTGCTTCTTTCCCTAATTCGCGGCACGAAACTGAACAGGTCAGCAAACCACGATCTGACTCCCATCAAATTCTTTTTTGCGTTCTCTGCGGCTATTTCTTCTTCCAGTCTTCCCGCGAAGCTCTCACGCGAGCAATGCGCGCCCTGACTTGCGCACTCACTATGTTTATGCGCACCTTGCGTTGCTTCTGACGCTCCGTGTTCTCCGTGCCCTCCGTGTGAAATCCGATTTCTGTCTCAGTTGAAGGTTGCCCGTTGACTGCCGAGTGCAGGCCGGCACTGCTTACACATCACACCTGACACTTCACACGCTTCTTCTTCCCTCGGTTACGATGCCCGCGGGGGAATCACACCGGAGACGCCATGAGCGATCGTAAAGAAGCATCGAGCAGCGAGACGGGGCCGACAGTGTCAGCCATCGACCGTCGCACCTTCATTCGCAACGCCAGCCTTGCAGCCGCCGCATTCACGATCGTGCCGCGACATGTGCTCGGCGGGCCGCGGCACATCGCGCCGAGCGACCTCGTCAACATCGCGGGAGTGGGCATCGGCGGCATGGGGCGCGCGAACCTCGCAGCGCTCTCCACCCAGAACATCGTCGCGCTGTGCGATGTCGATTGGGGCTTCGTCGATGCGCGCTATGCGCAGATCCCCGATCAGATCGAGCAAATGACGCGGCGTATGGAGCAACTGCCCGGCGCTCAGCAACGTCAACGTTCGCAAGAACAAATTGCCAACTTGCAGCGGCTTCAGGAGAAAGCTCCGCGAGCCGCTCGATACACCGATTATCGAGAGATGCTCGAGAAGCAAAAGGATATCGACGCAGTCGTGGTCGCCACGCCCGACCACACTCACGCGGTCATCGCGCTGGCGGCGATGGATCTAGGCAAGCATGTATACGTTCAAAAGCCCCTGGCCTGGTCAGTTGAAGAATGCCGCCGGCTCGCGCAACGCGCGCGTGAGACGAAGGTCGTTACGCAAATGGGTAATCAGGGGCATTCGTCCGATGACGCGCGAGTCGTAAACGAATACATCGCAGCCGGCGCAATTGGCCCAGTCAGTGAAGTGCATGTATGGACGAACCGTCCCCTTGCATATTGGCCACAGGGGATTCCGCGGCCGGATTCGCTCGCGATGTCTTCGCAAGAATTGCGTTGGGATATGAACGCGGTGATGCAGAGATTGAGCGCCGCATTGGGCAAGTACACCCCGCCAGACAAACTTGCGTGGGATTTGTTTCTGGGCCCCTCGCCCTTCGTCGACTATCACCCGATCTATCACCCGTTCAATTGGCGCGGTTGGGTGGACTGGGGCAATGGCGCCATCGGCGATATGGGCGCACATCTGATCGACCATGCGTACTGGGCACTGGATCTCGACTATCCAACGAGTGTCGAGACGCGCTCGACGCCCTACAACCATCAGTCGTATCCGATGTCGAGCATCACGTACTACGAATTCCCGAAGAAGGGTTCGCGCCCAGCAGTGAAGCTCACGTGGTACGACGGCGGCCTGATGCCAGCGAAGCCGCACGAACTCGGCAGCGAAGAACTCGATCCGAACGGTGGCGTGCTGTATGTAGGTACCAAAGGCAAATTGCTGCACGACACCTATGGGGCGAATCCGCGTTTGCTACCGAAATCGCTGCATGAGTCGTTCGGCAAACCGAAGCAACGCTTTGCTCGCGTCGGCACTTCGCACGAGATGAACTGGATCGATGCGATTCGCGGCAGCGCCCAAACGACGAGCCCGTTCGAGTACGCGGGCCCACTGACAGAGGTGATGTTGCTGGGAATCACGGCGCTGAATGCCGGCAAGAAGATCGAATACGACGGTGCGAATATGCGCATCAAGAACGTGCCTGATTCGGACGCACTGTTGAAGCGGAAGTATCGGGAAGGGTGGGGAATATAAAGTCTGCAGGATGCTGCGCATGCATTGGGAAGGAGTGCTGTGGCGAGCGAGCGCGCCTCGGGGAGCGGGACCCGTCGCAAGGAAGCGCCAAGGCGTGAAGGAACTTCAGCTGTGAGCACGGGATTTATCCCGCAAGAGGCATCATGGCCTCATCAATAGCTGGAGTATTTACATGCGCAGTCGTTCATTAGCCGTTCTCATCACCAGTGCTGTACTTGCTGCGGCGGCAGGCTGCAGTTCCACCCCAACCTCCGGACCTGCGGAAACCACCGCCGCGAAAGCCGGTCGCGTGGTTGACGACAGCGTCATCACCGCCAAGGTGAAAGCCGCTCTGATCCAAGATCCGGTGACCAAGGCACACGAAATCAGCGTGGAAACCTTCCATGGCACGGTGCAATTGAGTGGGTTCGTCGATAGCGCGGAATCCAAGGCACGCGCTAGTCAAGTGGCGCAGAACGTCGAAGGCGTTCGCGACGTGAAGAACTCGCTGCAGCTGCAGTCTGCTAATCAATAGTTCTGAAATCTGCTTGGTGCGAACCGACGGCCCGCCTCTGGCGGGCCGTTTGCGTTTTGCACCTGTGGTCAACACAGGTGGTCAACACAGGGGCAATGCGACAGACTCGCCTCCTCGCTGTGACACGGGATTGACCATGCTTCGATCATTGCGCGCATTCGCTGTATTCATTTTTATAGCGACCTCCGCCCACGCGACCGACACAAACTGGATTGAAGAGAGCAATAAGCACGCTCAGGTGATGCTGGATCTGCTCGCGAAGTACGCGCCGGAATCGGCCGCGTCATTGGGCGTCGAGGGCCACGATGCCGACGTCTTCGACCTGAATCCGGATTTAGTTGCACGCAATGTCAAAGACTTAGATCAGGCCATTGCGGAGCTGCAGCGTCGTCGCGCATCCGTTCAAGATGTGCGTGTACAGCAGGACATCGACATCTTGTTGACCGCTGCGCGCAACCAGCGCGAGACGGTGCTCCTCAACGATCAATACATGCTGCCCTTCTTCGACTTGGGCCGTTCCGTATACAGCGGCTTCCAAAACTTACTCGACCCAAGGGTTGCAAAGGATCGCTACCCTGCCGCGCTCAAGCGCTTGCATCGGTACATTGGCGCGGAGAAGGGCTATCAACCCATCACGAAGTTGGCGCGCGACCGTTACGAGGAGAAGGCGAGCGACCCGAAAAAGCTCGGCCCTTGGACGGTGGAAGCCAAACAGTACTTGGACAATCAAGCGCGCTACATGGACGGCATCGAGGCGCTACTTAAGAAGAGCGGACTAAAGGGCTGGCAGTCCGACCTGAAGACACTTCGCAAGCAGTTCGATGCATACGGTAAGTGGGTTCGCGAGACCGTCCTGCCGCGTGCTCGTCAATCGAGTCAATTGCCCGAGCCCATCTATGCGGACAACTTGAAGAACTACGGCGTCGTTGCTAACCCGCGCGACCTGATGAGAGAAGCGCTTGGCAGCTTCGTGCTGACGCGATCGCAGTTGGAGTCATTGGCGCAGGACTACGCCAAGCAGCACCAGCTCGCCTCGTCCGACTACCACGATGTGATTCGCGAGTTGAAGAAACAGACCATTCCCAACGATCGCCTGCTGGATCTCTATACGGCGAGGCTAGGTGAAATCGAAAAGATCGTGCAGCGCGAACATATCGTGTCACTGCCAACGCGCAAGGCTGTCATTCGCTTGGGAACGGAAGCAGAGTCGGCCGCAATCCCTGCACCGCACATCGATCCACCGCGGCTGATCGGCAATCGAGGCGAGCCCGCGGAATTCGTGCTGCCGACATCGAATCCGAACGCGAGCGGTGCGCCCATGGATGACTTCAACTATGACGGCATCACGTGGACGCTGACAGCACACGAAGCGCGTCCCGGACATGAACTGCAATTCGCAACCATGCTCGAGCACGGCGTCTCGATCGCGCGGGTCATCTTTGCTTTTAACAGCGCAAACGTTGAGGGCTGGGCACTGTATGCGGAAGGTGTGATGAAGCAGTACTTACCGATCGAAGGCCAGATCGGCTCCCTGCAGATGCGCTTGATGCGCGAGGCGCGCGCGTTCCTCGATCCGATGCTGAATCTCGGCATGATTCAGCCCGATGCGGCTAAGAAGTTCTTGATGGATGAAGTCGTGCTCTCAGAACCGATGGCAAAACAAGAAGTCGATCGTTACACGTTCGACAGCCCCGGCCAGGCCACGGCGTACTTCTACGGATTCAATCAGCTTAATGCACTGCGCATGAAGGTGGAGCTTGCCCAAGCAGGCAAGTTCGATGAACAGTCGTATCACGACTTCGTGATGTCACAAGGCTTGCTGCCGTTCGATCTGCTCGACAAGGCGGTGATGGAACAGTACGTCCATGGGTCGACGTCGAAGTAAACGACATGCAAACGGTTTGCGGTTGTCCGTTGGCTGTTTTCGGCAAGAAGGGACGCGCGGAGAGGATCGGCCGAAGCGCCAGGTGAGTTGTGCAAGCCGCAGGCGGTCGCGATGCTTGCTGTCAACGCTCAACCGCCAACCGGCCAACCATGTGATGTGTCTGGTGTGACGTGTAAGCGGGTGCGGTGCCGACCTCTGGCTGCAAACCGGCAACAGTCAACGGCAGACAGAGAATCAGTTTCTATTCGTCATTTCCGCGGAGGCGGAAATCCATCTTGGAGCTTCGTGAACAGATGGGCACCCGCCTACGCGAGTGCGACGATCGTTGTCCGCATTTAGGGCCCGACGTCGCGCGTCACCAGATCATGTGACTGTGACCCTGTGATTTCATCTTCACTCCGTGTTCTCCGTGCCCTCCGTGGAAACATCTTCTTCCGCTTCTTTCCCTGCGACGGGTCGCACCTTTCACGCGCAACGCGCTTTCACTCCATCACCTCATCATGTTCTTTGGTTCGCGTTTTCCACGGAGTCGATCCACAGCCGCCCACATATCACACGCGACACTTCACACTGCTTTCGCAGTTCTCAGTCAACGGTTGGGAGTTGGCAGCAAGAGATCGGAGCCTGACCGCACACTTCTACACGTCACGCGAACGCGCTTTCAATCCCCCACCTCATCACTTCTTTTATGCGTCCTCTGCGGCTAATACTTCTTCGTCTTCACGTGAAGCCCGCAATGCGGGATTTCGGTTGAGTGTTGACTGTTGGCAGCCAGAGAGGCCAGCCCATCCGACATTTCAAACTCGCAGTTCAATCATTCTTTGTGCTCCTTGCAGGTCTTTGTGCTCTTTGTGTTCGTTCTTCGGCGCATCCTCACCAACAAAACCAGGGGCGGCTCCAGATCGCCCACACATCACACGCGACAGTTCACACCGTTATCTCTGCGTTCTTTGTGTTGCGTCCGAGGTTCTTACTCGTGACTTGCGACTCGAGCCGACAACTCGCCTTAGTCCTTCAAATCGAAGTTCACCGCGAATAAACGGTCGCTCGCGACAGGCTTGCCATCCACTTCAGCGGGCAACACGGTAAGGTCTTGCTCCGCCCAGTCGAGCGCTGCTTCATCGAGTTCAGGCGCACCGGAGGACTGCGCGACTTCAACTCGGTCGATGCAACCGAGCTCAGAGATCCACAAGTGCAAGGTGACGGAACCGGACAAACCGACCCGTCGTGCGTATGCGGGATATTCAGGTCTAGGAGTGGGCTGAACCAGCTGCGGCTGAGGCTTGTGTGAGGTCTCTTTCGCCGGGGTGCAAGCGCCGCGTCGATCTCGACCAAGCGGCGCGATGCCACGTTCTCGATTCGCGACACTCACGCGCTTGGCGGCACGCACTCGTTCTTGCCCATACAGTTCTGCAAGCTGGGACTGAATCTTGTTCAGCTCGGATCCAGCCGAAAGATCCACGGTGAACAGGTTCGGCCTCGCGCTGTTCATGAGTGCTGCTGCTTGTTCAAGCAGCGGTTTTTCGGCCGCTTGCAAAGCCGACTTCGCCGATGCGACGTAGTCTGGATCAAGCTGTTGCCACAGCCGCTCGATGAGTTGGCGGTGATACGCGTTGCACGCCGTATCGCCCCAATACCAAAACACCAAAGAGGAGTTCGCCAATTCCCGCATCAGCACGCCATTGGCTTTTTGCATCGTGGCGCGCAGAGCACCCTCATCGCCTTTTGCGGACTGCTGCTCCGCCTCGACGAGGAGCGATCGCAGTTTGGTGAGATCCGAGTCGACCAACACGTAAGTACGCAGATCGTCATACGGAGTCTTGCCGCGAACATCGCGCAGCCACCAGCCACGGAAGGACTCCAAGTCCCAACTCGATTGGACGAGCTTCTGCACGATCGCTTTGAGCTCCGTCGGCGAAGTGGGGAGCGCACTCTGCACCTCACCAGCATGAATCGTGGACGCAAATCCCGCTGCTGCTAGCACCGCACCCACGAGGCTTCGCCGCACCATGGCAGGACTTAAGGCCTAGCGCTCTTTCACGTGCAGGCCGCGAAGCAAGCGCTCCTGCATTTCATCGATCTCGCGCGGAACGAGCTGCCCTTCACGGCCGCAGATCACTTCGTACATGACGTTTGCTTCATCGGCTTCCTTGCCGGACGGCCGTGCCGACACCGCAGTGCGCTTCCAAAATTTGTGCATATCGCGATCGAAGCCTCTGGCCGAATCGAACTCTTCATCTAGCTTCAGCATGTGCTCCCAACGATCGAGCAATGCCTTGCCCGCTTCCTTACCGGGCTTCGGCTGGCGGAACACGCCCACGTAGCTTTCGCCTTCGCGCTTCTCTTGCAAGAAGAGTCCGGCAACATCGAGACGCAAGCGATCGCCATCCTTCATGAATGCGGTGCGCACCTGCAACGGACTGTCGGATTTCAGCGCGAGCAACTCTGCCGGAGCATCGAGATCGAAGCGCGCAGATCGGAAACGAAGGCCCGATGAGTCCTGCGTCAGAGCGACGGAATCGAACATCTCGGGGCGCAGATCCTTCGCGGCCAAGAACGCTTTCCATTGATCCAGCGAACCGGAGTACGTGGCGTGCAGGTAGTCGGCAAATAGTTTGAGCGTGCGCGCGTTGATAGCGGCTGTTCCGGCCGGCGCATATCTGGCCATGCCTACGAAACCGTCCGGAGTCGGCAATGCAAGCAACACCAAGTTAGCATCGACAAACTCGAGCGGCCAGATTCGCAGCTTCCATTTGCGTCCGAATCGATCGCGCACGTCTGAATCGCTCTGTGCTGCGGAAAGAGAAGTGGCGCGCACCGACTCGAGCCCGACCATGCGCGTGACTCGCAATCCTTTCAGAAGCAGATCCATGAACTGCTTCGAATCGGTGAACGCGGTGAGTTTCGGTTCGCTTCCGCCTAACCGTACCGAGAAGACCGTCGTCTCCAGCAAGCTTCCCACTTGCACCTTGCCTTCGTTCGGCAGTTTTGCCTCGTCCACATTCGAGGCACCTCGCAACTCCCACTCGCCCTGATCGTTCTGCGCCAACATCGAAGGCAGATCGTCCACCATCAGCGATGCGAGAACTTTGTCCGAGTCGCCCTGGGGAAATAACACCGCGGCGTTGTCATCCAGCAATTTGCGCGTTTGCTCATCGAAGTACGCCAGATGCGCGTCTTGGACCTTCTTCGCAAAGTCCGCATAGGTCGTAGGCAACGCGAATCGATGCTTGAACGTTGCAACGTTCGTGTTCTTCAACAGCGGCAAGCCGAAGGACTCGCGAACATCGAACTCTGCCGCTTGCGTGGAACCATTCAATACACGCTCGATCGGCAACGCGTAGTTGAGATTTTCATTCTCGGATTTCATCGTGACGACGCCGAGCACGCGTCCCGCTTCGTCGAGCAGCGGACCACCGCTGTTGCCGGGCGATGCGGCCGCCGAGAATCGCAACCACTTCCATCTGCCGTCCTGCGCTTCAGGCGTTTCGGAATTGAGCAGGCCATCGCGAATGACGACGCCTTCGCCGAGCGCGTTACCGACTGCGAAGACGGTTGAATCGATCGAGTGCTCGGTGGTGGATTGCAGTGGATCGGTAGCCGCACCGTCCTTGACGGTGAACACCATGTAGTCCTCGTGCATCGAGAATTGCAGCACGCGGTCGACTTGGAACACATGGCCCAGTGAATCGCGCAATGCGGGCGACCCGTACTGGCTCCCGACGCCCAGCAACATCACGTGCCCCGCGGAAATATACTTTCCAGGCGCAATCGTGAATGCACTGCCCACCGGCCAGTAGGCATCGTTGCGTTGTACGAACGGGATGAGTTCGAGCGGCAGCCGCCGCTCATACGTGACGCGCTCTTCCTTGACCTTCGGCAACACGACTTCAAACGTTGCCGCCCTGACCTTCTTCTGCATGTCCCCGGATGGAGTTGCAGCGAATGTCACTGAGCCACAAAGTGCAACGGCAGCAAGGATCACACAGTTCAATCTGCGCACAGACACCCTCTTGATGGCACCGCATCCGCAACGCGCGCGGACTTCACATCGGATACGGCACGACCCCGATCAGCAGGCCATGCAGCCAGTAGACGAATATGAAGTAGGCGGCGAGGCCGCCTACGATTGCAATGACATCGTTCTTGGTTGAAGGCGGCTTGCGCTCAACGGGCCCACGCGGGTGATGCTTGACCGAGATCCGATCGATGATGGCCCACACCAGAAAGCCACCGAACAACAGGATGTCGGCCAACATACCGTTCGCAAGCAAATGCGCGGTGGCCCAGATCTTGACCGCTGCGAGCATCGGATGCTTCACCGTGCTCTTGATCTTTCCGGGCAGATGCGATGCAAAGAACAGCGGAAAGACGGCCAGCATCAGAATGCCGGTGACGTACCGCAACCAAAAAGGCGGCACGTAAACGACGATCGGATGTTGTCTCGCGACGCCGTACCCGTAGCAGATCATCGCGAAGCCAACGATCGCCGTGATCGAGTACAGCGCCTTCCATTTCTTCTCGCCCATGTGCTCGAACATGCGGTTGCGCCAATCTCGATCGATGATCGAGATCGAGTGCACGCCCAAGAACAGGATGAGACCTGCAACCAAGATCAGCATAGTTCTACTCGCGAGCGACCTTCTCGGGACCGCACGTGTTCTCGACGCGTTCGGTCCCGGTGTCGAGTTGTGCGACTATGGATTCTAAGCGTTTGATGTTCGCGAACGTATCGGACGCGATGAGTGCATTCTCACATGGCACGGCGGCCAGATGTGCGTTCATGGGCATCAATGGCCGCAAGACCGGAACCAACATCCCAGCGGGCAAGCTCTTAACCTTGATCGTGGTGCTGACCATCTGTTGATCGGAGGCTTTCGCTCGCTCGGCGAGCACGGGATTCGGCAACTGTCTCGCAACAGCATCGGGCGCAATCAAGGTGTAGCCGCCCGTCTCCACCATCGAAAAACCATACAAGTAGAGGATGGTATTCAGGTTGTCATAAGACACTTGATCGAAGTTCTGACCGATCAAGGTCACATCCCCCTGGACGTGCGCATCCACTACGAACTTCTTACCGGTTTTTTTCGCCACGGCGGCGATGAGATCTTTCAGCGGAGTTTCGTATTTGCTGGATGCCGGCTGGGATTCGGCGTGAACGTTTCCGCTGCACACAAACGCAATAACTACTGCCCAGACCATCGAACTCAATTTCATGGCGCTCTCCTTGGACGATTGAGGAATCAACCAACGCTTGGAGCAGCTTACGTGCATTCGGTTCCCGGCTCTTAGTTCTCCGTGCTCTCCGTGTCCTCCGTGGAGACATTTCCATTTTCCGCTTCTTACCCCCGTGTTCTCCGTGTCCTCCGTGGAGAATCTCCGAAGCTAACCGCTATTGCGAAGCGCCGTCGCCACCGCATTGATCGAAAGCTGAATACCTTCGCGGACGCGATCATCCGTTTCGCCAGCGCGATGGCGCTTGAGCAATTCGACCTGCAACAGATTCAGCGGCTCGATATACGGCAGGCGCAAGCGAATCGAGGATTCCAGCGCCGGATTGCGCTCGAGCAAGCGCGATTGGCCGGTGATGCTCAACACGCTGTCATGCGTGACCTTCCAGCCGGTGCGGATGCGCTCGAAGATGCTCGTCGCCAACTCACGATCGGCTACCAGCGTTGCGTAGCGTTCGGCGATGCCCATGTCGGACTTCGCGAGCACCATTTCCATATTGTCGAGCGTCGCTTGAAAGAAGGGCCATGCTTGCGCCATTTCCTTGAGCAGGTTCTGGTCCTTGTACGCCTGCAGCGCCTGACCGACGCCGTACCAGCCCGGCAACATGACGCGCGCTTGCGACCAGCTAAATACCCATGGAATCGCGCGCAGATCTTCGATGCGATCGGACTTGGTGCGCGAGGCAGGACGCGAGCCGATTTTCAGTTCGCCGATTTCGGCGACGGGCGTCATCTGACGGAAGAACTTGTTGAAGCCTTCGGTTTCGTACACGAGGCCGCGATAGGTACGGAACGCCTCTTTCGAAATCTCATCCAGCGCCGCACGGAAGTGAGCGCGTTCATGCGCCGATGCCTTCGAACGCTCGAGCGAGGCGAGAATCGTTGCAGATGTGATGGCTTCGAGGTTTTCGGCGGCGCCCAATAGCGTGCCGTACTTGGCCGCGATCACCTCGCCTTGTTCGGTGATGCGAATGCGACCTTGCACAGTGCCAACCGGCTGAGCGCGGATCGCGGAGAACGACGAGCCGCCACCGCGACCGACGGCGCCGCCGCGTCCGTGGAAGATCTGCATCGCGGTATCCGACTCTTCGAACACGTCCGACAGCGCGCGCGTGGCGCGATTCAAGCTCCACACCGATGTCAGATAGCCGCCGTCCTTGTTCGAATCCGAATAGCCGACCATGACTTCTTGATAGCCACGCGTCTTCGCAGCTTCGCGAACCTCAGGCAATCCGAGCCATGCGCGCATGATGGTGGGCGCGTTTTCCAGGTCCGCGATGGTTTCGAACAACGGCACGACCATGATCGAAGCCGCACCAGGCTCGCTCGGGCGGTACAAGCCCACTTCCTTGAGCAATAGATTTACTTCCAACAAATCCGAAACGCTTTCGCTCTTGGAAATGATGTATGTGGTGATCGATGCAGGCCCATACACCTCGTGTGCATGCGCCGCGGCACGCAGGATGGCGAGTTCCTTCAACGTCTCTTCGGAGTACGCTGCAAACGGACTCGTCAGCAATCGTGCACTCGCAAGTTCCTTTCTGAGCAGCTCGACGCGAGCATCCTCGCTGAGCTTTTCATAGCTCGCTTCGACACCCGCCACCTTGAACAATTCAGCAACGACGCGAGCGTGCACATCGGCGTTCTGCCTGAGATCGAGCGTAGCGAGATGGAAACCGAAGGTTTCCACGGCGCGGATCAATCTGCCGAGTGCGCCACCGGTACCGAGCATTCCGCCGGCACTCGCTTTCAACGAATGTGCGATTTCGACCAAATCGGCGCGTAGCTCTTGTGCATTCGCATACGGCGTGCTGACAACCGACGCGCGACGCGGTGGCGCATGATTCGTCAGCTTCTCGTAAGTCGCGGCTAAGCGCGCGTAGATGCCCGTGATCGCGCGGCGATAAGGCTCATCGCGACGTGCGGCCTTCTGATCGCCGCTGGCATCGGCGAGTTTCATCACTTCGTCCGTCGCCGTCGCCAACTCGGTGGAGATCGAGAGCTCCGCGCCCAGCGCGTGCAATTGATTGAGGTAGAACTCGAGTACTGTCTGCGAGGCGCGGCCCAAGGCGATGCGCAGCGATTCTGCATTCACGTTCGGATTGCCGTCGCGATCCCCGCCGATCCAACTGCCGACGCGCAAGAAACTCTTCGGGCGATGCTGCAGCACGCGCTCCCAGCGGGCGTACAACATCGGCAGCACTGGCAGAAATACGTCTCGCAGATACGTCAACGCGATTTCCACTTCGTCGGCGACGTACAAACGTTCGCGTCGCAGCGGACGCGTTTGCCACAGCAACGCGATCTGCCGCAAGATCGCCTGTTCGATCAAATCGCCGTCCGGTGTTTCGGTGCGACCCAAATCGCGGTAGTGCATCAGCTCCGCAATTCGGTTGCGATGATCGATCATGCTCTTGCGCATCACCTCCGTCGGATGCGCCGTCAACACCGGCACGATCAACGCGGAATCCAGCAACTCGATCACGCGTTCAACATCCACGCCCGCGGTCGCAAGCCGCTCCAATGCGGATTCGACGTCTTCGCGCGTCGGCGTCGCGCCGCCCTGGCGATCCTCGGCCAGGTTCGCAAGCATCGAGAACAGCATGAAGCCTCGGACGAACGCGAGCGTGTCATCCAAGCTCAGCGCATCCAGGCCGCGATCCGTCGAACTCGACACGCCACGATAGCGATCCACGGATGAGGCGCGGATGTACTCGATCCGCTGGAACAGCCGCTCACCACCGTACGCACGAATGACATCGCCGAGCAATTTACCGAGATAGCGAATATCCGCGTTTTGGGTGATTGGCTTTGGTGTGCTCATCAGACGTTCTAGGCCGGAAAATTCGAGGGCGCGCAATTGTGCTGACAACGACTCGTAGAATCCAGCGTGGAAGGCTTATCCGCACTGCAGATTAAGCTTTCGAAACGCGAGTGAGCGCTAACTAAAACCCGCCGCCGAAACCTTTCGCGCGAGCCCTGGATTAAGTTGTGAACTCGTCGAGCCGGAATGCGACTTTGGATTCGAGCACGTTAATCATCGGTGCGGGCGCAGCGGGCCTCGCTGCCGCGGCGGAATTGGGAAAAAACGGTCACTCGGCCAGGGTGCTCGAGGCGCGCGACCGGTTGGGCGGCCGGATTTTCACGCGCATGGAGCCCGGGGTGCCGATCCCGCTCGAATTGGGCGCCGAGTTCATCCACGGCGCCTCTGCCATCACGTTCGAATGGCTGAAACGGGCGCGCACCCTAGCCGTCGATGCGTCAGAAGTCCGCTGGGAGCTCGAGGACGGAGCATTGCGGCCCACGCAGGCGCTGTTCGAGGAGATGAAACGAGGTCTGTCCAAGGCCCGGCGTCCGCGCAAGGACCTGCCGTTTGCGGAGTTTCTTGCGGGGCCCGCAAAGCGCTTTTTGCGGCCGAGAGTGCGGGAATTTGCGCGCATGCTCGTCGAAGGCTTCGATGCAGCTGATGCGACGCTCGTGAGCACGACTGAGACGATCGAAGAATGGAGCGGCGGAAGTGCGGCCGATGCGCCCACATTTCGACCCCTAAACGGGTACCAGACCCTCATCGACGCCCTGGTCACGGCGGCTGACCCCCACCTCATTTCGATCCAGACCCAAACGATCGTGAGCGGGATCGCTTGGAACCGAGGGTCGGTACGGGTCACGGGAACCAGACGAGGTCAGCCATTCGAGCTGTCGGCGCGGAATGCGATTGTCACGCTGCCGATTGGCATCCTGCAGCGCTCGCCGCAGACGCGCGGAGCCGTGCGCTTCGTGCCGGAATTGAAGTCGAAGCGCCGTCCGCTGGAGCTACTCGGCAATGGACCGGTTCATAAGGTTTTGCTGCGTTTTCGTAGCGCGTTTTGGGAACGGCTGGAAAAAGGCCGTTATCGCGAAGTGGCGTTTTTCCACGCGCCGAATGCGCCCTTCCCCACCTTTTGGACCTCGCTACCGCTGCGCTCCCCGATCGTCGTCGCGTGGAGCGCAGGTCCAAACGCACAGAGCTTCGTCGGACGCACCCATGGCGAAATCATCGAAGCAGCGCTCGAGAGCTTCCAATCGCTGTTCGGAAAGAAAGCCAACATTCGCCACGAGTTTGAGGGCGCGATGTTTCACGATTGGGAAAACGATCCGTTTTCATGTGGCGCGTATAGCTATGTGCTTGCTGGCGGCGCACGCGCTCGCAAAGCCTTGGCAGCGCCGATCGAAAATACGTTGTTCTTCGCGGGCGAAGCGTCCGATGTAGCGGGCGAATCCGGCACCGTGGCCGGCGCTTTGCAGAGCGGTCTTCGCGCGGCTCGCGAGGTGATGAAATCCCGGAAGATTGGACGTAACACAAAGAACGCATAGATTGATAGGCACGGCAATCCAGCCCGGAGCTCTAAAGGGCATCGTTGCGCCCACGACAGCTCGATGGGCCCGCGATGCTTTTAAGATCCCTACTTGTCTTCCTTTGTGAGCTTTGTGTTGCGTCCGGATTCTCTCTGCTCCCATGCTGCGAAAATTCAAAGGCAAGAGTCGGAGTGTCGCTGGAAAGACAGCGCGGAGAATGCCCATCTTGAAAAAACGGAGGGCAACCATGAACGACGCAGCGCGATGGGCGGCAGTGGAGCAGCGTGACGCCGCATTCGACGGTGAGTTTGTCTTCGCAGTGCGAACGACGGGTATCTACTGCAAGCCGAGCTGCGCATCGCGGCGTGCGCTGCGCAAGAACGTGATCTTTTTCGATTCGGCCGAAGCCGCAGTCCGCGAAGGCTTTCGCGCTTGCCAACGGTGTCGGCCCAACGCGAACAGCAAACCGGTGATCACCAGCGTCGTCCATGAACTCGCACGAGCGATCGACGCCAATCCTCACCAAGCAGTACGTCTCGAATCTTTGGCAAAAAAGGCGGGTTACAGTCTTTTTCATCTGCAACGCGCATTCAAGAGCATCATCGGTAGCACGCCCAAGCAATATCAGAACGCGTTGCGGGTGCGCGTGTTGAAACGAGCGTTGCACCAAGACGCATCCGTCACGGACGCCATCTACACGGCCGGCTTCGGGTCAAGCAGCCGCATCTACGAGCAAAGCGAAGCGCAACTGGGCATGACGCCGCGCGAATATCGCAGCGGCGGCAAAGGCCTCGTGATCTCGCGCGCGCATGGCGAGACGCCGCTTGGCCTCATGCTGATCGGCGCTACGGATCGGGGCATCTGTTTCCTGCAATTTGGGGACAGCGAGGCGCAACTCATTGCAGAACTGCAGCGCCAATTTCCTGCTGCGGCCATCCAGCCGATGCCGGATGACTCGCGCGAGGAATTTGAACACTGGATGACGGCGTTGAATCGCCATCTGCAGGGACTGCAACCGACGCTCGATCTACCGTTGGATCTGCGCGGCACGGCGTTTCAATTGATCGTTTGGCGCTATTTGCAACATCTACCGTACGGCGAGGTGAAATCGTACGCGGAGGTCGCCAGAGACTTGGGCAAACCAAGCGCGGCTCGCGCCGTCGCGCGCGCATGCGCAAGTAATCGCGTGGCCCTGCTCGTGCCGTGTCATCGAGTACTGCGCGGGACCGGGGCACTCGGTGGCTATCGATGGGGATTGGAACGCAAACGAGTGCTGCTCGATACCGAACGCACGTACAAGGATCGAACAAAAACGCCACATCGCGCTTGAATCTGCGCCTTCGATCACAAAGCGAGCGTCGCACCGCCGTTTTGGCCTGACCGCAGGAACTATGTGAGCGGTTTTCCGGTCGGAAGCTAGCCTGACCGCGGAACCTCGGCCCGCGCTTGTCATTGAAAAGAACCGTTCAGCGAGTTGAACCCGGCCAAGTGGCGGCGGGAAAATGCCGGGTTCCCGCCTCGTGCCTCGGAGTCCCATCGATGCGATTTTTCTGGTGTACGCCAGTCATAGCGGCGTTATTGCTTAGTGCCTGCGGAAAACAGCAGCAAGCCGGCGCACCTCCTGCACCCGAAGTAGGCGTCGTGACGCTCAAGATGCAACGAGTGAGCGACGTGCGCAATCTGCCGGGACGCGTCTCGGCGCACGTGATTGCCGAAGTTCGACCACAGGTCACCGGCATTATTCAGAAGCGCCTGTTCGAAGAAGGCAGCGAAGTCAAAGCCGGTCAGCCACTCTATCAACTCGACGATGCCATCTACCGCGCTGAAGTGAGCAGCCGCGAAGCCGCGGTGGCGAAGGCACGCGCCACTCTTCAAGCCGCCAAATTGGCAGCGAATCGCTCTACTGAACTCGCGCGCATCGACGCAGTGAGCGCGCAAGAAGAGGAAAGCGCGGTTGCGGCAGCCAGCCAAGCAAGCGCCGATCTCGAAGCTGCCCAGGCGGCATTGCGCAGCGCGCAAGTCAATCTTGCCTATGCACGCATCTCATCGCCGATCTCAGGCCGCATCGGCAAGTCCAACTACACGCAAGGAGCTCTGGTCACTGCGAACCAGGACGAGCCACTCACGACAGTGCAGCAACTCGATCCGCTCTATGTCGATTTGACGCAGTCGGCCGGAGAGCTATTACAGCTACGCCGCGATTTCGGCGGCAAGGATCTCAACCAAAGCGCACCGGTCACGTTGATCCTGGAAGACGGCTCCAAATATCCGCAGCAAGGCGAATTGAAGTTCGCGGACGTGAGCGTGGATCCGCAAACCGGCAGCTTCGCCTTGCGCGCCGTGGTTCCGAATCCGCATCGACTCTTGCTGCCGGGCATGTATGTCCGCGCGGTGTTGGAGCGCGGGGAGCGTGATGCAGTGCTGGCACCGCAGCGCGCGATCTCTCGCGATCCGAAAGGCAATGGCGTCGCACTGGTTGTCACTGCCGATAACAAGGTGGAGCAACGCACGGTTGCGACCACCAGGACCATCGGCGATCAGTGGCTGATCGACAGCGGTCTGCAGGCAGGCGAACGCGTGATCGTCGAAGGCGTGCAGAAAGTGCAACCGGGAATGCAAGTGCACCCGGTTGAAGCAACCGCCGTTGCACAGGCTCCCGCCGCGGCACAGACCGCGGTCCGTTGAGCGGAGCGAGGCATGGCCAGATTCTTCATCGACCGTCCGATTTTCGCGTGGGTGATTGCAATCATCATCATGATTGCAGGCGTCATCTCGATCACGCGATTGCCGATTTCACGCTATCCGACGATTGCACCGCCATCGGTGAACATCAATGCGTTCTATCCGGGCGCATCGGCCAAGACGGTCGAGGACTCGGTGACGCAGATCATCGAACAAAACATGAAAGGCTTGGACGGCCTGCTGTACATGTCCGCCACCTCCGACTCGAGCGGCGCCGCAGGCCTCACGCTGACCTTCGAAAGCGGCACCAATCCGGATATTGCGCAGGTTCAAGTCCAGAACAAATTGCAGCTCGCGACGCCGCTGTTGCCGCAGATCGTGCAACAGCAAGGCATCAACGTGACCAAGGCGAACACCGGATTCTTGATGGTGGTCGGCTTCGTATCCGAAAACGGCAGCATGGATCGCGTCGATATCGCGGACTACGTGAGCACCAACATCGTGGATCCGTTGAGCCGTGTTCCGGGTGTGGGTGGCGTCAACGTGTTCGGATCGAAGTACGCGATGCGTATCTGGCTCGATCCGGACAAGATGAATACGTATCGCGTCACGCCAGGCGACATTACGGCCGCGATCCGCGCGCAAAACGCACAGGTGTCGGTCGGACAACTCGGTGCGCAACCCGCGGTTCCGGGACAAGAGATCAATGCCACGGTCACTTCGCAAGGACGCCTCACCAACGCTGAACAGTTTCGCAACATCATCATCCGCAGCGAAACCAACGGCGCCGTCTTGAAGCTAAGCGACGTCGCGCGCGTCGAGCTGGGTTCCGCCGACTACGGCACCATCAGCCGTTGGAACGGTAAACCTGCATCCGGTGTTGCCATTTCGCTGGCGACGAATGCCAATGCGCTGAGCACGGCTCAAGCGGTTCAAAAACTCATCACCGACTTGAAGCCGACGTTTCCGGCCGGACTGCGTGCGATCACCCCGTTCGACACGACGCCGTTCGTGCGTGTCTCGATTCACGAGGTGGTGAAGACGCTGGTCGAGGCGATCGTGCTCGTGTTCTTGGTCATGTATCTGTTCTTGCAGAACTGGCGCGCTACTTTGATCCCAACGATAGCCGTGCCAGTTGTGTTGCTCGGTACCTTCGGCGTGCTCGCGGCGACGGGGTTCTCGATCAACATGCTCACGATGTTCGCGATGGTGCTCGCGATCGGTTTGCTAGTGGACGACGCCATCGTGGTCGTGGAGAACGTCGAACGCGTGATGCGCGATGAGAAGCTTCCCCCGGTGGAAGCGACGCGCAAATCGATGGATCAAATCACCGGCGCGCTAGTCGGCATCGCGATGGTGCTCGCTGCGGTGTTCATGCCAATGGCGTTCTTGACGGGATCGACCGGCGTCATCTATCGACAGTTCTCCATTACGATCGTCTCGGCGATGGCGTTGTCGGTGTTCGTGGCGATTGTGCTCACGCCGGCGCTATGCGCCACGCTACTGCGACCGCACGAAATCGATCACGCAACTCAGCGCGGATTCTTCGGCTGGTTCAATCGCAAGTTCGATCGCAGCAACGACAAATATCGCAACGTCGTCTCGCGCATGCTGGCACGTCCGGGCAGAGCGCTGCTCATCTATGGCGCGATCTGCGCGGTGATGCTCTTCGTCTTCATGAAGCTGCCGACCTCGTTCTTGCCCGATGAAGATCAAGGCGTGCTGTTCGTGCAGGTGCAAGGTCCGGTCGGATCCACTCAGGCACGCACGATGGAAGTGATCAAACAAGTCGAAAAACATTTCATGGAGAAGGAGCAGGATGCGGTCGAATCGATTTTCACCGTGCAGGGCTTCAGCTTCGGCGGTAGCGGCCAGAATGCCGGCATCGGCTTCGTGAAGCTCAAACCGTGGGACGAACGCGAAAACGACAAGCTCACGGTGACTGCCGTGGCTGCGCGGGCGATGGGCGCCTTCAGCCAAATCAAAGATGCGCTCGTATTCGCATTTCCGCCGCCTCCGGTCACAGAGCTCGGCCGTGCTCGCGGCTTCTCGTTCTATCTGCAAGACACGCAAGGCCGCGGACATGATGCGCTGATTGCCGCACGCAATCAGTTTCTCGGGGCTGCCGCGAAAAGCAAACTGCTGGCCAACGTGCGCCCGAACGGTCAGGAAGACACGCCGCAGTTCCGCCTCGACATCGATGCCCAAAAGGCCGGTGCGTTGGGTCTGTCGATGGCGGCAATCAACGAAACCTTGATCGCTGCCTGGGGCGGTCAGTACGTCGATGACTTCTTGGACCGCGGCCGCGTCAAACGCGTCTACGTCCAAGCGGATGCACCGTTTCGTATGGTTCCCGAAGATTTCCAGCGCTGGTATGTGCGCAACTCGGCGGGCGACATGGTCCCGTTCTCCGCATTTGCAACTTCGCACTGGGAATACGGCTCGCCGCGCCTCGAGCGCTTCAATGGTCTACCCGCGGTCGAATTGAACGGCGAACCCGCACCCGGCGTGAGCTCCGGCGATGCAATGGCCGAGGTTGAACATTTGGTCTCGCAGCTGGCTGCCGGCTATGGCTTGGAGTGGAGCGGCGCTTCGTATCAAGAACGAGCTGCAGGCGCGCAGACCACGATGCTCTATGCGCTTTCGGTCGCAGTGGTATTTCTCTGCTTGGCTGCGCTCTACGAGAGCTGGGCCATTCCCGTATCCGTCATGCTCGTGGTGCCGCTCGGCATCTTGGGCGCAGTGCTCGCGACCATGCTGCGGGGCCTGTCTCGCGACGTGTATTTCCAGGTCGGCATGCTCACGACCATCGGTTTGTCCTCGAAAAATGCGGTCCTGATCGTGGAGTTTGCGATCGCCAATATCGAGCAACACGGTCAGGACATCATCGAGGGCGTAATGAACGCGATCAAAGATCGCTTACGTCCGATCTTGATGACGTCGTTGGCGTTCGGTTTCGGTGTGTTGCCGCTTGCGATCGCAACCGGTGCAGGTTCCGGTGCGCGTCGCGCGATCGGTACTGGCGTGGTGGGCGGCATGCTTGCAGGCACGTTCCTCGGCATCTTCTTCATACCGCTGTTCTTCGTCGTAGTGCGACGCGCCGTGCAACGCGCTCGCAAGTGGCGCGATGCGCGCACTGCTCCGCGTGATGAGGCGTCGGCAAATGTCTAGAAATATGTCGCAACGGAGGACACAGAGGGCACGGAGAACGAAATGCTGCCAGGGACAACGCTTGGATCGCGACTCTTTCGGCACGTACTTGCCAGGGCAGGTTAACGGGAGTGCATCGACCAAGAACCAACCTGTTACGGTCGAACTCGCGAAGATGAGCAAATCGAAACCGACCTTGGCGTATTTCACTCCGCGAGCTCCGTGGAGATTCTCCGTTCTCGTCTTTGCAGCGCTCGCCTCCGGCTGCGTCAGCCTCGCGCCGAGATATCACCGGCCTGAATCGCCCGTCCCAAACGCGTGGCCGGCAAGCGTTCAGGCACCCGGCACATCGAAGAGTGAAACGAATATCGCAGCGCTTCCATGGCGCGAGTTCGTCAATTCGCCGAAGCTCGAGGGGCTCATCGAGCTTGCGTTGCAGAACAATCGCGATCTACGTGTCGCAGTGCTAAACGTCGAACGAGCACGCGCGCTATATCGCATACAGCGCGCTGATCGCGTTCCGAATCTGAGCGTCAACGGAGCATTGCGACGGCAGCGATTGCCTGAGGGAGCATCGTTCACAGGTCAAGTAGGCGTCACCGAACAGTACAGCGCAACGGTAGGCGCATCGTTCGAACTGGATTTATTCGGCCGCGTTCACAACTTGAGTCGCGCAGCGCTCGAAGACTACTTCGCGCAGGAATCATCGCGACGCAACGCGCAGATCGCACTAATCGCCGAAGTCTCCAGGTCGTTCCTTGTTCTAGCAAACGATCTAGCGCTCAGAGAACTTGCCGAAGCAACCGCCAAGAATCAGGAAGAGTGGTTTGCGCTGACCAAGGAGCGCCATCGTTTGGGCGCGGTGTCAGGGCTTGAACTTAGTCAGTCCGAAACAACCGTCGAAAGCGCGCGTGCCGATGTGGCTCGCTATGAGGGTAATGTCGCTCAAGACATGAACGCATTGCGACTGTTGGTGGGCAACGCAATCCCTCAAGATCTACTGCCGCAGAGCGCTGATGCTCAATCCGCTCTCGTCGCTGCAGTGCCCGTCGGCCTGCCGTCGGATGTGTTGCTCAACAGACCGGACATCGTCGCCGCGGAGCACACATTGCGAGCCGCAAACGCGAACATCGGTGCGGCGCGCGCAGCGTTCTTTCCAAGCATTTCACTCACGGGCGATGCCGGCTATGCAAGTAGCGAGCTTTCCGGTTTGTTCGACGCCGACAACAAGACGTGGAGCTTCACGCCGCAAATCAACCTGCCGATCTTCCAGGGCGGTCGCCTCTGGGCGAACTTGGGCGTCGCACGCGTGGATCGAGACATCGCAGTCGCTCGGTACGAACAAGCAATCCAAATGGGATTTCAAGAAGTCAGCGACGCACTTGCGCTCGCAGATACGCTGAGCCGGCAGCGACAAGCGCAAGAGCGTCTCGTTGCAGCATCGCAGCGTGCTTACGAGTTCTCTCGCCAACTGCGCGAATCGGGCCAGCAAAGCTATCTCGTGTTGCTCGATGCTCAGCGCAGCCTGTATGCGGCACAACAAGGCTTGATCAACACTCGCCTTACCGAAGAAACCAATCTCGTCAGGCTGTATCAGGTGCTCGGCGGCGGGTGGGATCAGGGGTCGTAGCCTAGGAGCAAGACGCAACACAAGGAGCACAAGGAAACGCAGAGAGCACAAGTAATACCAAGATGGTGCACTGTGTCTTCCTTGTGATCTTTGTGATCTCTCTGTGATCTTTGTGTTGCATCCGTGTTCCTTGTATTTGGGCGACCTGATTCGCTTGTCGACCACCCACCTCCCTGCGCCGACCGGAACCGAAAAGGTGCTTCGAGCGTGATTGCATCAGTCCTTCACAGGAGTGATCGCCATGCGCCACGTCAAATTGGCCGCTATCGCAGCATGCTTTGGTGCGTGCATCGCGTGCAATGCCGCATCGGCTGAAGGCACGGCCGGAGCAATCAGGCTGGGTACGTTGGGCATCGGGGCCGATGCCGATTTCCGTCTCACCGAACAACTGAACTTGCGCGTCGGCTACAGCGCGTTTAATTACAGCGACACGTTGAGTTCGAGCGATGTGGACTACGACGGAGATGCAAAACTCCGGACTGCGACCGCTTTGGTGGATTGGCATCCGGGCGGGCATGGGTTTCGCGTTACGTTCGGCGCGATAGGCTCGAACACGAAAGTGGATGTAAGGGCAAAGCCAAGTAACAACACGTTCGAGTTCAATGGCCAAACGTTCACTGCATCGGAAGTCGGCACGGTGCGCGGCAACGTCAAACCCGGCAATTCATTCGGACCGTACGTCGGCATCGGCTGGGGCAATCCGTTTGGCTCCACTGGACGTGCGACATTCCTTTTCGATCTGGGCGTGATCTACATGGGATCGCCCGATGTGGATCTCACTGCCACCTGCGGATCCGCAGCCCCTACCGGTAGCGCCGAGTGCGCACAGCTACAAAATGCAGTGGTACAAGAAGAACGCGATCTGCAAGACGATGCCGATATCTACGAGTGGTATCCAGTCGCGAGTGTCGGCATTGCAGTTAAATTTTAAGGATCCGGACGAAACACAGAGAGCACAAAAGGGCGCCACGAAGAACACAAAAAAGAAAAATGGTGCGAGATGAGCCGGCTCAAATGATAGACGTCGGTCCTCTGTTTAGTCGCACTCGGAGGAATTTCCATCTTGTGTTCTGGCCTTGTTCTCTGTGCGCTTTGTGTTCCTCCGCTTCCGACCCTTTGCGGTTGGAGTCAGGACATCGGGTTCGCCGGCGGCGGGGGATCGCCCGGCAGCGGAATGAATTCTTGATTGTCGGCATCGGGAAGTTTCATACGGCCGCCGCGCCAATCCGCTTTCGCTGCCTCGATGCGCTCTTTCGAGGACGAGACGAAATTCCATTCGATATAGCGCTCGCCGACGGGTTCGCCGCCCAAGAGCATGACGACCGCTTCGGTGAATGCTGCGAATAACACCGGCTGACCGGGTTTGAAGATCAGCATGTGACCTGATTCGATCCGGTTGCCCGCAACTTCTACCGACCCTTGGACGATGTATGCGGCACGTTCGGGATACTCCGCCGGTAGTTGCGCCTTAGTGCCCGCCTGTAGCTTCCAATGCACGTAGAACATCGGGGAGTGAGTTTTTACATTGGCGCGTGCCCCGAACGCTTCACCGGCGACGAGGCGTGCCCACATGCCTCCGCCTTCGTACTTCGGTAGATCTTGATGTTCATGGTGCGCAAATGCCGGTTCGATCTCTTCTTGCTCCTTCGGCAGAGCGACCCAGGCCTGGATCCCATGCATGCGATCTCCCTGCATCCGTGCGCGTTCGAATCGCTCGGAGTGAGTGATCCCTTTGCCGGCCGTCATCCAATTCACCTCGCCCGGCCTGATCGGTTGCTGGGAGGCGAGGCTGTCTCGATGCATGATCTCGCCATCGAAGAGATACGTGACGGTCGACAGTCCGATGTGTGGGTGCGGCCTTACATCGACGCTGCGTGGAATGCCCGCCGGCAAATCCACGGGGCCGAGATGATCGAAAAAGATAAAGGGGCCAACCATGCGGCGGGGAGCTGCCGGAAGCAGACGTCCGACTTCGAATCCGCCAAGGTCTTTACGACGTGCATCGATCACTAACTCGATCATCGGGAATCTCCTTCGCGGGTCGCAGGATCATAGCGGTCACGCTCAACCCGAAGTGCAGGGATTGCCGCAAGCGACGTAGAGGCGCGCACCCGAAAAAGCTCTCGCAGAGAGCGCCCGCGGTTGAACTTATTTCGGCAGCGCGAAGCCTTGGAAATGCGCAAATCAGCCTTATCTTGTGCAGCCCGCTCGCGTCTTACCGACGTTACCCGCGGAACCCTTGCTTCGGGCAGGCCGTTTGCGATCTCGAACGACCTCGAATCGAGGCTAACTTCTTCCTAGATTTCAGAGACATAGCTGCCCATTGATCCGCCTCATCCAAATCCCGTGATGACGCGCTGAATGGGAGCGAGAACTCGCCAGCATTTTTTCAAGTGAGACAGATAAGGCGCGCGGTCTTCTGTACTACAATCCGCGCCCCCGAAATTTCAGCATCTATGCCAAAGGAAACGAATGTGGATCAAGCGCAACTAGAGCTCCAGTTGAAGGTTTGGAAAGATCTTGCGATCAGCAAGCAAATGATGATGCGCGGCGCTGCGGAGGCGCTGAAGCTGGACCCTAACTGCTCGGCCGATGAACTGAAGCAGGCGCTTGACCGAACGTTGCAGAAGATTGCCGACGCGGACGACAGCGTCGCCAAGGCGAAAGAACAGGCACGTCAATCGCAGTTCAATCTCGACAAGGAAACGGCCGCTCGCCAGCGGGCCGAAACCATCGCGCAGCAGCTGACGGCCGACATGAAGGCCCTGCAGGAAACCACCTCGCAGACGCTCGCAGGCGAACGTGCCGCGATCGCCAAGGAGCTGCAGAAGTTCAAAGACCGGGTTGCCGAAAAGGAAAAGCAGCTCAAGGCCATCAACACCGCTCTCGCCGACACGCCCGAGAACGTGCTGCGCAAGATGAATGCGCTGAAGAAGGAAAAGCAGACCGAGGCCGATGCACGCCGCCAGGTCGAACAGAGCCTCGGCACCCTGCGGACCGAGAAGCGTAAGCAAGACGACGAGATTGCCGCTCTGCGCAAGGACTCAACCAAGCTGATCACTCAGTACAAAGAGCTGCATGAGCTCGCCACCAAAGTACAAGAGCAGCTCAAGCCTCACGTCGAAGAGAAGGATCTGCCGAGCATTCCCGAACTCGACACCAAGCTGATCGAAGCGATCGAGAAGTCGGGCAAGGAAGACGAAGCGAAGAAGGAAGAAGAAGGCGGCAAGAATCGTAACGGCCTACGTGCCGTTGGCGGTTCGGGTCCTCGCCGCGCGGCGGGCTGACCCTCCCGCACCTACGTCCTCTCCCGAGCTGGGGGCGGGGTGGACCAGATCTTCTGAAGGGTGGAAAAAACGGAGGCTTCGGCCTCCGTTTCTATTTGTGCTCCAGAAACAGGAATTCCACGGGGGGACACGGGGAACACTGGGTTGGGAGAAGAACCAGAAAGAGGATCTCCACGGAGGGCACGGAGAACACGGAGATTCCAAAAGCGATTTGGTTGAATGGGTGCGGACGCACCTGGCTCTGATCGCAACCATGGATCTCCGGCTCGGCGTGATCTGAGCCGGCGAAGAATCGAACCATGAACTCAGAAGCCCTTCGACCAACTCAGGGCGAACGGATTTCTATTCTCAGCCTTCTATTCTCAGGTTCGTTTTCTTAGCCTCCGTGATCTCCGTGTCCTCCGTGGAGATCTTTCTCCTTCCCTCTTTTCCCCGTGCTCCCCGAGGCGATCTCTGCTTCAACCGAAGAACCAATAACACACCGCAATCGACGCCAGCACGCCGGCAAGATCAGCAAGCAACGCACATCCCACCGCATGACGCGCACGTTGGATGCCGACAGCGCCGAAGTACACCGCCAAAACATAAAACGTCGTTTCCGTGCTGCCCTGAACGGTCGCCGCGAGCAAGGCCGGAAAGCTATCGACACCGTGGTGCTGCATGGTTTCGATCAACATCGCGCGGGCTGCACTGCCGGACAGCGGTTTGACGAGCGCAGTCGGTAACGCATCGACGAAGCGTGCATCCCAGCCGAAAAACTCCACCGCATGACGGATACCGCTCAAGATGAAATCGAGCGTTCCGGAGGCACGCAACACTCCGACTGCGCAGAGCATCGCCACGAGATAGGGGAGCAAGTTCTTCGCGACCTCGAATCCCTGCTTTGCGCCTTCGATAAAACATTCGTACACGGCAATCTTGCGAACGGCGCCGGCAATTAGAAACGCAACGACGATTCCAAACAGGATCAAGTTACCAAGCAGCGAGGACATCGCGGCAAGGGCCGTGGAGGTCAACGTCGTCAACGTCGCAATCAAGGCCGTGAGCACGGCTGCACCACCGAGCACCCAGGCAAGCACAACGGGATCGCGCAATTTGAGCTTCTGCACGAACGCAACGCTAATGAGCCCGACGGCGCTCGAAGCACTCGTTGCGAGCAGAATGGGCAAGAACACCAGCGTCGGATCCGTTGCGCCCTGCTGCAGCCGATACATGAAGATGCTCACTGGCAGCAGCGTTAGCGAAGAAGCATTCAGTACCAGGAATAGAATCTGTGCATTCGTTGCCGTCCCAGGTTCGGGATTGAGCGTCTGCAACTCGCGCATCGCCCGCAAGCCGATCGGCGTTGCTGCGTTATCCAAGCCGAGAACGTTCGCGGAAAAATTCAGCGTGATCAAACCGATCGCAGGATGACCGCGCGGTACTTCAGGCATCAGGCGCGCGAACAGGGGACCGAGAATTCTTGCGAGCCAATTGACGAGGCCAGCCTGCTCGGCGATTTGCAGGAATCCAAGCCACAAGGTCAGCGTCCCGAACAACAGGACCATAACCTCCACCGACAGCTTGGCCATCTCGAAGAGCGCCGCCACGATCGCAGCGAATACGGCAGCATCGCCCGCAACGAGCCAGCGCACGAGCGCGGCGAGCATCGAGACCAAAAAGAATGCGAGCCAAAGAACGTTGAGCATCCGCGCAGGCTTTGCGATCGTTATGGGCGAAGCCTAAGCGATGCGCGTGCAAGCCGAAACGTCATTCGCTAAGAGGCGCGCTCCGAGGTCTCATGCTCGCTGGCCCGGATCGAACGCTGCTGCAACTCATGCAGCAAGGTGGTCGAATCGACTGGTTTGGTGAGATGCACATCGAAGCCCGCTTCGCGCGAACGGCGACGATCTTCTTCTTGTCCCCAACCGGTGACGGCGATTAGAACCGTTTGCGAACCCCAAGGCTGCTGGCGCACCCATCGCGCGGCTTCGTGACCGGTCATTCGCGGCATGCCGAGATCCATGATGATGGCTTCGGGGCGAATCAGGTCCGCCATTTCGATTGCGGCGAGCCCGTCATTGGCAATGTGTGTCACATACCCGGAGAGCTGCAACAGCGTCGCGAGGCTGTTCGCGGCGTCCAGATTGTCATCCACGATCAGAAGCTGCTGACGCCGGTGGAAGATCGGCGCGACGTTCTCCAGCACTGTGGGATCGTGACTCGCCGGAACGTTCTGCGATAACGGCAAGGTGATGGTGAATTCGCTTCCTCGACCACGGCCTCGACTATGTACTTCGATGGCACCCCCGTGCATCTCGATGAGTCGCCGCGCAACCGCAAGACCCACGCCCAATCCACCCGATGCGCGTGTCTGGGTCTGATCGCCTTGGACAAATAGCTCGAACATTCTCGCTTGCAGCGCGGAATCGATGCCGATCCCGTTATCGCGAATGCGGATGCGCGCGCTGCCACCGCTAGTATCCAACGTGAGCTGGATTTGGCCGCCTGGCTCGGTGTATTTCGCCGCGTTGTTGAGGACGTTGCCGATGACTTGCGACAATCGCGTGACATCGGCGCGAGCATGTACTGCGCTCGGCGGAATAGAGACTGTCAGCTTGTGGCGCACCGACTCGAGCAGCGGCCTGACGGTTTCCACGACGTTATTCACGACGCTACGCACGTCGACGAATTCCATCCGCAGCTCGAGGGTGTTGCGCGTGATACGGCTCACATCGAGCAAGTCGTCGATCAACCTCGCCATGTGCGTGACCTGGCGTTCGATGACCGATTGCGCCGCCGTCACGATTTGCTCGGGCACCCCAGGCTTCAATAAGCCGGTCGCGTAGCGAATGGGCGCGAGCGGATTGCGCAGCTCATGACCGAGGATTGCCAAGAACTCATCTTTGCGGCGATCCGCCTCGCGTAACTGTTCTTCCAACTCACGGCGGCTGGTGAGATCCGTCAATACAGCGACCAGCCCTTTCACTTCCCGAGTTGCCGGGTCGATATCAGGCACGCATCGGCCTTGCATGAACTTCTCGCCAAGATTCTCATACGGGATCATGCATTCGAACGTCACCGACTCGCCACGCAGGACCTGTTGAAGGTGCGCTTCAATCGCGCCGTACGCACGCGGGCCGAGAATCTCGGGAACGTATTTGCCGATCAGCGCATCCGGGCTCACGCCCAACCGAGCGGCATACGAAGCGTAAATTGCGATCGCAGTGGAGCAGCAGCACCTCCGCTTGATCGGTGACCAGCCGCAACTCCTCCGCCGCACGCTTTTGAGCGTCGATATCGGTCGAGGTCCCGCACCATCGCACCAACTCGTCGTTGTGATCGCGCACCGGCACGGCACGCGTCAGGAACCAGCGATAGGTGCCATCGAGCCCGCGCAGCCTGAATTCAGCACTGAAGGGCTCGACTCGTTCACGCGCCTTCTGCCATGCCGCTGAGATCGCATCGCGGTCCTGGGCTGGCACCAAATGCGCATACGCCTCGCGGTCGGCACTCTCCAACCCGGTATATTCTCGCCAACGCGCGTTGACGTATTCGATGCGGCCATCTCGACCCGTGACGAAGACGATTTGCGGCATCGATTCGGCAATGCGTTTGAAGCGTTGCTCGCTCTCGTCCAGAGCATTGCGCGCCGCGACCGTTTCAGTGACATCGTGCGCGATGCCGACCAGTTCAAGAGCGCGCCCTTGTTTGTCGTAGCGGATCTCGCCCTTGTCCACGACCCAGGTAATGCGACCATCGGCCCAACCGAGTCGATATTGCTGTTCGTACTCGCGGCGACCCTCCGTCATGAGCTGCCGCAAATGCCGGTCGAATCGCGTGCGATCTTCGGGGTGGATGGACTGAAGGTATTCGTCGTAGGTGCCGGTGCCCTGAGTGATCAAGCGTCCGTGCGCGCCCGCTCCGCTGAAGCGGCGCACGCGGCCGGTGGAGAGATCGCATTGAAAGCCCACCATCTTGGCGGCGCCGAGTGCCAAGCTCAGATCTTGTTGGACTCGGAACTGCTCCTGCAGGAGCTGTGCGCGATGCCGCTCGATTCGGCTCAAACGCAGGGCCACAAGGAATAGGGCGAAACAGCAAAGCAAGATGCCGGTTAGCAGCCACGGCACGATGCTCGCGATACGGTGATGCTCCTCCGCTCGAAACAGCGGATAGGCTCCGGCGACGGCCAGCACCACCAAGCCGACCGCAATCCAACGCAGCGTGGCGGCCAAGCCGCCCGTGGATTCAGGCGCCACAGCTCGCGCTGCCGCACCCTCTTCAGCAACCGTAGACCTCAATTTTCCTCCCGCCGTAGCCCGAAGCCATCTTTTCGTTATTCCTCCGCGAGCGCTCTAACGCATATGCGGCCATGAAGTTCCTTCAGGGCCGCAGCGGCAATTCTGCGGCTGCACTGGCGGCAGCGTTGCTGCTAGGCTTCCTGCGCTTCTTCACCTCTTGGGAGTGATCCAGATGCGTAAATCTGTCGGATTCGTAATACCCGTCGCGCTACTCGCATTCGCTGCACTCACGCAGGCTGCCACTCCCTCGGAGCCTCCTCCAAGCAAAGACAGCGTCAGTTTCGAAGTGCTGGACAGGAACAACGACGGCAAGATCAGCCTCAGCGAAGCCAGCGATAACGATGCGCTCTTCGTCGCGTTCAAAAGCCTCGACAAGAATAAAGACGGCGAGCTCTCGAAGGAGGAATTCGCCGCTTATCAGCAAGCGCGTACTGGCGCTTGATGACGGCCCGCGGGCGAGCGAGTCGCCCGCTGACTCATTCACATTCGTAGCAATCTAGGCCCCGCGTTCAGTGGCCTGCCGATACCGTTTTCTCGACTCGCGATACCCTCTTGAAGCATGTTGATCGCCAACAGCATGCGCTAGCATGTGCGCCGCTTCGAAAAACCAAATCAGGGGGACTCGCACCTATGCAACGCCGCATCTTTCTCATCGGATGTGCCTGCCTAACGATCGCCACCGCCGCGTGCCATAAATCCGAACCCATGAAAACCACCGATTCCACGCCTGCTCCGGCAGCAACCCAATCCAGCGTCTCTCGTTCCAGCTACGGCACAATGCCGGATGGCGGTGCAGTGGAGCAGTTCGTCCTCAAGAATGCGAATGGGCTCGAAGTCGGCATCATCAACTACGGCGGCATCGTCACCTTCATCAAGGCGCCGGACCGCAACGGTAAGTTCGCTGACATCACCCTTGGGTATGACGATCTCGACGGCTACTTGAAGGGCAAGTCATTCTTCGGCGCGCTGATCGGCCGCTATGGCAATCGCATTGGCGGAGCGCAGTTCAAACTCGACGGGAACACATACAAGCTGCCCGCGAACGACGGCCCAAATACACTCCACGGCGGCAATAAAGGCTTCGACAAGGTCCTTTGGCAGGCTGAATCCTTTGAGCGCCCGACCGAGCGCGGCGTCATCCTCACGCGCACGAGCCCAGATGGGGAAGAAGGTTTCCCGGGCAATTTGCAGGCTCGCGTGACCTACACGCTTAACGATAACAACGAGCTCGCGATCGAGTATCACGCCACGACGGATAAACCGACGGTCGTGAACCTCACGAACCACACGTACTTCAATCTGTCCGGCGAAGGCTCAGGTGACATTCTCAAGCATGAAGTCACACTCAATGCAGATCGCTATACGCCCGTCGTAAAGGGCCTGATCCCGACGGGCGAATTGGCTCCCGTTGAAGGCACGCCTTTCGACTTCCGCAACAAGACGGCGATCGGCGAGCGCATCGATGCCAATAACGAACAGCTCAAGCTGGCGGGCGGCTACGATCACAACTGGGTACTGAACCGCTCCGGCGATGGTCTCTCGCTCGCAGCTCGCGTCGAGGATCCTGCATCCGGCCGTTTCTTAGAAACGTACACCGTCGAACCCGGCCTGCAGTTCTATACCGGCAACTTCCTCGATGGTTCACCTGGCCGCGGCGGCAAAGCCTATGTGAAGCGCGGCGCACTGTGCTTGGAAACCCAGCACTTCCCCGACTCGCCGAATAAGCCGTCGTTCCCGAGCACCACGCTGCAGCCTGGTCAGGAATACAACACGAAGACGGTTTATAAGTTTGGGGTGATGTAAGACTGAAGAAATATCTCCACGGAGATCACGGAGTACACGGAGATCTAAAGATCGAATCGCCGAACGACGATGGCATCTGAGGTTCTGTGTACTCCTACTTTCTTTGCTGCATTAGTTCCGCAAAGCTAGCTGTGTCCGACCTTCTCTATCTCCGTGCTCTCCGCGACCTCCGTGGAGACAATCTTCTCTTCAGCACCGCACGGATCCAGTAATCACCTCAGTCATTGCGCGTGGCATCGCGCGATGCTTGATCGATCCCAGCGCGAGCGACACATCCACGGGGCGATGGCCGGACTGCTTTCATCCGAATTCCGCAGGTGATTTCAAGTCTTGTCGGTGGGATCGCCCTTCTCCATAGTGCGCCCCTTCATTTGCTCCACACGCCGACAAGTCCGCATGCCTCTGCCGATCGAAACTCGCATTGCCTCTGAACTCTCCGTCAAGCCGCAACAGGTGATTGCAACCGTTGCTCTTTTGGATGAAGGCGCAACGGTGCCTTTCATCGCACGCTATCGAAAGGAAGTCACTGGCGGATTAGACGACACCCAACTGCGCACGCTGGAAGAGCGCCTGACCTATTTGCGGGAATTGGATGAGCGCCGCAATGCCATTCTGCAGAGCATCGAAGAGCAAGGGAAACTGACACCCGAACTACGCACCAGCATCGATGCCGCGGACACCAAGCAGCGACTGGAAGATCTCTACCTGCCGTTTAAACCGAAGCGCCGCACGAAAGCGCAGATCGCGCGCGAGGCTGGTCTCGATGTGTTAGCAGACGCCTTGCTGAAAGATAATTCGCTGAATCCCGAAACGGAAGCCGCAAAGTATTTGCGCGAGCCGTTCAAGACCGAACACGGCGAAAATCCCGGCGTGCCCGATGTGAAGGCCGCACTCGATGGTGCCCGCACGATTCTGATCGAGCAGTTTTCCGAAGATGCTGAGCTGCTCGCGAATCTGCGTGGTCACTTGCAAGATCAGGCTGTGCTGACGTCCGCGGTGAGCGAAGGAAAGGAAGCGGCAGCCGAGAAGTTTCGCGACTACTTCGCTTACAGCGAACCGTTGCGGAACATCCCATCGCATCGTGCGCTCGCCCTCTTCCGCGGCCGCAAAGAGGAAATGCTGAAGGTGGCGCTGAAACTCCCCGAGGAGTTGGAAGCGCAAGCGACGGGCTCGCAACCACTGAATTCTTGCGAACTAAAAATCGCTGCGCGCTTCGGTATTTCCGATCGCAAACAGCCGGCGGATGCCTGGCTGCAACAGACAGTGCGCTGGAGCTGGCAGGTCAAGCTAGCCTGGCAACTCGAAGCCGAGTTGCTCACCCAACTGCGGGAACGCGCAGAAGAAGAAGCGATTCGCGTGTTCGCTCAGAACTTGCACGATCTATTGCTCGCCGCTCCAGCAGGTCCACGGGCGACCATGGGACTCGATCCCGGCATTCGTACCGGCGTAAAGGTCGCTGTCGTCGATCGCACGGGTAAAGTCTTGGAGACCGCAACGGTTTATCCGCACGCACCGCGCAACGACTGGAATGGTGCGTTGGTCACGCTCGCGCAACTCGCGAAGCGTCACAACGTCGATTTGATCAGCATCGGCAATGGCACCGCCTCGCGCGAAACCGACAAGCTCGCGGGTGAGCTCATCAAGAAAATGCCCGAGCTTAGGCTCACGAAGATCGTCGTCTCCGAGGCCGGCGCATCGGTGTACTCAGCGTCGGCGCTCGCAGCGAAAGAATTTCCGGATCTGGATGTGAGCTTGCGTGGCGCGGTGTCGATTGCACGTCGCTTGCAAGATCCATTGGCCGAGCTCGTGAAGATCGATCCGAAGTCGATTGGCGTCGGCCAGTATCAGCACGATGTGAATCAAACTCGGCTTGCGCGCAGCCTGGATGCCGTCGTCGAGGATTGCGTGAATGCGGTCGGCGTGGACGTGAACACTGCATCTGCCGCGTTGCTCGCTCGCATCTCGGGCTTATCCGCAACGCTTGCAGAGAACATCGTGAAGCATCGCGACACCAACGGTCCATTCGCTTCACGCGATGCCTTAAAGAAGGTGCCGCGTCTTGGAGATAAGACGTTCGAACAGGCGGCCGGATTCTTGCGCGTCATGAACGGCGAAAATCCGCTCGACGCTTCCGCAGTTCACCCGGAAGCGTATCCCGTCGTCGAACGCATCCTTGCCGATCTGAAACGACCTGCTCGTGAACTGGTCGGCGACACCGCGACGCTCAAGAAGCTCGATGCAGCTCGTTACACCGATGAGCGTTTCGGTCTACCCACGGTGCGCGACATTTTGCGCGAACTCGAGAAGCCAGGCCGCGATCCACGCCCTGAATTCAAGACCGCCGAGTTCAAGGAAGGCGTGGAAGAACTCAAGGACCTGCAACAAGGCATGGTGCTGGAAGGTGTCGTGACCAACGTGACGAACTTCGGCGCGTTCGTCGATATCGGCGTACACCAAGATGGACTGGTGCACATCTCAATGATGTCGAATAAGTTCATCAAAGATCCGCGCGAAGTCGTGAAGGCGGGCGATGTTGTGAAGGTGAAGGTGCTCGAGGTCGATGTACAACGCAAACGCGTGGCGCTGACCATGCGCCTCGATGACTCCGCGCCGCGCACCCGCGATCGCGACGACAATGCACCGCGACGCAATGATGTCCGTGCGAAGCCCGCGCCAACGCGCGCTCCTGAACCCGTCGGCGCCGGTGCGATGGCGGAGGCGCTCGCGGCGGCGCTCAAGTCGAAAACGCGCTAGAAACTCCGGAATTTCACACGGAGGACACGGAGACCACGGAGGGATGAGCGAATCCGAACGGGCGCAACACAAAGCTCGCACAAAAGATGTGAGTAAGTGAGCGTCAGCTTTGCTCGCGTGAGCGCTTCGGGGTGAGCTAGAACCGAATGTCAGTACCCTACCTCCGTTCGCGCTGAGTCACTCCATCGCGTTTGAGCGCGAAAGCGAAACGAAGAAACAGAATGTGCGGATCGGACTCTTCTTCCGACCTACAGCCTACAGCCTAGGAAGCAGTTCCTTGAGAGCTTGTCGAAGCGGCGTCTGACTCGTCACCAATCACGCACTAGAGCAAGAGTTAAGAGATTGGACAGGATGAACAGGATTGACAGGATGACCAGAGCTGAGAAATTTGTTCTTGTGTTTTCATAGGTGTCCACACGTTCTTGTCCCTTTTCCCGTGCTCGACGAGGGAAAGCTAGGATGCCGATCCGTCATCCTCGCCATCCGTCTAGCAACTTTTATGTGTTCTTTGTGTTGCGTCCGACTTCCTCTCCCATTCTCCGTGTCCTCCGTGTGAGATCTTCCTCTTAAGGGGAACCGCAAGCGGCATTCAAAGCTTAGAGCCAGGTCCGTAAGACTAGGACCAAGGAGACGCCATGGCTCGCTTAGATGAAGAAGCATCGAACTCGGTGAACGACGCCCTGGAATTGCTGACACGGGATCACGTCATCGTGCGGCAATTGTTCGAAGCGTTTAAGGCCGCAGGGGCTCAGCAACTCGATCCTCTCGCCCGCCGCATCTGCAAGATGCTTCGCGTTCACACCCAGATCGAAGAAGAGATTTTTTATCCGATCGCACGCCGCGCGTTGGGCGATGACCACCTGATCGACGATGCAGAGCGAGAGCACGCGCAAGCCAAGCAATCGATTCTGCACATTGAATCGATGACCTCGGATCATTCCGAGTTCAAAAGCTCAGTCGAGAAGCTTGCGATGGAAATCGAAGAGCATGTGCAGGAAGAGGAAGGCGACATTTTTCCTAGGCTGCGCGAATCGGGTATCGATCTAGTTACGCTTGGCATTGCACTCGCCGAGCGCCGCGACACGCTGCTGGACGTCCTTGGCCTGCATCACGACGATGAAGAAGGCGCAGAGAATCTGCGTGAGGTTCAAGCCGCCGCGATGCGAGCTCGGGAGAACTCTTCAGATTCCTTCAGACAACGAAACTAGCCGAACCCTAGAACCTTGGCTCCAACTCGGCGGCGCTCCCGCGCGCCGATCTCGCATACGCCCGGGTCTCTATAAAAACAGCGGGGCCCGGTCTGACGCACCTGCGCCCTGCGAGCTGGCCGTCATTCCAGCCTAGGCTGCTCCTAACCTAGTTTCGCAATCTCAGAAATTGCTTGCGAATGTCCAACGGGATGGGTACTGTTTCTGAAATTACGAAACTAGCAGCCAAACGCCGCTCAACCCATGGGTACTTTCCAAAATTCCGAAACAGTGAGGACTTTGCAGGATCTTGGCGCGCTCGTGCGAAGCCAGCGCAAAGCGAGCGGTTTGCGGATCGATGATGCAGCCGCACTTTGCGGCGTCTCCGTGGATCTGTTGTCCCGGCTCGAGAATGGACGGTCCGGAATAAGCAGCGACAGGTTACTGAAAGTGCTCGATGGTCTAGGGCTTTCGATGCTGATCATGGAAAAGTCCAAAGCCGCCAAGGCGCTCTCTGCGTTGTCGATCGCCAGCCATAAATGAGCAGTCACGCCCTCAGCGTGCTCGACGGAACCGTCCGCGTCGGCACGCTGAACTACGAATCTCTGGAAGAGCAGTTTTCGTTTGCTTACGACCGGCGGTGGTTGGATCAGCAGGACTCATTCTCAATTTCGCCGCACATCCTGCAATCCGGACCGCCAGCACCCTCGAGCACCGTCCGACGCTTCCTAGAAAATCTTTTGCCGGAAGGTAGAGCACTCGACATCGTCTCCACCGCTAACCAAGTCTCGAAGAACAACCTCTACGGACTGATTCGCGCACTGGGACAAGAAACCTCCGGTGCGTTGTCGTTTTATCCGGCAGATGCGGTGCCGACGTCGATCAGCACATCGAAGCGCGAGATCTCGCCAAGCGAACTTGCGCAGCGCATACATGAGCGCACTCAAATGCCGTTCATGATTTGGGATGGGCGCGTTCGCATGTCGATAGCCGGCTACCAAGACAAGTTGGCTGTATATCTGGACGGCGAACGAATGTATTTGGTCGAGGGAGCACTCGCATCGACGCATATTCTGAAGCCCGAACCTTCGGAAGGCCGACTGCCGATGCTCGTCGCGAACGAACATTTCTGCATGTCGCTCGCGCACCGTCTGGGGCTTGGCACCGCGCCCACATCGATCCTCCGGCTGCCGGATCCAGTATTGCTCATCGAACGATTCGACCGTGTACGCGAACACAATGCAGTCAAACGCCTGCACATCGTCGACGCGTGCCAAGCACTGAACTTCCCAGTCTCGTACAAGTACGAACGTAACTTCGGTGCCGGACGCGACGTGCGCGACATTCGCGAAGGCGTCAGTTTTCCTCGCTTGTTTTCCTTGGCCGAATACACGGTGCAGAAAGCAGCCACGCGGCTAGCCATGCTGCGGTGGGCGCTATTCAACTACCTGATCGGCAATTGCGACGCGCACGGCAAGAACATCTCGTTCTTCTGTAAACATGATGGTCTATGGCTCGCACCGTTCTACGACCTCGTGAGTGTCGTGCAATTCGACGGCTTAGATCACGAACTCGCCATGGCCTACGGAGATGAATTTCTGTTGCCGGAAGTTTCCGCTTTTCAGTGGGCGGATTTCGCGCAGAGCACGGCTACACCAAGAACGCTGCTCGCGCGAGAAATGCGGCGCATCAGCAAAGCCGCGCTTGCTGCGGCTTCTGCGCTGGCAGAGGATCCCGTCTTCGTAGGTGAGGAGCGCGATCTCGCACATCGAATTAGTGCATTCGTGGCGACGCAGGCGAACAAACTCGCGGAGACTGCGACGCCGATGCTGAAGGTCGAATCGAAGTGGTTGTAGCCGTCATTCATCCAAGAACCCTGCGACCCACACGAGCGGCGCGTTCCAGTTAATCGCGACTTCGTTGACCGCGAACGCCCGCGTGTCGTCCGCGAAGCAGGTTTGCGGCAAACACTTCCCCTGCATCGCGAGTGATATCGGATCAGCGAGCGCCACGTTGTTAGGTCCACCCGACAATGCGCCCGGCGGCGGCGAGGGATATTTCGGATCCAACTGATTCGACCAGAACCGATGATGCGGGTGCAGTAACGGTCGCGTGCCATATCCCGTGATGAACGACTGATCGAGCGGATTGCGGCCGAGTAGATAGTCAATTGCATCGACCATTCGATCTTTGTAAATCGCCTTTTGAGTGAAGTCGTACGCAGTCCCGAGCACGAGCGCGTGATTCAGGATGGTCGAATTCGAACCCCACGGATACTTCATGGAGTCGTACGGAATTGCATAGCCCTGCGATTGCGCTTGCTGCGCGTATCGATCTGCCGCCGCAATCAGACTCTCTCGTGCACGAGCCACATCGGTTTGCGGCAGTCGGTTCGGCACCATGGCGAGCGAAATTGTCCCGAGCGATCGCGTCTGACCCCAAGAGATCTCGCCTTCTCCATTTGCGGCGGGCCCGAGCAGGAAGTGCGGCGAGGATTTCAATGCTTGCAGATATTGGTCATCGCCGGTCGTGATGAACAGTTCGGCCGCAGCCCAGTAGAACTCATCCGAGGCGTCGCGATCGCCATACCCACCGCCACCGCTGAAGGCGCCGAACGGAAGTAACTCGGGATTGCGCAGCGCTGCCTTGTACGCACGCGTCGCACTCTCCAAACAGCGCTTCGAGAATGCAGGATCGATCGTCTTCCACACACGCGCGCATTGCGCGGCATTGGCCGCGAGATTGAGTGTTGCGGTCACAGATGGCGGATACGCATAGCGAGGCTTGTGATCTTCACCCGGCGCACTGGGCATGTTCGTCCACTGCTCCCCATGAAGTTTGTGATGCGCCATACCGGACACATCCACATCGATGAACTCGAGCGTAGAGGACGTCCACGCTTGCCCAGGTCGCGGTAATTTCATGTGCGCACCTTCCGGCGCTTGCATGCCGAGCAGGAAGTTCATTTCCCAACGCACTTCGTCCAACAAATCGTTCACGCCATTGCCGCGCTCAGGGATCGACACCTTGCCATCTGCGAACGCGTTCGCCGCAGCATCGTGACGCTGCGAATGCTCGTAGTAGTTGAGAAGCGTCCAAACTGAAATCCCGGCATTCACGACATACTTGCCGTGATCGCCCGCGTCATACCAACCGCCGGTCGCATCGAGCGTGTAATCGCAACCAGGCCACTGATTGCCACGCGTGTCTTTCTGATTGAAGCACGTGACCTTCTCAGGCATATGCCCCGCAGGCCGTGCCCACTTCGGATCTTTCATGTACGCCGCTTCAATCGGAGCACCGCTGCGGTTGTGATAGAAGTACGCAAGCGCGTCGTACTTCAGCTCTGGATACGGATGCTTTGAGATCACGAATGCGTTGCTCTGCTGTCCCGCAATCGATAGCCGAAGATGGCTGCCTTCACGATCGTAAGCACTGAAGTCAATTTGGTGAACGCGTTCACCTGATTGCGGATTCTCGCCGAATACGACGCTCGTGCCCTGTGCGAACACCTTCCCATCCGCATCGACGAGCTTCCACTCAAGCGGCTTGTCGGCGTCGCTTTTTAGGATCGCACGCTTGGGACCGTCGACCGCAAAGCCGACCTGATTCAATTGGATATCCGGAATGGGTTTTGCTGGTTCAGCATTCGCCGCGAATGCGGCCATGCAAGCGCAAAAAGACAGAACACGTACGGTGCGTGAGTACATAGACAATCCAAACGATCCCCTGGTAGATGCAAAGGCTAACGTCAGACGCTTGAGCGCGTTGCAAAGAATTACGATCTCAAGAACTGCCGATCGCGGCTCAGGGACGCGGCGATCTGCGGTGCTGCCTAAACGTTTTTATCTCTTGTTTCGTTGGAGCAAACAGCCACAGGCTCACGAAGAGCAAGACGGAGCCGAAGATAACGGCGTGCTTGGAAAATCTGCCGAAAATACCGAAGCGTCCCACGTGATTTATGACCGCGACAGCGAACAATGCTAGAGAGATTCCCACGGCAATACGCTTGCGTTTCAGCGAATCAGCTAAGGTCTCGGTCGAATCTCCAGACACGACTGCCCCCGACGCGCACATTAAAAAAATACCCCGCCCACCTTGCGGCGAGCGGGGCACTAGAACATCCCTGATCAATCGTTTGCTTAGAAGTTCACACGAGCAACCAGCGACAGCCGGCGATCGTTGACGAACCAAGAACGCCCTGCCGTCAGAGCGTCGCCGTCCTCATTCACTTCCAGGACCTGCGAGGTCTTCGTGACTTCATTGAGCAAGTTCACGCCCTGCAGACCGATCTTCACGTTATCCGTCACGTTGTAAAAGAAGGATCCATCCAACTGTCCCGTGGCTTCGTTGAAGATCGGTGCGTAAGGCACGATCACGTCACGCACGGTCAACAAGAACTTCGAACGCCAGTTGTACGCGAGGCGCGTGCTGATGGGGCCTTTCTCGTAGAAGATCGCGAAGTTCACGTTGTCCTTCGAGAGACCCTGCAGAGGTAGCAGACTCGTGTCGACATTCGCCTGGAGACCTGCACCTACGTCGTTTGTGCCGTTGCTAAGAGTGCTTTGCGGCACGCCCTGGCTGTCGATGTAAGTGTAGTTGGCTTGAATGCCGAATCCGCTCCAGAACCCAGGCAGGAAGTCGTACACCTGCTGATAGCCGAGTTCGAAGCCCTGCACCGTACCCTTCTCCTTCGCGTTCACTGGAGTCACTACAAATACGTTGTAGGTCTGACCGCCGTTGGTGAATGGCACGACGGAGGTTCCATTTGTCAGCACGTCGGATAGCGACTTGTAGAACGCTGAGAACGTCAACGAACCCACCTTCGAGAAGTACCACTCGATCGATCCGTCAAAGTTCGTCGAGTTGACTGGCTTCAAGTAGGGGTTACCCACACCGTTTGGATCGCCCTGGAAACCAAGCCAACCCAATTGCGAGTCTTGCCGTTGCTGGAGATTGAAGTAGTCACGAGTCAAGCCGAAGTCAGCTCGAGCCATGGCTTTGGCGAAACCGAAACGTAGCAACAAGTCAGGTGTTAGGCCCACCTTCAAATTGAAGCTTGGCAAGTAACGGTCGTAGCTGTTCGACTTCTTGTCCGGAACGGTCAAGCCAGTCGAGAAGGCGCGTGCATTGGCACGCTCTTGCGGCGACAAGAAGCAGAACACGGGCAGAGGAGCAGTCGGATCCTTAGGATTCGTGCAATTCTCTTCCTCGGTGAGCGACCCCGCCGTCGGATATGCAATGTTACCGGAGGCTTCCAGTTCGGTTCGCACCCATCGCACGCCGATGTTGCCGCTGATCGAGACACCGTCTCCGGCTTTGTCCTGGTTGCCGAATCGGGCCATCACATACAGCGCTTTGGTGGTTTCGTTGTTGTCATTGATTTCGTTCGGCAGGTAGCGGCCGCCCGGCCCCAGATGCACGGAGTCCGGCCCGCCACGACGTGGGTCTGCCAATGGATACCAGTCGCCATTCGAGGAGTTGTAAGCGCGCCATTCATCCCTAATGGCACCGGCGAATTGGGACACCTCAGCGTATCCGCCGTTCTTCACCAGGTTGCCGCTGTAGAACGGTGCGATCGCGGGGACCGAGCCGCTACCTCGCATGAAGTTGTCGAACGTGAACAGTTCGGTGTGCTCAGAAGATGGAGCGCCACCAGCCACGGCAGGATTCCCATTCACAGGATCATCGAACCACACCGGCCCACCCGAGCCCCAAATCTCGCTCAACGAGCCCCAGTTGTACTTGGTATAGCGAGTGGTGTTGTCGCGCTCGGAATAGCGACCGCCGAACTTCAAACCGGTGATGAAGCCGAGATTCTCGAATTTACGATCCACATCCAGCCTGAATGCATTCTCATCACCTTCACTGTCTTCGGCGTGGTCCATCGCGGAACGCCAGAAGTTGTTGTACGGATCCGAGAAGCTGTTGTGGCTGCCACTGAAGTACGTCGGACATCCATTGTTATTGCACTGTGATGGATCTGGTGGCGAGGGCTGCAGGAACACAACCTTCGGAACGCCACTGCGATTGTCGATGGAGACGTCCTCAAAAGAGGCGCCCCAGATCGTCATATCCAGATTGCTGACCGTCGACTCGACATGCTGGAAATCGAAGTTGAAGCCCCACGCATCGTTCGGAGTCCATTTGAAGTTCAAGCCGTAATCGGACGTCACGTAGTTCTGATCGACGCTGCGAGCAATATTGTTGCTTTGCAGCCCGACTGCCGGGGTTCGATTGTTGCCTGCCGTATTTTGGTCATCACGCCAGCCCGTATTCGACGTCAGCGTGCCGTGGGTAAAGACCTTGCTGTCATCGAAGCCGAAGTCGGTCCCGACAAACCGGGAACCACCCGCACCGGCAACCACATCCGTTGCAACTTCAATGGCGTGCTCGGACCAAGAGGTATTGGCGTCGGAACGCATGAACTGCAACGTCGCGAGCATCGTGTCGTCGTTGCTCTTCCACTGCGCAGCGAACGCACCGCCCGTTCGTTCTCGATCGTAGTCCTGCGTGCGAATTGCCGCGCCTTGCGGCAGCCAAACTTCGTCTCCCGGAACGACTTGCGTGTTCTTGCGGAAGTTCGAAATCTGCGTGCCGTCGGAACGCGATTTCAGCTCCGAGTAGACAGCGCTGGCAAGCAGACCAATCTCGCCGATGCCTGTGTCCCATCTGTTCGTGTACAGGGCAGAGGCCGTCGGTGCAGTCTTTTCAGAAAAGTCGCCGTAGTTGGCTTCGGCGTTCACCGAAATCTGCTGACCTTCCGAATCGAACGGCACGCGGGTGCGCAGATTCACCGTGCCCGCTAAACCGCCTTCGATCATGTCGGCAGATTGGTTCTTGAACACGTCGACGCCGCCCAGAAGTTCCGGCGGAACGTCTGAGAAGCTCAAGAACCGCCCGTTGTTTGCCGAGAACGTGTCGCGGCCGTTCAACTCGCTGCGGACTTGAGTCAATCCGCGCACGACGACGCCGCTACCTTCGATCGAAAAGTGATCCGGATCGTTGGCGCCAGCGAAGCGGTTGATAGCCACACCAGGAATACGTTGCAGAGCTTCCGTCACGCTGCGATCCGGCAACGCGCCGATATCTTCGGCCGTGACTGAGTCGACGAAGACTTCAGCGTTCTTCTTGATTTCCTGCGAGTTCTGCAAGCTCGAGCGAATACCAGTGACGACGATTTCCTCGAGATTGTCGTCGCTCGAAGCACCGCCCCCCGCCGTGTTTTGCGCAAATGCTTGCGGCTCGACGGCAAATGCCGCCACCGCAATCACCGGCGCACTACGACGCAGAATCGATCCCAGAGCCGAACGAAGAGTTGATGATGACGTTTGATTTTCTATAGACGAACGACATGAATGCCATTTGAAGTGGCCAGACATGGGTGCCTCCCATTGTTAAAAGTCTGTGATCCCCCGCGGCGCGATGATTGATGCAGCGATTGCTATTTGCAAGCCCTGCGCTACTCGGCGAGACTCCACCGAGCTCACTCACGCGCGCTGCCCTTTACAAAGATTTGTTGACATATCACGCACGGTGGCGCGCTGGCAGTTCGTGAGTACCCTTGCTCGTTAGAGTCGTTCTAAATCTGATGAAGTATTCGGCGCGTATGCCGAATGCGTCGATCCC
>JAEWBG010000012.1 GCA_023391335.1 Pseudomonadota bacterium | reverse complement strand
GTGACCCGTGACCCGTGACCCGTGACTGTTCCTCTGTCCAAGCTCCCCCACCTCGGCACCACCATCTTCACCGTCATGACGGACCGTGCACGGGAGTTGGGTGCGATCAATCTTGCGCAAGGATTTCCGGACTACGATCCGCCGGAGCTGTTGAAGCAGCTGGTTGCTGAGCAGGTGATGGCGGGGCGCAATCAATACGCGCCAATGATCGGCGTTGCCGAATTACGTGAGCAGATTGGGCAGCAGGTCAAGCAGCGGCACGGGTGGGCGCCGCACATAGACAACGAGATCACCGTCACGCTGGGTGCAACTGAGGCGATCTTTTCGAGCATTCAGGCGCTGGTGCATGCGGGGGACGAAGTGATCTTGTTCGATCCTTCGTACGACTCTTACGCGCCATCGGTGCTACTGGCTGGCGGCGTGCCTGTGCACATCCCGTTACAGCCGCCGCATTTTCAATACGACTGGGAGTTGATCAAGAGCGCGTTCTCGCCGAAGACGCGCCTTGTGATCATCAACACGCCTCACAATCCGACGGCCACCGTCGCGACTCGAGACGATTTATTGGAACTCGAAAACCTTGCGATCCGCTTCGGAGCATTCGTGCTCTCTGATGAAGTCTATGAGCACATGGTGTATGACGGGCGCGAACACGTGAGCGTGCTTTCTCATCCCGCATTGCGCGAGCGAAGCATTGCCGTGTATTCGTTCGGCAAGTCGATGCATGCGACGGGGTGGCGTGTCGGGTACGCAATTGCCCCAGCGGAAATCACGCGCGAGTTGCGACGCGTGCATCAATTCAACACGTTCAGCATCAGTGCGCCGATGCAGTACGCGATCGCCGAGTTCCTGCGCCGAACGCCCGAGCACAACCGAGAACTGCCGCAGTTTTATCAATCGAAGCGCGACTATTTTTTGGCGCAACTTCAGGGATCCAAGCTTCGGCCTCTGGTTTCCCAAGGGACCTACTTTCAATTGCTCGATTTCAGCGCCTGCTCCGATCTGAACGATATGGAGTATGCCGATGTACTGTTGCGCGAGGCCGGCGTCGCATCCATTCCGCTTTCTCCTTTCTACGCCAAGCCCATCGAACTCTCAGTGTTGAGATTCTGCTTCGCGAAGCGGGAATCGACGCTCTTGGAGGCGGCGCGCAGGCTTCGTTCCGTATAGCCCGGTTGCGCAACCGGATCCGAGTGGAGGGTCGTGTACGTCGCACCGTGCAAGCGGTTGTGTACAGCTCACCGCCATCAAAACGCGCACAAATCGAAACTTGACTCTGCACCTGCGCGGCGATCTTGCGTCGGAAAAACTAGTGCCGTCGACGGGGAATTCAGCAACCTGTATGCACTCGGATTGCACCAGAAAAACCTGATGGCGATCGAATAACCTGTGGCGTACAAAGCGCCACTTCGCGTTGCATTGGCAACGCGGAGCAGATGTCGGGGCATCTGGAAAGGGGCAAGGAGCGCGTAAGCGCATGACTCGAGTCATTGCCGCTGCCTTCGAGCAGACGTGCATGGAGGTTCATCATGAGATTCGATCTTCGAGTATTTCGGTCGCTCGCCGCGGTGTGCGCGGCAATGTTGTCGTTCGCGACGGTTTCCGTCACTGCCCAAACCACCGAAGGCCCGCCGCAACGGCTGATCATCAAATGGCGCACGCCGGGTGTCAGTGTTGAGCGGCTCACAACGAGTTCAACCGCGATCGTCGCTGCCCAGCAGCGTCATGCCGTGGCGTTTAGTTCGGTGCGACGCATGGCGTCGGGCGCGGAAGTCGTCAAACTCAATCATCGGTTAGGTAAGCCGGAACTGCAGGATCTGATCGATTCGGTAAAGCAGGATCCCAGCGTCGAGTATGTCGAGGAAGATCGCTTGATGAAGCGCTTCATGACGCCGACCGACTCTCGGTACAACGAGCAATGGCACTACTTCGAGTCCACCGCTGGGCTTGATCTTCCTGCTGCATGGGACCAGAGCACCGGCGCTGGCGTAACGGTTGCTGTGTTGGACACGGGCTACCGACCGCATGCCGACTTGGTTGCGAACCTCGTCGGCGGCTACGACTTCATCAGCGACACGTTCGTATCGAATGATGGCGACACTCGAGATTCTGACGCTCGCGACCCCGGCGATTGGCAGACGCCGAATCAGTGCGGCGATGGCGATTACAACTCGTATCCGTCGAGTTGGCACGGCACACATGTCGCGGGAACCATCGCGGCTGTCACTAACAACTCGACGGGCGTTGCTGGGGTCGCGTTTGGCGCTCGTGTCGTGCCGGCTCGTGTGCTGGGCCGCTGCGGCGGTTATACGTCGGATATCGCAGATGCAATGATCTGGGCATCGGGTGGAACGGTGAGCGGTGTACCTGCAAATCCGAATGTCGCACGCGTTATCAGTCTCTCGTTGGGTGGGCAAGGCGCATGCGATACAACGACGCAGAATGCGATCAACTCGGCGCGTTCGCGCGGCACAGTCGTAGTCATCGCCGCCGGCAATGAAAATCAGAATGCGGCGAATGTGAGTCCCGCGAACTGTTCAGGTGTGATCGTCGTCGCTGCAGTGAATCGAAGCGGCGGCCGCGCTTACTACTCAAACTATGGATCGGTCGTCGATGTCGCTGCACCAGGCGGTGATGTCCGAAGCAGCGATGCGAATGGTGTTCTCTCCACGCTCAATACGGGAACAACAACGCCCGGCAGCGATACGTACGCTTGGTATCAAGGCACGTCGATGGCAACGCCGCATGTGTCTGGTGTTGTCGCTTTGATGTTGGCGAAGAATGGCTCGCTCACACCCGACGATATCGAGTCGCGTTTGAAGGGATCGACGCGAGCCTTTCCAGCCACGTGCAGTCAGTGCGGTACCGGCATTGTCGATGCGCTAGCAGCAGTGAATGCAGCGACCGGCTCTGGAGGCGGCGAATCGGGAACCTGTCCTGCTGGCTTCACCGAATACGCCGGCACGCTCTCGAGTCGCTCGTCCGCTTATCTGCCGTCTTCGTCTGGTTTTTCAGCAGCAGCCGGATTGCATTCAGGTCGTCTCAGCGGGCCTGCATCTGCCGATTTCGATTTGTATTTGCAACGTCGCAGCGGCAGTAGATGGTCGATCGTCGCGCGATCCGAGGGCACTACGTCCACCGAATCGATTGACTACAACGGCAGTTCGAGCACGTACCGCTGGCGTGTCTATGCGTACTCCGGCAGCGGCTCATACACGCTTTGCGTGAAGCGGCCGTAGCTTAGTCAACAGCGCAGCCGTGCCCCAAAAAGGCGCGGCTGCGCATATTCAGTGCACCTTTTAAGTGCATGATTTTGTTAGCTTGATTCTCGCTTCGCTCTCCGGCAGATTGCGCGCCGCCCGCGTCGCCTCGCACGGGCAACGAATACGATCGGCAATGGCGCTGATCGCAAGGGGAGTCGCATGTTCTTATCTCGTCGCACGGGCGCGCGCATCGCCGGTGTCTTGTTCGCGTGTGCCGCACCTTCTTTCGCTCACGCTCAAACTTCCTCCATCCAATCGGGCGACACGGCGTGGCTTCTGACTGCCACGGCACTCGTGTTGTTCATGACGCTCCCGGGCCTCGCCGCCTTCTACGCCGGGCTGGTGCGGTCGAAAAATGTGCTCTCGGTTCTCATGCAGTGCTTTGCGATCTGCTGTGTGGTCTCCGTACTGTGGCTGCTTGGCGGCTTCGGCCTCGCGTTCGGCGACGGTGGCAGCATCCAAGGATTTCTCGGTTCATTCGGCCGATCGCTTCTCAGCAACGATCTACGCAACGGCATCAGCGGCAGCGTTCCTGAAAGTGTCTTCGCGATGTTTCAACTCACGTTCGCGATGATCACGCCTGCGTTGATCATCGGTGGCTTTGCGGAGCGCATGCGGTTCAGTGCGGTATTGTGGTTCAGTGCACTCTGGTTGCTGATCGTCTACGTGCCCGTATGTCATTGGATCTGGGGCGGTGGCTGGCTCGCAAAACTAGGCGTGATCGATTTCGCGGGAGGCATCGTCGTTCACGTGAATGCAGGTATGGCTGCGTTGGTTGCGGCGTTGGTCCTCGGTCGGCGACAAGGGTTTCCTACCATGGCGATGCCGCCTCATAGCATGCCGTTGACCGTACTCGGCGCAGGAATGTTGTGGGTCGGTTGGTTTGGGTTCAATGGCGGCAGTGCGCTCGCGGCGAATGCATCTGCAGGTATGGCCGTGTTGACGACTCATCTGGGTGCCGCGACGGGCGCGTTGGCGTGGACGTTCATGGAATGGCGCCGCTATGGCAAGCCAAGCGTCCTGGGCATCGTGACCGGAATGGTGGCGGGTTTGGGGACCATCACTCCGGCATCGGGGTTCGTCGGCCCAATCGGCGCCGTGGTAATCGGCACGCTCGCAGGCATCATCTGCTTCTTCGCGACCCAAATCGTCAAGCGCACCCTGCAAATCGATGACTCCCTCGACGTCTCGCCGGTGCACGGTGTGGGAGGGATCTTGGGTTCGCTGCTGACTGCGGTGTTCGCAAGCGCAAGCTTTGGCGGTGTCGGCTATGCCGAAGGCATGAGCATGGGTCATCAGCTCGCGGTGCAGGCTCTGGGCGTCGCTGTAACGATTGCTTGGTGCGGTGGCTGGACCTTTGCGATTCTTAAGCTCACCGATGCGATGGTCGGATTGCGCGTCGGCGAAGACCAAGAGACGGAAGGCCTCGATCTCGCGCAGCATGGCGAGCGCGGCTACAGCAACTAGCGGTTCTCGCAGGTTTGGGTGCTCATCCTGGCGATGAGCACCCGCCACGGCAACCTTGGGGATTCCCGACACAGCTTAAGGCTGTAACATCTGCGGCTCCTTTTGGGGGATGTCTCGGGAGCCGTTCGAATGTTCTTTTCAGTTCGCCAGTTTGATCGTCACGTCGGCCGCGTTGCGCTCGCAATCTGCGCCGCGTTCCTCGCTCAGGTCCTTTCCGTTTCTGCCGCGCACTCTGCAGAGGCCGCCAAGGCCGCGCCCAATTGCAAAATTGCAGTTCAGTTGTATTCGTTCCGGAACGATCTTGACCGGGACTTGCCTGGCACGCTCGCGCGCATCAAACAACTCGGCATCGACTGCGTCGAAGGCTACAGCTTGCACGGGCGTACTGCAGAACAGTTGCGCAGCGAATTCGATCGCGCCGGTCTGCGCGTCATCAGCTTCCACCTGCCGGAGGAGATGCGTAACGGCTCGCCCGAAGAGGCCGCCAGAGTCACCAAGATTTTGGGTGCTCAACAGTTCGGCATTGCTTGGCTGAAGGAGAGCAATACCGATGCAGTTACAGGCAGCAAATTGATGGCCGCGGCGCAGCGTCTCAATGGGTTTTGCCCTGCCGCTCAGGCGGCGGGGCTCAAGGTGTTCTATCACCCCCACGGCTATGAATTTCACGAGGGCGATCCGGAAGGGAAGCTGTTCGATCGCTTCGCGAAAGAGCTCAAGCCCGGTTGTGTGGATCTGCAGCTCGATAACTTCTGGGTCGCGTATGCAGGCCAAGATCCGGTGAAGTTCCTGCACCGCTATTCCGATCGCGTGACGTCGCTGCACGTGAAAGACATGGCGCGCAATCTCCAAGTTGCGCCATTCGACGGCTCGAAGTGGAAAGGTCCGCTGCCTGACGAGGCGTTCGCGCCGATCGGCAAAGGCAAGCTCGACATCGCGGGTTTGGTCAAAGCCGCCAAGAGCGGCAAGGTGCGTTGGTACATCATCGAAGACGAGACGACTCACCCTTATGAGAACGTCGCGTTGGCGTTGCCGTATTTGAAGAGTCTGGGACTCTAGGC
>JAEWBG010000061.1 GCA_023391335.1 Pseudomonadota bacterium | reverse complement strand
AATCCATTGTGAGCCGCGTTGTCGCTCTGATGGATCGACGAGAAACGATCGTGGCGCAGCTCGAAGCGGGACTTCGGGCAAGACGCGATCGTTTCTCGCCGGCCATCCGAGCGGCAACCCGTGTAAGTTCTTGTTTCATTGATCGGGACGGGACGGCCACATTTGAGTGAATGGGCTCATGACGTTGTTGTGACCGAAGGAAATCCCCGTGGGACTCCTCCACTTGAGTACGCCAGGCCAAGTTCATCGACATGCGGCGGTCGTCCGCATGGGATTTCCTTCGGTCATCGCGCCTAGTCCTGAACCCAAATCAATCAAATGTGGCCGTCTCCGTCGCGGCCACAAGGGATTCTGAGATAGGTTCTAGAGCCACGTTCGAACTAAAGCGCGCGCTCCTCGCGATATTCTGGAACTTCAACGTCCCAGTGCAATTCGTGCTCGAGGCGCTGTCTCAGAGCGTCGCTGGCATTCGGCTCCCCGTGAGTGATGAATGCACGTCGCGGCCGCGACATCTTTCCGGCCCAGGCTACTAGTTGATCCGCGTCTGCGTGCCCGGACAGAGAAAGCATCTGCATTACTTGCGCATTGATCGGAACATCCTCGCGATGGATGCGAACCGTGCGCGTCCCAGCTGCAATGCTTGCGCCGCGAGTTCCGCCAGCCTGGTGCCCCGTTAGCAAGATGAGGTTGCGTGGGTCAGGCGCAAACCGCTTGAGGTGATGCACCACCCGGCCGCCGGTTGCCATTCCGCTCGCGGACAAAATGATTGCGGAGGTTCGAAGAGTGTCGAGCTGTTTGGACTCGTCGGCAGTTCGAACGAAGCGCACCGCACCGAATGCCTGCCGCACCTCATCGGGTTGCAGCTTGTGCTCCGCGGGAAATTGTCGATACAGCGAACTCGCATCGATCGCCATCGGGCTGTCCAAGTAAACCGGAATATCGCCGATGCGTCCGCTTGCCTTCAGACGATGAATGAGCAGCATCAGTACCTGTGCGCGACCGACAGCAAACGCGGGCACTACCATGATGCCGCCACGAGATTGAACACTGTTGATCGCAGTTTCGAGTTCGCTCTGCGGGTCGAGCTTCGGATGCAGACGATCGCCGTACGTCGACTCCAACACCAAGTAGTCCGAAGGTGGCGGAGGTTCTGGCTCAACGCAGAGCAAGTCGTCGGGCCGGCCCAAATCGCCGGAAAACAAGATCGATGTGCCATTGCCTGCGACGCGGACACAGGCTGCGCCGAGTAAGTGACCGGCTCTCGAAAATCTCGCAGTGAGGCCTTCACCCAAATCGATATCTTCGTGATGCCGCACCGATTCGAAATGCTTCAGACAGCGCTGGGCGTCTGCTTCGGTGTAGAGCGGCTCGGGTGGGGAATGTTTCGAAAGGTTGTGACGACCGAGATAGGACGCCTGCTCTTCCTGCAAGTAGCCGCTATCCGGCAACAGAATCTTGCAGAGCTCACGCGTCGCAGTCGTACAGAAGATCTTGCCGCGGTATCCCTTCTTGACGAGCAACGGAATGTATCCGCTGTGATCGATATGCGCGTGAGTGAGCACCACCGCATCGATCTCGCGCGGATCGAAAGGCGGCGGCGCCCAGTTCTTCAAGCGAAGGAATTTGAAGCCCTGAAACAAACCGCAGTCGACCAAGATTTTTCGCGATCCGCTGGCGATCAGGTACTTCGATCCGGTGACTGTTTGCGTAGCGCCGATGAAGGTGAGATGCATAATTTGTAGCGGATAGCGGATAGCGGATAGAAAGAGTACCTCTGTTTACCGTTCCTCTCGAAGCTCGATTCCCGGATTTCCACTTACGAATCCCGAACGCCAATTGCCCCCTCTCCCGGACTTCGTCCGACCTCTCCCACCAGGGGCGAGGTACGAAGAGCGCCCCATCGGCCTGGGCATAGCGCTTCCTAGCCAGCGGCACCTTGTGCGCAAGCGCTTGCCTTTTGATCCTGTTCTGATTCGTGACCCGTGACGGAAAAGAATCTCACACAGCTCACAGAGCACGCAGAGTTCAAACGTCGTCGGACCCGCGTCGGCGGCGTGGCTATCTGTGTCTAACTGCTTCGTTTGCACCGGAGCCGAAAGTAAGACTTTGGACAGGATGAACAGGATTGACAGGACGGTCAGAGCCAAGAGGTCTCTTCCCGAACCGATAACCCTCTCTCTTTCAAGACCACTGTCAGATGAAGTCGTGACTGGCATAGTTCTGGCCTGCGCGAAGCGCTCGCCTGCCAATGGCTACCCTGCCGAAGGCTCGCCTGCCGGTGAGTCGTACGCGACGATCGGCTTGCCTCTTTGTTCGGTGGTGAGTCGTACGCGACGACCGGCTACCCTCTTCAGTCTTCACTCTGGCCTGCCGCTAGGCTTCCCTGCCCGCAGGGCTCGCCTGCCAACGGCTACCTTGCCCGAAGGGCTCGCTTCTTATTCTTTTCCGTCCCGACGAAGTCCTTCCCGATGCGGCCGCATCCGTCCCGACGTTAGTCCTTCCCGATCGCGAAGCGATCCGTCGTACGTTTGCGCGCAGAATCGGGGAATGCCTGCCCACCGCACCCCCTTGTCGGCGTTATGCTGGCCCCCAACTTTTGATGCGTCATGATCTCCGTTCGTCGAACATCCAGCTCTTTACGCTACCTTCTTATCTTTGCGTACTTTGTGTTGCGTCCGGCTCTGCAATCTTCCTCTGGATTCCGCCATCGCGTCTCGCGATGGCTAGCGGTCATCGCATGTGCATTTGCATTCAATGCGCATGCGGACACTGAATCGCTGAATCGCGCATTGGATGAGCTCGCGAGGTCATTGCCGAATTCCGCGAAGATTGCTCTGGCGCAGATCCCCGACCGTGAGCGGCGTCTACTTGCAGCTCGTTCATACGCGAGAGCCGGGGACAATCTCGAGACCAACTGGAGTTGGTCGCAAGCGCAAACGCGTGCGTTCGAAGCATCACCTGAATATCAACGCATGCGCGCGGCCGTCGATGAACTCACGCGCGAATTCGAGCAGCAGAATCCCGGTTACAGTCTCTATACGAACACGCAGGTGCGTTCGCTCGACTTGCAAATCGAACGTTGGAATGCGAATCGCGGCGTAAAGGCGACTGCGCAAGATCTGTTCGACTCGATATCCGCGCAAGCGAATACCGCCAGCCGCCGGGTCATCACGGCCGAAGAGCTCCGCGCACTCTTGATCGGATGGCGTCCATCGAAGGCGGCACCGCTCGCAGCGCCAGGCATGTCGGCGCACGGGCAATTGCGTGCGTTGGACTTTCAAGTGATCCGAGGCAGCCAACTCGTCGCCGGCACCTCGATCGATTCAGTCGCGCGTGTTTGGCAGCGACAAGGATGGTCGAGCCGATTGCAACGCGCTGTCGCATCGATCAGCGCAAAATTCGAAGGTCCGTTACGCTCGCCGAACGAACCTTGGCATTACCGATACGAGCCTTAGAATCTAGGTTAAGCAGGCCGCGCACGCCACTCGTGTTTTTGTTCGTTGCGAATCGAACCAGCGATATCGCACATCAAACCCGTCACGAGATCCAAGGCATCATCGATCGCTAGGATTCCTGAGAGCCCTCCACGATCGTCGACGACTGGCACCCGTCGGATTCCGGCGAGCCGCATCGCCTGCAGTGCATCGCTGAGTTCGTCCGCCTCTTCAGCGACGAGCGGTTGACGCGTCATGATGTCTTCGGCCGTCAACGAATGTGGATTCACATCCTTGGCGAGCACCTCCAAGACGATGTCGCGATCCGTGACGACACCGATCGGCCGGCGCTGCTCGTCACCCTGACGGTACACGATCACAAAGCCGATATGCTCGGCTCGCATGAGCTTGGCCACTTCCACCACATCCGTCTGGTGAGGAATCGAAACGACCGCGCGCTTGCAATGTTGTCCGACGTTCATGGCATACCTACAAGGTTTTCGGCAGATGTGCTTTGACTGCCGCGAGATCCGTGTGAACCAAGTCTTTCGGCTGCTCGTGAATCACACATTGCTTCACATCAGCCGGCATCACCGAGCGCAACACGCCTAAGAACTCCGCTGGCGCGAACACCACCAATTTCTCGAACCGACCCTGCAAATGCGCCTGGTGCAGTTGTTCAGTGATGTTGCGTGCGAACTGCTCCGCCTCGTGCGACTTGGAGCTTCGTTCGCTTTGCGTCGAATGGTGCGCGCTCGCACCCCGGCGCCCCTTGCCCGCAGCATGATCGAACACGCGTCCAGGCCGGTCGGCGTCGAAGTCGCGCTCATGCCAATGCGCCTTGTCGTCAGACAACTCGCCGCACGCAATCCAGTCGTCCGCGAGTCGCTCCGCTTCGTAGAAGCGTGCTGCCGATTTGTCTGCAACGACAACCCTGATACGCACTGAAATTCTCCTTCTCCAACGCAGTCGCAGCATGAGTGCGAGCGGATGTGTTTCGTTCGCAAGGTAAGCGCGCGGGTGTGAGCCTCCAATCGGGAATGACCCGCAGTGCACCGTGGAAGGTCGCGGGGCGCATTGCACCGTACGCGCGTGGCAATCTAGACACTCGACTGGGGATAAGAGCGGTGAGTAAGTGAGAGCGAGCGTTGCTCGCGTGAGAGCTTTGCGCTCGGAACGTAAGTAAGAGTCGGAAGTCGGATTTCACACGGAGAGCACGGAGGGTACGGAGTTCAAATGCCGTCGCACCCGCGCAGGCGGGTGGCCATCTTGTGTCTAATTGCTTCGTCTGCACCGAAGCAGAAGTCAAGACATTGGACAGGATGAACAGGATTGACATGATGGTCTGAGCTAAGAGATCTGTTCGTCCTTTCATACATCCCGTTCATCCTGTTAATCCTGTCGAATTTCTTTCATCCGTGTCCGAGGCATAGACAAAGAAGTTTGGACAGGATGAACAGGATTGACAGGATGACCGGACTAAGAGATCTGTTCTTGCTTTCATACCGTTCTAACGGATTCGCCGCGCACCGCGCCTTCACTTCATCACTTCATCACTCCATCACTCCATCACGTTCTTTGTTCACGCCCGATTCGCGCAGCTCGGAATTCCCGCACGCCGCACGCGATTCCGCGCATAGCCGTCGCTCGCCGCGGAGCGACACTTAACGCTTTGATTCAGGCGCGAGGCTGCTATGCACCCATTCACCGATCGAAGCGAGGCCGGCCGAGTGCTGGCGCCGCTGCTTTCTACCTACGCACATCGAGACGACGTCGTCGTACTCGGATTACCTCGCGGGGGTGTGCCCGTTGCGTTCGAAGTCGCGCAGTACTTGGGCGTGACGTTGGATGTACTGATCGTGCGGAAACTCGGCGCGCCACTGCAGCCCGAGTTCGCGCTGGGCGCAATAGCATCAGGTGGGGTTGTGGTCATGAATCCGCACGCGCACTCATGGGTCGATCAGGGCGCGATCAAGCAAGCCATCATCGAACAACGCCTGGAGATCGAGCGGCGCGAAAAGACGTATCGAAGCGGCAGAGCACCCGCAAACATCTATGGCCGCATTGCGATACTCGTCGACGATGGCGCTGCAACAGGTTCGAGCATGCTCGCTGCAGTGCGCGCTGCGCGGCGCCTTGGCGCCAAGGAAACCGTCGTGGCCGTACCGGTCGCGTCCGAAGATGCCTACCAATCGCTGCGTCGCGAAGCGAGCCACGTGGTTTGCATCGGCACTCCCGAAGGCTTCGCCGCCGTGGGTCAGTACTACCTCGACTTCGGTCAAACCACGGACGAGGAAGTCATCGATCTGTTAACACGCGCGCATGCACCCAAGGTTGCCGCGGGCCCTCAAACACGCTCGCAACCGAGCCATCAAGTGCGGCAATAGATCCATGAAGCACATTGCACTACGAAACCAGCGGTACGGTCATGCCATACCTGCGCAATGAAGATCTGCCGTCGGGCGTGCGTTCGCATTTACCTGATCACGCGCAAGACATCTATCGCAGCGCGTTCAACGCTGCGTGGAACACGTATCGCGCTGCATCGGCACCGAGGCGCGAAGAAATCGCTCATCGAATCGCATGGGCTGCCGTGAAGCGCGACTACGAAAAGCTCGGAACCCAGTGGGTAGAGCGGCCGATCTCTTTGAGACAGTCGCCATAGCGCGAGAAGTGGGACCGGCGGCGAACCGGTCCCGCGAGCATCAGCCTTTGGACTTGATGTGCTCGAACGTGGCAACGATGTGCGTTTTGCCGCTAAGTGGTTTCTGGGGTGATGCGTCGATCTTTTTGCCGACAACGTTCTGACAATCCCCGGGCATCAGTACGGACTGCTCGCCGTCGTAGGTCACTCTCATTGCTGCCGCATCCGTTTCCGTCTTCACGCAAACGCGATACTCCCTGGCTTCTCTGCCGTCGTGAATCTTCTTGACCTGATTGCCGGTGAGCACGATCTCACCCGGCGTCACGGCCGCCTTCATCTTGTCGACCGTTGGCGAGGTGTCGTCCGATGCTTGCACTGCAAACGAAGCCATTCCGATCACCGCGAACATCAACATGGATTTCGCATTCATGTCTGCACTCCTTCGATTGAATAGACCGCGAAATGCTGCATGCGACAACCGCCCGGGACAAATCGGAACTCCTCATAGTCGCTAGGTGAATTGTGCTACTCGGCACGCTGCGTCGCACACGAGCGCGTTAAGAAATCTCACACGGAGGACACGGAGATCACGGAGGGTTACGAGAAAGAAAGACAGCGGATCTCCATGGGTGCCGCCCACTCCCATGCGTCCACTGCCTACCCAGATTCGACGGGCTCTGTAGGCTCTGTGCGAGATTACTTTCTGTCCGATCACTTAGCCTGCGCTCGTGGGCGAAAGCGAAGAGGAATCTAGACAGGATTAACAGGATGAACGGGATGTATGAAAGGAAGTACAGATCTCTTAGCTCCGACCATCCTGTCAATCCTGTTCATCCTGTCCAATGTCTGCTGTCTTTGTGCGCTTTGTGTTTCGTCCCGGCTTGAGAACAAACGCAACACAAGGACCACATGGATAAGCACAGGTCACAAATCGGAGGCCCTGCCTCATACCATCGCACTTCACACCCATCGCGCTTTCACCTCATCACCTCATCACTCTTTTCTGCGTTCTCTGCGGCTAACAATTCTCGCGTAGTTCGCGAAGCACTCACGCGAGCAACGCTCGCTCTCACTTGCTCACTTGCTCACCTGCTCACTGCCTCCGTGTCCTCCGTGTCCTCCGTGTCCTCCGTGTGACAACAATTGAACGATCACCACCCGCAAGTGCTCAACGCAGATATGCGTCTGTGGCGTAGCGGCGCATCATACGATGGCTGTTGAAGTACGACGCGTTCTTGTCGATGGCGCCTTTCATGACTTTGATCCAGCCGCTGCGATCCGGATTGGCCGTGTAGTAGAGAGGCAGCACGATGCTCTGCAGCTTTCGATACAGCTCGTTGGCATCCGCACTCATGTTGCCGCGGCTTTCGATACCCCAGCCGGTTTCCCCTTCAATGCAGCCTTCGATCCACCATCCATCCAGCACCGACAATTGCGGCACGCCATTGAACGCCGCTTTCATTCCGCTGGTACCGCTGGCTTCGAGAGGCGGGAGCGGCGTATTCAGCCATACATCCACACCCGCCACGAACAGCTGCGCCATCGCCATGTCGTAGTTGGGCAGAAACACGATCGGAATCGAATCCGCGAGACTGCGGGCATGCGCATGAAGCTCTTCGATCAACCGCTTCCCCGGTTCGTCGCGAGGATGTGCCTTGCCTGCAAGCACGATCTGAAACGGATACTGACGCGCGATGGCCTTCAACTGCCCCATATCGCTGAAGAGCAAATCAGGCCGCTTATACGCTGTCATGCGTCTAGCAAACCCGAGTGTTGCGCGATCGGGAGCCAACGCAATGCCGGTGAGAGTCTTGACGCGCTCGAGCAATGTGCGTTTCGCCTGCACGTGCGCGTTCCATATTTTCTCATCGGGGATGCTGCTCGCACGCGTAAGCAACTCCGGCTCATGGAGCCAATTGGGAATGTACTGGTCGTACAACGCTCGCAGGCTCTCCGTCACCCACGTGAACGGATGCACGCCGTTCGTGATCGCATTGACGCGATAGCCAGGAAACATGGTTCGAGAGAGCGCAGCATGCCGCTCGGCAACGCCGTTCACGTACTCGCTCAGATTGAGCGCGAACCGGGTCATGTTCAGATCGGATTCGCCGCCGAGCCGTTTCAAGGTGGCGAGATCGACAAAGTCTTGGTCGTGTGAACTTGGACCCCTCAGGATGCGGTGGATCATCTCGTATGAGAATCGATCATGCCCTGCCTCCACCGGCGTATGTGTCGTAAAGCGGCATAGATCGCGCACTCTGGGAATGTCGTACAGCGCCTCCCCTGGCTGCAGATCCTCCGGCGGATATGCATGCGTGCGCAGCAGCTCGATACCGAGCAATGCCGAATGTCCTTCATTCATGTGATAGCGGCGGATCTCGAATCCAAGGGCATGCAGCAAACGCACGCCGCCGATACCAAGAACGATCTCCTGTTTGAGCCGATACTCCTCACTGTTGCCGTATAGGTAGTGAGTGATTTCTCGATCCGCTACTTCGTTTTCAGGCAAGTCGGTATCGAGGAGCAGCACCGGCTGACGCGAGCCCCAGTGATTTTCGAGCACGTAGAGCCACGCGCTCACCCATACCAAATTTCCCGCGATGGGTACGGCGACCTTCGCTTCGAGACGACGCGCCCAGTTTGCTGGCTCCCAGGAATCGGGACGATCCACTTGCCGGCCGCCCGCATCGATCTCCTGCCGAAAATAGCCCGCACGGCTGACGAGACTCACCGCGACGATCGGCAAACCGAGATCGGCGGCGGATCGCAGCGTATCGCCCGCAAGAATTCCCAGGCCCCCGGCATACGTGGGGATTTCATTGCGCAGCGCAATCTCCATCGAGAAATACGCCACGCGCGGTTCGTAAAGAAACTCACCGACCATGCGCTGCGGTACTCACGAATGACCTAAGGACATTTTCCGAAGCATCTGCTCCCTACTCTGTGCGGCCATCAGGAGTGCCACGGCAGGCTTAAGGAGAACTCCGTGATCTCGACCTCTCTATCGACGAACTCCGGCACAACCGAAATTGAACGCGTGGAAGTCCGTTTGGCACGCGCAAATTGCGTTCTTCATAGTGTTTGCGTACTCGATTGGTTTTGGCGCGAACGCCATTCCACGCGCCCTGCAGGATCCACCATGGAAACGAAAGCCGTCGAAGCAGTCATCTCACTGAGCTCTGGCATCCAGCTCCGAGGATTTCTCGACACCACCGAAAATCCTCGCGGTCTGATCGCCTTCGTGCACGGCAGCGGCAGCAGTCGCTACAGCACGCGCAACAATCAAGTCGCACACTACTTGCGACAACGCGGGTTCGCGACGTTGCTGATGGACCTGCTCACGATGCATGAGGATCAAATCGATTCGATGACTCAGGAATCACGCTTCAACATTCCGATGCTGGGACATCGCGTTGCCGAAGTGATCGACTGTCTTGAAGCTCGCGACGATGTCGGTTCGCTGCCTATCGGCTTGTTCGGGGCCAGCACGGGCGCAGCCGCCGCGCTCCTTGCTGCAGCGTTGCGACCGAATCGTGTGGCCGCGATCGTGTCCCGAGGCGGCAGGCCCGACTTGGTCGGCGACGCCCTGACCACCATCGACGTTCCAACCTTGTTCGTCGTGGGCAGCGAGGACGTTCACGTGCTCGAATTGAATCGCATGGCGATGAATCGCATGCATGGGACAAAGCAATTGATCACGATTCAAGGCGCCACGCATTTGTTCGAAGAACGCGGAGCGCTGGAGCAAGTCGCGGAGCACGCCGCCTCCTGGTACTCCCACTATTTGGTTGCTGAGAAGGCTTGATTCGCGTTCGGCGTCCGAGCGAAAACACCTGCGCGGCAGTGCCGCATAAACTCGTTTCTCCGCGATGCACCAGGTGCGAACCCTAGAGAATGTACCGAGTCCGGTACTGGTTTATGACAGGTTTCTCCCGAGAGTAAGAATGCAAGGATTCCGAACCTAGAATTACTCAGCGGAATGGGAGCTGCATCATGAGATTGACGCTATCCGTCATCAAAGCAGATGTAGGTGCAATCGGAGGGCATCTCGCGCCATCAAAATCAGTGGTGGACACGATTCGCGAATCCGTGAGCGCTCACAAGCGCGACCTGATCGTCGACTATGCAGTGGGTTTTATAGGCGATGCCGTGACCATCTTGATGACGCATGCGCGCGGCTCGGCCGACTCGCAAGTTCATCGCATCGCTTGGCAAGCATTTGTCGATGGTGCGCGAGTGGCCCACGAACAAGGCTTGTCCGGCGCCGGTCACGATCTGCTCACCGAAAACTTTCCGGGCCGTTTGGAATCCACTGGGCCGGATTCGGCGGAGATGACAATCGATGAGCGCTCCGACGAATCGTTCCTGCTGTTTGCGGCGGATAAAGCGAATCCGACGGTGTTCAATCTGCCGTTGTATTTGGCGTTCGGCGATCCGATGAACACGCCTAGCTTGGCGCTCTCGAGCGCGCTGAGCCAAGGCTTCCGCTTTCAAGTGCTCGATATCGACGGCGAGCGCAATCGCATCATCGATTTGGAAGCGCCGGAGCGTCTGTACGATCTGGCGGCGGTGCTGCGAGTTCAGAACCGATACGTGATCACATCGATATGGACTCGTGCGACAGACGATCACGTCGCGCAAGTCTCGCCCTCGCGGCTTCATAACGATGATCCGGTCATGCTCGTGCGCACTTATGGAGACTTCCCGACGACGGGCGAAGTGCTCGCTCCTTACGCAACGGGACATCTAGTAGGCAGCGGCATCCATGGTCTGCAGCACATGCCTTTGATGCCCGTCCCGCTCGCGACTAAATCGAGCTTCTTCGACGGACCGCCGCTCGTCAGTTGCGCCGCTTTCTCCGTGCATGATGGACTGCTAACTGAGCCGATCGATGCATTCGCTCATCCGTTCTGGGACGCGGCACGCGAGCGCATCGCGGGCAAGGCAATGGATATACGCAAGCAAGGGTTCCTGAGCGCATCATCTGCGTCGATGGGCGAATCGGTGTATTCGAACGCTCAGGCGAGACTCGAATCCCTCGATCGCCACTTCACCAGTGCGAGCCCCTGAGGGATTCTGAGGCAGGGTCTAGGCTTAACTACGCATGAACCTCAAGAGTCCAAGCAACTCGTCAGCTTCAATCGGCTTGCGCGCGACGCGAGTCCTCTCATCGAGCGCGAGTTGCGACATCGCCTTCGAAGTGTCGCCCGACATGAGCACTGCGCCGATGTGACGCTTGAGAATCTTGCGAACCTCGTCGATCACGGCCGTGCCCAGTTCTCGGTTCGCCAAGTAGTAGTCGCTCACTAACAGTTGGATATCGGCATTTTGTTTCGCGACTGCTTTCGCCTGCGAAAGCGAGGTGGCTTCGAGAATCTCATACCCTTCCAGCTCCAGCAGCAACCGGGTCGCAAGCAACACGGAGGGTTCGTCGTCCACGATGAGCACACGCCGCTTGCCACCTCTATGCTGTTCCATTGGCGGCTCCGCGACGTGAGCCGGCCCGACGATTGGACGTCCCTTCGGCACCGTGAGCGAAAAGACGGATCCCTTGCCGAGTTCGGATCGCACTTCCAAAGGATGCCCAAGCAAACGTGCGGTTCGTTGCACGATGTTGAGCCCCAACCCGTGCCCTTCGCGTGCGGAGTTCGGCGCCACGCCGACTTGATAGAACTCTTCGAAGATATTCGGAATCAACGCCTCTGGGATGCCGATGCCGGAATCTGCCACCTCGACTGTGACCGAATCATGCGTCTGGGTGGATCGAAATTCGACCCAGCCTTGTTTGGTGTAGCGAATGGCATTGCCGATCAAATTGCGGATGATTTGTGCCACGAGCACCGGATCGCTGTGTACCCAGGCTTGACCGCCGACAATGCGCAATTCGAGCCCCTTCTTTTCCGCTAGCGCCGAGAACTCAGCACGGAAACTCTCGTGCAACGAATGCAGATCGAAGTCGATGATCTCCGGTTTCACGGCACCGGACTCGAGCTTGCTGATGTCCAGTAGCGCATTCAGGAGCGATGAGATCGCCGCAATGGCCTGCTGCTGTTCCGCTACGATCCGCGCCGCATTCGAATTCGCAACCATGCGCCGCAACGAACCGTTGAGCAACGAAAGCGTCTGCAACGGCTGACGTAGATCGTGACTCGCCGTGGCCAAGAATCGTGTCTTGCTTTGATTGGCGCGCTCGGCGGCACGTTGTGCGGCTCGCAATTCTTGCTCGTAGCGCACTTTGACGATGACCTCGGCGGCCAGGCGCAAGTAGGCATCCGTAAGCCGTGCATCGTGTTCCGAGAGTGAATGCGGATCGCGAAAGTGCGTAGAGAGCACGCCCACCAGCGCACCTTCATCATCGAGGATCGGGCTCGACTGCACGGCGCGGCAATCGCCCGCCTGCGCGACTTGGCGCAGCACTTCTGGCAGCCCCGCCGCTAGCAAGTCTTCGACGACGACTCGATGCCGAGCACGCGCAGCCTGCGAACAAGCCAACTCATCGGTAGCTCTCGTATTGCCAAACAGTTCCATGAACTCAGGCGGGAAGCCTCGCTGCGCGACGATCATGAGCGAGTTGTCTTTCGGATCGTAGAGTTGCACGTTCCCGCGATCTGCATTTTGCAGGCTCACGACGGCGTCGAGAATCTCTTTCAGGACCAGCGAGAGGTCGCCGCTTTGCATCAGGCGCGTGCTCATCTCGTTCAACTTCACCATGTGATCGAGTTCGTCGGCCAAGCGCATTTTCAACTCTTCGCGCTCTTGCTCGATGGCTCGCCGCTCGGTGAGATCGCGACTGATCTTGGCGAAGCCGGCGACTTGGCCCTGATCGTCTCGGATGGCAGTCAGGATTACGTTCATCCATATGCGTCGCCCGGTGCAATGCAGGCGCCAGGCATCGGACTCCACTCGCCCCGTTTGCCGCGCCTGAGCGATTTCTCGCTGCGGCTCGCCAGATTGAATATCCTCCGGCGTAAAGAACATGGAGAAATGCTTGCCGAGCACATCCGCTGCTGCGTAGCCCAGCACACGCTGCGCACCGTCGGTCCACTCGCTCACGATGCCGCTCGGATCCAGCATGAAGATCGCGAAGTCCTTTAGATTGTGCAGCAGCGTCGCGAATCGATGCTCCTCATTAACCGCCGGACGCGAGCGCAGATCATTCGAGATGGCGCCACGTCTCGAGGCATCGACCGATCCGCTAGTCCGATCGTCCATCGATAGGTCCCTCAGAAAACGAGCGGCGCGGTCGCAGCGTAGGTGCGAGCGTGGCAAGAGTCGGGATTTACCGCTCTAAGCTGTAGCTTCCCGAGTTTCTCTTCCTTGAACAGATTCACTTCGATCAGGGCGCCAGCCGTCGATTCTTGGATCGCGGAGAGAAAGGCAGCGAGCACCTGTTTCGCCAGAACCTGTGGCGCCTCCAGGACCGCCAAGCGTGCGACGCATCCCCAAGTCAATCTCACCAATGCCACGCGCGCTTCAGTTTGGAGCAGATCCATGAAGTCTGCGACCAGATCCGTGAAGTCGATGCGCTCGATTTCGGGGATGGCACTTTCGTCCGTGGCCAATGCACGCCACATCTGCGCCTGGCGCTTGAACTTGCGTGCGTACTCAACGGCGGCATCGAGAGGATCGCTGGCACTCGCACCGTTCGACAGTTGCGCCGCAGCCTGCTCCAGTCGCAAACGAGCAATCGCAAGCTTTTGCACGATATCCTGACGCAGCCGCTCGAGCACCGGCGCCTGCGTCGAATCGGCCGAGTAGGCAAGCCAATCCGCCAGCAACTCGCACTCTGCTGCCTCCGATGCACAAAATAGAATGTCGCGCACGCGATCGGCTGTTTCGAGACGTCGTACCGACATGCTTAGAACGGCGGTGATGGTCCCGTCCGGGCTGTGAACCGGCACGCCTTGGCATGTGAACGGATGAAACCCCTCCATGTAGTGCTCAGGTCCGACGAGTTCAACGTAGGCGTCTTCGGCGAGCGCAGTACCCACACCGTTGGCACCTGAAGTGGCCTCCGACAGCAATGCGCCAGCATGCGGAAAGGCGTCGTCGGTGGAGGTTTCTTCGTCTGCTGCGATCTGCAGGATGTGGCCATATTCATCGGAAAGGATGGCGGCGTGTCGGTCCGGTGCCGCAGCTCGCGAGAGCGCGGTCAGGAAAGGGTCGAGCTGGCGACGCAACTCATTACGCTGCGTCAGCAACCTCGCTGTGGCTGCAGAACTCAACGTCTCTGCACGATGCAATTGCGGATCGCATCCCAGCGCGCGCGAGCGCCGCCACGCGCGATTCACGTAAGGACGCACGTCCGGCGAGAGCTTGCCCCCTTCCAATGCATATTCTCGCCATGCACGGCGAACAACTTCTAAGTTGGGGAAGCGCGCCGTGCTCAGAAATTTCATGCTCCCGCTCCCCACCGTTCCTCACGCGATTGGTCATTGCGTCGGGGAACCAAGCGGTGCAAGAGCTGGACCAGATCGCGACTCATGACATGACCACGTCCATGGCAAGCTCCAAGAATTCTGCCTCGTCATCGATCAAGATGACGAGCCGCTGTTGATTCGAATCCTGATTCGGGTCCTGCGCGCTGGTATTCATGCCGCAAGCCGCCGCTGAGAACGGGAGGCTACTGTACTTGACCTAAATACGAGGTCAGTAAGTGGAAGCACCAGTTCGTGTTGGAGTAAATCGCTAGCGTCTGTATACAGAGACGGTTGCTCACTTTTTAACCACGTCGATGCGATGACCCCACTGCCGTTGCTCTGACAATGGCGCACTGCGGCAGCCGCGTCACACCGACTTGGAATTGAGCTGCCACTGTTGCACGGCGGCCACGGATTCGTAGATCCGGACGCATGCCCGGCCCGATTTCTTGGCTTCGTAAAGCGCCGCATCCGCTTCACGGATGATTGCTTCCACATCGGTTTCGCCAGAGTGGAGATGGCGGATCCCGATACTGGCGCTGATGCTGACTTGGCCGTGCCTCGCCAGCGTGAATGGGTCGTTCAGCTTCTTCAGCAGCATCTCCCCTATCCCGTGGGCTTCTGCGAGGTGATGCAGATTGCTGAGTAGGACCACGAACTCATCGCCTCCGATGCGCGCCACCATGTCCTCTTCACGCACGTCATGCTGTAGGCGCGCAGAGACCAAACGCAGCAACTCATCGCCGGCTGCGTGGCCTAGCGTGTCATTCACGCGTTTGAAACCATCGAGGTCTACAAACAAAAGAGCCCCCAATACGCCCGCCGAGTCGATTCTGCTGATGACCTCTTGAAGCTTCGAATGCAGCAACAGGCGATTCGGCAAATTGGTCAAGGTGTCGTGGTGCGCCATGTGCTCCATCACCTGCGCGCGCTTTTGTGGCATGACGTCGACCGCAGTGATCAATAGGTGTGCGCGTCCGGCAAGCTGAATCATCGTCACTGAAACTAAGGCGTCGCGTCGGTTGCCATTCTTCTCGCGAATCGGCAGTTCATGCGAATCGCTGTGGCGGTTTTCAGTCAGCGTCTTGATGAATTGCGCCGGCTCGATCCACAACTGCAGCTCAGTCGAGGTGCGCCCCTCGAACTCATCGCGCGTGTAACCCCACAGCTCGCAGCACGCAGGGTTCACCAGGGCAATGCTTCCGTCCGCGATGCGCACGATCATCATTGCGACCGGCGCCGAGTTGAAGATCAGCGCGAATTGCGAATCCCCCAGCACCGGCTCCTCGCTAGTTGAAACGCGCTCTGTGACTTCTTCCCAGCGACGCACCCGCTTAGAGATCGCATATATCGCGACCATTGCTGCGCCACCGAGCACCAACGCAAGCATCGTTCTCGCTAACTCAAGCGATGACATGATTTCCCCTGCTGCTTGCGCGCGCCCCTGCTGCTTGCACACGCTGGCGGTGCGTCGGCGCCAGGATTGTCGCTCCACAAAGGGAACGCATGGATACGCGATACTGCGAGCCGCGTACGCGGCAGTCGCGCGAAACCGCGCATTGCGCCGATTCAAAGACCCAGTCCAGCCGGGTACCCGAGAATCTCTCGTGGGAATCCCGCATACAGCTCTGCAGCACGCACATCCCAATGTACCCGCCAAACAATGCACGAGGTCGCGATGACGACTGCTTCAGAGCTGCAGGCGATATTCACTCGACAGCTCGAAGCATCGAGATCGCATGCCTTTCCGAGCCTGGCCCAAAGGCGAGAATGGCTCGCGACGCTGCAGGCATTGCTGTACACGCACGGCGCCGCACTCGGTGCTTCGATCAGTTCGGACTTCGGTCACCGCTCGCTGTTCGAAACCGATTTGCTGGAGCTATTTCCATCGCTCGAGGCGATCCGCCATGCGCGACGTAATTTGAAGGCGTGGATGCGTCCGCGACGCTGCCGCCCCAGTGTGTGGTTCCAGCCGGCCCGCGCCGAGATCCGCTATCAGCCGCTGGGCGTCGTAGGCATCATCGTGCCGTGGAATTACCCGCTGTATCTCGCAATCGGTCCACTGGTCGGTGCACTGGCCGCCGGGAATCGCGTGATCATCAAGATCTCCGAGAATTCCGTGCAGTTCGGCCGCCTCTTCGCACAACTGGTCGAGCAGCATTTCCCGTCCGATGTGTTGCGCGTCGCAGTGGGCGACCTCGAGCTAGCCCGCGAATTCGGCCAACTGCCCTTCGATCATTTGCTGTTCACCGGCTCTACGGCAGTCGGACGCGAGGTCATGAAGGCCGCTGCGCAGAGCCTCACGCCCGTCACACTCGAACTCGGCGGCAAGTCGCCCGCGATCGTCTGTCCCGATTTCGACTTGACCACTGCCGCGAAGCGAATCGTGTTCGGCAAGCTCGTCAATGCCGGCCAAACCTGCATCGCTCCCGATTACGTACTCGCGCCCGAGGCGCGCATCGCCGATTTGATCGCTCACATGCGCGCCGCCGCGCAATTACTCTATGCGGGAGTGGCCTCGACGGATTACGCCAGCGTCGCAAGCGATGCGCACGTCGTTCGACTGCAATCGATGCTTGATGACGCTGTCCGTCAGGGCGCAGTCGCCGAACCGCTTCTCGCCGATGCCGAAACGAAGTTGCCGAGGAGAGTCGCACTTGTTGCTTTGCGCGGCGTGACCGATTCGATGCGCATCATGCAGCAGGAAATCTTCGGTCCGATACTGCCGATCGTGAGCTATCGAACGATTGAAGAGGCCATCGAATATGTGAATCGAGGTGATCGGCCGCTAGCGATGTACCTGTTCGATCGCGACCGCAAGCGGCGCGACTACATTCTGCGTCGAACCGCTTCGGGCGGCGTGACGATTAACGACACGCTGCTGCATATCGCGCAGGATGAGTTGCCCTTTGGTGGCGTGGGCGCCTCCGGGATGGGCCGGTACCACGGGGTTGAAGGGTTCAAGACTTTCTCGCAGCAGCGATCTGTATTTACTCGCGGCCGCCTCAGCGCGACGCCGCTGCTGTATCCGCCCTATGACCGACCGATCACGCGTGCGGTGTTGCGTTTGCTGCTGCGGCGTTGAAGAACAAGCATTTCACACGGAGGACACGGAGAACACGGAGGGTCGGACGCAACACAAAGAGCGCAAAGAAGATTAAGTGAGTGAGTGAGTGAGAACGAGCGTTGCTCGCGTGAGCGCTTCGCGGGCGACGCAAGAATTGTTTGCCGCAGAGAACGCAGAAAAGAGTGATGAGGTGATGAGGTGAAAGCGCGTTGCGTGTGAAGTGCGATGGTATGAGGCAGGGCCTCCGCTTTGTGACCTGTGCTCATCCATGTGGTCCTTGTGTTGCGTTTGTTCTCAAGCCGGGACGAAACACAAAGCGCACAAAAGGGAACACAAAGGGCACAAAGAGGACTGCGGTAGGCAAGCCCTGGAACGGCCGGAGCATTCGGTGATCTTCTTTGTGATCTTTGTTTTTCTATGTGCTCTTTGTGTTGCGCCTTTTCTCGAGCCGGACGAAGCACAAACACACAAAGCACGGTGAGTAGGTGAGACCGAGCGTTGTTCGCGTGAGCGCTTCGCGTGCGGATTCGAAATTTCACACAGTTCACAGAGCGCACAGAGTCAAAAAATGCCGTCGCACCCGCGTCCGCATGGGATTTCCTTCGGTCATAGGCGGGTGGCTATCTTGTTCTTAGGCTTCGCTCGTTCCCAGAAGGAATTTCCACGGAGGGCACGGAGAACACGGAGAGCCGGACGAAACACAAGGCGCACAAAGGCAGCAGACATTGGACAGGATGAACGGGATTCGCAGGATGGTCGGAGCTGATCAATCCGTTCTTGCTTCCATACAGAATGACCGGGACTGAGAGATCTGTTCCGCTTTCATACATCCTCGTCACCTTGTTGATCCGTGTGGAGTGTCGGGTGTGAGCTGCGCGTGTGTTCTGGCCTGCGCGCAGCGCTTGCCTGCCAGTGGCTACCTTGCCGTCAGGCCCGCTTGCCGGTGAGTCGTGCGCGACGACCGGCTACCCTCTTGGATCTTCGTTCTGGCTTGCGCGCAGCGCTTGCCAGCCAGTGGCTACCTTGCCGAAGGCTCGCTTGCCGGTGAGTCGTGCGCGACGACCGGCTACCCTCTTGGATCTTCGTTCTGGCTTGCGCGTAGCGCTTGCCTGCCAATGGCTACCTTGCCGAAGGCTCGCTTGCCGGTGAGTCGTGCGCGACGACCGGCTACCCTCTTGGGTCTTTGCTCTGGCCTGCCGTTAGTCTTCCCTGCCCGCAGGGCTCGCCTGCCAACGGCTACCTTGCCCGAAGGGCTCGCCTCTTATTCTTTTCTGTCTCGCCGCCCGTCCTTCCCGATCGCGAAGCGATCCGTCGCCCTCTCACCTACCAATGAATCTCCTTGAGCAACGTCGCAAACGCGAGCGCTTCACCAGTAGGCGCTTGCTCCTCCGCTTCGCCCTTCGCCGCCGCGGAGTCGGGAAACATCGAGAACGACGCTGAGTTGATGACATCAGCCAGCTTGGGGGAAATGACATCCAGCAAGCGCGCAAACTGTCCAAGGCGAGTGACCACACGAGGGGGCCGGCGCACGATCGCATCGACGATCAGCTCGCTCGCTTGCGTCGGACTCATAGCGGGTAGTCGATCATAGACTCGCGTCGGGGCGATCATCGGCGTGCGAACAAGCGGCATATTGATAACCGTGAAATGCACGCCTTGCTCGCGATATTCCGACGAGGCGCAACGAGCGAACGTTTCGATGGCGGCCTTGGAAGCCAGATAACCCGAGAAGCGCGGCGAATTGCTCAACACGCCGATCGAGGAAATCATGATCACCTGTCCATGCTTCTGCGCGGCCATGTAGGGCAGAAAGGCAAGCGTGAGCCGCACGGCCGCGAAGTAGTTGAGCTGCATCAGCCGTTCAAAATCGTGCAATCGATCGTATGAGATCTCGATCGATCGTCGAATCGAACGCCCGGCATTGTTGATGAGTACGTCGATGCCGCCATGCTCGACCGTGATCGACTGAACTAGCTGCGCACAGGCAGCCGGATCGGTGATGTCGCAAACGTATGTATGAACCTTCGCACCTCGCGAGGCGAGTTCTTCGCGCGTGGCCTGTAGTTTCTCTGGATCGCGCGCCGCCAGCAGCACGATCGCACCCGCATCGGCTAATCGCATCGCCGCAGCCTTGCCGATCCCCGAGCTACCTCCCGTGATCAGTACGCGTTTTTCTTTCACTGCATCTGCTAGCGAGCGGCCCGCAGATGAATCCGGCTGTAGCTGGCGTTCCCAAAAATCCCAAAGCTTCCATGCGTAGTCCTCGAGAATCGGCAGACGAATGCCTGCGGGTTCCAGAAGCGCGGCCGCGCGCCGATTGTCGAACATGGTTTGCAAGTTGACGAATCGCAACGCGACTCTCGGGATCTGCAAGTCTTCGAGAATCTGATCGATTGCTTTGTCGAGCGGCGCGGATGCACCGATGACTGCCCGCAATTGAGCGCCCAGGATCTCCAGTAACCTACTTTCCAAGCGCACCGTCATCGTCGGCGCATGCCCGGATTTTGCGAATAGATTCAGCACTTCGCCGGCATGTCGCGTGCGCGGATCCGTCAAGTGGAAACAGCGCCCATCTTGACCTTCGCAATGTGCGAGATAACAGATCGCTCGCGCCACGTAATCGACCGGCACCAGATTCACATAGCCGCCTTCGAATCCGATCGTCGGCAGCCACGTTGGGACATAGCGCCGCATCAACTGCAGTGCTTTGAAGAAATAGTACGGTCCATCGACCTTCGCCATGTACCCGGATTGTGAATCGCCCACGACCATGCCGGGCCGATAGATTCGCCAACTGATGGCATGCTGAGCACGCACCAGCGCTTCGGATTCGTGTTTGGTGCGAAAGTATGGGTGATCCAACCCACTCGCCTCCTCGAACATGTCTTCGGTGAACAGGCCCGGATAAGTGCCGGCCGAAGCGATGGAGCTGCAGAGGTGAAAACACTTGCAGCGAATGCGCTCCGCAAACTCCAGCGCGGTGCGCGTCCCTTGAACGTTCGCCGCTTCGAGATCGGCTGTGCTCGCTTGCAGATCGTAGAGCGCCGCTAAATGAAAGAAGTGCTGAACCGAACCGATGAGCTGTTGCTCATCCTTGTCGCTCACGCCAAGGTGCGGCGCTCGCAAGTCGCCCGCGACAGGAACGACGCGCTGCTGTTCGTCACCCCACCAATTTCGCAGAGCAGCAAACTTCGTGCTGCTCGCATCTCGCACCAGGATGTAGATGCGATCCGTCGGCGAGCGAGTCAATAGTTCTTTGACGAGGTATCGGCCAACGAATCCAGTGGCCCCGGTGACGAAGTAGTTCATGGATCGCTCGCGCCACTGCTTGACTCAAGCCTAATGTGCGCTCATCGCGCGGAAACTCGTGACTAGCCCTTAATCTCTGCGGGTTAACTGCGGTGATGCCGCGCACGCGAAGCCATTAATCTGATGTGTACCGGTCGGTTGTTGGGGACGCTCGAACAACTCTTTCGATCCGCATTAGGCAACGCGCGCGACTCTATCCAATGCCAGCACCTACGGAGGCGATGTCGAGCGTCGATCTCGCGTGGCTGCGCATGGATCGGCCTACCAACCCGATGACCATCGTCACGGTGCTCATCCTGTCGCAGCGCGTGAAGACGCAAGCAGTTCGAGACGTCGTTGCACAAAGGCTGCTGATCTTTCCGCGTTTCAAACAGTACCCAAGCAGCGACACGATCAGCGGATTTTGGCTGACCGATCCGCATTTCGATCTGGCACGGCACGTTCACTCGCTCATCCTGCCGCCGCGTGCGACAGCGAAAGACCTCCATGCTGCTGCGAGCGATCTTGCGAGCACGCAGCTGGATCCGCGCCGTCCGATGTGGGAGATGCATGTCATCGAGCGATATCGACACGGCAGCGCCATCATCGCCCGCTTCCATCACTGCTACGCAGACGGCGTCGCAATGCTTCGCGTTCTGCTATCGCTGACAGATCCGGGCGGTGCGACCGCGCAAACAGCCGAAGTACAGCCTCATCGAGTTCACGATGACTCCACCGCTCTGCCTGCTTCATCCATTTCGCTTGACAGGCTCGTTCCCGTCATCGATGAGGCGGTCGGCATGGCCAAACACATCGTCTCAAGTCTCGGGGATCTCGCTACGACATCGCTGCAAGCACTTGGCCATCCGCTGAGCACGGTCCAGAAGGCAACCGCGGCCGGACTGGAAATTGCGAAACTCGCGACACTAAGCGATGACCGCAGCACCGCTCTGAAACACAATCTAAGCGCGCGCAAGGAACTCGCCTGGACTGCTTCACTACCGTTTTCGGAAGTGCATGCGATCGCCAAGGCCCATGCCTACACCATCAATGATGTCTTGCTATCCACGGTCGCGGGCGCGTTGGGAGCGTGGCTCCGAGAGCATCAACACCGGACCGAAGGCGTCGTCATTCGCGGGTTGATTCCGGTGAATCTGCGCCGATCCGATGACGCCGCGGAACTAGGCAATCGTTTCGGCCTGGTATTCGCGAATCTGCACGTCGGCGAACGCAACCCGATTGCAAGACTTGAGGCGACTCATCGCGACATGGAAGCGCTCAAATCATCCGCAGAACCCATCGTCTCCTACGCACTACTTGCGACCATGGGAAGCCTGCTCGAATCGGTCGAAACGCAAGCAATCGAGTTGTTCACGCGCAAGGCATCGCTCGTCGTATCGAACGTGCCCGGACCACCCAAAGCGCTGCACATTTGCGGTGCGCGTATCGACGAGCTGTATTTCTGGGTTCCGCAAGCCGGCTCGATCGGCTTAGGGCTGAGCCTGCTCACGTACAACGGTCATGTTCAATTCGGAGTGATGGCGGATCGCGAGCTCATTGCAGCGCCGCATCGACTCACGGAACTCTTCGAGCAGCAGTTCGAACAGCTCGTCTTGAGCACGCTGATGCAGCTGTAACACTTCGGTTGCGAAGTCACCCACGTAGCGTCCTGTGGGTTTTCACTATACGCAAGTGCAAGAGCGCCTCGCAGACTGCTCGTCACTCTCATGCACATGACGCATGAGCGCAATCAACATCAGCTCGGAGATCAACATGGCAACGAAGAGGCGAGCCCGCCGTGCACGGGCAGCGAAGGCAAAGACTTCCGCGACGGCAGTAGCAGTGAAGGACAACATCGTCGAAACCGGCCACAACATCTGGCTCGCCGGACTTGGCGCACTGTCGAGAACACAAAGCGAAGGCCCGAGGATTTTCCAAGAGCTCGTCGCAGAAGGCGCTGAGTTCGACAAGCGCGCCAGAACGGCAAGCAAACAAATGCTCGACAGCGCACTCAAGCAAGTTCGCGGGGCAGTCGACTCGCGCATGGAGAGCATTCGCGAAAGAACATCCGAGACTTGGGAGAACATCGAGCAGATCTTCCAGTCGCGCGTACAACGAGCCTTACAGCAACTCGGCGTACCGACTGCGGATGAGATCCATATGCTCACCCACAAAGTCGATCAGCTGACGCGCAGCGTTCGTTCGCTGGGCAACAAGCGCGAAACACGCTCGTCGATCACCCGCAAGGCACGTCCGCAGGCTGAGCATACCGGCGCGGTCGTCTAGTCCACGGTATTGCCGTGCTGATCGTGGAGCCCGCTTCGCGGCGAAGGCGTAGTCGTCAAAGAGTGGCACTCGCCCTCGCCGGCGGCGGGCCCTTGGGTGCTTTCTATCAGCTCGGCGCGCTCCACGCGTTGGCCGAATGCACCGAAGGCTTGGAATTGACGGAGCTGCGTGCTTATGTCGGCGTCAGCTCCGGTTCGATCATCGCAGCCTGTTTAGCGAACGGAATCTCCACGGATGACATGGCGCGCACGTTCTTCACGGATGATCCCGCCGTCCCGTTCCCGCTCACGCCAGGTGTCTTGATGCAGCCTGCAGTGCGCGAGTACGTGCGCTGCTTGATGAGCGTGCCCTCGCAGCTATCGAACACTGCCATGCGCTTGGTGCGCGATCCGTGGAGCAGCTGGGCGGAATTGTTGAGCCCGTTATCGAGCCTGATTCCTACGGGAATATTCGACAACCGGCCATTCGAGCGCTATTTGCGCGAATTGCTTTCGCATGGCGGGCGCACCAACGACTTCCGGCAACTGCAGAGTACGCTACGAATCGTCGCGACGGATCTGAACAGCGGCGAAGAAGCTCGCTTCGGCGAGCCCGGTCTCGACACGGTTCCGATTTCCGAAGCCATCCGCGCGAGCACTGCCCTGCCAGGGCTGTACACGCCGGTGAAGATTCGCGGTCGCACTTACGTCGACGGCGCCTTGCTAAGAACCGTCCACGCGTCTCTCGTCTTGGATCAAGGTGCGGACTTGCTGTTTTCAATCAATCCGCTCGTCACGTTCGATGCAACCCGGGGCTCCAATCTCCATCGCGATCTCGCCGAAGAAGGACTGAGCGTCGTCATGGGTCAAACCTTTCGCGCGTTGATTCAATCTCGAATGCAAATCGGCATGGCGACGTACCGAAAGCGCTACCCGTATAGCGATCGAATGCTGCTGCAACCTGATCGCGATGACGAGGCGATGTTCTTCGCCAACGTCTTTCGTTACCGCGAACGCCGCCGACTCGCAGATCACGCTTACCAAAGGACGCGTCGAGACTTACTCATGCACGAAGCGCAGCTCGCGCCGATGTTGAAACGCCACGGAATCACGCTCAGGGCCGATCGATTGCGCGACAGACGACGTGCCTTCCACACCAGCGTCGAAGATCCTCATGCACCGACGCAAATCGTCTCGCGCCAGCTCAATGATGCGCTCGATCGGCTGTCCGGCTTGATCGGCGCCTAACGAGGGCCGCTCGTTGGCCGCACATCGCCTGTGGCTCGAGCTGTTGCTGGAACTGATCGTCTACGGCTCCGCAGTCTCACTGCTGCACGAATCGGTCGCGTTGCATTGGATCGCTTGGCTGGCGCTGCTGATTGCCTTCATGTTCTTGACGCGCGTCGTCATCGTTGTTGCGACGTTCATCTTTGCGATGCGCGTGCAGCCGGATGCACCGCCGTTGTCCGCAGCCGCTTGGTTCCGTTTAATCCTTCTCGAAAGCGTGGGACTGGCGCGCGTGCAATGGTTGATCATGATCGACTCGCTGGGACTGCGGCCCAAGCAATCCCCCACCCGCTCGGAACGCGACATACCTCTCATCATCTTGCTGCACGGGATCTACTGCGCCGGCGCGATCTGGAATCCCATTGCGCGAGCGCTCTCCAAGAAACTCTCGTGCGAAATTGTGGCCCCGAGTCTCACCCCGACGTCTTCAGGGTTGAGCGCCCAAGCGCAATGCTTCGGCAATTGGCTCGAACAACATCTGGCCGGACGAACACAACGCCGCATCATCGTCATCGCCCACAGCATGGGCGGCCTCGTCATGCGCCAATACTTCGCTCATGCCCCATCGCCCGTTCGCATCGACACCCTCATTTGCGTCTCAACGCCCTTCCGCGGCAGCCGCATCGCTGAATTCCTGCGAACACCCATCGGCCGCGACCTCAGACCCAACAGCCCCGCCATCCAACAATTGCAAACCACCCACTGGCCCACATCCACACGAATTACCGTGATCGCCTCCGCACACGACAACCTCGTCATCCCCGCCGATAGCGCTCATCTCCCCAACGCATCCCACATCGACATCAACCGCTTTGGCCACCTCTCCCTGCTGTATTCGCGTGAGCTGCTAGACGTTCTACTCAAGTTGCTTCATGTGCATCCACAATCCGAATCCTCACATTCAGCTCATTAGCCGCTGTGTACGATTAGGCGCAAGAATCGTCTCGAGAGTCTCGTCGACTGATGCCGACTGCCACACGGTAGGCGAAGGCGCCCAACACTCTCCCCTTCCGTATTCGGTGAGCAGCCAGCGCCTCCACTCCATTGGTCAGGAGTTGCGGCTTCGGACCGATTGATTGGTCCTGGGGTCCATTTCAAAACGTTCAAAAACATGGATGTTTTTGCACGAGTCTACACGGACGTACTTGCGACGTTTTTGAAATGGATCCCCAGGACCGATGAATAAGAAAGAAAACGCACTCACCCGAATACACTTCCACAACCCGCTAATTGCTAAGTGGCTCTCACATAGCCACCACCACGCAACCTGCGTAGCTTCAACTCCTCTCCCCCGAGGCCGCCATGAACGCATCTGCTGCTCACACAAACTCTGCTGCGATGCAATTCGACTTGCACATCGCAGAGGACGACTCTCTCGTCCACATGTTCGAACGAAGCTGCACCGACTTCGCTAATCGACCTGCCATCTCGAACTGGGGCACGACGCTGACCTATGCGGAGTTCGATCGCTACACGCGCGCATTCGCTGCCTATCTAGGCGCCAGCGGGTTCGTGAAGGGCGATCGCATCGCATTGATGATGCCGAATCTGCTCCAGTACCCCATCGCGTTATTTGGTGCGCTGCGCGCCGGAATGGCCGTCGTCAACACCAACCCGTTGTACACCGCTCGCGAGCTTGCCTATCAGCTCAAAGATTCCGGCGCGACGTGCATCGTGGTGCTCGCGAATTTCGCGCATGTCGTTGAAGCTGTCGTGCGTGAGACTTCGGTCCGTACTGTCATCGTGACCGAACTCGGCGATCTACTGCACTTCCCCAAGGGACCGGTGCTGAACGTCGCCGCGCGTCGCTTCAAGAAGCTCGTCCCCAAGTTCAATCTCCCTGATGCGGTTCCATTCAAGACGACGCTGAAGCTCGGAAGCCGCACTCCGTTCCAGCTACCGAAAGTGAACGCTTCCGATCTCGCCTTTTTGCAGTACACCGGTGGCACCACGGGCGTTCCCAAAGGCGCGATGCTCTCGCACGGCAACTTGGTCGCTAACCTGGAGCAGCTATCGGAAGCCTGGAAGGCGATCATCGAGGACGGTCGAGAAGTAATGATTACGCCGCTGCCGCTGTATCACGTGTTCTCTCTCACGTGTGCCCTACTTACGTTCACGCGGCATGGCGGACTCAACGTCCTGATCACGAATCCACGCGACATGCCCGCATTCATTTCGGAGCTCAAACATTGGCGCTTTACGTTCATTACCGGCGTAAGCACGCTCTACAACGCGCTGATGCAACATCCTAGATTCTCTCAACTGGACTTCTCGGCACTGAAACTGGGCGTGGCCGGCGGTATGGCGTTGCAAGCGAACGTTGCATCGCGCTGGGAGTCGATTACCGGCAGACCGATGATTGAAGGTTACGGATTGACCGAATGCTCGCCGGTCGTTGCTTGCAACGTGCTCGGTGCCGCGAAGCTGGGCACCGTGGGGCGCGTGTTACCTGCAACTGAGATCTCACTTCGAGACGAACACAGCGATGCCAGCGCGAGCGAGTTGGGCGAGCTGTGCGTACGCGGCCCTCAAGTCATGCGGGCTTACTGGAACAATCCGAAAGAAACCTCACAAGTGATGACACAGGATGGTTGGCTGAGAACGGGCGATATCGCCTCGATCGACAATGAGGGCTTTATCAAGATCGTCGATCGCAAGAAAGACATGATCATCATCGGTGGCTTCAAAGTTTTCCCGAGCGAGATCGAAAGCGTGATCGCGGCTAACGAAGCAGTCGATGAGGTCGGCTGCATTGGGGTGCCGGATGAAAAGACCGGCCAAGCAATCAAGGCTTGCGTCGTCGTGCGCAAGCAGCATTCGATCACGGCGGAAGAATTGCGCGATTTTTGCCGCCAATATCTCACGCCCTACAAGGTGCCGAAGCTCATCGAATTCCGCGACTCGCTACCGAAAACGAATGTCGGCAAGGTGCTGCGACGTGCCTTGGTAGACCAAGCTGCCGCGCCGTCTCATGCCCAGCCAAATATCGCAACTCATTAGCGAGATCGCGGCCGCGCAAACCGACGTGGCAATTCATCCGGCGCGCGCCGCGCGCCTGCGAGAAATGCAAGCCTGGCAATCAGCGAGACTGCAGAGGACGTACGCGGATTTCGCCGGCGACGCGCGGTATCGCGATGCCTTGGACTTCTTCGTTCGCGATTTGTACGGGCCTCATGACTTCTCCGCCCGCAATCGCCAGATCGCAAAAGTGACCGGCACCTGGGAACGGCTACTGCCTCAGCGTGGCATTGACGCGATCCTGGGTGCATTGCAGCTCGAGGCTCTGAGCCAGTCGCTCGATCTGTCTGTGACCGATCAACTCTCGAACGAGCCTCTCGATGAGGCACTGTACGCGTCGGCCTATAGAGCCGCGGGACGTCGCGAAGACCGGCAGCATCAAATCAAGCTCATTATCGAAGCGGGTCGAGCATTGGACGGTTTGATTCGCGCACACTGGGTGCAACCAGCGTTGAAAGTTGCGCGCCGCCCGGCACGCCTATTGGGAGTCATGGCCCTGCATGAATTTCTCGAACGAGGCTTCACGGCGTTCGCGAAAATGGAAGACGCCACCGATCTGCTGCGAGCGATCGAGGAACGAGAAGTGGCCATCATGAACAATCTGTTTGCCGCCCGCCCACATCCATTCTCAATCGAAGCGAACACGACGCCAAGGCGCGCATGAGCTATCGATACATCATCGTGGGAGCGGGATCGGCAGGATGCGTTCTGGCGAATCGTCTGTCGCACGACCCGCAAACCGACGTATTGCTGATCGAATCCGGCATGCGCGATGTCAATCCGTTCATCCACATGCCTGCGGGGTTGGCGAAGCTCGTGCACAACAGCCGCATCAAATGGGACTTCTATACGGAACCGGAGCCGCAACTGAACAATCGCCGGCTGTATTGGCCGCGTGGCCGAGTACTCGGTGGATCGAGTTCCATCAATGCAATGTGTTACGTGCGCGGACAAATTCAGGACTACGATGAGTGGGCACGGATGGGTAACACGGGCTGGGATTTCGCCAGTGTGTTGCCGTACTTCAAGAAGTCAGAACGGCAGCAACGGGGCCCGTCTTATTACCATGGAACCCAGGGACCGCTCAGTGTCGAGGACTTGAGCGTGCACAACGCGCTCAGTGAAACGTTCATCGAAGCCGCGATGGCCACCGGTTGGAATCGAAACGATGACTTCAATAGCGGCCGGCAGGCCGGCGTCGGTCTCTATCAAGTGACACAACAACGCGGCCGCCGTTGTAGCAGTGCCGTTGGGTATCTGCGTCCGGCGCGTGCTCGCAAGAACCTCACGGTGTTAACGAACTGCCACGTCGAGCGCCTAGTGTTGAACGGATCGCGAGCCGTCGGGGTCGAGTATGTTCAGGAAGGTAAGCGCAACGTCGTTCACAGCGATGGCGAAGTCCTGCTCTGCTGCGGCGCCATTCAATCGCCACAAGTTCTAATGCTGTCGGGGATCGGACCGCCCGATGTGCTGCAGTCAGCGGATGTGCCTGTCCGAGTCGAACTCAGCGGTGTGGGCGAAAATCTGCAAGATCATCTGGATATCTGCACGTTGTTCAAGAGCCGACGCGCGATCACGTACGACTTCAATCCACTACAAGAATTGTCCGTCGCATTGCGTTACCTCTTCACGAGCTCGGGTCCAGGCGCGTCGAACGTGGCCGAAGCGGGCGGCTTCGTTTCGAGCCAATATGCGGAAGCGCGTCGCCCGGACATCCAATTGCATTTCGTACCGGCGCAGCTCGACGATCACGGTCGCAATCGCCTACCCGGGCATGGATTCACGATGCATGCGTGCTTTCTGCAACCGCGAAGTCGCGGACACATTCGACTGCGCACCGCGCGCGCGTTGGATGCGCCGCTGATTCGTGCGAACTACCTGCAAGAACCCGAGGATCTGGAAAGGATGATCGAGGCAGTCCGAATCTCTCGCGAGATCTTCTATGCCGCACCGTTCGATCCATTTCGCGGCGAGGAGATCTTTCCCGGCAACTCGAAGACCAGCCGTGACGATATCGTCGCATTCATCCGCGCCAAAGCAGAGACGGTGTATCACCCAGTCGGTACGTGCCGCATGGGCACCGATCCACTCGCCGTGGTGGATCCGCTGCTGCGGGTCCGCGGTGTAGACGGACTGCGCGTAGTCGATGCGTCCGTCATGCCGAAGATTGTCAGCGGCAACACGAATGCGCCGACGATCATGATTGCGGAGAAGGCGGCTGATTTGATCTTGGCCGCGCCGGAACAGAGTGTCTCCACGGAGGACACGGAGATCACGGAGTTTTCATAACTGGATGCGACACACCTGTGACTGCTCCGTCTGACGACGGTTGACGGTCGACCGTTGACAGACAGAAGAACTCGCGCGTGACAGCGACTCTTCTCACCGCCAACAGCCAACGGTCAACTGACACCTGGAATCGGACGCAACACAAACAAAGCGGAGGCCCCCTGCCTCATCCCGTCCCGTTAATCCTGTTCATCCTGTCCAATCTCCGATGTTTTTGTGCGCTTTGTGTTCGTCCGACTCGAGAACAAACGCAACACAAGGAGCACATAGAAAAACAAAGATCACAAAGCGGAGGCCTCATTCTCATTCAGTTCTCTTTGTGCCCTTTGTGTTCCTTCTTGTGCGCTTTGTGTTTCGTCCGTCTCCGTGCTCTCCGTGCCCTCCGTGTGAAACCTCCTTCCTCCGGCGACACATATATATGTATGCCTACGCCTCAGGCCCGCCCGCCCCCAGCTTGCGCCTTACATAATCTGACGCCTTCGCCAACCCTGCCAGTTGGCCATAGTCGACCTCCGGGATTTCGATCCCGAACGCGCGGTGCAAACCGATCGCGAAGTTCAGCGTATCCATCGAATCGAAATCGAACTGATCGCGAAAGTTCTGATCGCGCTTCAACGCGGCGGGATCCACATCCGGCGCAACTTCGCACAAGATCCCCAAGATCTTCGGCTCCAACTCGCTGCTGCTCATAACGTCTCCGGATGCAATAAAGCCTCGCGCACTCGAGCGAGGAAATGCGCACCAGCACGTCCATCGGTAACGCGATGATCGGCAGCAAGCGTCATCACTACAGTGGGAGCAGCACGAATCTCTTCGCCAACCACAATCGGACGTCGCACTACCGATCCGAATCCGATGATCGCCACTTGCGGCGGATAAATCGCGGGCATCAAGAAATCGATGCCGTCCTCCGCAAGGCTCGTAACGGTGATCGTCGGAGACGAAAGTTCCGATCCGCGCATGTGCCCGGCTCGCACGCGCGACGTCAGGTCGCGCAGCTCATTCATGATCCCAGCCAGCGGTTTTTGATTTGCGTCGAGCAATGCCGGAGCGGCCAATCGTCCCCCACGCATCGCGATCGCCATTCCCACGTGTACGTCTTTCGACGGAGTGAATACATCGTTGCGGTAGAAGCCGTTGAAATCCGGCATTGCGGCTGCCGCGACCGCGACGGCTTTGATCAACACTGCGGCAGGAAGGATGCGGTTCTCGATCGAAGCAGTCGCGTTGTAGCGTTCGATCCAACTCTGTGCCGGACTGAAATCGACCGTCACGGAAAGGTAGTAGTGAGGAATCTCTCGCTTCGACCGCGTCATGGCCTTCGCGATGATTTGCCGCATGTCGTGCACCGGTTCGACAGCAGCAACCGCGGGCCGCGCGGCAGCAATGACATCTTCCAGCGTGACTGCACCGTGCGGACCGGATCCATGCACCTGCGCGATATCGACGCCGAGTTGTTTGGCTCGGGCGCGAGCTGCCGGTGACACCCTTTGTCGCGCGTGCTCTTCCGGTTTGATCGGTTCGCTCGGTTGGATCGGTGCCGGAGCGATTGAGGGAGTCGGAGCGACCACTTTTGGCGTAGGCGCTACCGGCGCCGCCGGTTCTCCTGCTCCATCGAGCTGTGCCAACACAGTGCCCACGGGCACGCGTGTGCCAGCGTCGACGAGAAGATTTGTTACGGTGCCGCTCGCAAAAATCTCCACATCGATGACGCCCTTGTCCGTTTCGACCAGTGCAACGATGTCGCCTCGCTTCACTACATCGCCCGGCTTGATCTTCCATTCGACGAGCGTGCCCGACTCCATGTCAGGACCAAGCGAAGGCATGAGGAATTCACTTGCCATGAGTAATCATCGCCTTGACTGATCTGACGATGTCTTCGACTTGAGGCAGGACCGCGTCCTCCAAGTGCTTCGCGTAGGGAACCGGCACTTCTCGACTGCACACGCGCGCCACTGGCGCGTCCAACTCATAGAACGCGCCTTCCATGATGCGCATGCCCACCTCAGCGGCAACACTTACGCTGCGCCATCCTTCGTCCACAATCACAGCGCGATGCGTCTTGCGTACCGACTCGAGCACAGCGGCTTCATCTAAAGGACGCAGCACACGCAAGTCGATTACCTCCGCGTCGATGCTCTCTGCTGCGAGCTTCTGTGCCGCCTGCATGCACTTAAACAACGAAGCGCCGTAGGTAATCAAAGACACATCGCTTCCGACTCTTCTAACTGCAGCATGTTCGATGTCGATGTGCCGTGCCTGCTCGGTGAGATCGCCTGTGGAGTTGTACAGATTGATGTGCTCGAAGAGGATGACCGGGTCGCGGTACGTCAGCGCCGCCCGCAACATCCCGGCCGCATCGTCGATCGTGGCGGGCACTAGTATGCGAAGACCGGGGATGTGGCTGTACCACCCTTCCAAGCTATGCGAGTGCTGAGCAGCGATCTGCCGCCCCGCGCCCGTCGTCATGCGGATGATCAGCGGCACATTCAATTGGCCGGCAGTCATGTGGGAGAGCGTCGCGGCAGTGTTCAGAATTTGATCGAGCGCCAGCAGACTGAAGTTCACAGTCATGATCTCGACGATCGGACGCATCCCGCCCAATGCAGCACCGATTCCCGCACCGACGAATGCCGACTCCGACAGCGGCGTGTCGCGAATACGCGTTTCGCCGAACTCTTCGAGCAGCCCTTTGGTGACGGCGAAACATCCGCCGTAACGGCCGATGTCTTCTCCCATCACGAAGACCTTGGGATCGCTCAGCAGTGCTTCGCGCAAGCCTTGCCGCAGCGCTTGTCGATACGTCAGCACCGCAGGCTGAGCGCTCATGCCGAAACTTCCGAATAGATGTGCCGCTCCAGTTCCGCAACGGGCTCTAGGGGCGAGGTGTCCGCGAACGCAACCGCATCCTCGATCTCATCGATTGCGGCTTGCTGCAGCCGCAAGAAATCTTCCTCGGTCATCAGCTGCTGCGCTTTGAGTCGACGCGTGAGGGAGATCAATGGTCCCTTCTCTTCCCACTGCTTGATCTCCGCCTTGTCCCGATAGAGCTGCGGGTCATACATCGAATGCGCACGGAAGCGATAGGTCTTGGCTTCGAGAAACGCGGGTGCTTGATTCTTCCTCACGTAGCTCACGAGTTCTTCTGCAACCGCTTCCACCGCGAAGACGTCCATCCCATCCACAGCTTGGGCGTGCATTCGATACGCAGCGGCCTTCTTGACCAAATCCAATTCGGCTTCCGACCGCGACAAGGCTGTCCCCATCGCGTAGAAGTTGTTCTCGCAAACGAAGAGAATCGGGATCGACCACAGTGAGGCGAGGTTCATCGACTCATGGAACTCCCCTTCAGCGACTGCACCCTCGCCGAAGAAGCAGACCGCAATCCCCGCACGCCCCTGCAACTTTTCTGCAAGCCCGAGACCGACTGCTAGCGGCAAGCAACTTGCGACGATGGCATTGCCGCCGTAGAAGCGCTTAGAACTGTCGAAGAGATGCATGGAGCCGCCGCGACCGCGACAACACCCCGTTTGTTTGCCGAAGAGTTCGGCCATGACCGAACGCATGGGTACGCCCCGCGCCAACGCATGGCCATGCTCGCGGTACGTTCCGACGACGGCATCTTCTGGCCGCAGCGCCTGCATCATGGCTACTGCGATGGCTTCCTCACCGTTGTACAAGTGCAAGAAGCCGCGAATCTTCCCGGCGCTGTACAACTCCGCACAGCGATCTTCGAAACAGCGAATCCGCAGCATCTTCGCCAGCAGATCCAACGCGTGCTCGCGAGTGACCATGGAGGCTGCCGCTGCACTCATGCCGTTGGCTCCAGGGTCGATAAGTCCCCCTCCGGCTGTCCCAACGCGCGTGCTCGTAACAAGCGCCGCATGATCTTGCCGCTGCGCGTTCGCGGCAGCGAATCGATGAATTCGATTTCTCTGGGAGCGATTGCCGCCCCCAAAGCACGGCGCGCGTGCGCGAGTATGCTGCGTCGGACCTCCTCGCTTGCATTTTGACCTGGACGCAGCTCGATGACCGCTCGGACGATTTGGCCGGCCATCTCATCGGGCAATCCAATGACGGCGCTCTGCAGTACGGCCGAGTGCTGATTCAAAGTGGATTCGAGCTCGAAGGGACTGATGAGGTGACCTGAGGATTTGATGATGTCGTCGCTGCGGCCCACGAACCAAAAATATCCGCGTTCGTCCCTGCGCGCTTCGTCGCTCGAGAAATACCAATCGTCTGCGAAGCTTTTCCGAAATCGCGCCTCGTCGTTCAAATAGGTCTTGAACATCGACGGCCAACCGGGTCGCAGGACGATCTCGCCTACTTCGCCGTTCTCGAGAATCTTTACGCTGCCATCTTCTTGTCGCTTGCCGATCGCGATCTCGATACCCGGCATCGCCTGTCCCATCGATCCGGCGTACAACGGTTCCGCGATAAAGTTTGCGATCATGATCGCGCCGGTTTCCGTCTGCCACCACGTGTCATGCACCGGCAATCCGAAGGCTTCTTTCCCCCACAGCACCGCTTCGGGATTCAGCGGCTCTCCAACACTCGCAATGTGACGAAGCGCTGGATATGAATGCTTGCGTAGTGGGTCGAGCCCAGCCTTCATCAACATGCGCAGTGCCGTCGGCGCGGTGTACCACACCGTCACCCGATGCTTGTCGAGCAAGTCGTACCAGCGCTCGATGTCCATTTCTTCGCGATCGACGAGCGAGGTGACGCCGCACGTCAGCGGCGCAATGACTCCATACGAGATACCAGTGACCCAGCCTGGATCGGCCGTACACCAGAACACGTCTTCAGGGTGCAGATCTAACGCAAGCTTTGCGGAAGCGTAGTGCGCGATCGCCGCGCGATGTACGTGCACGACGCCTTTGGGCTTACCTGTCGTGCCGCTCGTGAAGTGAATCAGCGCGGGTTCGTCCGCCTGTGTCGGTACGGTTGCGAATGTGTCGTGCATCGCTGCGAGCGCAGCTTCAGCATCTTCGGTATTGGGAGGCAGCACAGCGGAAGAGCTATCGCGCACCAGGAGCACGTGGCGCAATGCAGGCAAACTCGCGCGGATCGGCGCCACCTTGCGTTCGTACAATGACTGAGTCGTGACCAGGACCGCGGCGCCCGACAATTCCATGCGAGAACGAATCGGCTCTGGTCCGAACGCAGTAAACAGCGGAGAGAAGACCGCACCGTATTTGAGCGTCCCGAGGAGCGTCGAATAGAGCGTCGGCGAACGCCCCAGCAGGGATGCGACCACGGCACCGCGTGGCAGGTTGTGTGCGCGCAGCCAATTCGAAAATCGGTTCGCTCGAGACCACAGCGCCTTGTACGTGAACTCAATGACGGTGTGATTCTGATCTGCGAAGCGCACAGCTACTTTGTCCGGTGTTAGGGCTGCGTGTCGATCCAGTGCCAGATGAACGATGTTGAACTTATCGTCATTGCGATCGATGAGGTCGCGCCCCAATCGGTCCCACGAAAAGTCGGCACGGAACGTAGCGTAGTCGCGCAGGTTCGGTGGGACCGTCGGTGCCTGCTTAGGCACCGACACCGGGGTCGTTATTTGTTCGACATAGCTCATCGTGCACCCCCTTCTTGTTCGCGTAATGTGGGCGGTGCAACTACCGCGGCCCATGCGGAATCTTGGCAGTCGGTTAAGGGGAGCCCCGTAGAGGTGATGGGGTGATGGGTGATGGGTGATGCGCGAGTGAGCGCCGAATGCAAAGCGACAACCGCTTAGTGGCGCGTTTCTTTAAGCACTCGCGTGGTGTTAGCCGCATGGATCCACGGGTTGTGCATCGGCGAGGTAAAGGCGAGTTCTGCTTCCGCTGCTTGCGGAATGGCGCTCTCATATCGCGAGCGTTCGCGTTCGAGGATGGCTAAGCAGTAGCGAGCGAATTCGGGATCGCGCCCGCGCAACAATTGCGGCAACAATTCGCGGAACTCGGCAATGGGCGCACCATTCGTAAAGCCGTTGGTTCCAAAACATCCAATGACGATTGCGCCGCATCGGCCATGAGTGCCGATACATCAGTAGGAAGGCTTCTTCGAAGAGAGTGACGAGCAAGCTCGCCATCACGCGCGTGCGCGTTTCATCCGCAAATGAAGCGGGCGAGTCACTAGGCGGTCGTTTCGAGATGCTCGCCCAAGATTCCGCAACCGTGCGCAGGCCATCTTGATACCGATTCAGCAGCGACACGTGAATCGAATTCTCCAACGTGCCTCGCAAGTGACGTACGCCCCAGATGAAGACGATCAGGCCGATCGGCATGCCCGCGACAAGTACGACTCTGCCCAGCTCGTTCCACAGGACGCTTTGCAGCATGACGAGAATGCGATCGCCAGGTTCTTAGTAAGCGAACAACCAGGGTGCGTTGAAGCGCCGGTCCCAACAACGGTTGCCGATTGATGTTGATTGGCGTTGAGTGTGTTTACCGTCGCAGCATGACGGTATCGGTACAAAAGCCTAATCCCTACGGCGTAGACCTTATCGACGAGTTGCAGAGTTGGCTCTGTATCGCGACGGACTCTCATCGAGCGCAAGACGCTCGATCTCGGACGAATCGCAATCAACCCAACGCCGTTTCCAGATGCGCGGCCAGCTCCTCAGGATCGACGGGCTTGTTGAAGATCTTGCAGCGAGATATGGAGGCACACTTGCGCGTCGCACCCAACATATCTCCACTGAGCACGACCGCCGGCACATCTTTGCCGCGCATCGCGCGAATTCGATGAATCAGATCGGCACCATCCGCCGCCGTTCCGAGCTGAAAGTCGGTGACGATGATGTCGACCGGAGGATCTTGCGAAGCCATCGCATCGATCGCCTCCGCCAGTGAGCCAACGCTCACGACCTTGTGGCCGTCGAGCTGCAGAAAGAAGGCGGTTGCCTGTCTCACGTCCGTCTCATCGTCGACCAACAAAATGCAGCCCTTCGCGTGCTCGGCGGCACGAGCGGGGCTATCCGGAATCGGCAGCGCAGCCTCTGCGCCAAGAGGGACAGCCACGACGAACGTCGTTCCTTGCCCGACTGTCGACTGCACGTCCAATTCCAGTCCCAATACATTCACCAGCCGCTTCACGATCGATAAACCAAGGCCGAACCCCTCGCGCTCTCGCCCCGGCGATGGCGTGAGCTGATGAAACTCATCGAAGATACGGTCGAGCTGATCTTTGGGGATGCCTGGACCGGTGTCGCTCACAACGATCCGCATCGATTGCGAAGTGCGCTGTGCATACACTCTCACGCTGCCCTGTTGCGTATAGCGGATGGCATTGGCCACCAGATTCTGTATGACCTCACGCAGCATCGTCAGATCCGATCGCACGACGTCCTCGGTTGGCTCGACGCTCAAAGCAAGTCCCTTGGCTTCAGCCAACGGTGTGAATTCGGCGCGCAAGGGGCCAAGCACATTGCGAATCGGCACGTTCATGATCTGCGGATGAACCACACCCGCTTCCAGCATGCTGATGCTCAATAGCGAATGCACAAGATTCGACATTCCTTGCAGCGCCTGATGTTGTGCATCGACGATCTCGCGCGACGCTTGGTCCAACTTCTGGCCGCGCAGCGTTGCATTCAGCAACACTAGCGAGTGCAGCGGTTGGCGCAGATCGTGACTGGCAGCCGAGAGGAAACGTGTCTTATCGGAATTGGCTTCGATCAGTTCGGCTGTTCTTTCGCGGACCCGAGCTTCCAACAGTTCGTAGCTCTTCTGCAGTTCCACCTCGGCTTGCTCGCGCTGCTTATTCTCCCGTCGCAATGCCTCGTTAGCGCTACGCAGCTCTCGTGTGCTCTGAATCACCCTCGCTTCGAGGCTTGCATTGAGCACCTCGCGCTCTGCCGCCGCCTTGGTCCGCAGCGAGGACTCTCGTAACACCAAGAGATAAACGACGGCGGCCAACGCCAAGGTAACCGCACAAAGCGCGACCGTGAACCAAAAATTGCGCCCCAAGCTGCGCTCTTCGAGGACGGTTCTGGTACTGAGCAAACGCGCCTCGTTGCTATCCATCTGCGCGACGATCTCTCGCAGCGTCTGCATTGTGGTGAGCGCGGCAGCGATAGCGGGTTCACTGCCGTCCCGGTTCTCGACGCTGCGGTCTAGTTCGCTCTTCCAACGGTGGAACTGGGCTGCGAGCCGGCCCGCATAGGCTTGTTGGATCTCACTATCCGCCGTAAATGATCGAAGGGCGGCGACCTCCCGATCGATGAGCGCCATCATGTCCCGATAGCCGTCGAGATACGTGGGCGAGCTCGTTAACAAATATCCGCGCGCGTCGCTTTCCGCCTCGATCAAGCTGCGCTCCAAATCCCGCAGATTCAGGCGCACTTCCAACGAGTGCCGCGTCCAGTTCGCAGTCTGTTTGACTTGACCGATGGCCTGAGAGACCAAGTAGAACGCCGCGATCATGAACATGCTGGCTAAAACGATCGTAGCCAACACCTTCGCATGGAAAGACGTCCGCCACCGCTCCCACGTGGCGGCGAAACTGGGAAACACAGTCATAGAATCGACCTGTTGTGCGTATGTAATTGGCCGTTTCATGGCGCGAGCGCCGGTTGGCGGTTGGCAGTTGTCAGTTGGCAGTCAATCAGTCTCACGTTTCACGGTTGGCCGTTGACGGTTCGGAGTTGGCAGCCAGTCGATCGCGCAACGCTCGTCTCTTCGTTCAGGCTCGAACCCCGACCCACGACCCACGACCCACGTTGCTCGCGGTTGACGGTTGGGAGTTGGCAGCCAGTCGATCGCGCAACGCTCGTCTCTTCGTTCCGGCTCGAACCCCGACCCCCGGCCCACGAACCACGTTGCTCGCAGTTGACGGTTCGGGGTTGGCAGCCAGTCCATCGCGCAACGCTCGTCTCTTCGTTCCGGCTCGAACCCCCGCCCCCACCCACGAACACGT
>JAEWBG010000007.1 GCA_023391335.1 Pseudomonadota bacterium | reverse complement strand
GAGTTCCTCCCCTCGCGCACTGTCGAGCAGCGGGGGGAGGTTAGGTGGGGGGCAATCTTTTCAGAAGTTCGGCAAGTTGTTCTTCCAACTTCGCAACGCGTTCTTCAAGTGACGCGTAGTTGGACGTCGTGCGCGGTGGTGCGGCAGGTTCTGCTTCTTGCATCTGCGAGACGTCGATGGGGCCGCTGAAGAGGTGCGCGTAGCGTGAGTCGCGGCGGCCGGGTTCGCGGGGAAGTTTGACGACGAAGGGGCCGTCATTGCGGGACGCGAGTTGATCGAGTGCGGCTTCGACTTCGGAGACGTCGTGTACTTCTGCCATGCGAGCGCAGCGTGTGCGCAGTTCGCCGGGTATTTGCGGGCCGCGGACGAGGAGTTCGCAAATGATCGCTTGCTGCAAGGGTGAGACTTCGATCGATCCGAAGCCGGTGTTGCAGAACCGATGTTGATACTTCTGAACCCGGCTGCCGAAGCCCGAGCGTTCGAGGACGAGATGTTTGCGGGTGAGCGAGTCGAGATTTTCTTGAACCGTGCGTTCGTCGAGATCGAGTACGGGGTCGCGGTTGCTCTTCTGATTGCAGGCGTTGGTGAGCGCGTTGATCGAAAGTGGATATTGATCCGGGGTGGTGACGGCTTTCTCGATCAAGCAGCCGATGATGCGAGCTTCGATCGGTGTGAGTTGGATGTTCATGCCGCGCTTATGCCGTTTGGTTTGATGGTTATTCGAAGTGTCGAAAAATACGGGAATTCTTGGATGTCCGCACGTCTTTGAAGAGTTCGGCGCCGTCCCGCTGCAGGGCGAGTTCCACTACAATATCGACCTGTTCGTATCTTGCCGGGAACTCCTTTGTTGAACCTATCTCTTCCGCTCGAACCCATCGAGTCGGAGCGCGTTCCTGCCTTCGACGCTCCCGCACGGCTGCGTGAAATTCCTTACAACTACACCTCGTTCTCGGATCGCGAGATCGTCATTCGCCTATTGGGCGAATCGCTATGGAACATCCTCGACGCTCTGCGCAACGAGCGTCGCACGGGTCGGTCGGCGCGAATGCTCTATGAAGTGCTTGGAGATATTTGGGTCGTGCAGCGCAACCCGTATCTGCAAGACGATCTGATCGACAACCGCAAACGCCGCAAGCTGCTCATCGATGCGCTTCAGCACCGCTTGAACGAAATTGAACGGCGCCGAGAGCCTGCCGATGTAGAACGCGATCGCAAGGTTGGGCAACTGCTCACTGCAGCGCGCAATGCAGTGAATGCGTTCGCGAAAGAATTGGAAGACATGATCGACTTGCGTCGACGCGCGCGTCGGCTGCTGGAACGTCACACGCGCGATGACAACATCCGCTTCGACGCATTCGCACGCGTGTCACATGTCACTGATGCGACCGACTGGCGCATCGAGTACCCGTTCCTCGTGCTCGCGCCGGATACGGAAAACGAAATTCCTGCGCTCGTGCGTGCGTGCATCGAACTCGGCTTGACGATCATTCCCCGCGGCGGTGGCACCGGGTACACCGGTGGCGCTATTCCCCTGACGCCGCGGGCCGCTGTCATCAACACTGAAAAGCTCGAGCGATTGAGTGCAGTCGAATTGACGTCGCTGCCTCAGGTGGAGGGCGATGTCGCAACGATTTTCAGCGAAGTCGGCGTCGTGACACGGCGCGTTTCCGATGCGGCTGAACGTGCGGGCTACGTCTTCGCAGTCGATCCGACTTCCGCTGATGCAAGTTGCATCGGCGGCAATATCGCGATGAATGCCGGCGGCAAAAAAGCCGTGCTGTGGGGCACGGCCGTCGATAACCTCGCCTGGTGGCGCATGGTGGATCCCGAGGGCAATTGGCTCGAGATCACACGCCTCGCGCACAACCGCGGCAAGATTCACGAGGTTGACACCGCAACATTCGAGTTGCTTTGGAAGGACGGCCGCGAATCGCCTGACAAGGCGCGCACGCTGCGCACCGAGCGCATTTCAATTGAAGGCCGTCAGTTCCGCAAAGCCGGTCTCGGCAAAGACGTGACCGACAAATTCTTGGGCGGTCTACCTGGGGTGCAAAAGGAAGGCTGCGACGGAATCATTACCTCCGCACGGTGGGTGCTGCATCGGATGCCGAAGCACATTCGCACCGTGTGCATGGAATTTTTCGGCCACGCGCGCCATGCGATTCCTTCCATCGTCGAGATCAAGAACTTTTTGGACGGTGAGGCACGTGCGACAGGCGTGCACCTGGCGGGCCTAGAACATCTCGACGAACGTTATCTGCGTGCGGTCGGGTATGCGACGAAATCCAAGCGTGCCTCGTTGCCGAAGATGGTGTTGATCGGCGATATCGTGGGCGATGACGACGCAGCCGTCGCACGTGCGACTTCCGAAGTCGTGCGCATCGCGAACAGCCGTGCAGGCGAAGGCTTCATCGCGGTCAATCCCGATGCGCGTAAGAAGTTTTGGCTGGATCGCTCGCGCACGGCTGCGATCGCGCGTCACACCAACGCGTTCAAGATCAACGAAGACGTCGTGATTCCGCTCGAACGCATGGGCGATTACACCGACGCTATCGAGCGCATCAACATTGAACTGTCGTTCAAGAACAAGCTCAAGCTGCTGACCGAATTGGACGGTTTCTTCACCGGGCCGCTGCCGATCGGTAAGAGCGACGAAGTCGAAGTGCAGAACATTTCGCCCGATGAATTGTTGGGCGAGCGTCCAGCGCAGATGCAGCGCGTGCTGGCTGAGACGCATGCACGTTGGACGTATCTCTATACGCACTTGGATACGCCGCTGCGCGAAGCGCTGCCGCAGTTGCTGGCGCTCGGCTATGAGCCGCTTCGCACGGATTTGGAACGGCGGCTGGCTCAGGAGCCTGACGTTCGCGTGTTCGATCTGGTGCAAGACCGCTCGATTCGCACGTCGTGGAAGTCAGAAGTGCGCGGTCACTTGCGCCGGCTGTTTGCAGGCGCGCCGTTCGCTCCGATCCTCGACGAAGTTGAGGTCATTCATAAACGCGTGCTGCGCGGTCGCGTATGGGTCGCACTGCACATGCACGCGGGCGACGGCAACGTCCACACGAATATTCCTGTGAACTCGGACAACTACGAGATGCTGCAGGAAGCGAATCGCGCGGTGGAGCGAATCATGGAGATCGCGCGCGGCCTGGACGGCGTGATCTCAGGCGAACACGGCATCGGCATCACGAAGCTGGAATTCTTGCGCGATGAGGAAACGGCGCAGTTCCGTAGCTACAAAGAGCGCGTCGATCCGCAAGGGCGATTCAATCGCGGCAAGTTGATGCCCGGTGGCGATCTGACCAACGCATACACCCCAAGCTTCAATTTGATGGGCCATGAGTCGCTGATCATGCAGCAGTCGGACATCAATTCGATTTCCGATGCGATCAAGGACTGTCTGCGATGCGGCAAGTGCAAACCTGTGTGCGCAACGCATGTGCCGCGAGCGAACTTGTTGTATTCGCCGCGCAATAAGATTCTCGCGACGTCGCTGCTGATCGAGGCATTCCTTTACGAAGAGCAAACGCGTCGGGGCGTGTCGATTCGTCACTTCGATGAATTCGGCGACGTAGCGGATCACTGCACGCTTTGTCACAAGTGCGCGAGCCCGTGTCCCGTGAAGATCGACTTCGGCGATGTGTCCATGGCAATGCGCGATCTGCTGCGCCGCATGGGCAAGAAGCGTTTCAATCCTGGAACCGCGGCGTCGATGTTTTTCTTGAACGCGACGAATCCCGAGACGATCAAGCTCACTCGTAAAGTGATGATCGAATGGGGATACAAGGCGCAGCGACTGGGTAATCGTGTCCTCGGTGCATTCGCATCCGGACAAACCGCGCGACCGCCTGCGACGACGGGCAAACCGCCCGTGACCGAAAAGGTTATCCATTTCATCAACAAGAAGATGCCGGGCGGTCTACCGAAGAAGACCGCACGCGCGTTGCTCGATATCGAAGATCGTCACTACGTGCCGATTATTCGCGATCCGAAACGCACGACCACGGAATCGGAGGCAGTGTTTTACTTCCCGGGTTGCGGATCGGAACGATTGTTCTCGCAAGTCGGACTGGCGACGCAGGCGATGCTTTGGAACGTAGGCGTGCAGACCGTGTTGCCGCCGGGTTATGTGTGCTGCGGGTATCCGCAGCGCGGTACCGGCCAGTTCGACAAGGCAGAGCAAATGATCACGGACAATCGCGTGCTGTTTCATCGGGTCGCCAACACGCTCAACTATCTCGACATCAAGACCGTCGTCGTGAGTTGCGGGACGTGCTACGACCAGCTGCAAGGGTACAAATTCGATGAGATTTTTCCGGGCTGCCGGATCGTCGATATCCACGAATACTTGATGGAGCGCGGAGTGAAGCTCGATGGCGTCACGGGCGTGCGCTACATGTATCACGATCCGTGTCATACGCCGATCAAGAGCTACGACCCGCTGAAAGTCGTGAACACACTCATGAACGATTCGCTCAACGGCAAGATCGAAAAGAACGATCGCTGCTGCGGCGAGTCCGGCTCGTTCGCGATATCGCGTCCGGACGTTGCCACGCAAGTGCGCTTCCGCAAGGAGCAGGAGATGAAGAAGGGCGCCGAGAAATTGCGTGAGGACGGATTCAAGGGCGATGTGAAAATCCTGACGTCTTGCCCAAGCTGCATGCAGGGCTTGAAGCGCTACAACGAGGATGCCGATATCGACGCCGATTACGTCGTCATCGAAATCGCTAAGCATGTCTTGGGCGAGAACTGGTTACCCGATTACGTGCGCGCCGCGAACAACGGGGGGATCGAGCGCGTTCTCGTGTAGTCGTTCATACATCAAGAGGCGATCATGGAGTTCCATCGCGGCCGGCTGATCGATCACGTGCACTTGCGGGTTCGAGATCTCGCAGCGAGTAAACGCTTCTATAAAGCGGTGCTCGCTGCGTTGGGGAAAGATCAGGGAATACGCGAGGCGGACACGTTTTTTTCTGCAGACGAGTTATGGATCGATGCTGCCGCAGAAGAGGCATCGACGCTGCACTTGGCGTTCCAAGCCAAAGATCACGCTGCGGTGCAGGCATTTCATCGCGCCGGATTGGCGGCAGGCGGCAGCGATAATGGCGCGCCGGGCGAGCGCAAATATCACCCGGGTTACTACGCGGCATTTCTACTGGATCCGGACGGCAACAATATCGAAGCCGTCTACCACGGGCCCGCCGAATACTCAGCCGAGTCGATCGTGATCCGTCCGAAGATGGGATGATCGCGGGTGTGCTCGCAAGCTATCGCAGTTCGCGTGGCTGAACCGGCGGACGCCGATGCCGCAATACAAGTCGTTCGCAATTCGATCACTCGGCTGTGCGGTGCCGATCATCGCAACCAGCCCAACTTGCTCGCCGGCTGGCTGGAAAACAAGACGGCGGAGAATTTCTGCACGTGGATCGGTAACCCCGATAACTACTGCGTCGTTGCGGAGCAGGGCGAGCTTTGCGGCGTGGGACTCCTGCATCGTATGGGCGAAGTTCGGTTGCTGTATGTATCGCCGCAGATGCAAGGCATCGGGGTTGGACGCGCATTGATGCATCGGTTGGAGGAGCACGCCCGCAAGTGGAACTTGGCCAAGGTGCAATTGAGCAGTACCGCAGCGGCTAGGGCCTTTTACAGCGCTATCGGCTATCGCGACTTAGGCGAGACGGATAGCTGGCGCGGGATCCTCTGCTACAAATTCGAGAAAAAGCTCATCGCTGGCGGGTAATATCGGCGCGCCCTCGCGGAGGCACCGATGTACGAAACCAAGCGTCAGGCTCCCATTTCCCGCAAGCTCTTCATTCGCCGGCTGGTGCGACATTTGTTTTGGGCGATCGGCTTGCTGCTTGCTTCTCTTGCGATCGGCATCCTCGGCTATATGGGGTGCGAGCATCTGCACGCAATCGATGCGTTCCTCAATGCGGCGATGCTCCTGGGCGGAATGGGGCCGGTGAATGTGCCACAGACTTTCGGCGGCAAGCTATTCGCGGGTTGCTTCGCGCTCTACGGGGGATTGGTCTTCATCGCCACTGCTGCACTCTTGTTTGCTCCGCTCCTGCACCGGCTCATGCATCACTTCCACTGGAGCGAAAAGGTATGACGGAGCCCCGATCCTCCGCGCATCCGATTCAATGCCGCTGCGGTGTCTTGAAGGGCGAGTTGGCCGTCACGCGTGCTGCAAATCATGGCGTGTGTTACTGCAGCGATTGCCGAACGTATGCATACGTTTTGGGTCGCGCCGGCGATGTGCTCGACTCGCTCGGCGGCACCGATGTAATCGCAACGCTTCCGCGGCACGTGCGCTTCACCGCGGGCGTCGATAAATTAGCGTGCCTCTCGCTCTCGCCACGCGGCGCCCTGCGGTGGTATGCGAGTTGCTGCAATACCCCGATAGCGAATACGCCCCGCGATTACCGCATGCCCTATGCCGGGTTCGTTCGCGCTTGCTTGGAGAGCGGCAGCCTACCTATCGAAGAAGTATTCGGGCCCGTGAACATGCGAGTGAATACATCTTCGGTGAGAGGTCGCGTGTCCACGATGCCAGTCACGACCGTCTTGGCGGTGCTGAAGTTTCTGTCGTGGCTGGTTCCAGCGCGACTGAAGGGCGAATATCGGCAGACTCCATTCTTCGATGCCGCCGGACAGCCGGTGGTTGCAGTGAGGGTCATCAGCCTGGAAGAGCGCAATCGTGCACGACAGGCGGCGCTCGATACCCAGGCAATTCGGCAGGCGCGCTAAAACGTTCACGACCTAGTCGCTGGAACCGCGGATAAACAGAGCGCGTTCTGCCGACACATGGGGCAGGTGTAACGTTCGCTGGCCTCAATCCAAGTTAACTTAGCTTCCAACTATGGCGGGCGAGCAGCGGAATTCGAACTTGTTCGAAGCGGGGCGCAATTGCTGGCGAATCGAGCCTGCTTCGCGCGCGGCTTTTTTGATCGACGCCGACGCATATTTCAAGGCGTTGGTTGCCGCCGCGCGCAATGCCCAGCGATCGATCCTGATCATCGGTTGGGATTTTCACAGTCGGACTCGATTGCTCTGTGACGAGAGCGGCAAGTGCGACTTGGAACTCGGTCCGTTCTTGAATGACCTCGTCCGACGCAAACGTCATCTGCACGTTCACATTCTCGTTTGGGACTTCCCGATCATCTATGGACTGGATCGAGAATGGGCGCCGCTTTATGGGCTAGGTTGGAAACCGCGTCGTCGGGTCCACTTTCGCTACGACAACACGCAGCCCGTCGCAGCATCGCATCATCAAAAGATCGTCGTAATCGACGATCAAGTCGCCTTCTGCGGCGGCATCGATCTCACCTGCCGGCGTTGGGACACGTGCGCACACGCACCGGATGACCAGCGTCGCACGATGTTAGGTACTCCGTACCCGCCGTTTCACGACATGGCGATGATGGTAGAGGGCGAGGCGGCAAAAGCGTTGGGCGATCTCGCACGCGAGCGCTGGCAGCGCGCGACCGGGCACACGGTTGAGGTTCCCGCGAGGCGTTCTGATCCATGGCCGAGTGCCGTCGAGCCGCAAATCCGGGATGTTGAGGTCGCGATTGCTCGCACCTCTCCGCCGACGAATGCAGAACCAGCAGTGCGCGAAGTCGAGGCGCTGTACTTGGACATGATCGCCTCGGCGCGGCGATGCATTTACATCGAGAATCAATATTTCACCGCCGACAAGGTTGGCGACGCGCTCGCATCACGCTTGAGCGAAGCTGACGGCCCCGAAGTCATCGTCGTTTTGCGTGAGCTCAGTCACGGATGGTTGGAAGAACTCACGATGCAAACGCTACGCACGCGACTCATCGAAAAATTGCGCGCCGCGGATCAGCATCGGCGACTGCGCATCGTTTATCCGTACGTGCAGGGACTCAAGGAGGGGACCTGCATCGACGTGCACGCCAAGTTGATGATCGTCGATGACACCTGCGTGCGAATCGGATCTGCAAACTTGGCGAATCGTTCTATGGGACTCGATACGGAATGCGACATCGCCATCGCAGCGAACGATCGACAGGACGTGTCTGAAGCCATTCGGCAGTTGCGATGTGAACTCATGGCAGAGCATCTCGGTGCACAAGCGGCCGATGTGCAAAGTGCGGTCGAACGGACCGGCACGTTGTCGGGCGCGATCGATCTGCTGCAACGTCCGGATCGCACGCTCAAGGAATTGACATCGCTGCCGCAGGTTCCAGAGGCGGTGTTGAACGTCGCGAGCGTCGCCGATCCGGAGCGGCCAGTCGAACTCAACGATTTGATGAAGATCTTCAATTCGGATGTAGCGGCGGCTCAAGCGGGCCCCGCGTGGGGAAAGATTGCGATTGGCGTGTGCGCAGTGATTGGACTGATGGCGTTGTGGAAATTCACGCCGCTTTCGCATTTGCTGCAGCCCACGCGCGTCATGGATTGGGCTCGATCAATCGGCGGACTCTGGTGGGCGCCCATCGTCACTATGCTCGCGTACACGCCGGCTGCATTCACGATGTTTCCGCGACCGCTCATCACTTTGTTCGCGGTGGTCGCATTCGGTCCATGGCGCGGCTTTCTCTTTGCAATGTTGGGAATTGAACTCGCGGCATGGGTCTCGTTCCAGGCGGGGCGAGGTCTACAGCGCAGCACGGTGAGACGCGTCGCCGGTGCGAAGTTGAATGAGATGATCCAGGTACTGCGTCGTCGCGGGTTGCTCGCGACAACCGCGCTCAGACTGGTGCCGCTCGCACCTTTTGCGGTCGAAGGCGTGGTGGCCGGAGCGGTACGCGTACGTCTTCGCGATTTCATGATCGGCACCGCGTTGGGCATCGCGCCCGGTACTTTGACTTCCACTGTGTTTGGCCACCAGATCGAAGCGGCGCTCGAACATCCGAGCCAAGTGAACTACTGGTTGATCGGTTCGGCTGTCGCGTTGCTCGTATGTGCCACGCTGATTGTGCGTCGATGGCTGGTGCGCGCATCGGGCCAGAATAAATCTGAAGACCTGAGTTCCGCGCGCGCAGCCTGAACGCCGACGAACATGGATTCGGCCGCAACCCTCACGATCGGCTCCTACAACTTGCACAGTTGTGTGGGAGTGGACGGCCGGCGCGATCCGGCGCGCAATGCCGCCGTGTTGCACGAAATGCAGTGCGACATCATTGCCCTGCAGGAAGTCGACAATCAGCCGGGTTCGCATGCGCACGCGATGCAGCTCGAGTTCATTTCCAAACAGCTTGGCTTGAATGCCGTTCCAGGAATGCGTCTGGTGAAGCGCACAGGCGAGTACGGGAATGCGCTGCTCACGCGCTTTCCGATCGCGGCGATTCGTCGCCACGATCTGAGTTATTCAAGGCGCGAGCCACGCGGAGCAGTGGATGTCGAGCTGGATGTTGCCGGATCGAGATTGCGCGTCATCGCTGCGCATTTGGGTTTGCGCCGTTCAGAGCGCCGATTTCAATGGCGCAGATTGATGGTTGCCGTTGCAGAAGCACCGCTGGAAATGCCCACCGTCATCTTGGGCGATATGAATGAGTGGTACGTGCCGGCGGCGACATTGCGAGAGGCGCATCAAGCTTTCGGCGAACCCCCAGCACCCGCAGGATTTCCGTCTTTCGCGCCATTCTTGCGCCTCACGCGCATTTGGGTGCGTCCGGTGACAGCGATCATGCGCATCGAAGCACACCGGTCGAAATTGTCGCGGGTCGCATCGGATCATCTGCCGCTCAAGGCGATGGTCGATGTGCAGAAGCTATTCGGCGCAGGGGCATCCGCGACAGTGCAAGTTCAACACCGCGAGCGATCAGCTGTGTGAGGCCAAGATGCGGGCTTTGCTCGCTTCGTAGTCCTCATCGGAGAGCACGCCGAGAGCGTGCAGACGATGGTGCTCACGCATTTCATCACGAAGAAATTGCGCGCGTGCTTGCGGTTTGGCGTTCTTCGCAGCGTTGATGTCTTTGATCAGTTCGACGAAAAACTGTTTGCCCGATTTTGCACTGCCGATGCCGCCAACCACGTTCACAAGCGTCACCTGTCCGTGAACGCTTTGAAATTCGAGCGCTTCGGTGGTCCTGCGTGTGAACAGAAATGCAGTCCCGCTGCTGAGGAGGAGCGTCACACAGGCGGCGATGAATCCGTATTGTTTCCAGGGTTGTTCGAATCGCAGCACTTCGAGCACCAGCGTGGAGCACGATAAAAGAATGAGACCCGCCGTAACGACGAGCCAGGTCCACGAGATGTGCCGAACGCGAATGGGCTTCGGGTTGGCAAATCGCAAATCGATGTCGTACTTCTTGATGTCGCCGTCGGGCCGCACGCTGCGCACGCCCAAGAAGTGGCCGTCCAGTAGCTTCAACTCAGTTTCACAGCCGCGGATCGCGCTCTTGAGCGAGTACGTGTGACGAACGATGCGATGCGGGCGTTTCGCATTCGGCGCGACTTCTTCTTCCACATGCGATTCGATCGAAATGTGTTCGGCGCGCGCCACCGGCACGGGCGATGCGGAATCGATGTTTGCTGCGCGCGCATTCAATGGATCGAACCTCTGCCGCTTCTTCGAGAAGCTGGTCGGTTGTTGTTCCAACACTGAAAGTCGCGTAAGCGACCTCGAACCGGTTGGTAGATCCTAGGGGGTGCGATCCGAACGCAATGAGAGCTTCGTCACAGTGACGCGCGTGTCTCGATGATGAGTGCGGGAGAACCTGAGGCGATCCGATCGATGCGTGACAACTGTTAAATCGACGCGAGGCTGTATTACTTCCGATGACCATCCATGAAGCGCAAAAACTCCGAGCGGGTGCGCGCGTCTTCGCGGAACGCTCCCAGCATCTTGCTGGTGATCATCGAAACGCCACGTTTGTGCACGCCGCGCGTGGTCATGCATTGATGGACGGCGTCGATGACGACGCCGACGCCGCGCGGCTTCAACACCTCATCGATGCAGCGAGCGATCTGTGCCGTCAATTTCTCTTGCACCTGAAAGCGCCGTGCGTAACCGTCGACGACGCGCGCCAGCTTGCTGATGCCGACAATTTTGTTAGTGGGCAGGTAGCCCACGTGAGCCTTGCCGATGATCGGCGCCATGTGGTGTTCGCAATGAGATTCGAATTCGATGTCGCGCAACACGATCATCTCGTCGTAGCCTTCCACCTCTTCGAACGTGCGCCGCAAGTACTCGGCTGGATCGGTGTCGTAACCGGAGAACCAATCGCGATAGGCGCGCACGACGCGGGACGGCGTATCGCGGAGTCCTTCGCGCGTCGGATCTTCGCCGGACCAAATCAGCAAGGTGCGAACCGCCTGTTCTGCTTGTTCTTGCGTGACTTGCTTGGCGATCGATTTGGTTGCTGGTTTGCGTGGCTTCATGAGTGGACTTTATCCGAAAAGCGGGCCGAATCGACCCCTGCGGGCAACTTGCGGCGTTCACTCCCTAGACGAGAGCCGGCCGGGATAGGTTTCCACCGGGCTTAGCGTATTGCCTCGAACGTATTAGGATTCGCAGCCGTCAGCGGGAGTGCGAAGATGATCAAGAAAACAGCCTGCGCCGCTATTCTGTGGGCCATCTCGATGGCTCTGCACGCGGAGATACTCAGTGCCGGACCGAGCGGATTCAACATTCGCCACACGGCTGAACTGCCGACGGCCGTACCTACAGCGGTGTGGACCGTGCTACTCGACCCATCGCGTTGGTGGGATTCCGAACACACCTATTCGGGAGACGCGCGCAATTTGACGCTCGAGCCGCACGTGGGCGGATGCTTTTGCGAAAAGTTGGGCTTGTACGCCGGCGTGGAGCACTTGCGCATCGTGTATATCCAACCTGGCAAGACGCTGCGGTTGAGCGGTGCGCTTGGGCCCCTGCAACAGTTCGGCATCAGCGGCAGTTTGACCTGGCAAATCGAACCGCTCGCGAATGGATCGCGACTTACGCTCACATACAACGCAGGCGGATTTGCCGATCGGCCCATGGCCGATTGGGCGCCGCAGGTCGACGAGATGTTGGGCGCACAGGTGCAGCGGCTGACGCGTCTGATCAACACCGGCAGTCCAGATGTGCCGGCAAATTCAAAGTAAGCCGATAGGAACTCGGCACAAGCGTAAGCGTTGCGCCCTCGCGCGGGCGCGCTCGGAGAGGCAAAGATGCAGTTTCGCAAGTTCGTAGTGATGGCGTTGGCGGTGCTCGCGACTGCCTGCCAATCGGTGCAGACCACTCAGCCCGGCGCTGTCGGTGTCAACCGCAAGCAATACATGCTCGTGCCTGAAGAGGACATCGAGCGCGGTGCCCAGGAGGCGTACAACCAAGAAGTCACCAAGGCGAAGGAAAAGCATGCCTTGAATCCCGATCAGCAGACGTATCAGCGGGTGCAGCGCATCACGCAGCGGCTGATTCCACAGACGACTTCATTCCGTCCAGATGCGGCGCAGTGGAAATGGGAAGTGAATGTGGAGCAGAGCGACGATGTGAACGCGTACTGCATGCCCGGCGGGAAGATCATGGTTTACACCGGGCTCATCGACAAACTGAACGCCACCGATGGAGAACTGGCCGCTGTCATAGGCCATGAAATCGCGCACGCCTTGCGTGAGCATTCCCGGGAACGCATCTCCCGCGCATACGCCGAGCAGTTGGCGCTTGCGGGCATCGCTGTTGCAACCGGTGCAAGTCAGAACACGATGGCGCTCGCGAGCCAGGTTTCGCAGGTCACTTTCTCCCTGCCGCACAGTCGCGAGCAGGAAGCCGAAGCCGATCGGATCGGGTTGGAGTTGATGGCGCGCGCGGGTTACAACCCCAACGAAGCCGTTTCGCTATGGAACAAGATGTCCAAAGTGGGCGGCGGCGGACCACCGGAATTCTTGAGCACACACCCGTCGAGCGAATCGCGCATGCACGATCTGGAGAAGAACATTCCGCGCGTGATGCCGCTGTATCAGGCGTCAAAGAAGTGATGTGGTGATGGAGTGATGGGGTGAATGGTGAGGTCGTTTAGAGCTTCAGGCCACCAGTGCTAGCAACTCCGAGCCGGCGAATCACCGGTATTGGAGCCGCGCCTTTCACTCTCTCACTTCATTGATGCCACGATCGCCAGCGCGATCACCAAAGTGATCACGGTCCCTCCGAGCCACAGCATTCTCTTATGAAGCACGGTGACGGCTTGGGACAACACGTCCAACTGCTGCGCCATCTGATTCAGGAGTTCGGCTTGGCGCCGCTCGTTCTGTTCTAAGGCGACGACCCGCTGCGCGAGTTCACTTTCGGATTCGAGCGTGTTCGCGACTAGCGGCGGCTGGGTGGGCGCCTTTTTGCTGAGCTTCAAGAGCTCGCGAGAGACATCGATGATGGATGGCGCGAGCTGAACGATCTTGAGCCACGGAACTCCCATCCATCCTCCTGGCAAGCTGAACTAGGTTCGGGTGCGGGCGGCGTATTCCGCAGGGCTGATGTAACCATCGCCGTCCGTATCAATGTATGCGAAATCGTCCGCCAGGTGTCGATCGACTCCCGCTTCGGTGCGGCTGATCTGGTGATCATCATTACGATCCAACGCTTCGAAGGCGGGATCGACCGCACGCCCTTGGGGCTCAGTCGCTTTTGCGGGAGGGTTGGGTGCGGGATCGGCTGCGGCGGCCAAGCTGATGACCAAGAACAATGGCAAAGCAGAAAACTTGAACATAACAACGCCCTCTCATCAGCTGCTCGAATGCCGAGCACTGCCCCGACTGGTACGGATGGCCCCCGCCGAACCGTAGCCATGCAAACGCTACATGGCAGGACTCGGTTCCGCGCTTTTCCGCTAAATCGTGGATGTGCGGGGCATCGCTCGCAAACTGTCGCTTCATCTAAACATTCACGACCTGAACGCCCGCTGGCTCCCCGGTTCGCCAATCGACCCGGTTCGCTAACGGCCCAGTTCGCTAATCGACATGGCTTGGTGCACGATTGACCAATCTTGGCAATCCAATTGAACGGGTTGTGCGAACGTTCCCGCGCGCAGCTCACTCGAAAGCTGCACTATGAAAATGACACCCGCTTCCGTATTGATCGTCGACGATGACCGCGAGCTCGGTCAGATGCTCACCGAGTATTTGGGCGGTGAGGGATTCCAAGTCACCCTGTCTAGGGACGGTGCCGAAGGGCTGAACCTGCTTACAGAGCAGACGCAGCATTTCGATATCGTCATCCTGGATGTAATGCTGCCTTCGCTGAGCGGGTTCGAAGTCTTGCGGCGATTGCGCCACCAACAGTCCATTCCCGTGATCATGCTCACTGCGCATGGCGCCGACGTCGATCGCATCGTCGGGCTGGAACTCGGTGCCGACGACTATTTGGCCAAGCCCTTCAATCCACGCGAACTCGTTGCCCGCGTCCGCGCGGTGCTGCGTCGCTTTGCCACGCGCGAGACGGATGTACCGGCATCGCCAGTGACAGTCGGTCCGCTGCGGCTCGATCCGGCGATATTCGATGTGACGCTTGCGGGCCAGTCCGTGCGTCTGACTGGCACTGAGCTGCGTCTGCTCGAAGTGCTGATGCGTGCCGTGGGGCAAGTGCAATCGCGCGAGTCATTGACGGAGCGCGTCTTGGGCCGTCGGCTCACTCCTTATGACCGCAGCATCGACACGCACGTGAGCAACCTGCGTCGCAAATTGGGGTTGGGGGAAAACGGCCTTCCCGAGATTCGCAGCATTCGTGGCGCGGGATATGTCTTGATCGCGGCAGGTGAATCGCGCGCCGATTCGCCGGCATGAAGACGCTGTTCCTGCGGATTTTCCTCGCATTCTGGCTGGCGACACTGCTCGTCGTCGCGGCGACTGCAGGTCTTGCGTGGTATCGCTTCGCTCAGATCCAAAACGTCAATGTCGACATCAAGGAACTCGCAGCTCAAGCATCCAAGCATCTCAATGAAGGCGGGGTCCCGGCGGTTCAGGATTGGATCGTAGAGGCCGAACGCAAGTACCCGATGCGGCACATCTATATCGTGGATCCTTCGGGGAGCGATCTGTTCAAGCGCGAGATGCCGCTGCCTTACCAGGGTTACATCTCCAAACTGCGCGACGCAGGCATCCTCGGCGAAGAGCTCCCGCCTTCTCGCAAAGACGACCCGTTACTGCTCACGCCCTTGTTCACGGATCGCGATGGAATGGTCTATACCATCATGGTCGCGAACCCACACTGGCCCATTAACATGCTGAGCGAGACCGATGTGCGCGCGATCCTCGCGCTGTTTGCACTGCTCACGAGTGGGTTTGTGTGCTGGTGGTTGGCTCGGTATGTGAGCAGGCCCGTCGTGCACCTGCAGTCGAGCGCTCGCTCGCTCGCTGCGGGTAATCTCGAAGCTCGCGTGGGTCAGGAGTTCTCGAAACGTCGCGATGAACTCGGCGTGCTCGCGCGGGACTTCGACATCATGGCGGATCACATACGGAATTTGCTTGCGTCGAAAGAAGACTTGCTGCGCGGTATGTCGCACGAGCTTCGATCTCCGCTGGCGCGATTGCGTGTCGCACTCGGGCTCGCACGGCGTCCTGATGCGGATTTCGCCAAGCAGCTCGATCGCATCGAATTGGAAACCGAGCGGCTCGATACGCTGATCGGACAGATGCTGCAGCTTTCGCAATTGCGTGCGGTGGAGCCGCTCACGCAGCGCGAGCACGTCGACTTAAGTTCGTTGGTCCTCGAAATCGTCGAGGATGCAAAGCTCGAAGCAAGTGCTGCGCAAAAAGAAGTCGCGTTGCACATGCAGGGGCGCATGAGTACCGAAGGCGATCACGCGACGCTGCGCAGCGCAATCGAAAACGTGATCCGCAACGCAATCCGCTTCACGCCCGTTCATTCGACCGTGGACGTGAACGTCACGCGCGAGCGTGGGATGGCGGTGATCACCATCGACGATCGCGGTCCTGGCGTTCCTGCCATGGAACTGGAGCGGATCTTCGAGCCGTTCTATCGGGTTGCCGAATCTCGCGATCGCGATTCCGGCGGAACCGGACTGGGGTTGGCGATCACCTCGCGGGTCGTGCAGCTCTACGGCGGTTCGGTTATCGCGCGCAATCGTCCTGAAGGCGGACTCAGTGTGCAGATGCGACTGCCGATCTGTCCGCTTGCCGAGGCCGTCAACTAGAACCTGGGATTCTGAATAAGGTTCTAAGGAATAAGGTTCTAAGTCGCACCATGCGCTTGCACATCCAGTTGTGTGAGCGCATGGCTTCTCAGCAGTTCGGCGCGATTGCGCACTGCTGCAATTTCCTCTTTGCTCGCTGCGCCATCGGCTGCTTGCGACTTAGTGACCGCGCCGTGCATATCGAATTCGATGTCGAGGCGCCCTGCGCTGTTCAGTGCATCGCCGTCGTACTTCACTAGCCGCGCCTCGTAAAACGTATACGTTCCGTGCGCTGTGCTATTCGCCCCCGTGCGATCTTCGTCGATCGATCGGATGCGTCCGTACGTCACATGCGCGATGTATTGCGAACGAATGCCGTTCGAGGTGAGGCTCGATTTCACGCGTTGCGTATCCGCGGGGGCGGTCGGTGCGGTGACCAAAGGTTCGGTGACCGAAGGTTCACTGGTCGCAGGCGGTGGCTTGGAACATCCTGCCAGTGCAAGGGTTAATAGAAGCGCAATTTGCGCGCACGCGGCGATGGAACGATTTGAGTTGATCATTGTGGCGCTCAGTTTCGGAAGCAAAGCCGAAATTGCAAGCGCGTTGCCCGTCTGCGTCGCGCGACATGCGATAGACATAAAGCTGTTCGAGTGACGATTTGTGTCAGTGTTCGACGACGCGCGCAGGTGTCAGAAATCTCCGCTTCGCACGCTGTGACGAACGTGATGCAATTCACGCGAAGTGCTGGCTCGTTCCTCTAGGCTGCGCTTCGCTTCTGATGCTCGATTACTCAAAGAGGGAGAAGAACTGATGAGCGCGAGTCCTGCACCTCAAGTCCGCCGTACCGCTGCACCCGCACCGCAGTCGCGTCCTGCACAGCCGCAGCCGATGGCTCGCGCCGCCGCTCGTCAAAGCGACGGGTTTGCTTTTGCAGACCACGAAGACGAATTCCGTGTGAACTTGAGCGACATCCCCCGCCTGCAAGAAAGCATGGAAGTGGAAGGTTTCAAGCCTTCCTTGTTATCTCGATTGTTTGGCCTGATTGCTCCCCTGAAGTAAGTTCGTTTAGGTCCTCTCCCAGCAAGAGCCCGGCCGCTTTACGGTCGGGCTCTTTGCTTTTGTGTGTCTTCTCTTGATTGTCTTCTAGTAACCTCGCGCCCTCTCAGCTCAAGAGCGATGCGGTGCAAGTGGTCAAACTGATATTGCTGGGTTGGATTTCTCTGGTTGCGCTCACTCAAGCCGATGCGGCGCAGCTTGCCGATCCGCGCGAAGACCTCAATGAACTTGTCACATTGATTCACGAGCGGTTATCGCTAATGCCGGATGTGGCGCGCTGGAAGCATGTTCACTCGCTCGGTGTTCGCGATCCGGTGCGTGAGCGCCGTGTGCTCGATGACGTTGAGCGGCAGGCGCGTGAATTCGGGCTCGATGGGGCGCTCATCAGGGATTTCTTCCGGATTCAAATCGATGCGGCGAGCGCCAAGGAAGAAGCGGAACTTGCACGTCTGCAATCGAATCAGCGCATCGGAGATCTCAAAGACCTCACGCGCGAACTCCGCCCTCGTCTCGATGCGATCGGTAAGCAAATCCTGGTGCGTCTGTATCTGATCGCGTCAGATCAGTCGCGCGCTGGCTCGCCTGAAAGGATGCAGCTTGCGAGCGAATTGCAGCGTGCCGGTCTTGCTGCTGAACAGAGTCAGCAGACCGAGCACGTCCTTCTCAGTTTGCGCGTGTTGCATGCCCCATCGATGGATGCGATCAAGCGGATTGGCATCTTGAGAATCGCGACGCCTGCTGACTACGCACCGTTCAGCGCCATCGAGGAGGGCGAGTTGGCGGGCAGCGATATCGAGGCGGTCGCGAAGTTTGCAGCCTCCTTGGGGCTCGCGCCGCGCTTCGAACGCACGAGTTGGTCCGCCCTCATGAGTGACTACCAACACAACGCATTCGATGTTGCGGTCGGCGGGATTTCAGTGACGCCCGAACGCAGTTCGCTCGCCAAGTTCACGCAGCCCTATTACCGCGGGGGCAAAACGCCAATTGTTCGCTGCGGATCAGAACAAGCGTTCGACACACTCGAAGAGATCGATTCTCCGCAAGTCACAGTGATCGTGAATCCCGGCGGCACGAACCAACAATTCGCAAATTCGCATTTTCATCGCGCGCACGTGATCGTCTTCCCAGATAACACCACCATCTTCCAAGAGATTGTGGCCGGCCGCGCGGATGTGATGGTCACAGACGATGCCGAAGTGGACTTGCAGGTCGCCAGAAATCCTTCGCTATGTCGTGCGACTCCGAAGACCTTCACCGAATCGTCGAAGGCTTGGATGCTCAGTGACGATCCAGATCTGTTGAGTGCGGCCAACGCATGGTTAGCGGCTCATCCGCCCAGGCACTAGAACCGCCGCGCTTACCGGTTGCGCCCCGCAATTGGCCGATCTGCGTCGCGTCAGGCGCGCATTTCGGTATTCTTGGCTGGCGCGGCCGGTAGCCGCAGGGGAGTTCGATATGGGTTGGGTCATCGTTGCGATCGTCGTTCTGATCGTTTTCTTCTTCGTATCGATTTACAACCGGCTCGTGAGTGGCCGCAACGCATTTAAGAATGCGTTTGCGCAGATCGATGTACAGCTCACCCGACGCTATGACCTGATTCCGAATCTCGTCGAGACTGCCAAGGGTTATATGAAGCACGAGCGCGAGACGCTCGAGGCTGTCATCACGGCGCGCAATGCCGCGCTCAATGGATTGAAGAATGCAGCGGCACACCCCGGAGATGCGGGCGCCGTACAGCAGCTGGCCGGCGCTGAGAACCAACTGACAGGTGCACTCGGCCGCTTGTTCGCACTTGCCGAGGCGTACCCGGATCTCAAGGCCAATCAGAACATGATGCAGCTCTCCGAAGAGCTGACGACCACCGAGAACAAGGTCGCGTTCGCTCGTCAGGCCTACAACGATGCGGTGATGAACTACAACAACGCACGTGAGATGTTCCCAAACAGCATCGTCGCGAACTTGTTTACGTTCCAACCGGCTCAGCTGCTCGAGATCGAAGCGCCCGAGAAGCGCGCTGCTCCGCAGGTGAAGTTTTAGGGTCAAGTGAGGGAGTGAAGGCGAGCCTGCTCGCGTGAGAGCTTCGCTTGGATGGTTTCTAGTGTGGCCGGCAATCCGATGGCTGTTTCGCTGGCTCAAGTTCAACTCCATGGGACTGCTCGTTGATTGCGGCAGAACCCTTCGCCCCTTCACCCGCAACGCGCCCTCACTCCATCACCTTTCACTTTCTCCTGACCTGACGTGAACTTCTTCCAGCATCAAGACGCCTCGCGACGTGCTTCGCGCCGACTGGTCTTGCTGTTCGCGTTGGCTGTGCTGTGCGTGGTTGCAGCAGTCGATCTCGCGGTTTCGGTAGTGCTCTGGAAGTTCGGCACGCCCGACGGCATGTATTTCACTCTGTCCGATTGGTTGTCCGCCCATACCGGAACGGTGGTTGCAACGACAGCAGTTGTGGTCGGCATCATCGGGCTGTCGAGTCTCTATAAAACGAGTGCCATCAGTGGCGGTGGCGGCGCAGTCGCACGCTCGCTCGGAGGCGTGCGCATTTCTCCTGACACATCGGATCCGTTGCAGCGCCGGTTGTTGAATGTCGTCGAGGAGATTGCAATCGCTTCCGGCGTGCCGATGCCTGAGGTGTATTTGCTCGAACAGGAGAGCGGCATCAACGCCTTTGCGGCCGGCATGAATCCCGCCAATGCTGCGATCGGTGTCACGCGCGGCGCGCTGACCAATCTCAATCGAGCCGAGTTGCAAGGCGTGATCGGTCACGAATTCAGTCACGTATTGAACGGCGACATGCGCCTCAATACGCGATTGATCGGTCTCTTGTTCGGCTTGCTCGTGATTGCAATCCTCGCGCGGACAGTATTGCGCTTCGGACCAAGAGCAGGCCGCGGCAAACGTGACGGTGGTGCAGGGGCAATCATGCTCGCTGCATTGGCCGTATTTGTAATCGGCTACATCGGCCTTTTTTTCGGCAGGTTGATCCAAGCAGCGGTCGCCCGTCGACGCGAGTCATTGGCAGACGCGTCGGCGGTGCAATTCACCCGCGATCCGACCGGACTGCGTAATGCGCTCGTGAAAATCGGGGCGCTCAGTGCGGGTTCATCGATCGCCTCGCCGCAAGCCGAAGATGTGGCACATATGTTGTTCGCGCCTGGGATGAGCCGGATGTTCGCGACTCACCCACCACTGGAAGAGCGTATTCGTACAATCGATCCGCAGTTCGATCCACGCGAGTTCGAGAAGGTCCGCCAGCAGTTGGCGAATTTGGCAGCGGCGCAGGACGAACCCACGCCGACGACCAAGGCCAAGGACTTGTCCGACCTGATCGCGCTGCCTGCGATGCAAGCGTCGACGATGGCTTCGTTAGTGGGCAATCCAGCGACCGCGCACATTCAGGTCGCCCGATCGCTGCGCGATTCGCTTCCTGCAAACATCATGCTCGCGGCCCGACAGCCGGCAAGTGCGCGTGCCCTGTTGCTGGGGCTCGCATTGGATAGGGATGCTGAAGCCCGTGAGCGGCAAAAGCGCTTCATCGGGCTGCAACTGGGCAATGAGATCGCACAGCAAGTCGCGCAACTCGAGCCGACAATTGCAGCACTGCAGCCGCAGCAGCGAATCCCGGCGCAAATGACGGCCTTTGCAGCGTTGCGTCAGCTGACGCCCGATGAACGCATGCAGCTGATGTCATGCTTGAACGGCATGCTGCAACGAGAGGGCAAGCTCTCGTTGACGAGCTACGTGCTACGCAAGCTCACGCAGGTGCATTTGCGCGATGACCTTCAGCCCCGCGCCCGGACTCGGCAATTATCGCTTTCGTTGGTGGCAACCGAAGCCGGGTTGGTCCTTTCGATACTTGCCCAGCACGGTCACGCCGATGCGGAAAAAGCTCGGCGTGCGTACGAAGCTGGGATGCATCATTTGTTTCCGCGCGAACGTCCCGCCTATGCGCCGAATGCAGATTGGATGGCGGTCGATCGCGCGCTTAGCCGGTTGGATCAGCTCATGCCCATCGCCAAAGAGCAGTTAGTCGAGGCGCTGGGCACCACGGTGCTGCACGATCAGCAACTCACCATCGGAGAGGCCGAATTGCTGCGGGCCGTCTGCGCCAGCCTCCATTGCCCCCTGCCGCCACTGATGAATGTTGCGGCGTAGCTGTGGTGGGATTGCGGACGCCGCCTTTTTCAATTGAACGAAGACAGCCGCTGGCAGCTTTGTAGAATTCAATACGCGCACCTGGGCCGATTGAAGCGGCGCACGCTGCCCACATAACGTGAGTACGTCGCCTCTCGGACGCATTCCCTCCTCGCTGATTTCCATTTGCCACGGTGTGGCTGGTAGGCATGTCTCAAACCATTCAGATTCGCGGCGCTCGCCAGAACAATCTCAAGAACCTCGACCTCGACATTCCGACGGGGGAGCTGGTTGTTGTCACCGGCGTCTCAGGTTCAGGGAAGTCGTCCTTGGTGTTCGACACGCTGTACGCCGAGGGCCAGCGACGCTACGTCGAAACGTTTTCGCCGTATGCACGGCAATTTCTGGATCGCATGGATCGGCCGCAAGTCGATCGGATCGACGGCATTCCTCCCGCGATTGCGATCGATCAAACCAATCCTGTGCGAACGTCGCGCTCGACCGTCGGCACGATGACCGAGCTCAACGATCATTTGAAGCTCCTCTTCGCGCGAGCGTCTCAACTCTACTGCAAGGGCTGCGGCGCACTCGTCAGGCGCGATTCTCCGCAATCGATCTATGAATCGTTAGCCGCACATCTAAAAGCGGACGGGTTAGACGACGCGCGATTGATCGCGACTGCGCCGGTTCTCGTGCCGCACAACTTCAGCGAAGCGGAGGTTCTGAGTCTGCTCGAAAAGCAGGGTTTCACGCGGGTATTCGCACGACATGAGATTGCCGCGAACGTCGCACCCGCGGCTTCGCGCAAGGGTGCGAAGCGAAAAGCCACTGAGACTGAGCCAAAGCTGATGCTGGAAATGGTCTTGGATCGCTTTCGCCTCGCCACTGCAGAACGATCGCGCGTGATCGAAGCGGTTGAAACCAGTCTTCGCATTGGGAACGGCCGCGTGAACGTGCATGTGTTAGAGGAGGGCGGTGATCGCGACTCGATGAAGTCCGTGCGCGCATATCGATTCTCGGCAGATCTGCATTGCGCGAATTGCGATATTCATTATCAGGAGCCCACGCCCAGCTCTTTCTCTTTCAACTCTCCTGTCGGCGCCTGCGAATCGTGTCGCGGATTCGGGCGCATCATCGGCGTCGACTTTGGATTGGTCGTACCCGATGAATCGAAGACGCTCAAAGAAGGCGCAGTGCGACCGTGGCAGACCGAGTCGTATCGAGAGTGCCAGGACGATCTCGTCAAATACGCACGCAAACGCAGCATTCCATTGGATGTGCCTTGGAAAGATCTGACCGAGGCGCAACGTCAATGGGTGCTCGAAGGCGAGGGCCGCTGGGAAGATAAGTTGTGGTACGGCGTACGGCGCTTCTTTGCGTGGCTGGAAAGCCGCGCTTACAAGATGCACATTCGCGTGCTGCTTTCGAAATATCGAACCTACACGCCATGTACCGATTGCGGCGGTGCTCGGCTCAAGCCTGATTCCCTGCTCTGGCGCGTGGGTGCACGCGAGGATGCGGCTGCAGTTTCCTCGAGCACACCGCGCTTTCGTCCTGCTGGCGTGAAGTGGAGCGACTCGGTCCTGGAGAGTCTGCCAGGCCTGTCGATCCATGAACTCATGTTGTTACCCATCGAACAATGCAGCGTATTCATGCAGCGGCTGCAGCTTCCCGCGCCTTTGGATGAGGCTAGCGATTTGGTACTGCGCGAGATTCGTACGCGACTCAAATATCTGCTGGACGTTGGGCTCGGCTATCTGACGCTCGATCGTCAATCGCGCACGTTGTCGGGCGGCGAGGTGCAGCGAATCAATCTCACGACTGCACTCGGTACCTCGCTCGTCAACACATTGTTCGTCTTGGATGAGCCGTCTATCGGTTTGCATCCGCGCGACATGGGGCGAGTGATCGGCGTCATGCAACGATTGAAAGATGCGGGCAACTCGCTCGTTGTCGTTGAACATGATCCGCAAGTGATGCAAGCGGCGGATCGGATCCTCGATGTCGGTCCGGGGCCAGGCGAGCGCGGAGGCGAGATCGTTTTCTATGGCGCACCGGATCAGCTTGCGAGCGCCACTCGCTCCTTAACCGCCGAGTATTTGACCGGACGCAAGAGCGTCTCGGGCGCGCACTCGACTGAGCACCCCGGCTCTGACCTCCAGCCTCCAGCCTCCAGCCTCCAGCCTCGCATTGATTCGTCCGAATCGCTTCGCGTGGTCGGCGCTCGCGAACACAACTTGAAGAACATCGATGTCACGATCCCGTTGCATCGGTTGGTTTGCGTGACCGGCGTGTCGGGATCAGGGAAGTCCACGCTCGTTCAGGATGTGCTGTATCCCGCGCTGCGCAAACGATTCGGGAAGCCCAGCGAAGCGCCAGGTCTTCATACGACCATTGAAGGAGCTGATCATATTTCAGATGTTGTGTTCGTCGATCAGACCCCGATCGGTCGCACGACGCGCTCCAATCCAGCGAGTTACGTCGGCGCCTTCGATGCGATCCGCAAATTATTCGCAGCCGAACCGCTCTCGAAAGAGCGCGGTTACACCATCGGTACGTTTAGCTTCAACTCAGGCAACGGACGTTGCCCGACGTGTGCCGGAAATGGATTCGAACACGTCGAGATGCAGTTCTTGTCCGATGTGTATTTGCGCTGCCCGGACTGCAATGGCACTCGCTATCGACCGGAAATCGCCGAGGTCAACCTGAGTCGCGAAGGTCATGCTGCACGCAGCATCGCCGACATTCTTGAGTTGACCGTTGCCGAAGCGCTCGACTATTTCCGCAATGATGAGGCGGTCGCAATGTCGCTGCGTCCGCTCGCGGAAGTCGGGCTGGACTATTTGCGTTTGGGCCAGCCCGTGCCTACGTTGTCGGGTGGGGAGGCGCAGCGCCTCAAGCTCGCCGGGCACCTCGTCGAAGCCGCGCAGTCGCAGTCCGCAAACCAGCGTTCCCGCAAGGAACAGCCGGAGAGACACGGAACGCTGTTCTTATTCGATGAGCCGACTACAGGTCTGCACTTCGAAGATATCGAGAAGTTGTTGCGTGCATTTCGTCGCTTGATCGATGCGGGAAATTCTTTGCTCGTGATCGAGCACAACCTCGATTTGATTCGCGCAGCCGATTGGATTGTGGATTTAGGTCCTGAAGGCGGAGATGCGGGCGGTTTCGTCGTTGCGACGGGGACGCCGGACGAGCTGATGCAAGATAGGAAATCGCACACAGCTAGGGCGTTGCGTGAAGTGACGAACGAATGGCAGCCCGCCGGCGTGAAGGAGCCGCGCGTTGCGCGCCTGCCGGCGCCCTCGAATGCATCGATCCAGGTGCACGGTGCACGCGAACACAATCTCAAGAATATCGATGTGTCTTTGCCGCGCGATCGCTTCACGGTGATCACCGGGGTGTCCGGTTCGGGCAAGTCAACGCTGGCGTTCGATATCGTGTTCGGCGAAGGACAGCGGCGTTATCTGGAATCGCTGAATGCCTATGCGCGTCAATTTGTGCAGCCCGCCTCGCGCCCGGATGTGGATGCCATCTTCGGCATTCCGCCAACCGTGGCCATCGAACAACGAACCAGCCGGGGCGGACGCAAGAGCACGGTGGCGACGCTGACGGAGATCTATCACTTTCTGCGATTGCTGTTCGTAAAGCTCGGGACCCAGTACTGCCCAGACTGCGACGTGCCGATCGAGCCTCAGTCGTACGAGTCGTTGGCCGCACGACTAGTGAAGGAGTATCGCGGTCAGAGCGTGACGTTACTGTCTCCGCTCGTGGTTGCACGCAAAGGCTTTTACACCGACCTTGCGGAATGGGCCGCTAAGAAGGGTTACGAACATCTGCGTGTCGATGGCGAGTTGCTGCCCACGGCAAAGTGGCCGCGCCTGAGCCGCTTCAAGGAACACACGATCGAGTTGCCGGTCGCCACGTTGCAGGTGAGGGCGAAGAGCGAGAAGGAATTGCGAAGTGCTCTCACCGTCGCTCTCGATCACGGCAAAGGCGTAGTTCATGTCCTTAAGGCAGGCTCGAAAGCTCAGCCTCAAATCTACTCGACTCGGCGTGCATGCCCATCATGTGCAAAGAGCTTCGCCGAACTCGACCCGCGCTTGTTCTCGTTCAATTCGAAGCACGGTTGGTGCCCAGAGTGCTTCGGCACGGGCGCCAAGATGAGCGGCTTCGATGAAGAGCAAAGCGGTGAGGAGATTTGGTGGAACGAGTGGTACGAGGAGGAAGCACAGGTTTGTGAGACGTGCGAAGGTAACCGCCTCAATCCGATTGCACTGAATGTGCGGTTCCGAGATCAATCGATTGCGCAGTGGACCGCTCAGCCCGTGGGTCGCGCGCGCAAGATGTTCGATGGGCTCAAACTACGTGGGCGGGAATTGGAGATCGCACGCGATGTGCTCGCCGAGATCAGCTCTCGGTTGGGGTTCCTAGAGGACGTGGGTCTCGGCTATTTGTCGTTGGACCGATCCGCTCCGACGCTATCGGGTGGCGAGGCGCAGCGAATTCGTTTGGCGGCCCAACTCGGTTCGAATCTCCAAGGTGTTTGCTACATATTGGATGAACCGACGATTGGACTGCACACCCGAGACAATCGCATTCTTCTCGACACGCTGGATCGTCTCGCGGCGAAAGGAAACTCGTTGCTGGTGGTCGAGCACGACGAAGAGACGATTCGGCGCGCCGATCACGTCGTCGACCTGGGCCCCGGTGCGGGCACACGCGGCGGTCGCATTGTCGCCGAAGGTACGGCAGCGCAGTTGGAACGCTCAGCGGAGTCGGTGACGGGACGATTGTTGTCTCGTCCGCTTCAGCACCCGCTGGGCACTCGTCGGAAAGTAGCCTCGAGTTCTGCGTGCATTGCGGTGAAGGATGCCGAACTGCACAACTTGAAGAAACAGAGCTGCCGTGTTCCTTTGGGTAGGTTAGTTGCAGTGACTGGCGTGTCGGGTTCGGGGAAGTCCACGTTTGCGCGCGATGTGCTGCACGACAATCTCGCCGGTGCAGTGAGTGCCCGACGCGGCTCGAAAGTGCGCTGGCATGGATGCAAAGAACTGCAGGGGTGGGAGCAGGTCAGTCGCGTGCTGGAAGTCGATCAAACGCCAATCGGCAAAACGCCACGATCTTGTCCCGCGACGTACGTCGGATTTTGGGATGCGATCCGACGGATCTTCGCGGAGACGACCGAAGCTCGCATGCGTGGGTACGACGCATCCCGCTTCTCGTTCAATACAGCAGGCGGACGCTGCGAGGCTTGCGAAGGGCAGGGTGTGCGCAAGATCGAGATGAGTTTCCTGCCCGATGTACGCGTGACGTGCGACAGCTGCGGCGGCATGCGATTCAATGCCGACACACTCGCTATCAAGTTCAAAGACAAAAGCATCGGCGAAGTGTTGACGATGAGCGTCGATGATGCGGTCGAGTTCTTCTCCGCCCACACGCGAGTCCATCACTGCTTGCGGCTACTGCAGGATGTCGGGCTCGGTTATCTCACCTTGGGGCAACAGAGTCCGACGCTATCGGGTGGCGAGGCGCAGCGCATTAAGTTGGTCACGGAGCTTTCGCGCGTACGGTCAGATGCGAAAACACCTCGCGGCAACGGCGGTGGGACCACGCTGTACGTGTTGGACGAGCCTACCGTCGGGCTGCATATGGCCGACATCGAGAAGTTGATTCGCGTTCTGCATCGCTTGGTCGAGGCGGGCAACACCGTCGTCGTGATTGAACACGACCTCGACGTCATTGCCGAAGCGGATTGGATCATCGATCTCGGACCAGAAGGCGGCGTGGAAGGCGGCCGTGTTGTTGCTCAGGGTTCCCCTGAGGACTTGGTGCGTAGTTCCCGCTCTCACACTGCGCGCGCGCTTGCTGAATTTCTACGCGATCGACGTCGCCGCGCTGCGTGAATTTTTTTCTACCAGCATCGATTCGACTCATCTCGTGCGATTCACGCACGAACGCGAAAGGCGCGGCTCCAAGCTTGCGTAAGTAGCAGCGGTTGTATGCCGCTGCTCGCATCCAATGGCTGTAATTCGATCTGGCGATTCAAAGCCGCTGCGCAACACCATCAGGTTCATGTAAGAACATCTGTTCTCATGGCACTCTGCACATGTTTCACACGTGCAACATGTATACAAGAATGCGACTTCGCGTCGTTGTTGGCCTTCGGTTAATACGCAGCTATTCCTCGGTTTTTCTTGCGCTTACGCGGCTCCGCCACGCGTTGCGAAATTCGCAACCACACTTTCATTGCTGTAATTCGGGTTGTATGCTCGGCACCACGCTTGGGTTGCGACACACATCACATGTTGGTTCAAGACCCCAAGAAGGGAGCGTTGCAAGTGTCCTGTTGGCGCTTGGCTTCTATCTATATTTCTAATTCGAACCTCTTGCAGGAGGAGAACTCTGATGTCGACGAGTAATGCCCTCAGACGCGCGATCCATTGCGTGCTCGTAACGAGTGCCGCAACTGCATTGACCGCGCAAGCGCAGGAGCGCGTTGCCGCAGCAGGACAAGGAGATGTCGCCGAAGTTGTCGTAACCGGATCGCGTATTCGAAGAGTGGATGCGGAGACTGCCAATCCCGTTCTCGTCATCGACCAGGCCGCGATTCAAGCCTCGGGTGTCACGTCCGCAGGCGATCTCGTGCAGCGCATTCCGAGTATCGCGGGTGCCGCAACCAATCCTCAGGTCAACAACGGTGGCGGTTTCGGTGAAGCTAACATCGAGCTGCGCGGCTTGGACGCCAAGCGAACCCTGATCCTCGTTGACGGCCGTCGCATCGGTCTCGTAGGCGCGAGCGATGCAACCGACGTCAACCAAATTCCAGTCTCGATGATCGAACGCGTTGAAGTGTTGAAAGAAGGCGCGGGCGCAATCTACGGCTCGGATGCCGTCGGTGGTGTGGTGAACTTCATCACACGCAAAGATCTCGATGGCCTGGAGGTCAGCGCAGATTACGGTCGCACCTCGCACAAGGACGGCGCGCACTATTCGGTCGATGCCACGTTCGGCACTTCGACAGACAAGTTCAGCTTCATGGTTGGAGGCAACTACAGCGAACAAAAGGCTGTGTCGGCCGGCGACCGAGACTTCTCGAAGTACGCGCTGTACTTCTATGGCGGTGCCGTGGGCATCTCGCCCGCGGGTTCGAGCCGCACGCCGAATGGGCGTATCGATCTTCCGCCCTCGCTAGCTGCCCAGTTTCCGGATTGCGATGCGCTCTCACGAAATGAGGGTGCGGCGGGCAGCGATCCAATTGCCGACTACCACTGCTACAGCACGGCGAACGACTCCTATAACTTCCAACCGTTGAACTTGTTGATGACTCCGCAGGAGCGCACCGCGCTGTTCACGAAAGTGAACTATCGCGTTTCGGACAACGTGGAGATCTATGCGACCGGCATCAACAATCGAACGCACTCCGGATTCCAGATTGCGCCATTGCCATTCGATGCCAATACGGACGACGTGATTATCTCCGCTCAGAACATCTACAACCCGTTCGGCGTAGATTTCGGCGGCATCGCCGGTGCTAATGGCGACTTCCGCCTGCGCATGAGTTCGCTGGGCAATCGGCAGAGCGAAACGCAGTCGGATAGCAAAATCTTCAATGGCGGCGTCAAGGGTAAGTTCGGCGACTGGGAGTGGGACCTGAACCTCACCTCCTCTCGGCTCGATCAGCTTGCGACCATCGACGGTTACCTGCTGAAAGCGGCCTTAGGACCAGCGCTGGGACCTTCGTTCTACGACCCGACAACGGGTACGCCGACTTGCGGCACCGATCCGGATCATGCGATCAGCGGTTGCATCCCCGTTAATTTCTTTAACCCGACCACTCCAGATCAGATCGCCGCGCTGCAGACGATCTCTGCGAACTACAACACCAACAACAAGTACAAATATCGCGCAGCAGCCTTGGACGTGAACGGCAAGTTGTTCTCGCTGCCTGCCGGTGATCTGCTGGCGAGCTTTGGCCTCGAGTACAACGATCGTTGGGGCCAGTTCACTGCAGATAGCATTGTTCAGGCGCAACCGCCGCTGTACCTACAGTGTCAGCTCGCCAACGAGACGTGCACAGGCAACACACTGGGTTCGTATAACTCAAGGCAGGCCTATGCGGAATTCTTCGTTCCGCTGCTGAAGGATCTGCCTGGCGTGCACGCTCTGAACGTCGATCTGGGTGTGCGCTATTCGGACTACAACCTGTTCGGCAACGAGACCACGAGCGATTTCAAGCTCGAGTATCGACCGATTGCAGATCTACTTGTCCGCGGCACCTACTCGCAAATCTTCCGAGTACCCACGATCACGGATCTGGCGGCCTCACCCGTGAACTCGGCGGTCACGTTCACCGATCCTTGCACGAACTTGACGGCTGCGGCCGTGGCGGCAAATCCGAACCTGTCTTTAGCCTGCCAGGGCGTACCGCTTACCGGCGACTACAACTACGGGCTCTCGCAGATCACAGGTTTGTTGTTGAGCAACCCGGACTTGAAGCCGGAAACGGGTAACGTGAAGACATTCGGCGTCGTGTATGAGCCTAATTTCGTGCGCGGCCTGTCTGTCGAATTGGATTACTGGAAGTATCACATCGCGGACGTGATCACGACCTTGGATCCAAATTATTCCATCGGGCAGTGCGTGAGTACGGGTGATCCGCAATTCTGCAGCCTCGTGACGCGCTATACCTCGGGTCCCAATTCCGGCGACATCCTGGTCTTCCAGGCTCCAACGTCGAATTTGGGTTCACTCGACACGGACGGATACGACATCGGCCTCAGATACCAGTTGCGAGACACAGGGCTGGGTTCTTTCCAGTTCTCGATCGATGCAACCCATATCAGCAGCTACGAGAGCACTCCATCTCCGGGTGCCGAGCCGCAAGAGGTCGCTGGAACGTATGATCGGCAATTCGGCAACTACGCCAAGTGGCGCGCTGTCGCTCAGATCGGATGGACGTATCAGGACTTCGAGGCTCTGCTAGCTGCCCGTTTCATCGATAAGGCAATCTTGAAGGACCCCGCCACGGAGCCGAGGGTGCTCGATCCAGAGACGGGCGATCCGACAGGGGAGTTCTGGCCAAGTCAGTTGAACATTCCTTCGGTGACCTATATCGACTTGTCCGTTGGCTACACAATCGCGGCGACCAACACGAAGGTACAGTTCGGCGTCTTGAACTTGTCTGATAAACAGCCGCCCTTGCTGTATATCAACAATGTCACGAACGCGAACACCGACGTCGAAACCTACGACACGATCGGACGTCGTTGGTTCGCGAGCGTTACGCAGAAGTTCTGAACGATCTGCTTGGGAGCAGGGCCGCGCGGCGCAAGTCGCGCGGCCTTTTTTATTGCATCCGGTAGGCGGGTCACTTGACCTGCACACGTGTGTGACTTACACCAGCACGCCATGTCCAGCGCACCGCCTGATTTCGCAGACCTCATCCGAGGGGCTGACCAAGCACTCAGCAAGGACGACTACGATCGAGCCGAAGCTTTGTATCGTTCCGCGCTCGCGATACAACCGAACAACACTCCAGTGTTGGGCCGCCTCGGCCTAGTCCTGCATCAGCAACAAAAATTTCGCGAGTCTGAAGCCGTTTTCCTGCGTCTTGCCGAAGCCAATCCACGCGAATCGCGACATTGGATGAATGTCGGAACGGCTCGACGGTGTGCTGGCGATTTGGAGCAGGCTCTCTATGCATTCGCTCGCGCGGCAGCGCTGGGAGCGAACTCGGCGGACTTCTACTACAACGTCGCTCTTGCACATATCGATCGCAATGACTTCGAAGCCGCTCGAGGTCTTTTGAAAAAGGCATTCGAGCTGGCGCCGAATGACGCGGAGATCCGGTATCGCTACGCGTTGTGTTGCTACGAATGCTTGCAGATGGAGGAGGCATTAGCAGCCCTCGAAGGATGGAGTGAGGGCTCAGTCAAGGGTCAAGGGGTCGACGCGGATATCGGGCACTTGCTATTGCAGCTCGGAGAGCCAGCGCGCGCCGAACCTGCAGTGCGACGAGCGGCAGCGAGTGCAGAGAATCCACGCGCGCGGTTGACCTTAGCTCAGGTCTTGGAGCGCACGAATCGCATCGCCGAGTCGCAGCAGATCGCAGTCGAGCTTGAGTCGGATCCGATCGCTATCAAAGCGCTGGGAAGCGACTTGACGCTGCTCAAGGGGCAGCTGGCTCAGCGCAAAGAAGATCACAAAGGCGCCGTTCGATGGTTTCGCGAGGTGTTAAATGCTACGAAGGAATTGCATGAACGCCATTTCCTGGAGTTTCCGCTCGCGAAATCGCTCGATGCTCTGAAGCGCTACAACGAGGCATTTGACGTGTTGCAGGATGCGCATCGTTCGCAGCTCGCCTATCTGCAGAGATCCTCGCCGAACGCGGTTGTGCGTGGCGCACCGCCGCTCGTGATCGCGGAGAGAAGTACGGCGCCGAGCGACGTTGCTCTTTGGGATTTGAACGAGGCGCCAGTAGCTGCAAGGAGCCCGATTTTCATCGTCGCATTCCCGCGCTCGGGTACGACGTTGCTTGAGCTGACGTTGGATGCGCATCCTGATTTGGTGTCGATGGATGAGCAGCCCTTCTTGCAGAACGCATTGGACGATCTGCTCGCGTTAGGGATTCGATATCCAACTCAGCTGGCCAACGCTACGCATGAGCAACTCGAGCAGGTTCGAGCCAAGTATTGGAAGCGGGTTTCGCGGAAAGTCGAGCTGCGGCAGGGACAGCGGCTCGTGGATAAGAATCCACTCAACATGCTGCGATTGCCGCTGATCAGGCGGCTGTTTCCAAATTCGCATGTGATTCTCGCCGTGCGCCATCCGTGCGATGTCATTCTCAGTTGCTTCATGCAACATTTCCGCGCGCCCGATTTCGTCCTGTTGTGCCAAGACCTGCCGACACTCGCCGCCGGATATCGCAAGACCTTTGACTTCTGGTATCAACAGCACGCGATCCTGGCTCCGCGCTCTTTCGAACTGCGATACGAGGAGTTCGTGGCGAATTTCGAACCGCAGGCACGATCGATCATAGAGTTCTTGGAATTGCCATGGCATCCGGCCGTGCTTGAGCCTGCGCAGCGCGCGTTAGCCAAGCGCTTCGTCAGCACGCCGAGCTACTCGCAAGTGGTGCAGCCGGTGAGCAAGAAGGCGGTCGGGCGCTGGCGCCACTACCGCGAGCATTTCGAACCGTGTCTGCCCATCCTCAAGCCCTATCTCGAAAAATGGGGATACGACTCGTGATTCGCCGATACGTTCGATCGGCTCGCGAAGAAGCGTCGGGGGCGATGCCATGAGACTCGCGCGCCCATTCGTTCGTTTGCCGTTGCAATTCGATGCCGAGCGATTGCGTGATGAAGTGCTGAATCTTCCACCGGAAGCTTGGGCAGCGCATCCGAACAGAATTCCGGGCAACAGCTCGGTCCGCTTGATCAGCGCGGGCGGGGGCGAAAACGATGATGTCGAAGGCGCGATGCAGGCGACGCCGCACCTCACGCGAATGCCGTACGTGCAGCAGGTCCTGGCAAGTTTCGGTGTCGTGTGGGGTAGGTCGCGCCTGATGCGTCTCGCTCCCGGTGCGGATGTACCTGAGCACGCTGACATCAACTATCACTGGTTCCGGCGTGTGAGGCTGCACGTTCCAGTCATCACGCGGCCCGAAGTGCGCTTTCGCTGCGAAAAAGAATCCGTGCACATGAAAGCGGGCGAGGCTTGGGTATTCGACAACTGGCGCTTGCACAGCGTCGTGAACCCAACCGAGTTCGAGCGTATCCACCTGGTCGCGGATACGACCGGCAGCGCGTCCTTTTGGCGGTTCGTGCAGCAGAGCGCTGCAGGAACGAATCAGGACATCGTTCACCACTTCGACCCTGCGAAGCAGGTTCGGCTTCTAACCGAGACGAGCACGACATCGCCCATCCTGCTGCCGACAGAGGTGGATGTTCAGGTGGCTGACATCATCGGCGAACTCGTGGTGCTCGCCGATACGCCAGAGGCGCGCGATCGATGCGCCAAATACCAGGCGATGCTAGTGGCGTTCAGTCAGGATTGGCGCCAACTCTACTTGCTCTATGGTGAGCAGGACCAGGGGTTCGCGGAGTACGCAAGGGTGCGCGAGAGTGTTCGCACCGCCTCGCGTGCGCTGTCGGAAGGGCTTGTGATGCGCACCAACCGGGTTGCCGCCCACACCGTCTTCGAAGCTCGCATTCTTCAGCACCTGCTGTCGCACGGGCTCGAAGAACGTCGGCATCGGCACACTGCTGCTCGCCGACGCATCGAGCGTCCCGTCTTCATAGTCGCCGCGCCACGTTCCGGCAGCACATTACTGTTCGAGACATTGATAAGCAGCACATCAGTGATGAGTGTCGGGGGCGAAGCTCACTTGATGATCGAGGGCATTCCGGAGTTGCGTGTCGGCGCACCGAATGTTCAGTCCAATCGCCTCACAGCCGAGCACGTGCAGCCGTCATACGCAGAGAGGATCGAGAGCTTTATTCTGGAACGACTGCAGGACGCGCAAGGTCAGCGGTTGAACGCGCCCACGCTGCGATTCGTCGAGAAGACACCGAAGAACGCGTTGCGCGTACCGTTCCTGGATGCCGTATTCAATGACGCGCTATTCATTTTGTTATGGCGCGACCCTCGCGAGAACATCAGCAGCATCATGGAAGCGTGGCGCTCGGGGAACTGGAAGACCTACAACGGATTGAAGGGTTTCGACGGCCCTTGGTCGTTGCTGCTTCCGCCGGGTTGGGAGCGAATGAATGGGCGGCCGCTCGAAGAGATCGCTGCGTTCCAATGGGAAGCCACGAATCGCATCGTCCTAGAAGACTTATCCAAATTGCCAAGTTCGCGTTGGACATCGCTTAGCTACAGCGAACTGACGCAGCAGCCTCAAGAGTCAGTTGCGCGACTCTGTGACTTTGCGTCGATCGAACTCGACGAGGCACTTCGCGCACGACTGGCGCGACCTTTGCCGATGTCTCGGTACACGCACACGCCGCCTGCCACTGATAAGTGGCGAGTGAACGAAGCAGCTGTGCAGCGCGTGCTGGGCTCAGTGGAGGCAACGTGGCAACTGTTGCGCTCCATGAGGTCTGGCTAATTCACTTCCCTTGCGGGGGTGGGATCTCGCGCATGGTCCGAGCCAAGCCCCGCTTGGTTTGGTCACGTAGTGCAACAATTTGCGACTCGGTCATGCACACCGTCTCGCGCGCCAAGCGCGAGCCCGTCTTTTTCTCGCTTCTGCAGAAGTACTGCTCGCCGTTGCGATCGACCAATGTGTAGCCCTCGCGCTGCAACTGCATGATGCGTTCAGGGGTGAGCTTCTGCGAGTCCGCACTCGCTTGCGTTGTGCCAGATGAGGGAGCCTCTGTAGGAGCTGCCGTGGGCGTTGTATCCGGCTCCTTTGTAGGCGATCCGCTGCAAGCAGCGAGTGCAACCAACCCGAACACGATGAGCGAGAAACTTGGGATGCGGCCTAAGGTCATAATGGTTCCTGTTAGTCAGAGGCTGACTTTGCTAATACGTAGGACTCAGGCTGTGCTGCCAGCGCAAACGGATATATGAATGTCTTGTCCGAGTGCCTAGGCGCGGACTTGCGTCCAAGCGAATTTTGACTCAATTGAGTTCTAGAAAGCCATCCGCTGTTAACAAGTCAATGGACTTTCAACGCACCGCCAACTCAATGCGAAGAGCCGCCGCACTGGCAATGCTCGGTGCGTTGCTCGCGCACATTACGACTTCGCGCGCGCAAACGGATCAGGCCAACGTCGCTGGCGCTCACGACGAGCACAGGTTCGTCGTGCCGACGACCCACGATGGCATCGGACGTATCGTTGCCAACGTTACGATCAACGGCGCAGGCCCATTCCGTTTTGTTGTGGATACAGGGGCCACGCACTCCGCGGTATCGAAGCCCCTGGCAGACAAGCTGAACCTTGCCAATCAACAGGCCGGTGCCCCGTCTGTATTGTTGAGTGGCGTGACCGGTTCGGCACAAGTGGCCATTGTCAGGGTCGAGTCTCTTGAGGTGGGCAAGCTCTCGCTCGGGCCTTTAGACATGCCCGTGATCGAGGCGGTACTCGCGGATGCAGACGGCGTCTTGGGCGCCGACGCCATGCAAGACAGCCGGCTCACCATCGATTTCAAGAACGATCGGATTCTGATTGAAAAGTCATCGTTCCAAGCTGCTCCGAGATACTTCTATACAGTGCCGGTGAGATTCGGTTTCGGGCGGCTGTTGTTAGCGGACGCGAAGATCGGCAAGGTTCGGGTGAAGGCCATTATCGATACCGGTGCCGAGCGAACTCTCGGCAACATATCCCTTCGCAATGCATTGCGCATCGGCCGCGACTCTGCGCGCGGCTTATTTAGTACGGACGTGGAAGGTGTCACTGCGGATTTGCAGCCTGGCGATGTTGCTGCGGCGCCGACGCTTTCCATGGGGGCTATCAAGATTGGCCAAACCGACATCACGTTCGGTGACCTGCACGTATTCAAAGTCTGGGGTTTTCAGCGCCGCCCGGCGGTCTTGATCGGCATGGACGTGTTGGGCGTTCTCGATATGCTGATCATCGATTACCGGCGCAAAGAATTGCAGGTGCTCCCAGCACAAACGGGATGAGGCGCTTTATCGTTGCGCGTTACGCACGCCTTCCGTTTCATTGCCGAACAATGCGTGTATCACCCGAGCGCCTGCACGGATGTGTAAGCGCGAGCACGTGCCGGCATTCAATTCGATAACCGCCACAACCGGTACTTCCGAATCGATGGTCTGCAGCGAGAAAGGCGTTGTGTTCTCTGCAACCTTCGCCACTTTGCCGGTTCCATCCACGAACAGCATGTCCAGCGGCAGCACCGTGTTCTTCATCCACATCGAGACAGTCCGAGGCGAGGGATACGCGAACAACATGCCGGCGTCCTGCGCCATATGCTTCACGAACATGAGCCCACGCTGGCGGTGTGCGTCGTCATCCGCGACCCAGACTTGGAAGCGATGCACGCGCGCGTCCGGAGTCGCGATTTGTAGTTCGGATTTCGGAAACAGCTGGTCGAGTGCCGTGTTCGCGTCGTCACCGTGGCTCACTCCTGCCAGAGACAAGACGAAGGCTGCAAACAATCCGAGTTGAACGCGTGCAGATCTCGTCATGGGGTACTTCCGTCGTCGGTGTTGTAATCGATGCGGCCAGCGAAATCGAAGCGGCTGACCAGAATCGCTCCAGGTCCGCGCAATGATCGCGCCGGTTCGGTGCAGAAACCTCGAGCCGTGACCTTATAGGATCGCGTCTTCCTCGGTATGCCGGTGATCGCAACTTGGCGGATGTCGTCGATCGTGCACTTGTCATCGCCTTGAGTGCTATAGAACTCACCGGAGCCTTCCCGGATCAGCGTGACGTTTACCGGTAAGGCTCGGGCTCGCTGTCCTTCTTTCAGATGGCTGATTCCGAATACGATCACCCAATGTTCCGGGCCGTCATGCTCCGCTTCCGTGAAGCGGATACGCGCTCCCTCAGCATCAGGGCGCGCAGCACCGGTGCAGTCTAACTTCGCACCGCCCCAGTTCAGTTCCTCATTGGTAGCGCCACTGAGGCGCGCGCGTAGGAAACCTTGCTGCTTCGGCAGGCATTCAGAGCCCTTTTGTGCCGGCGATTTAGCCTTGGCTGCAGCGGGTGCGGTTTCAGCATGGACCTTGCAGGCGTACCCCAATGCGAGCGCACACAATAGTGCGAGCAAACGCACATAGGAGCCGCGGGCATGGCCCAGCAGGGCGGCGTCGTTGCAGACCTGGTTCAACATTCCAGTCTTTTCAATATCTCTTTAGGAACCGCCACAGGCTGGCGATGCGTTCTCCACAATGCCCAACGCGGGTACGCCAAGCAAGCGTCCGCACATGCCGCGTCGCTCGTTAGCCCTCCTGTCGGCTAACATGCTTGACCCTTTGGCTCGCAGCGAAAGAGACCCAGACATGAACGAAAGAGCAACGCCCGCTCAATCGAATGAAGAATCCACCGGCAATTCCAGCCCGAGACAGACCGCCGCCCGGCGCTATGTCAGCCGCCTAACGCGCAACACCCTAGCGGTGATCATGGCGGGTGGTCGCGGCGAGCGACTCAAACACCTGACGGATTTTCGCGCCAAGCCGGCGACGCCCTTCGGAGGCAAGTTCCGCATTATCGATTTCGTGCTCTCCAACTGCGTCAACTCCGGCATCCGCCGTATTCAAGTGATGACGCAGTACAAGTCGCACTCGCTGATTCAGCACATTCAGCGCGGCTGGAGCTACATGCGTGGCGAGCTGGGAGACTTCATCGAAGTGATCCCTGCCCAGCAACAGATGGGCGAATTCTGGTATCGCGGCACGGCGGACTCGCTCTACCAGAATCTTGAAATCATCAAGCTGCATCATCCGCGTCACATTTTGGTACTCGCGGGCGATCACATTTACAAAATGGATTATGGCCCGATGCTGGCCTACCACGTCGAGAAGAAAGCGGACATCACTGTCGGCGTGGTCGAAGTGCCGCGCGAAGAAGCGACCGGCTTCGGCGTGATGAGCGTGGATCCGACGTATCGCATCACGAAGTTCGCGGAGAAGCCCAAGGATCCCGAAGGCATCCCTGGACGAGAGAATTTCGCACTGGGTTCGATGGGTATTTACATCTTCAGAGCGACGCTGCTCTACCGTCTGCTCGAGGAACATGCGCAGCGTCCGAACACCTCCCATGACTTCGGCCGGAACATCATTCCGGAGGCGTTGCCCACAATGAAGGTGTACGCGTACCCATTCCAGGACGATCGAACTCGCGTGCAGCACTACTGGCGTGACGTTGGTACCGTCGATGCGTTCTATGAAGCGAACATGGAACTCGTTCACGTCAACCCCGAACTCAACATCTACGACGAGCATTGGCCGATTTGGACCTACCAACGCCAATATCCGCCTGCGAAGTTCGTGCTCGATGAAGAGGGCCGCCGCGGCATGGCGGTGAACTCGATGGTGTCGGGCGGATGCATCATCTCGGGCGCGTACGTCAACCAATCCCTGTTGTTCTCGAACGTGAGAGCGGACGAACGCAGCTACATCGAGCGCTCCGTCGTGTTTCCGGATGTCCGCATCGGGCCGGGGTGCACGATCAAGCGCGCCATCATCGACTCAGCAGGCGTGGTGCCGCCGGGTACGCAAATCGGCGTGAATCCCGAGGAGGACGCCCGTCGCTTCTATATGAGCGAAAAGGGTGTGGCGCTAGTCACGCGTGACATGTTGGCGAAGTTGAAGAAGTGAGGTTCGCGTGATGAGGTGATGGGGTGATGAAGTGATGAGGCGAAAGCGCAGAGCGCGTGAAGTGCGCAGGTCTCCCAGATATTTCGCCGATCAACATCACCGCGTCAGCCCAGCACCTTCGGCCGCGCTAGCTCGACGGCGCGGTCGCTACGCATTAGCATCCCGCATCGCCGTCGGCGGGAGGCCTCGATGAAGTTCATTTCGCGGTTCGCAGCGCTCACACTATTTCTGCTGTTCTCAGCCTGTGCGCTCGCACCGAAACTGGAGACGCCGCGGTTGAATCTGGTCAGCATCCAGATGACGTCTGCGGACATGTTCAATCAGCAGTTCATCGTTCGCATGAACGTGCAGAATCCGAACGATCGCGATTTGCCGGTCAACGGGATCGACTACAAGATCTTTCTCGAGGGTGACAGTTTCGCTGAAGGCATGAGCAGCGTTCCGTTCGTGATTCCCGCGCTGGGAGAGAAGGAGTTCGACTTACCCGTGCGCACGAACTTCGTGAGCAGCTTGGGACGATTGTTGTCGCGCCTAAACGGCAAACGCCAAGTCCACTACGTAATCGAAGGCAAGGTGATGACCAAATTGGGCATCATTCACAAAGTGCCGTTTAGCGAGAGCGGGACGGTGGATCTGGGGGTGGTGAAATGAAACAAGTGACTCGTGACTAGTGACTGGTGACCAGTCAGATCGGACGGGAAGTCCGGACGAAACACAAAAAATGTGGGCAGTGTGAGGTGTGGAGTGTGGGCGAGTATCCTCTTCCGTGACCCGTGACCCGTGACCCGTGACCCGTCACGGTCCGCTCACCTCACTTCCTCGTATAACCTCACATACTCCTGCACCTGCCTGTCCCACGAGAAATCCTGAGCCATGGCATTGCGCATCATCTGCTGCCAGGCGTCGCGATCTTTGTAGAGATCGAGTGCAGTGTGAATCGCCCAGCGAATCGCGTTGGTATCGAAGTCGTTGAAGACGATGCCCGTGCCTTGGCGCGTGTTGCCGTCCCACATTTGCACTGAATCGGCCAAGCCACCCGTGCGGCGCACGATGGGAATCGTGCCGTACTTTAGGCTGTACATTTGATTGAGTCCGCAGGGTTCATAGAGCGAGGGCATGAGGAACATGTCGCTCGCGGCTTCGATCAAATGCGATAGCTCATCGTGGTAACCGCGGTGAAACACCACGCGATCCGGGAATCGCCGCTGCAAATAAGCGAAGAAATCTTCGTACTTCGCATCGCCGCTGCCCAACGCAACCAGAGCCAAATCTCGCGTGGCGAGGATTTCGGCCAGGGAATCGAATAACAAATCGAAGCCCTTCTGAATCGTGAGTCGCGACACGATACCCATCAGCGGGGTTGAATCCGCAACAGGAAGATTCAACCAGTCGAGTAGTTCGCGCTTGGTGCGGTGCTTGCCGGAGACATCATCGTGCGAAAATCGATACTTTAGATAACGATCGTTGGCGGGACTCCACTGCGAATAGTCCACGCCATTCAGAATGCCGACGATCTGATCGTGACGCGCGCGCAAATCTCCGTCCAATCCGTGTCCGCCAATCGGCGTGCAGATTTCATTCGCGTACGTCGGGCTCACAGTGGTGACACGATTCGAATGACGTACGCCTTCGCGCAGCCAGTTGATCGCTCCACCCGCAGCGGTATCGGGCGCCAGCTGGCCGCTCAGATCGCCGCCGATGTCGTAAGCAGTGCCATTCGCAAAGATGCCCTGATAGCCGATGTTGTGAATCGACATGATCGTGCGAGTGCTATCGAACAGCCGATCCCACGCGTACACGGTTTTGAGCATCAACGGAATCAGTGCGGTGTGCCAATCATTGCAGTGCATGATTTCGGGTGCGAACGGCACGCGTTGGCACGCTTCGATGATCGCTCGCTGTAAGACGAGAAACCGCAGATGTTCATCGACACCATTGGTGTAAATAGTCGGGCGGTCGTAAACCGCCGGGCAATGAATCAAGTACAACGGCACATCCGAATCGGGAAGCCGAGACTCGCGCAAAGTGAATTCGTAGTGGTGATTACCCAAGTGCAGCGGGACGTTTTCCGCTCGTGCAACGGTTGTGCTCTCAAGCCCCGCATATCCGATGCTTGCGTAGAGCGGCATGAAGAGCCGCACGTCGTGACCGAGTTGCTTGAGGTGGCGAGGCAATGCGCCCGCCACATCGGCGAGCCCTCCCGATTTGGCGAGCGGCGCGATCTCGGATGCGGCGAATGCGATTTTCATGAGGGCGATGTTCGCGGCTTAATCTTGTGAATTGCCTGATGGCGGGCGCGGTGGGCTGAAAGCAGCGAACATGCCTTCTTGCATCTTCGCCCACATCTCGAGATTTTGCCGAGTCAGCTCTGCCATCGAATGCAACGGTGCGCCGCCGAACATGCGCGCGAGTTGCGCTTGCACGGCTTCTTGCTGACGTACGAACGTCTCAACGCTCTTGTCGAGATAATCGCTCAAGAAGCTTTGTAGCGAATTGCCGTAGAAACGAATCAGAGATTCGAGCAGCGAGGTCGACAAGATCGGGCGCCCGAATTGCTCCTGATCCGCAATGACCTGCAGCAGAATCACCCGCGTGATGTCCTCTTGGGTTTTATCGTCGACCACCTTGATGCGTTCGCCAGCAATGATCATGTTGCGCACGTCATCGAGGGTGACGTGCCGGCTCTGGGATGCATCGTACAGCCGCCGATTCGCATACTTTTTGATGATGCGCTCTGTACTCATGAGTCACCTATCGGATTGGAGCGAGCACGACTTGCATGCGCCGCGCCTCGACATGTTCGAGACGAAAGGATTTGGGACAATCGCCACGCTAGCTCCCGTTACGGACGGCCGCCGCAGCGCGGGCGGGTACTGTAGCCGCGCAATTTTGGCAGTGCAACAATGTAGCTCCTACGCGAGAGCGCTTTGCATAACATCTCTCCAGCCATGAAAGACACGCCCGCAGCGGCCGAGAGCGCCGCATGACCGACCAGGCCCCGTTCGATCCGAGCCAGATCGCGGATTGGCTCAACCAGCAGCGCGAGCGTTTGCGCGGTGAGCGCGCCGAAACTCATCAGGACAGTGAGTCCTGGATCGCATCGATGCGCGAGTGGCTCAAGCTGATGCGCCCTCACGCCAATCCGATGTTCGGCGGGCAGAGCCAGGACGAGTTGAGTCAAACGCTGCGCGGACTCGGCACTGCGCAACAGAGCATCTTAGATTTGCTCAGCAAATTGCCTCCGCTCGGCATTGCAGCAAGTCAGTTCGAGCCGTGGATGCGCTTGCAAACTGCCGATGCTGAATTCAGAAGAGTCGAAGAGCAGTTCCGCGACGCCATCGTAAACGTGCATTTGCAGGCGCTCGATGAACTGGAGCGGCGATTGAAAGCGCGGGAAGGCGCACCGCTTACCGAGCGCGAGCTGTACGACTTGTGGGTGGAATGCGGCGAGACAGTCTTTACGAAAGTCGCACACAGTTCCGAATTTGCGCAGTTGCAGGGTGCGGTGAGCAACGCGGCCGTTCGGCGTCTGCGCGAGCAGCAGAAGGTCATCGAGCAGGTTGCACGTATGTTCGATATGCCGACGCGAGCCGAACTCAACTCAGTACATCAACAGTTGCGTGCCCTGCGTCACGAGATCGAAACATTGAAGTCTGCAGAGATCGGCGGTACGCCCACGCGTGCGAAGTCCAAACGCGTATCGACATCCGCGACTCGCGCAGGCAAAAAGCCAACTCGCAAATCGAGCAAGGTATCGCGATGAATCCCGAAACGGAAACGCCGTTCGCGCAACTCGCGAGCAAAATGGCGAGTGTGGTCGGAGCGCTGGCAAATGCTGGCGAGATCGAGATCGGCACTGCGGCGAAGCGCGAGGTGTATCGCGAAGACAAGCTCATCTTGTATCGCTATGAAGCGGATCCAGAAGCGCCACGTGCTCGCAATCCAGTGCCGCTCTTGATCTGCTACGCGCTGGTCAACCGTCCGTATATGTTGGATTTGCAGCCCGATCGATCGCTCATTCGTGGCCTGCTCAAGCGCGGCGTCGATGTCTATTTGATCGATTGGGGTTACCCGGACGGTGCCGATCGGCTGCTCGACATGAGCGACTACGTGTTGCGCTATCTCGATTGTTGCGTCGACGTTGTGCGTCGAGAAAGCGGACAGCCGAGCATCAACTTGCTGGGCGTCTGCCAAGGCGGGACGTTCAGCATTTCGTATGCTGCGTTGAAGCCTGAACGCGTACGCAACTTGATCACGATGGTCACGCCGGTGGATTTCCGCACCGAAGATAACCTGCTCACCAAGTGGAGCGAGACGCTGGATGTGGACGCGCTCGTAGATGCGTACGGCAATATTCCCGGTTCGCTCCTGAACACGATGTTCGTGAACCTACTGCCGTTTCGCTTGCATTCTCAAAAGTACGTGCAGCTGATCGACTCGCTGGACGATCCTGAGGCGCTGCGCAATTTTCTGCGCATGGAGAAATGGATCTTCGACAGCCCTGATCAGCCCGGCGCGGTCTTTCGCGAGTTCCTCACCAAGCTCGTGAAGGGCAATGAGCTCATACGAGGGACACTGAAGGTCGGCGGTCGAGACGTGAATCCGAAGCGCATCACGATGCCCGTTTTGAATGTCTTCGCCCGCCAAGACCACCTCGTCCCGCCAAGCGCGAGCCGGCCGTTGAAACAATTGGTAGGTAGCAGGGATTACGCGGAGCACGAATTCAACGGTGGACACATCGGGATTTACGTGAGCCGAGGCGCGCAGAAGGAGATTCCCGAGCGCATCGCCGGCTGGTTGCGAGACAGATGACGTGCGCATGTCGGGTTTCGCTGGTTCGTCGCTCGAGCGGCCTACAGCTCCACCTGAAGCCTCGCGAAGCGCTTTATAACCGCTCTGTCACTCGACGGCGGCGTACGTCTCGTCTTACTCTCGCCAATCCCTAATCGGTCACTTGGTCACTGGTCATTCAATTCCGCCACGCAGCGAGTCGCACTCATGATTTACGACAACATCCTTGGCACGATTGGCCGCACCCCTATCGTTCGCATCAACCGGTTGGCGCCTTCGCACACGACCATGTATGTGAAGTGCGAGTTCTTCAATCCGCTGTCCTCGGTCAAGGATCGCCTCGCAATTGCGATCATCGAAGACGCCGAGCGCCGCGGCACGCTCAAGCCTGGCCAGACGGTCGTCGAGGCAACCTCGGGCAACACCGGCATTGCACTGGCGATGGTCTGCGCGGCAAAGGGTTACCCATTCGTCGCCGTGATGGCCGAGTCCTTCTCGATCGAGCGCCGCAAGATCATGCGTATGCTAGGCGCACAAGTGATTCTCACGCCGGCTGCCGAGCGTGGAACCGGGATGGTTCGCAAAGCCGATGAGCTCGCGCGCAAACACGGATGGTTCTTGGCGCGTCAGTTCGAGAATCAAGCGAATCCGGAATATCACCGCAATACGACCGGCCCCGAGATCCTAAGCGACTTCGCAGGCAAACGACTCGATTTCTGGGTGAGTGGCTGGGGAACGGGCGGGACGCTGACGGGCGCTGGAGAGATGATCAAGAAGGCTCGTCCCGAAACGAAGATCATCGTTGCTGAACCCGCCAACGCATCGCTCTTGGGCGGTGCGGAATTCAAGCCGCATAAGATTCAGGGCTGGACGCCGGACTTCGTTCCGGGCGTGCTGAATCGGTCGGTTCCCGATCAAATCGTGACGGTCGGCGATGACGAGGCCATCAAGACCTCGCGTGCGCTTGCGGCAAAAGAAGGCATCTTCTGTGGTATTTCGTCCGGCGCGACATTCGCAGCCGCGCTGAAAGTGGCTGAGAAGGCGCCGCAAGGTTCCACCGTTCTTGCGATGTTGCCGGATACAGGCGAGCGCTACTTGAGCACTCCGCTGTTCGAAGGCGTGACGGATGGCTCCGACGCTGAACCGTAAGCCGTTCTCGCGCAGCGCGGCGCGTAGTGTGACGCCTATGTCGGATTCACGATTCTTGACTGGGCGAATACCTACGCGTCGCTGACTTCGTTATACGCTCCCAGCCGCCAGTTCTGGCGACGGACAGCGGCACGCGGATTCATCCGCCCTTTTGTCCGCTTTCGTGTAATCACTGCTGCAGAGATGCCTTTGTCTGATCTTTCTCCCAGGCTCGTGTCAGACGCGCCGGAAACGCGTCGTTCATTGGGCGACCTCGTAAGCGCTCGTGCGCTCATCGCTCTCGTCGTGGGCGCGATCGTCGTCGCAGCAATCGTGTGGTTCGTGCAGAAGCGCGATTCGACTGCGGGCGCTGCAGCCAGGCCGGCGCGCAACAATGTAGCAAGCGTGATCGTGGCCCATCCGCAGTTGAAAGATTTCGCGGAGAAAGTGGAAGCACTCGGCACCGTGCGAGCGAACGAATCGGTGGATCTGACGGCGAAGGTTGCGGGGCGCGTCGCCGCGATCAAATTCCGCGAAGGGCAACAGGTCCACGCTGGCGATGTACTGATCGAACTCGACAGCGATGAAACACGTGCGGACCTTGCAGCCGCACAGGCCGCCGCGAGCGAGAGCCGTAGCCAATTCAAGCGCAGCCAAGAATTGTTTCAAACGCACGTTCTCTCGGAGGCGCAACTTGATCAACTTCAAGCCACGGTGCTGTCGAACGATGCGAAAGTGCAAGCGGCACGTTCGCGCTTGAACGACCGGATCATCTCGGCACCCTTCGCAGGACGTGTCGGTTTGCGAAACGTCAGCCTCGGCGGGCTCGTCAACCCAGGAACCGTCATCACGACGCTCGATGACACCTCCGTGGTGAAGCTCGATTTCTCCGTGCCTGAAGTCTTTCTCGCTCAAGTGAAAACCGGACTGCAGATTCAGGCGCGCACGTCTGCGTATGCGGATCGGCTCTTCACTGGCCAAGTTGCGAGCGTGGACACGCGCGTCGATCCTGTCAGTCGAGCGGTGACGGTGAGAGCGCTCATCGACAATAAAGACGGCAGCCTCAAGCCCGGCATGTTCATGACCGTGCAACTCGTACGGCCCGAAGGCAAGGCGTTGTTCATCCCTGAGCAAGCGATCGTGCCGGAAGGCGAGGAGAAATACGTCTTCACCGTCAAAGATGGCAAAGCGTCGCGAGTGGCCGTTTCGATCGGGCGTCGCCGGCCTGGCGAAGTCGAAATTCTCGAAGGCGTGAAACCGGACGACGTAGTCGTCATCGAAGGCACGCAGAAAGTGCATGATGGCGCGGCCGTGAAAGTCGCTTCGCAGCCGTCATGATTCTTTCCGAGATCTCGGTTCGGCGTCCTGTATTCGCCACCGTGGTGAGCTTGCTGCTCACCATCATCGGTTTCATGGCGGCCAATCGCCTGTCCGTGCGCGAATACCCCGACATCAGCGCGCCGATTGTGAGCATCGATACGCGGTATCGCGGTGCGACCGCGGAAGTCATCGAAACCAAAATCACCCAGCTCATCGAGAACCAAGTCGCAGGGTTGGAGGGCATCGAGAAGATCAGCTCCTCGAGCGCAGAAGAGCGCTCGCGCATCACCATCGAATTCAGCGTGAACCGGGATATCGAGTCCGCGGCCAATGACGTTCGCGATCGCGTGGCACGCATCGAGAACAATTTGCCCGATGAAGCGGATCCGCCCGAGATCACCAAGGTCGATGTCGATTCCGATCCGGTGATTGTGGTGGATATTTCCAGTACCAAACGTTCGGTGCTGGAACTGAACGACTACGCAGATCGCTATCTGCTGGACCGCTTCTCGGTCGTGAGCGGCGTCGCAATGGCGCGCATCAACGGCGAGCGCCGCTATGCAATGCGGATTTGGCTCGATCGCAAAGCGCTTGCGGGCCGCGGCTTGACGGTGCAGGACGTGGAAGATGCGCTCAGGCGAGAGAATCTGCAGTTGCCCGCCGGACGCATCGAATCGGTGAATCGAGAGTTCTCGCTGCGCACGCGCACCGGGTTCGACAACGAAGAGGACTTTCGACAACTTGTCGTGGGTCGCGGCGCGGACGGCTCCGTGGTGCGTCTCAAAGAAGTCGCCGATGTGAAACGCGATGCAGAAGACTTCCGCTCGCTCTCGCGCTCGAACGGCGTCACCGGCATCAGCATTTCCATCATTCCGACGTCGACGGCGAACATTCTCGATGTGACCGATGGCGTCAAGCAAGAAATGCAGCGGATGCAGGCTGCGTTGCCAGACGACATCAAGCTCGGCGTCAACGTCGACTATTCGCTATTCGTCCACGAGTCCATCAAGGAAGTGATCTACACGCTCGCCATCGCGCTGGCGCTGGTGCTCGTGGTGATTTACGCGTTCCTCGGAACTGCTCGAGCGACTCTGATTCCGGCGATCACGATTCCGGTTTCGATTATTTCGGCGGCGATTGTCATGGCGGTGGCGGGATTCTCCATCAACGTGCTCACGCTGCTGGGCGCCGTGCTCGCGATCGGACTTGTAGTGGACGATGCGATCGTAGTCCTGGAAAACATCATGCGCCGCATCGAAGAAGGCGAACCGCCCTTGATCGCTGCCGTGGACGGTAGCAAGGAAATTGGCTTTGCAGTGCTTGCGACGACGGCGGTACTCATCGCGGTATTCCTGCCGATCTCCTATTTGCCCGGCAATATCGGCCGGCTGTTCGGCGAGTTCGGTATCACGATTGCCGCGGCGATCGCATTTTCCGGCCTGGTTTCATTGACGTTGGTGCCGATGCTGACGTCGAAAATCTTCCGTACCGGCATCGTGCGTGGGCGCGTAACGGCTTTCGTCGATAACGTGTTCTCGCGATTGTCTGCGCGCTACGAACGCACACTGCGCACGACGATTCGCCGACCTGTTCTGGGGATCGGACTTGCGGCCGCGGCCCTCGCGCTGGGGGGAGTGCTCTATATGTCGTTACCCAGCGAGTACGCACCTCAGGAAGATCGTGGGATGGTGCAGATCATCCTTACCGCTCCGGAAGGCGCGAGCTTGTCGTATGTTGATCGTTACTTGCGCCGCGTCGAGGCGATCGTCGACGAAGAAGTGAAGAAGGGCAATGCGATGCGCGTGCTCACCCGATCGGGAAGTTGGGGCGGCGGCGGTGCCGTGAACTCTGGTCGTGTGATCGTGCCGCTGCGTCCCTGGGGGGAGCGCGAGGAATCGGCTTCGCAGATCATCGCTCGATTACGTTCCAAGCTTAACGATTTGCCCGGCGTGCGCGTCGTGGTGACACAGCCAGGAAGCTTAGGCATTCGCGGCGCCGGCACGCCGGTGCGAATGGTGTTGGGCGGCTCGACTTACGAGCAGCTCGCTCAATGGCGCGACATCGTTTTAGCGCGCGCCGCCGAAAATCCTGGGCTCGTGAACCTCGACTCCGATTATTACGAGCGCACACCGCAACTCGACGTCGCAGTGGATCGCAATCGTGCCGCGGACCTCGGCGTATCGCTCGAGGAAGTGGGACACACGCTGGAAACGATGATGGGCTCGCGCATCGTGACCACGTACTTGGATCGCGGTCAGGAATATCGAGTCATTCTGCAAGCGCGCGACACCGATCGTGCGACGCCCAGCGATCTGGACAACATTTATGTGCGTTCCCAGAAGGGCGCGTTAATTCCGCTTGCGAATCTAGTGAATGTCACCGAAACCGCGGGGCCGCAGGATTACAAGCGCTTCGATCGACTGCGTGCTGTCACGATTTCCGCCGGTTTGGCTCCGGGCTATTCGCTAGGCGAGGCGTTGAATTATCTGGAGGCCGTGGTCAAGCAGGAATTGCCGCCCGAAGCGCAGATCAAATATGACGGCGAGTCGCGCGAGTATCGTCGCAGCGGCGGCGCGCTGTACGTTACGTTCCTATTGGCGTTGACGATCGTGTTCTTGGTGCTTTCGGCTCAGTTCGAAAGCTTCAAGCATCCGCTCGTGATCATGATGACAGTGCCGCTCGCAGTGACCGGCGCGCTGATCGGGTTGTTCGTACAAGGCGGCTCCATCAACGTCTTCAGTCAGATCGGCTGCATCATGTTGATTGGCCTTGCCGCCAAGAACGGCATTCTCATTGTCGAGTTCGCCAACCAACTGCGCGATCGCGGCATGGAGTTCTTCGAGGCAATCATCGAAGCCTCTGCGATCCGACTACGGCCGGTGTTGATGACGAGTCTCTGTACGGTGTTCGGCGCGATGCCGCTGTTGTTGGCCGTCGGCGCGGGCGCGGAGAGTCGCCGTTCCATCGGCGCAGTGATTGTCTTCGGCGTCACGTTCTCGTTGCTGCTGACGCTCTACGTCGTGCCGATCTTTTATGGATTGATCGCGCGCAACACCCATTCGCCAGAATATGTCGGACACCTGATCGAGAAGCTGCGGACGAAGCGACCGGGCTCGGGCGCACCGGAAGCGGGCGAAGTCGCCAAATAAAAAAGCCGGTCGGCGAGGCACACCGACCGGCTCGTCCTAGCGCCTGGGGGCGCCATTGCAGGAGGACAGAGGGTCAGACCGTGCCTGCCCGAAGAGGTTCCCCGGCGATTTCGATCGAATCGGCCAGGGTCTCCCGCGGCGCCCGCAAGTGCCTGGCTGGTTTGAAAAAATGCAGCGGGGCGAGGCCTAACCTGGCTTGCTAGAATGCGCCCTTCCTAGCACTGGACCCCCATGGCGCTCTCTCCTTACCAGCAACTCGAGCAGGAGTTTCGGCAGCTACACGCTTTTCGCAGCGCAGCATCAATCCTGCGTTGGGACTCTGCTGTGATGATGCCGCGCGGCAGCTCGGATCTGCGTGGGGAGCAGCTTGCTGCCCTCGAAACGGAGTGTCATTCCCTCGTCAGTTCGCCGCGAGTGTCGAGATTGCTCGAACGTGCCGAGGCCAACGCGCAAGGCCTGGACGATTGGCAGCGCGCCAATCTGCGCGAAATGCGCCGCGAGCGCGATCATGCCATCGCCACTCCTCACAATCTGGTTTCGCGGCTCGCCAAGGCCACCTCGCGCGCAGAGGTGCGTTGGATGGAGGCGAAGGAGAAGCGAGACTTCTCGATCTTTGCCCCGCATCTCGAAGAGGTCATCTCGCTGCTGCGCGACAAGGCGACGCTGCTCGGCAAGGCAGTGAACCTAAATCCTTACGACGCACTCGTCGACGAGTTCAGTCCAGGACTGACGAGCGCTGAGATCGACACTGTTTTCACCGCGCTCGGTCGGCGTCTGCCAGGGCTCATCCACGAAGTGATCGATTTGCAGGCAAGTCGACCGCCGCTTGAGATCGCCGGCAAATACGCGCCATCGAAGCAGCGGCAGTTAGCTGTCGAAGTGATGAAAGCGCTGGGATTTCCTTTTGATCGCGGCCGAATCGATGAGAGCGAACACCCTTTCACCGGCGGTGCACCTGGCGACATCCGCATTACCACCCGGTTCAGCAACACCGATCCGCTGAGCGGCATCATGGGGGTGCTGCATGAAACTGGCCATGCGATGTACGACGTTGGCTTGCCGGAAAAATGGCGTGGACAGCCCGTGGGCCGTGACCGCGGCATGGCATTGCAAGAAAGCCAATCCTTACTGCTCGAGATGATCATCTGCCGCAATCGCCCGTTCCTGCGCTATCTCGTCCCTCTCATGCAGAAAGCATTCGGCGTCAGCGGCCCCGAATGGGAAGTCGAAAACATCTATCGATTGTTGACGCGGGTGCGTCGTAGCTTGATTCGTGTCGATGCCGATGAAGTGACGTACCCGGTTCACATCATGCTTCGCTACGAACTCGAGAAGGAAATCTTGAACGGCGAACTGAAGATCAAAGATGTGCCTGAAGCATGGGCAACTCGCATCGGCGATCGGCTGGGCGTGCGGCCAACCAACGATGCGGAAGGCTGTCTACAAGACGTCCATTGGGCTGTCGGTTCGTTCGGTTATTTCCCGTCGTATGCGATCGGTGCTGTGATCGCAGGCCAGCTCTACGAAAGCCTGCGTTCCGATCGCCCGCAGTTGGACGATGAAATTGCCGCCGGGCAATTCGGCGGGCTGTTCGAATGGCTGCGTCAAAACGTCCACGGCTTAGGTGCGAGTCTCAGCACACCAGAGTTGATCAAGAACGCCACGGGCAAGCCGCTCTCCGCCTCTGCGTGGATTCGGTATGCGGAGGCGAAGTATCTTGATAGTGACTAGTGACTAGTGACTGGCGGATAGGAACCGGCCGCTCGCGGTCTCTTGTCTTCGCAATATCGGCACAGGTCTGTGCGACGCAGTTGGCGGTTACAATCTGACAGTCTCGAGGCACATTGCCCGCAAGCATTTCCGGTCCTTCTTCTTTTCTGATCTCGTCACCAGTCACCAGTCACTACACCCCATGTCCGCCGTCATCGCCCCTTCGAACAACTTCAAGCGCCTGCAAGCGAGATTGCGCGGTCTCGTCGGTAAGGCCATCGATGACTTCAAGATGATCGAGGGCGGCGATCGGGTGATGGTGTGTCTGTCGGGCGGTAAAGACTCGTACACGATGCTGGACATCTTGATGTCATTGCAGAGGAGTGCGCCAGTTGAATTCGAGTTGATCGTGGTCAACTTGGATCAGAAGCAACCCGGATTCCCTGAGCACGTGCTGCCGGACTATTTGAAATCCCTGGGCGTACCGTTTCACATCATCGAACAAGACACATACAAGGTGGTGAAGCGCGTCATCCCGGAAGGCAAGACGATGTGCGGTTTGTGCTCGCGCCTGCGACGCGGTGCCCTGTACAACTATGCCGCCAACAACGGCATCACGAAGATCGCGCTCGGACATCATCGCGACGATCTCGTCGAGACGCTGTTCTTGAATATGTTCTTCGGCGGTAAATTGAAATCTATGCCGCCCAAACTGCGCTCCGAGGACGGGCGTCACATTGTGATCCGACCACTCGCGTACGTTGCAGAACAAGACATAGAACGTTACGCAAGGGCGCGCGAGTTTCCATTGATTCCCTGTTCACTGTGCGGCTCGCAAGAAAATATGCAGCGTGTCGAAATCAAAAAAATGCTGCGCGAGTGGGAGCAGCGCTACCCGGGCCGCATCGAATCGATCTTCTCCAGCCTCTGCAATGTCGTACCTTCGCATTTAGCGGACACCAATGCGTTCGATTTTGCCGGGCTGGAGGCTGGGATCGTGGATCGTGGGTCGGGGGATCGTGGATCGTGAAACCGACGTCTGAGTACCGAACCGCGAAGAAACGCGCGTTAGCGCACCTAGTCACCAGTCACTAGTCACCTAGTCACCAGTCACCAGTCACTACACATGACGTCCATCGTCTTCTCACACGGCCAAGACGGCGACCCTTGGGGCACGAAGATCTTGGCCATGGCGGAGGTCGCGAAGCGCCGCAATCTGCCGTTCGAATCCATCGACTATCGAGGGATGGCGGATCCCGCTGCGCGAGTGGCGAAGCTGTTGGAGTTCTGCAAAGGCCATGGGGGCCCTTTCATATTGGTCGGTTCCAGCATGGGCGGACATGTCGCCGCCGCTGTTTCCTCGCAGGTGAATACTCGAGCCGTCTTTCTGTTGGCACCGGCTTTCTTCATGCCCGGTTACGAGCAATACACGCCCGTTGCACCGCAGTGCCGCGTCGAAATTGTGCATGGCTGGAATGACGACATCGTCCCGGTTGAAAACAGCATTCGATACGCCCGTCAGTACAAATGTGCGTTGCACATATTAGATTCCGATCATCGGCTCACCGCGCAGCTCGAAGAGATTTGCGAGCTGTTCGATGCCTTTTTGGCGCGGCTCATTCGGTAGTCACTCATCCACGAGGTGCATCATGAAGCTTCCGCTGGCAGTAACCGTTGCATTCATATCTTGCTGCTGCGCCGCTTGCGGTTCTCATGAGGAGCCGAAACAACCCGATCCGCCCCCGGTCAAGGACACGGTGTTCGGCGACATGGTGGGCACCATGGATAAAGCACGCAGCGTGCAGGACACGACGTTGAAGCAGAAGGAAGACATGGACCGGCAACTCGAGCAGCAGGAAAGCGACGCGACTTCCGATCAATAGTGCGCTTCGCGCCTGCGGTCTGTGTCTGAACGCGGTCACTTGACCGTGGAACTCTCCACTTTCGATCGAATTTGGCTCGCGTGCTTACGTGCGCCGTTGCGAGCTTGGGTTCGTCCGCGAGTGGTGCCGGACGATCTGCAGCAACGATTCGCTCAACACCCGCGCCCGCTTTGCTACGTACTGAACCTTGCAGGAGTCGCCGACCTCGTCGTTCTTGAGAAGGTGTGCGATCAGTTGGGCTTGCCGAGCCCGTTCACTTCACTGAAGTTCCCGCTGCCCTCGTGCTCCGTGTTCTTCTTGGAGCGCCGCATCGGCTTCTGGCGCGATCGGTTCGATCGACGCATTTCCGATAACTTCCGCCAGCTCATTGCCGCGGCAGTGACAGATCCGTCGCTCGATGTCGACATCCTGCCCGTGAATGTGTTGTTCGGCCGCAAGCCCGAGCGCGAAGGTTCATGGTTGCGGACCTTGCTGTCCGAAGGCTGGGAGCGCGTCGGACGCTTGCGTCGGCTCTTGTCGGTGCTGATCTACGGTCGCGACTTGCTGGTGCAGTTCGGCGACCCCGTCTCGGTTCGAGCGGTGCTGGGCGATGCGGGTGAAAGCGTCGCTGTCCGACGTCTCACGCGGGCACTTCGCACAGCAGTGGCACGTCAACGTGCTGCGGCGATCGGGCCCGATCTCTCGCACCGTCGCACGATCGTCACCCAAGTGTTGCGCACGGCACAGGTGCGTCGCGCGATGCACGATGAGATGCGAGCGAAACGTCTAACGCGTCGAGAAGCGATCGAACAAGCGCAAGACTATGCGAACGAGATCGCGGCCGACTGCTCGCACCGGTTCGTCACCGTAATGGCGCGTGTGCTTACGTGGGTGTGGACGCGGTTGTATGACGGCGTCCAACTTCATCATGAAGATGAGTTGCGGGCGATTGCGGACGACAACGAAGTCGTGTTCGTTCCATGCCATCGCAGTCACATGGATTACATCCTGCTTTCGTATGCGATCTACTTCAGAGGCTTTGCGATTCCGCACATTGCCGCCGGCATCAATCTCGATATGCCGCTCGTCGGTCGATTCTTGCGCAAGGGCGGCGCGTTCTATATTCGGCGCACGTTCAAGGGCAACGCCTTATACACCGCGGTGCTGATGAACTATCTCGGCATCATCATCTCGCGCGGTCATAGCATCGAGTATTTCATCGAAGGCGGTCGCAGTCGCACAGGCAGATTGCTGCAGCCGAAGACCGGCATGCTATCGATGACGCTGCGTAGTTATCTGCGCGATCCACGCCGGCCGATCACGTTTCTGCCGGTCTACTTCGGCTATGAACGGTTGGTAGAAGGCAAAACCTATATCGGTGAGCTATCAGGCAAACCGAAGGAAAAGGAGAGCGTGTTCGGAATGTTGCGCACCCTGCCATTGCTGCGGCAGAAGTTCGGCAAGGTGCACGTCAGCTTTGGGGAGCCCATCCGGCTGCAGGATGTGTTCGCGCAGCTCGGATTGGCGGCACCGAATGCGGGTGAACTCGAAGAGAAGCCAAGTTGGCTTGCCCCTGCAGTGGACCGATTGGCGCAGCAGATCATGACCAACATCAACGCTGCCGCGTGTGTAACTCCGATCAATCTCATTGCGCTCGTGCTGCTCGCCATGCCGAAACAAGCGATGCTCGAAAGCGATTTGACGCGCCAAATCGACCTTTACGCATCGCTTCTGCGTCAAGTGCCCTACTCGCGGCGGGCATGGGTAACGGAATTCGATGGGAATGCCGCTCTTCGCCATGCGGAGCGCATGGGTGTCGTGCAACGCATCCGTCATGCGCTTGGCGATGTGATCCAAATGGACGAGCAGAATTCGGTGCTGATGACCTACTTCAGGAACAACGTTCTGCACCTGATCGCACTGCCGTCCTTGATTGCGTGTTGCTTCTTGAACAATCGCGAGATGCGTACCGAGGACATTCAGCGGCTCATGTGGCGCATCTACCCCTACGTTGGCGATGAGCTGTTTCTGCGCTGGAAGGAAAGCGAGGTGAGCGCATTGGTGCTCGAATTGCTCAACAATCTGCGGGATCACAAGCTGCTCGAGCTGTTGAGCGACGATGTTTGGCAGAGGCCGGCGACCGGCACGGTCGAGGCCGTACAGCTGTCCGTACTCGCGGAGGTGACGGTGCAGATCGTGGAGCGCTACTACTTGGTGATCGCCGTGTTGCTAAGGTCCGGCAGTGGTCATCTCGATCAGCCGACGCTGGAGACGCAATGCGAGCAGATGGCGCAGCGGATGTCTCTACTCTACGAACTCAACTCGCCTGAATTCTTCGACAAGTCCTTGTTCAAGAAGTTCATCGATCTGTTGCGAGCTCGGCACGTATTAGAGGTCAATGCGGAGGGGCGACTCACCTTCACGGAGCGGCTCTCCCTGGTTGCTGCCGATGCGCAGATCGTGTTGCACGAACGCATTCGCAATAGCATCCTGCAAGTCACGCATCATTGAAGCCGCGATGCTGCGAAGAATCATCGGTTCACTGGCTGTCTTGTTGCTTGCGCACGTTGTGAGTGCGGACGCTTTGCTTTCGACATCTACCACGAAGGTTGCCCAAGGAGCGCCGCTGCAGCTCGAGCTTACGCTGCTGAATCCGACGAATGAGCCCGAGGTTGTCGAAGTGCCTGACGAGCTTCACTTGCGCCTCGAGACGCAGAATAGATTGGCGACCGTCGTCGCACGCAGTTCGCAATCGGGTGAAATCACCGTCGAGCCGCACGGATTTGTTCGCCTACAGGTCCAAGCCTCGCTGCCCAAAGCGATGGTCGGTCAGGTCACCGTGGCTGCAACCGGGTTTGATACCAATCCAGTCGCTCTCCAGATCGCTGGAGACGAAAAGGATGCGACAGCGTTGACGGAGGTGCCACCGCCAAAGTCCACCTGGAACGCGCAATACACGCTCGTTGACAAGCCTCCGCCGATTCCTATCTCGGTGTACGAGCCGATCTATTTTCTGGTCGGCGGCGACGGCGGGCTCAATGCGAAATTCCAACTTTCTCTGCGTTATCGATTGTTCGATGACAAAGGTCGACTCGCCAATCATCTTCCATGGATCGACGATCTGTATCTGTCTTTCACTCAGACTTCGCTGTGGAATTTGCACGACCAGTCCAACCCTTTCCAGGACAGTAGCTACCGACCACGACTCTTCTATGCCGACTACAGCGTCGCGAAGTTTTTCGACGGGCGCTTGCGTCTTGGTCTCGAAGGTGGCGTCGGACACGAATCTAACGGTAAAGATGGTGAGGAATCTCGTAGCTACAACATGCTTTACGTGCGACCCGTCGCGCTGCTCGGCGATCCGGAAGGACTGCGGGCGTTCATTGCACCGCTGATACACAACTACATCGCCGAGAGCGATAACCCAGACATCCAGAAATATCGCGGTTACGTCGATTGGCTCGTCGGGATCGGTAGCAAAGGCGGGCTCGATTTTTCCGCGACACTGCGCAAAGGCACGGCGAGCAACTTCGGCAGTGTGGAACTCAATCTGTCCTACCCGCTCTCGAAGCTGAGCGGAGGAGACCTCACTGGCTGGCTGCTGCTTCAGTACTTCGCCGGGTACGGCGAGAGCTTGCTCGATTACAACCGCAAGCTCGATTCGCAGTGGCGGCTTGGGGTCGCCGTGGCGTTGTGAGGCGGGAAACGACCGCTCTCGGCATCCTGCCTGTCGCGGCATTGGCACATCCATGTGCGGCAGGAAACGGCCGCTCTCAGCGTCCTGCTTTCGCGGCATTGGCACATCCATGTGCGGCA
>JAEWBG010000078.1 GCA_023391335.1 Pseudomonadota bacterium | reverse complement strand
TGGTTGGACATCACCGCGTAGGCGCAGATCTCGATGGCAAAGATGCTCGATAACTCCGCTATTCGATCGATGACCCATTGCTTGCGGTGGGAGTAATCACGCCCGGCGAACTCATCCTGACCCCACAGCCAGGCCCGCCGCACGCAACGGGAGACGACGTGGTAGTACGGCGTGTCTTGAAGAGAGATCAGGTGCTTGCGTGCGTAGCCCATGGAGGGAGCGTACGCACCGGGAATGTTTGTGGATCGCGACTATCTCGACGTTTGCGGACTAATTCGTTGGATGTCCAGAAACGGAAGAGCGCAGGAACGGGAGAGCGAGCTACGAGGGACGGGAGCGGCATGTCCAGAGGCATAGCGAATCGTTGGGTGTCCAAAAGGGGAGATTGTTGGGTGTCCAAAAGGGGAGATTGTCCAAAAGGGGAGATCCAGAAAGGGAGAGAGGTGCTGGAATAGCCTCGAGTGAGGCGGTTATGCGCTGGGGTGCACGGGGCGAGCCTGCATCAACGGATGTTTGTGAACCGATATGTAGCAGCAGGGAGCTCGAGACTTGCGGGGTCGCTCGGCTACGGATCGTCTTGCTCGTAACTCCTAAACTCGCAATCCGCAATCCGAAATCCGCAACTCACGCTGCACCTGTGATGTGACTTTGCTGCCACGTTGAACTCATTGCAGCGGGCGGTAGCTGGCCACCGATGACGCAATCACGCCATCGCTGATGTTGGCCGAAATCGTCCGTTTCATGACATTGCTGCCAAGGGGCTCAGGTGCGACCATGACCTCATGCCGCTCAAAACCATCTGCATCGTCGCGTTTCCCGGGTGCCAGAGTCTGGACGTCAACGGGCCGTATGAAGTCTTTGCGGGTGCAAACCAGTATTTGGAGAGCAAGGACAAGCCTGCTTTTTATCGTGTTCGAATGGTATCGACGGCAGGTCTCACCATTGAGACTCAAAGCGGGCTGAAGCTGCGCGCCGAAACGAATATCGTCAAGGTCCGGGGCGCAATCGACACATTGATTATCGCTGGTGGGCCGGGCTCGCGCGAGCTGGAGCGAGACGCTAGAACTTTGGACACTTTGCGTCGCTTGGCCAGTACGCCACGGCGGGTCGCGAGTGTGTGCACAGGAGCGTTCGTGCTCGCTGCGATGGGATTGCTCGAGGGTAAGCGCGCGACGACGCATTGGGCTGCATGCAAGGATTTGGCGAAGCGCTATCCAACGGTTCGTGTGGATGCCGATCCGATCTATGTACGCGATGGCCGCGTGTACACGTCTGCAGGCGCTACTGCCGGAATTGATCTGGCGCTGGCGCTCGTCGAAGCAGATCTCGGTCGCGACGTCGCGCTGACGATTGCGCGTTGGCTCGTGCTGTACCTGCGTCGAACCGGAAACCAACGTCAATTCAGTGTGCCGCTGCAAGGACAGGTCGCAGAGCGAGATGCTTTGCGTCGCGTGCAAGCCTACGTACACGATCACCTGAATTCCGATCTGGCTGTCGAGCAACTATCGGAACTCTGCGGGATGAGTCCGCGGCATTTCGCGCGCTGCTTCAAGACCGAAGTGGGTGTCACTCCCGCGCGTTACGTTTCGCAACTGCGTATGGAAGCTGCGCGACGCTTGTTGGAGGAGGGGCGTCGACCTGTTGAGCAAATTGCGCGTGATTGCGGGTTCAATACGCCCGAGACGCTGCGCCGCACGTTCGCGCGCGAACTCAAGACGCCTCCACGAGAATATCGCCGTCGATTTCAATTACGTCCCAACGCGAACAGTTCTGAGGTTCGATGATGCGCCTGTCCATCATTCTGTTCGATGGATTCACTGCATTGGACGTAGTGGGCGGATACGAAGTGCTCGCACGCATCCCTGGGGTCGAGACCGAGTTCGTGGCCGCGCAGCGCGGTGTGATCGCGGCGGATACACGGCGCCTCGGCCTTGCGGCCTATCGAACGTTCGAAGAAGTCAGCTCGACGGACATCCTCTACGTTCCCGGTGGGCCCGGTGCTCGGCCACTAGAAACGAATCCTTCATTTCACGAGTATCTGCGCGCATTGGATGCGTCTTCAGAGTGGACTGTGGGCGTGTGCAATGGCTGCACCTTGCTGGCGGCCGCGGGTCTACTAGCGAATCAGAGCGCAACGACGAATTGGTTCGACCGCGATCGGCTAGTCGAGTACGGCGCGAAGTTCGTGCCCGAGCGATATCACCGCACCGGCAAATACATCACCGGCGCGGGCGTCTCAGCGAGCATCGACACTGCGCTGTTCCTTGCGAGCATTCTCGCTGGACCGCAGGTCGCGAAGGCTATCCAACTAGGCATTGAATACTTCCCGCAGCCGCCATTTCCAGAACGCACGCCAGCGGATTCGGCCCCGTCGATTCAAGAGGTGGTGCGTAGCTTCGAAGCGCGTGCGGCAAGGCAGTGGCACAAGATTCCGGCACCATTCCCGCACGTAGCTTTGGACTGCTGACTCAATGCCTCCGAATGCTCAAGCTGCAGCGCGAAGCGCAGAGGGTGCATAGCTCACCGAACTCGGCCCTGGTAAATGACGGGAAGGACTGTTGTTCGATTCAGTCCTGAACTGCTCGACGAGCGCCGTGAGTCTGCGCGCTTGCTCGGTCATCGAGTTCGCGACCCCGCTCGCTTCTTCGGCCATCGCCGAATTTCGCTGCGTCGATTCGTCCATCGACATCACTGCCTGATTCACTTGTTCCAACCCGCGAGTTTGTTCGCTGCTGGCCTCGGAAATCTCAGTGACGATCTTCGCGACCTTTTTGATGGCTCCCACGATCTCTTCGAGATTCTTGCCGGACTCGTTCACCAGTTCGGCCCCGTCGTGAACTTTCAGGACGCTGTCGTTGATGAGTTGTTTGATTTCGCGTGCAGCGGTCGCGCTGCGTTGGGCCAAGTTCCGTACTTCACTCGCAACGACTGCGAAGCCGCGGCCTTGCTCCCCAGCTCGGGCTGCTTCCACTGCCGCATTCAGTGCCAGCAAGTTCGTTTGAAATGCGATTTCGTCGATGACGCCGATGATGTCAGCGATCCGTTTGCTGGCGGCATTGATCTCGGACATCGCCTGCACGGCGCGATTTACGACAGCACCACCTGCCTCAGCACGATTGCGCGCGGCGGCTGCAAGGCGATCCGCGTGTTGAGCATTGTCCGCATTTTGGCGGACAGTGGTCGTCATCTCCTCCATGCTCGTCGCAGTCTGCTGCAGACTCGCGACTTGTCCGCTCGTGCGGTCACTGAGCTCGGAAATGCTGTGATTCAATTCCTGCGCCGCGCGATCCACATCTGCGGAGCTCTGGTGGACGTTGCGGATCAGCGAACAGAGCCGATCGCGCAGCATTGCGATGTCGCTCAGCAGGCTGGTTGAATCTCCGCTTCGCAGTTCCACCTGTGTCGTGAAGTCGCCGCCCGCAATTTGTCTGACGACGCGCGCCGCAATTTCGGGCTCACCGCCCAATGTCCTGAAGATTCCGCCGATGACGATCCACGATCCGATTGCCAACGCGACCATGATGAGCAACCCGCTGACAACGGAGATCATGAGTGTTTCTCGAACACGGCTCGCGCTCGTGGAGAGAAGTGCGCGAAAGCCGTTGATGGCGGTCTCTTGTGCCGTCGACAGGACCGCATCGACATGCTGAGTTTGCTGCTGCAATTGCGATGCTGCATGAGCAGCATCGCCGTGATCCACACCCAGCATGATGCGGGCTGCTTGTCTCGCGACTGCGAAGTAGTCGTCGAATGCGGACCGCAGTTCGCCGCCGAGGTCGCGATTGCCGGTCAGTTCGTTCAATTTTTGCGCAGATCGTCGGTAAGCCGTTGCGTGCTCTTCAGCTTTAGCTAGCGCAGTCTGATCGCCTTCTGCGACGGCTTGTTGCAGGACTTCCTGCACCACTACGAACTCGGCACGCAGCTCTCGCACAACCTCCACGGTGGGATATTGCACACTCTCCACGCGCTGTAGGGCCGCCGAGGTGCTCGATGCGAGGTGTGCATTGAACGCGATGGACACGCACATCACGACGGCGGTGCAGATCGGTAACAGCCAAATTCGAGTTCTGAACTTCATGGTCCACCTTGCCCTACGGCGCCGATTAGGGCGCCGTAAACACCACCTTCACTGAGTTGTCCACTGCGCTCTTCTCGATATAGCCGATCGCCTTGTCGTTGCCGGCGACGGTCTTCTTCACATCGGCACTGGAGCTCACCTCTTTGGGAGGCGTGGCTTTACCGGTGAAGATCAAACGTGTCCACACGGCCTTGACCTGCGCCGCGTCCTTGCCCGTGACCTTCTGATAAAACTGTGTGCGAGTGGCTGAGCTTTCGGGCAAATCGATCGGCTGCAATGCCGTGGACTTGCCGAGGAAGTAATCGGCGACCTGATCCGCAGTCATGCTCGCGACTGGATTGCTTGGATTCACGACGACCACAACGTCTGCGCTCGCTAGATCTGCCCAGAGCATCGAGCCAAGCAGCGTCGTTGCAGCCAGCGCCATCTTGATTGCTTTGAATTTCATGACGCACCTTAGAACACGAAGTTGATCGAGACGCTGAGCAGGTTGACCGAGCCGCCGGGCTGATATTGCGTGAGCGGCATCATGGTCACTGGGTCGGAAGGCACGACCAGCAGACCCTGCGAGCCTTGCGGCAAATCGAGCAACTGATATTCGGCCTTCAGGTTGAAGTTGCGCATGAAGTCCCAGCGGGCACCGAGGGCATACGAGCGCTGGTCAGTTGAGTACCCGAAGAAAGGGGCTTCCTCCGGTTTGCTTTCAGCAATTGTCGCGTACGGCGTGAAGTTACCGATACGAACGCCACCGCTTACATACCAAGCCTTGATCGTGCCGCCGATGAAGTCGCCATCAATCTTGCGCCGTGCCCATTCAGCCGCCGCAAACCAGCTTCCAGAGTCATAGTTCGCACCCAAAGCCATAAACTGGACCGGAGCAGGTGGGAACAGAGAGTTCTTGTACGAGTCGAAATACAGTTCTTGTTCTTGGTACGTCACCTTCGTCGTGAGGTTGCCCATTTCGAACGTATCGAACACGCCCCAGACGTCCTTGGACTTGATGACCAAACCGCCGCCGACGTCTTGAATGTTTTCACCGTAGATGGCTTGGATCGTGTTTGTCGCTGACCCGACGTGCAGCTTGTACGACATGTCTATGCCATCGCTGTTTGTGATCGGTAGCAGGTTGTAGACCTCGTAGGGTGTCCGCTCCCACGTGATGGCATAGCCCACTTTGCGAGTATCGGAAAACAAATAGCTCGGCATGGCTGTGCGGCCGACGCGAACGCTGAAATCGGGCGTAAAGGAATATTTGAGGTTCGCCCATTCGATTTTCGGCGCGTAGTTGCCGTGCTCATTCTCTTCTGCGACCAATTGCACTGTGGCGGACAACTTATCGCTGAACCGGGCAATCGCCTGGACGCCCAAACGCGAGTCCACGTCCATGCTGATTTGATTCGCGTAGCCGGCGCCTCTGGCCTTGAATCCCGGTCCGGTGAAAAGCGCCTGATCCTCGCTCGAATACACAGCCCCGAGCGTGCCGAAACCGTTGAACGAAAAGACGTTGGGATCGAAATCGAAAGCCTGCGCGGACGTCGCGCTCGCCAGGCCTGCGATGGCCACGGCCGTCATAGATCGAAACATGATTTTCCTCTGTTGATCGAAACATCGCCCGCAGGTATCTCTGCATGGCAGCGCACGTAGCGTCGATGCGCGACAAAGCTTGAAAACCAGGCATGTGAGCGGTAACGCAACGATGCGGGGAGCGATGCCGGCGCAGTAGGGGAATCCGTGCGTCGCTTGCGATGAGGGCAGCGAACGTCTGATTCCGGCGCAAGCGACGTTGCCGAGATGTCACACAGCTCATGCAAATCGCGACACGAAATCGCTGGTGTGCGGGGAACAAAAAAGATTGCGAGCGAGTGCTCAACTTCACTCGCTGATGTTCGGCGGCATTTATGGATTTGGCGAACGCTGACGCGCCGGTCAGGTGAGCTTTGTAGGAACGCGCAATTCCTTGCTGGTCTTTCGAAGGATCACGGCCGCAGCGAAAGATGTCCCTAACGCTTTCTAAGCAATCGCCTGGTCCGGGGCTGCTACTATTCGCGCGCCCGAGAACGGCACGAGCGTCGGTGGGCACATCCCAAGGTTGCGAGACACATTCGTGGAAAATTTCGTCCAGGTCATTCTGCTCGGCATCATCGAAGGCATCACCGAGTTTCTGCCCATCTCCAGTACCGGACATTTATTGATTGCAGAGCACTGGCTTGGGCGGCGCTCCGATCTGTTCAACATCGCGATCCAGGCCGGTGCAATTCTTGCGATCGTATTGATCTATTGGCGCCGTTTGTGGGACTTACTGCTGCACTTCTCGAAACCTGAAAACCGCGACTATGTGTACAAGCTGGCCGTCTCGTTCTTCATCACCGGCGTGGGTGGGTTCGTGGCGAAGAAGATGGGACTCTCATTGCCTGAAACGATTGCCCCCGTCGCGATCGCGTTGGTCGTCGGCGGTCTGGTGATCTTCGCGGCCGAATACTTCGCATCGCGCCAGGCGCCCCGCGATGAACTCACATGGTCTGTCGCTGTGTGGGTCGGCCTCGCTCAGATCGTCGCTGCAGTATTTCCGGGTGTATCCCGTTCCGCCGCAACGATTTTCGCCGCCATGTTTGCGGGGCTTACTTCTCGTCCGGCCGCGGCAGAATTCGCGTTCCTGGTGGGAATCCCAACAATGTTTGCGGCCACCGGTTACGAGGCGCTCGACGTCTACAAGCATGGCGGTCTACAGAATGAGGACTGGGGTTCGCTGGCGCTGGGTTTCGTCGTCTCCGCGATCGTTGCGTTTATCGCAGTGAAGTGGCTGCTACGGTACGTGCAAACGCATCGCTTCACGATCTTCGCTTGGTATCGCGTCGCGTTTGGCGCCCTCCTACTCGTCGCTGCACACTAAAAGTATGCAAACCAATCGCCTCACGCGCTTCATTCTGATCGGCCTCATCGCCGGTCTCATCGTGGGGTATGTCGCGCACACCTGGTTTGCGGAATCTGCACCGCGTGTTGCGGAACTCGCATCGCTCTTGCCGATGGTGTTCTTGCGATTGATCAAGATGATCATCGCGCCCTTGGTGTTTTCAACGCTGGTGGTCGGCATCGGCAAGATGGGCGATATCGCGACCGTCGGACGCATCGGGGGCAAAGCGCTTGGCTGGTTCATGTTTGCGTCGGTGGTGTCGCTCGTTCTCGGCATGGTGCTGGTCGAACTGTTCGAGCCGGGCAAGACGATGCACCTCACACCGCCTGCGGGGAGTGCCTCCGATGTGGAGGCGAGTGCGCTTTCTTTGCAGGGATTTCTCCAGCACACGATTCCGACGAGCATCATCGATTCGATGGCACGCAACGAGATCCTGCAAATCGTCGTGTTTGCGGTGTTCTTCGGCTCAGCGATGGCAGCGATCGGCGAGCGCAGCCGAGCGGTCGTCGAAGTGCTCGATGCCGTGTCTCACATCATGCTGAAGGTGACTGCTTACGTGATGCTATTCGCGCCGTTGGCTGTGTTCGGCGCATTGGTCAATGCGGTCGCCAGCGAAGGCATCGACATCATCCGCGTCTACGGCGTGTTCATGGGCGAGTTCTATCTCGCGATGCTCATCCTTTGGGCATTGCTGGTCGCTTTGGGCTCGATCTTTCTCGGCCGACGCGTGCTCGTGCTCGTGCGGCGAATTCGCGAGCCCGTCATCTTGGCCTTCTCGACTGCGAGCTCCGAGTCGGCCTATCCCAAGACCCTCGAAGAGCTGGAACGCTTCGGTTGCAGCAATCGCATCGCCAGCTTCGTGCTCCCGATGGGTTACTCGTTCAATCTCGATGGCTCGATGATCTACTGCACGTTCGCCGTCATGTTCATCGCGCAGGTCTACGGCATCGAGTTGACGCTGGGGCAGCAAATCATGATGGTCGCGATCTTGATGCTTACCTCGAAGGGCATCGCCGGCGTTCCGCGCGCCTCATTGGTCGTCATCGCCGCAACGCTTTCGCAGTTCAACATTCCCGAAGCGGGCTTGCTGCTCTTGCTCGGTGTCGATCACTTCCTCGACATGGGCCGCTCCGCCACCAATGTCATCGGCAATAGCATCGCCACGGCGGTGGTGTCGAAGTGGGAAGGGGAGCTAAGTAGTGACTCGTGACTAGTGACTTGTGACTGGCCAGAATGGTCCGTCGTGTGCAATGGGGCCGCCACCCGCGCCCTTAGTCGAATCAGTTCATTCACATTCAGTTCCGGCACGGCGACGCAGATCGCCGCAGGCGCGGCTTGGCCTAGTCACTATCCGCTAGTCACAAGTCACTCCGCTCTTTAAGGTTCTTTTAGCATTCCTTTACCTCTCATTTAGGAAACGGCTGTCCTCGCCGCTTCTACGATTCTCCCCATCGCCGCAAGTCGCGGTAAATCAATTCGGGGAATTTATGAACGCAGTTAGCTCAACAGTCGCTCAGGCGGAACCTACTCAAGCCGCTCGTCAGCCGCGCTTTCAGATCTATCGCGCGATTCACAAGGGAATCCGTGGGTTGATGATGGATACGTTGGCACGCGTAGGGCGGATGGACATCGAGGATGCCGCTGAGATGGGGCAGGCGCTCGGGCAAACGGATGCGTTGCTAGAGTTCTGCCTCGGACATGTGCATCACGAGAACGAGTTCATTCATCCCGCGTTGGAAGCACGCCAGTCGGACTCGTCGCTCCATACTGCAGATGATCACGTAGAGCACCTTGAGGCGATCGCGCGCTTGCAAGCGCAGGTTGCAGCGCTGTGGGGTGCACCGGTCGCCGCACGCGCCGGTCTCGCAGATGAGCTCTATTCGGCGCTCGGTGTTTTCGTTGCTGAGAACTTCGAGCACATGAACATCGAGGAGACGCACAATCAGTCCGTGCTCGAGGCGTGTTACACGGATGGTGAGTTGATGGCTATCCACGACGCGCTACTTGCGACCGTCCCGCCGGAGGAAAAGGCATTCTCGATGCGCTGGATGTTGCCGTACTTGAATCCAACGGAGCGCATGCACGTGTTCCTTGGCATGCGTGCAAGCGCACCGCCCGAAGCCTATGAAGCAATGTTGGGACTGGCGCGGGACGTGCTAAGCGAGCGCGATTGGTTCAAGTTGCAGCGTGCACTGCAGGCCTAGCCCATTGGTTTTCCACATCTGAATCGTGCACAGGGATGTGCATTCGGAATCAAACCGAAGACTCGGACGTAACACAAAGGACACACAGATCGAATTCAGTACTAATGATGTTAGGCGTTGAACGAATATCAGCCGCCTAAGAATGCCGAGCTCCGTGGAATCTGATGTTCTGGCTCGTCGATTTTCTTGATCCTCTCTGATCTCCTTGTGCGCTTTGCGTTGCGTCCGGTTTGCATTCTTCGCATTGGCCGCCATGCTAGCTCGCGTCGAGCAATTGCAGTGGGCGCGCGATTCGCAAACGAAAGCGGCCGCGCCCACTTTTTTCAATGCCGATGAATGCGCAGCGCTCGGCGAGACGTCGCTGCAACAGGATCAAGCGCGCTTCGAGATTGCTGGATAAATCGGGCAACGGGAGCGATGAGTCCAGCCGCAATTCGCGATTGGTGAATTCCTGCTTGCCTTGGGCTTCGTACTCTCGCAGCAGTTTCCAGAGAATCGCGCCAGCTACGCCTTTGATCAGGTAATCGTCGCCAACAAAGATCGTGTCGTCCGCACGGTAATGACGAATCGTGACCGGCCGGCCCGCCACTTCGGACTTGGTTGGCGCCGGATGCGCCTGAACATCCTGTCGCTCCGCCGACTGCTCCAGCAATTGCGCGGCCAGACCTAAATGATCTGCGATCGCGACGACTGCATCTTCTTCGTCGTACCCGAAACGCGATTCTGCTTCGCTCTCGAGATACAACACGCCCAATAGGTGTTTGCGTGCGGTAATCGGTACCGCAAGTTGGCTGCCCGGAGAGACCAGGCCGGGCTGCGGAATTTCCGCTTCGAGCCGATCGGCAAGATGACTCTGACGCACGCTCTCGCGCACGGCACGGCCGTAGGTGTAATCGCTCGTCGCATGCTTGATGCGAATCGCGGTACAGGCGCGCGCACAGGAACCGACAATGCCCTGGCCCAGTTGAACCTCCGAGCCGATGCCTGACTGCGCGTACCCGCGACTTGCCACCGCGAACAGACGCTCGCCCGATTCGTCGAGCCAGTGAATCATGGAATGACGCACGCCGAGCAGCGATTCGATCATCGCGAGCGTGCCTTCGAGCAGCATCGCAAGCTCGTTCCACTGCGATGTGGCTTGCGAGTAATTGCGTACCACAGCAAGCAAGCTCTTCTTGGGCGGGGTCGGCAATGCGCGTCCCGCAATGGCAGAGATCTTGAGCACGCGATAGATGTCCGCACCTTGCAAACGAAAGACGCCGCTCATGCCGGTGTGCGATGCAATGCCCGCGAGCTTCGCTCGCATGCTTTCAAATATGGGACCGGCTTCTTCGGTGCGCAGATATTGCACGTCGATGCGATATGACACTGCGGTATAGCGGTGCGACACCATCACGCATGCGTACGGATTCGCCAACACATTCGCTCGCGTCTTGTTGAAGAACTGGTACGACAGCCCTACGTGCTCTGCATCTACGAAATGCACTTCGGACGCGAAACTGCAGTTCGGCGTCCCATCGGGCGCGCACGTGGCGATGACGGCAGGGATATCGCCATCGAAGCAATCGCGAATCGCATCGAGCGTCAGTTCGTTCATGGCGTCGCGAGCCGAGCACCGGCGTTCGGTCCGGGGGTCTGTTGGAAGATGTCTGTCGGCGTGAATTCGATCGCTACGTCATCGCCGAGTTGCGGATCTATGAACGCGCGCAGGAAGTGTTCTTCGAAGCCGAGCGTCGCAATGTGACTTGCGAAAGCGTCGACATACCGTGCGATCGCTTCCGTGTCCTCGCTATCGACGGCCATCACCACCGCATCCATTCCCTTGAACTGCATCGCGCGATGTGTGCCCGGATGAGAGAACGTGGTGGCGATCCGCTGCGTGCAACGAACGTCATCGAGCAGACTGGCCGCCGCCGCACTCGAGACGAAAATTCGTAACCGCGTGGGTGGGGAGCCGATTGCGCGCCATCCGCGTGCGCGTACGAGCGAGGGAACCAGCCGTTCATTGCGGGATGACGTGACAATCGATACCGCCCGGTGCAGAAACTCGAGGATCTGATCGTTGAGCAGCATTGGGCGTGCCGTGAGGCTTCGCAGTGGGGGCGTGATGGAGTTCAGGAGGTGCGCAATGCCATGCGCTTTGCCGGCAATCCTAACTTGGAAGCAGCGTAAAGGTGAGAAGTGAGGGTCCGTGCGCGGGGAAGAGGGGTGCGCGCACCGCTCGGCGGCTCCGCCGATCCGCTAATCGGTATCCGCTTTCTTCTTATTGCGTCCTTAAGGGGATGAGGGCATAAGCAGCGCTGGCATCGCATTACGTTATCTATCTCGAATTCACTGTAGCAAGATGGCCTCCGCCAGTTTCCATCCCGAACGCGTCAGCGAGACGTATCGCCGCGAGCGGCACGCCTGCAATCACGAGATGGGGGCCGAACTCTCGCGCATCACGGACGATATCGACGATCCGGTCGTGAAGTTGCGCTATCTGCGCTCTGCGCTGGATGCGGGGGACGAAGCCCGAGTCGGCAGGCTCCCGACGGCAGCGGCTCGTAAGGCGTTGTATCGATTGCGCGGTCTGGAAGCGCTGGATTCGGTGCTGCAGGACGGTGGCGCCAAGCAGGCGGTCGGTGAAGAGACATTGGCAGCACGTCGCAAGGCACGCTGGACGGTGTTGGGGTCGGTTGTTGCAGCAGTACTCATCATCCCTGCGATGCTCGCGGGCCTCGCGGTGAAGATCGAGCCGCCTCCGCAAGCGCCCGTTGGTAGCTTGAAAGTTGAGAATGAGATCCAGCCACCGGATGCCGCCGAGTCCACCGAGGCCGCGATGCCTGTGGCGGAATCGCTTCCCCAAGAAACGTTGGGCATCACGCCTTCCACGATTTGGCTCGCCGATCGCGGGCCAGGGTGGGAGTTGTACAGCAATGGGCTGCGTATCGAGACGAGCTACGCGGTGGCGGGCAAGCCCCGCCAATATCACGTGTATCGTCGCGAAGGCGGCTTGCAGAAAGAGGTTTATACGAAACCGGCGGGCATCCTGTTTCACACCTCGGAAAGCGATCTGTGGCCGCTCGAAGAAGGTTTCCAGCAGCAATTGCGTAAGAGTTCGGAGAACCTGCTGCGATATCTGCGGCGCGAACAGGCATACAACTATCTGATCGATCGATTCGGCCGCGTCTACCGAGTGGTCGAAGATGAAACGCGCGCCAATCACGCGGGGCGTTCGATCTGGGCTCGCAACGATGAGGTCTACCTCGATCTCAATTCGGCATTTCTGGGGGTCTCGTTCGAGTCGCGGTGGGATGGCGGGCGCACCTTGCCGATCACCCGAGCGCAACTCATTGCCGGGCGCAATCTCACGAATCTGCTGCGCCAGCGATTCGCCATCGCGCCCGAAATGTGCGTAACGCACGGGCTCACCAGCGTAAATCCCAGCAAGCGATTGATCGGCTATCACCGCGATTGGGCGCGAGGCTTCCCCTTCGAAGCATTCGGTTTACCGGATCAATACGCGCAACCGCTGCCGAGCATCGCAATTTTTGGATTCGGATATGACGATGAATTTCTGCACGCCGTCGGTGAGCGTTGGCCCGGTTTGATTGCCGCGGAACAGTTGCTCACCGAAGAGGCGCGCAGTAAGGGCATGACTCTCGATGCGATCAAGCGCGACCATCAACTGCGCTACCAAAAGTGGGTTCAAGAAGCCCCATCGCTCGAGAATGTGGCAGATGAAGTGACACGACACACCGACAAGCGAGGATAGGGCTATGGACGATCGTAACGAGACTTCGGCAGAGACGGGCAGCGCAGCGGGCGGCGCAACGTATAGCGCGGGCAACACACGCACTCGTATCGGGCTCGATGTGGGCACGAGCAAGGTGGTCGCGGCACGCGGCGATTCGAACCGCTCGGATACGGATGCGCAGCTCAATGCATTCTTCGCTGTGCCGTATTCGTCCTTGCACGAGAGCACGCTGCAGCAGAGCAAGATTCCGTTTTACCGCGAAGGCGATGAGCTCATTGTCTATGGCTCGGCGTCCGAGCAATTCGCACACATGTTCAATGCCGAAGTGCGCCGCCCGATGGCGAAGGGCATTCTGAATCCGGGCGAACCGCAAGCAACGCACGTGCTTGAAACCATCTTGGGTTCGCTGATTCCGCCGGCCCGCGCATCAGGCGAATTGCTCGCGTTCTCGGTTCCTGCCGCTTCGAGCGACATGGGCGCCGAGATCACGTATCACGAAGAAACACTGAAACGCTATTTGCGCGATCGCGGTTACACCGCTCTCGCCATCAATGAAGGTCTGGCGGTCGTGCTCGCCGAACTCGCCAAGGAAAGCTTCACGGGCATCGGCATTTCGTGCGGCGGTGGCATGTGCAACGTTGCGCTGTCGTATCTATCGATCCCATCGCTGACCTTCAGCATTCCGCAGGGCGGCGACTTTGTCGACAGTTCTGTCGGTTCGGTCGTCCACGAGCCCGCGACGCGCGTGAAGGCGATCAAAGAGGAAACGCTGGATCTGAATCATCCACGTGCCGACAAGATCGACAAGGCGCTGCACATCTACTACGACCGGCTGATCGAGAACCTCGTCGAGGCGTTGGTCAAGAATCTGTCGCACTCGCAGAAGCTGCCGCGCACGAGTCAGGCATTGCCGATCGTGTTGGCAGGCGGCACGTCCAAGCCGAACGGCTTCCGTGATCGCTTCGAGAAGGCGCTGCGCCGTCGCACGTTGCCGCTGCAAATCTCCGAAGTTCGCATGGCAAGCGATCCGCTCAGCGCCACGGCACGAGGCGCGCTGGTCGCAGCTTTGGCCGAAGGCCGCGGTTGATCGCTTAGATAGTTCGCCGCAAAGAAGAGACCGGGCCTGGCCCGGTCTTTTTTTGTCCGAATGATTTCGTACCATGCGAGCGTCCTACGTAAACGCTCAGCAAAGAAGAAGTAGCCGTGACTTATTCATTAAGCCGTCTCAGCCGTCGATTTCTGGCATCGCTCGCGGCGGCGTTCGCGCTCTGCAGTTCTACGGCCCACGCGCAATCTCGGATCGAGACTACCTGGGACGACTTCAAGAGCTATACGACCGCGCCGCTGCGATGGGATCGAGGCGACTGGACCGAGTTCGCGTTCTTCGCGGGCACCACTGCCGTTGCGTATCAATATGACGACGACGTGCGGAATCATTTCGTGGTTCGATCGCATGCGGCAAAACCGGGCAATGATCCAGGTTCGATGAAAGATTTCGTGCCCACTGCACTCGTGCTGGCTGGTACGTGGGCCGGCGCCGAACTCAGCGGCAGTGAGCAGGGCAAAAATGAAGGGTGGGCGATGTTCGAAGCGGCAGGACTGACCGCGTTCAGCTCGACGGTATTCAAGTACGCGTTTCGCCGCGAACGGCCCAACGACACCGACCAGAAGAGCGATTGGTTCAAGAGCGGTAATTCGTTTCCATCCATGCACACGAGCCTGGCGTTTGCAGTCGGTACCGTTCTCGCCGAGAGCGGCAACGATCGTTATCGATGGCTGCGTCGCGCGCTCGGCTATGGCATCGGCGGTGCCACGGTCTATTTGCGCCTACGCGGAAACGTTCACTGGCTATCCGACACTGTCGCGGGAGCGGGTTTGGGGATTTCGACTGCTGACTTCGTGATGAGCCAACAAGACGCGCGGCGACGGCGTGCACATGTCCAACTCATGCCCACTCCAGATGGCGGGGCGATGTTGATGTATTCCGCCTCGCTCGAGTGAAGCGGCATCAGCGCCCAAAAAAATAGGCGTAAACGAACACAGCGCCGACCCCCGCTGCGCATAGGCTCGCAATGAGCACCGCGCCCGCTGCACAGTCTTTGACGATCTTGATCTGCGGGTGGACTTCCGGGTGCAGGTGATCAGCTAAATGCTCGATCGCGGTGTTGAGCAGTTCGGTGACCAATACCAACGCGGACACGCCGATGATCAAAGCCCACCACACCGCGGACGGACGCATGAGTACCAGCGCAATGATCACGGCCGCAGCCGCCAGAACCTGAGTGCGGAAGCTCTTCTCGGTTTTGAATGCGCTCCCGATGCCAGCAAGCGCAAATTGCATTCGCGTGAGGAATCGCGAGTTTTTCATTGTTTGGCGTCCCGCTGGAGGTCTTGGTTGGTAGTGTACTGAAGAGAGGGAAGCGTGGATCGTGGATCGGGAAACGGGAAGCGGGAAGCGGGAAACGGGAAGCGGGAAGCGGGAAGCGGGAAGCGGG